>NZ_JOCB01000060.1 GCF_000718775.1 Streptomyces sp. NRRL S-31
CGTCGGGGCGGGGGCTGGCGGGGTCGTCTGGACGGGGGCCTCGGCCGGGCCTGGACCGGGTCTCGGTCGGGCCTGGACCGGTCCTGGAACGGACCCCGAACGTCCCTCGGCCGGACCTTGAACGAACCCCGAACAAACCTCGAACGGGCACCAGACGGACCTCTGCCGGACCTCAGGCGGAACGCCCCGGAACGATCCGGACCGGAACGGCCTGGAACGGCCCGGATCAGGACGACCTGGTGATCAAGGCCCCGCCTTCCGCCGGGTATCTGCGAGACTGAGAGCTGATACATGGAGGCCATGCGCACGTACTCATCAGTGCCGGATGATCAGTGGCCGGGAAGACCCCCGTGGACTGTTGTTCCACCGCACGTTTCGGCGGGCGGCCGTGGGGGAGGTCACTGACACGATGATCGGGTTGCGCGGCAGGGCCACGCGTCCTAGAAAAGCAGTCGGGTGGAGATATGCATCGCGGTGGCGGACTGGGCGAGGGGACTGATGACCTGGGTCCTCGACGTGCCCGGCGGGGAAGGCACCGGCGCGACGCGGAGGAAACGACCGAGACACGGCAGACGGACGCACGTCAGTCCGACGCCCGTCAGACACAGGGTCTACAGGGTGTTCCGAGTGAGCCCGAGCGGTACGACCGGCAGATCGACCGGGAGTTCGACCGCGGGGCCGGCCGGGAGGCCGAGCGCGGGGCCGACCGCGAGGCCGACCAGCGGCGGGAGCGCAGGCTGGACCGGCCGGCCGACCGCCGGTTCGACCACCGGGCCGACCGTCTGCGGGCGGGGAGCAGGAATGGTGGTCGGGTGGGGGTGACGTACAAATACTTCGGCGCACCGGACGGCGCGACCGCGGCCCGTGTTCCCATCTCGATGCGTCCCGAGGAACTCGGCGGCGACGAGCTGGGCATGAACGGCATGTTCACCAAGATCAAGCCGGAGACGATGGCCGCGATGGTCCTGACCGGCATCGAGGGCGTCCCCCTGCACAAGGTGCCGCCCCTCGAACTGGTCGTCCTGCACCCCGACTACGCGGTCGTCAAGCTCCCCATGACGGTCGTCGACCCCCTCCGCGACATCGGCGAGGAGGCGGTCGGCGCGGCGGCCTTCATCTGGTCGACGGTCCCGGACCGGGGCGGCCCGCGGGACGCGTTCAACGTGTACCAACTGCTGCACGAGTGGCAGGACTTCAGCCATCGGCTGCACGAGGCGGGGCATCAGGCGTATTGCTTGGTCTGGCCCTGAGCCGGGGCTTCTTGGGCGGCGGGCGGGGTATTCGGACACCGCCCTCGTCATGTGCCAGGAGGGGCCTTCAGGCGGCCAGGGCACATTGATTTCGCCAGGGGCGCTGATGTGCTCAGGCGTTCGCCTTCACCGGGCCGGGCCGAGTACCTCGTCGGCGCTGCGGGGTTCTGTGCGCGGCTGCTTGTTGAGCTTGTGACGCGCGATGGAGGACCGACGGTAGACCTCCTTGCGGGCCCGCATGATGTTGCCCAGGGGCGCGTGTTCGGCGGTGACCCGCCAGGGCGTGAAGGACAGTGAGTCCATCTGCTCCAGGTTCTCCGGACCGGAGATGTCCTGTTGCGGCAGCCGAAGCTTCGCCACGGTGACGGACGGCGACAGCTGCTCGGGCCACTCCACGGTCGTGTCCTCCACCGGCATGCGCGCCAGGTCGGTACAGAGCTGGACCTGGATGTCGAAGGCGTAGGGCCGTGCCTGGAGTTCGGCCTGGAGGGCCGGTCGGAAGACCTCTGCCGCGGAGGTCGGGTCGATGTCGCGGCGCACCACCTTGGCGGCGGAGTCCGGGTCGGGGGTGATGCGGACCTTGGCGATGTAGTCCCCGTGCCGGACGGCGCCCATCGTCCAGTAGCTCGACAGCAGGACATTCGCCGGTGGGGTCTTCGCCAGGCGGAGGAAGGCCAGGAACTCGTCCCATGCCCAGTTGTCCTGGTCCAGAGTTCCCTTTCCGGTTACGAAGTCGGTGTAGAAGCGATGTGCTCCGGGGCGGCCCTGGGAGAAGTAGGCCGGCGCGTTCAGGAATAGTTCCTGGATGAAGAGGTAGTGCTCGACCGTGTTGCAGAAGAAGATCGGTCCGTTGATGTTGGCGTAGTCGAAGGTGCCTGTGTCCGGTTCGTCGTCCAGCAGGGTCGGGCCGGGGATGTCGAACATCTTCAGTGCCAGTCCGGTGGCGGCGCCCAGTCGTGCGTCGGCTCCTGCGTGCGGCGAGCCGTTGGAGAAGCGGATGAGTGCGTCGTGGGTGCCCGGCGTCGCGTAGATGCCTTGGGTGTACTCGGGGGGTAGACCGCCCAGGATCTCGACTTCCCCTCGGACCAGCCCGTAGCCCTTGGCATGGGCGTCGCGCAGGGCCTGCCCGGTGCCACCGGATTCGACGGAGTCGACGATGTATTTCTCGGTCTTGCTGATCACCGTCTGCACATCGCGGTCGAAGTTCGGATCGTGGGCTTCAACGTCAGGCGTATAGCGGACGAACTGTGCTGCCATGGTGTCGAACCCTCCTCGAAGACCGTGGGGAAGACCGCGGCCGGAAACCGCCCTCAGTCCTCCAGCTCCGCGAGCCAGCGCAAGGCACGCAACCCCGGCACGAAGCAGTACTCGCCGCCACGGGTGACCACGAAGCTGGGCAGGTTCCGCAGACGACGCCGGACCGGCTTCTCCGGGATGGTGAGGGTGCCGGTTCCGCCGTGATGGCCGGCCACCGCGTCCTTCTCACCGGGGTAGCCGATGAAGTTGCCATCGTTGATCCACTGGGCCTTGATAAATTCAAACTGTCGTTCCAGGTGGGCTCCGAGGAACACTCCGACCAGACCACGCTCGGCACCGTCGTCCTCCAGCACACCCTCCGGCAGCGGTGGGCCGTAGGTGGTGCCGCGGCGGATGAGGCGATGCATCCGTGCGTCGCCGATGATGGTGGAATCTCGGGGGTTGGTGCGCCGGATGTGTGCACCGGCGGGGCACCGGTAGCCGCGGTCGTCGTTCTCCCGGTACAGGAAGTTGTTGACGCGCTGCGGGTCGGCGGCCAGCTCCGGGTCATCGTGTTCCGGTGCCAGTGCAAGCGGTGCTCCGCTCGGCCAGCGCCCCACCATCTTCGCCGCCAGGAGTGCTTCCTCCTCGGCGCTGGACCTGTTCGCACGCAGGAAACGGCGCCAGGCCGCCACGTTGGTGTGGGCCTTGCGCACGGCTGCGTACGTCCCGTTGCGGCCCAGCACATCGGGGGTGGGCATGGGCGGCAGGCTGCCCGTTTCGTCGGGGTAGCCGAGGATGAACTCGCCGGCCTTGATGGGGGCCTCCTGCGGGTTGGAGCCGGGCAGTCCGACGCCCTCGATGTTCGGATGGCTGATGCCGTCCCGGAAGCCGAAGGTGGTGCGCCCGGTGGGGAGCTGACGGACCTCCTGCTGCCAGATCACCTGGACACCGGGCGTGTCCTCGAAGGCGACACGGGCCTGCTCCAACTTCTCGCTCAGCTGCGCCGCGTCGGAGGCGAGGGCACTCAGCGCGATATGGACATCGCCCGTTCCGAACGGCGCCTCCCAGTGCTCCGGGGCACTTTCGCCCACGTCGCCGATCAACTCCGCCCGGGCGGCCATGCCCTCGCGAAACGCCCGCGGAAAGCTGTCCAGCGACTCCTGGGGCACCCCCAGGGCTTTCAGCCCTTGGTAGGTGAACGCCACAGCCACCCAGGCATCCTGGCTCCGGTCCGTGCTGGGCAGACCGCCCGAGGTCACCGGAAGCAGCCGCCGCAGCAGGGCGCGCCCGGCGTGGCGGTCATCGACGCGCAGGAAGATGAACTTTCCCTCATAGGGCACGGGCCGCGGGCGTAGGGCCCCGCTCTGGACGTCGTCGATCTCGATGCGCCCGGCCTCGCTGCGGCTGTCCGCGGTGTTCATGATCGCTTGTGCCTCCACATCAGTCTTCGCTTGGGCAGCACCGCGACAGCCGACCAGCGTCCGCCGACGCGGTCCGGCGTCGGGTCGGGTCCGCAGGTCGGTCATGTCCGGGTTTCAGGCCGTCCGAGCCCTAGGTCCTGTCGTCAAACTCCCGCCGTCCGCCCGGAGGGCGGGCCTTGCGGCGTCAGGTGCGTGCTCTGGGGGTCCCCCCGGCCGAAGGCTGGGGGAGTGCCGGGCTCCGTCCCTCGTACTGGACGTACTTGGGTCGGGGCCCGGTGCGGCGAGTGGGGGCACCTCCCACTCCCTTAAGGCAGTGGGGGAGCGTGCATGGCGTCGCGAGGCAGGCGGGAGTCTGACGACAGGGCCTAGGCCGAGGCTTCCTCCAGCAACTTCTGGAAGGCGGGTGTGGCCACCAATTCCGCGTTGGCCGGATTCTCCAGCGCCGTCCGGAACTCCGGGGTGTCCAGCACCTCCTGGAACGCTTCGTCCACGCGCTGGTCCTTGTAGATCTGCTGGACGGTCAGATCGGGGTAGGCGCTGACGAAGACGCCTGCGGGTTCCTGGTGGGCCAGGAACCAGTCCTTGGCCCCTGGATCTTTGACGCCGGGGAATCCTTCGCTGTGTGAGAAGACCTTGTCGAAGCGTTCTCCGACCACCGTCTTGGCGAAGTCGTCGATGTAGGTGTCCCAGGAGCCGTCGAAGACGCTGGCGAACATGAACCTGGTGTCGTTGTCGAAGATGACGTGCCGTGCGTCATGCAGCGTGCCGATCTGGCGCACCGCCGCATGGACATCCTTGTCATTCGCCGCGTCGGCCATCGCGGCGAGATCCGCACGCAACGCATCCGCCTCGCCCGGCTTGATCTTGGTGAACACGGTGAACTCGTTGCAGACCCCGTCCATCCTGCCCGGGTGCTCATGGTGGGCCGACGGGGTTCCACCTGTCGTCGCAGCCATCGCGAGGTCCTCCTGCCGCGGATCGGTGCGAGGGTCCCCAAGCGCCTGGGCATGAAGCGCGATCGCCCTCACGTCTCGATCCTCCCTGCGGCTGACCGGCCTCGCATCTCGGGTCAGGGGCGCTGTGGTCACCCGGGGCGGCACCTCGGAGCCCCGGCGATTGCGGAGTCGCCTGCCCGGTGCAGCAGGACCCGCCGGCGCCGGCGGGTCCTCGCGTCCCGAGAAGCTCCCGAGGACAGATCCGGCCAGGCGCAGGAAGATGGAATTCGGTGAGACGTGCCGAGTACGTCGTCTTCACCGTTGCCGGGCAGCCGGTTCCCGCGTGGCCGCGAAGACAGCGTCACAGTCCATCGGGCTCCAGCCCGTTGCGCCGCCCAGGCGGCCGGGTCACCCGCTTCCGCCGCCCCTCGCTCCACCGGATCGCCACCCGGAGGCAACCATGGGTCACGTCCTCGGTGACGTGCTGGGTTTCGCGGCCGCAGTCGCCGTCAGCCCTCTCCCGATCATCGCCGTCATCCTCATACTCGCCACGCCCCGGGGGCGGCTGAACGGCGTGCTCTTCACCGTCGGCTGGATCCTGGGACTCTCGGCTCTGGGCGCGGTGATGTTGGCGATCGCCTCTCCCACGGGTGCCTCCTCCCACGGTCACCCCGCCACCTGGGTGGGGGCCCTCAAGCTCGTCCTGGGCCTGTTCCTCGTCGTCTTCGGCGCCCGGCAGTGGCACCGGCGCCCGAGGGATCCCTCACAGGCCAAGCTGCCGAAGTGGATGAGCGCGATCGACCGCCTCACCCCGGTCAAGATCTTCGCGCTGGGAGTGGCCCTGGCCGCGCTCAACGCGAAGAACGCCCCGCTCACCATCGCCGCGGGGGCCACGATCGGCTCGGCAGGACTGCCGGTCGGACAGGAGATCGCGTCGCTGGCGATCTTCGTCGTGATCGCCACCCTCGGCCTGCTGGCCCCGTTGGCAGTCTTCCTCCTCGGTGGAGAGCGAGCCAGGACCACACTCGGCAACTGGAAAGAGTGGGCAGCTCAGCACAACGTCGCCGTGATGGCCGTCCTGTTCTTCGTCCTCGGGCTGAAACTGCTCGGAGACGGCATCTCCATCCTCGTCTCCTGATGTCCGCGTCTCGCCGGACGGCAGCGGATGCGTGTACGTCCGGAGCGTGGAGCCCGAGTCCGAGTGGCCGAGGTGCCCGGAGAGCGCCATGCCCTCCCCCGCGTCCCGGAACACAGAAGCGCATGCCTGCCGGTGGGCGAGCATCCCGTCCGAGCGATTAAGGAACGATCGTTCTTGACTGATCGTTCCTTAACTGTCTACCGTAGTGGTCATGGGCAGGCCGAGAGCATTTGACGAGGACGAAGCGGTGCGTGCGGCCGTGCGCCTGTTCGGCGGGCGCGCGTATGACGGTGTGTCCGTCGATGACCTCGTCACTCACCTGGGCGTGCACCGCAACAGCCTGTACAAGACGTTCGGCAGCAAGCGCGGCCTCTACCTGATGGCTCTGCGCCGCCACCTCGCCGACGACGTCCGCTCTTTGCTCGACGCCCTCGCCGGCGCAACGGATGCCGCGGCCGTACTGCGGCTCGTCACGTCGGCCGACCTCGATCTGCTTCTCCTCGCGGCGATCGAACGCGCACCGGTCGACGAGGAGGTCGCCCTTGAGGTGACGGCCGCGTTGGCTGCCGTCGACCGGGCGATCGCCGACGCGCTCGGTATTCCCCCCGACCTGGCAGCCGCTCTCACGGCCGCCGCGCTGGGCATCCTTCTGCGCGGCAACCCCGACGAAGTCGCCGCCGCGCTGACCCGCCACCTCGGCCCTCTTACCTGAAAAGGGAACCTGACATGGCACTGATACGTATCGTCGGCGACGACCTCGTCGTCGTGATGGAGGGTCTCGACAAGCTCTGGGCCTTCAAGGGCCGCCTGACCATCCCGCTGGCCAACGTCCGTGGCGCGACCGCCGACCCCGGTATCGCCACCGCCCCCAAAGGAATCCGCGCGCCGGGCTCCCACGTACCCGGTGTGATCACCGCGGGCACATTCCATCAGGACGGTGACAAGATCTTCTGGGACGTCAGGGATCCGTCGAAGGCTGTCGTGGTCGAACTCGCCGACGAGAAGTACGCACGTCTGGTTCTCCAGGTCGACGACCCCCGCGCGACTGTCGCCCTGATCGAGAATGCCCTTGTCTGACGGGGGAAGGCCAGTGATTCGTCACTTGGCGGCGGCATTGGTGGCCCTGGCCGTCGGCACCGCCACTCCGGCCGAGGCGACACCCGGTCTCGTGCCCGCCGCCGACCGCGAGGTCGTCTTCACGGCCGACGGAACGACCGCGTACGGCACCCTGCACGTTCCCGAGCATCGTGCAGGGCAACGGCTGCGGGCGGCTCTGCTGCTGCCGGGCAGCGGCCCCACCGACCGCGACGGCGACCAACCGCCCGGGGCGGCACCGGACACACTGGCACAGTTGGCCGACACGCTCGGCGGGGACGCGATCGCCACGCTGCGATTCGACAAGTACGGCACCGGCCGCACCGGACTCGGCGCCTATCGGGACCACCCGGAAGAACTCGACTACCCCGCATTCGTCCGGCAGGCACGGGCCGCGTACGAGTCATTGCGCGATCAGCCGGAGACCAACCCACACGGGCTGCTGGTCGTCGGGCACAGCGAGGGCGCGATGACGGCAATGCTGCTGGGCGGTACCGTCCGCCCGCGCCCGACCGGTCTGGCGCTTCTGCAACCGCAGGCGATCCGCCTGCTGGACCTGGTCGCGCTCCAGCTCAAGGACCAGGTCGCCGAAGCGACCCGGCAGGGCCAGTTCACGCCGGAGCAGCAACGGGCGGTCAACGCGGCCGTCGACGCAGCCGTCTCCTCCCTGCGCGGGAACCGACCGGTCGACACCACCGACCTGCCCCCGCCGGTCGCCCGGCTGTTCGAGGCGTTCCAAGGCCCCGACGCCCGGTTCGTGAAAAGCGACGACGCCGTCTACCCACCGGACACCACCACCGCACTCCGGCCCGGGACGAAGGTGCTGCTGACGTGCGGCACCAATGACGTCCAGATCCCCTGTGTCACGACGAACGCCCTGACGACCGCCCTGCGCCACGCGCATGCGGGTGGACCGGGCCGAGTGGCGTTGCCGGGAGTGGACCATCTGATGCACGACTTCGACCATCCGAACACGCTCGCGCCGCCCGTACTCGACGCCCTGCGCCGGTTCGCTCGGCACTGACGCCGACCGAGCACGTCCCCCGACTTCCGTGCTCTGGCCGCTGGCGGCCCATCGGGACCGGCACGTCCGTGAGGTCTTCCAAGGCGAGCCCCGTCCCGCCGCGTCCGGTTGACCGTTCCGCCTAGGAGGCCGACCGGTCACCTGCCCAGGGGATCAGCGGAACTCCGGGGAGGGGAGCCGTGGTGGTCAGCAGGCGCAGGGCCGCGTCCGACGGGGTGCCGGGCTCGGCCGTGTAGGCGATCATCCGCTGGCCCGCGGAGCCCGGCAGGCACAGGTTCTCGAAGCCCAACTCCAGTGTGCCGACCTCCGGATGGCGCAGCGACTTGCTCCCCGAGGCGCAGGTACGCACCGGATGCCGGGCCCACAGGGCGGTGAACTCCTCGCTCTGGATGGACAACCGGCCGATCAGCTCGGCCAGCGCCCGGTCGTCGGGGTGCCGGCCGGCGGCCAGTCGCAGGGAGGCGACCGCGAGGTGGGCTTCCTCCGTCCAGTCGGTGTACCGCTCCCGGTACCGCTCGTCCAGGAACAGCATCCGGATCAGGTTGGGCCGGTCCGCGGGCGTGTCCGGGCCGTCCCACGGCAGGTGCGCGGCGAGCAGGGCGTGACCGGGCCGGTTCCAGGCCAGGACGTCGCCCCGCCGGTCCAGGATGAGGGCGGGCACGTCCGTCATGGCCGCGAGCAGCCGGCGGGCCGACGCGGTGGCGTGCTCGGCGCGCGGCGCGGCGGGACGGCGCCGGGCGGCGGGCCGGGCCAGGTCCCTGAGGTGGGCGCTCTCGTCCTCGGTGAGCCGCAGGGTGCGGGCGATCGCGTCCAGCACGGAGTCCGAGACACCGGCCGCGCGGCCCTGTTCCAGGCGGGTGTAGTGGGTGATGCTGACGCCCGCGAGCAGGGCCAGCTCCTCGCGGCGGAGTCCGGCGACGCGGCGCCGGGCGGGCGCGGTCGCGATGCCGACGTCCTCCGGCCGTACCGCGGCACGGCGGGACTTGAGGAAGTCTCCCAGCTCGGACCACGCGTCCATGGGTGCCTCCGGGGTGGGGCGGTCGGGGTGGGCGGTCGGGGTCCATCCTGCCGTCCCGGACGCGCGTACGGGACGCCCGAGGGTGGTCATGGCGTGACCACCCTCCGGCCGGCCGGTCGTACGGGGGTGCTGGCTGGGACGGCCGGCCCGGACGAGCGTGGCTCCCGGCAACTCCGCCGTACAGAGGGGACCACCTTCCATGTCCGTCACAGCGACCGGATCGGCCGGTGCCACCGCCGTGCTGACCCCCCGGCTCCGCCTGGTGCTGGTGCTGCTGCTCGCGGCCCAGTTCATGCTGGCCGTGGACTTCTCCATCCTGAACGTCGCCCTGCCGGTGATCGGGGCCGGCCTGGGCTTCCCGCTCGCCCGTCTCCAGTGGATCGGCACGGCGTTCGCGCTGTGCGCGGCCGGCTTCACCCTGCTGTTCGGGCGGGTCGCCGACCTCTTCGGCCGCCGCCGGCTCTTCCTCGGCGGTCTCGTCGTCCTCGGCGCGGCCTCGCTGGCGGGCGGGCTGGCGCGGAGCCCGGAGGTGCTGATCGCGGCCCGGGTGTTCCAGGGACTGGCCACCGCGGCGGTGACCCCCGCCGGGCTCTCGCTGCTGACGACGTCCTTCCCGGAGGGCCCGCTGCGGGAGAAGGCGCTCGGCCTGAACGGGGCGCTGATGTCGGCCGGGTTCACCACCGGCGCGGTCCTCGGCGGCCTGCTCACCGACCTGCTCTCCTGGCGCTGGGCCTTCTTCGTCAACGTGCCCGTGGTCCTCGCCGTGCTCCTCGTCGCGCCCTCGGTCATCGCCGAGTCGCGGCCCGCGCGGCGGCCGGGCCTGGACGTGCCGGGCGCCGTCACGGTGACCCTCGGACTGCTGGCGGTGATCCTCGGTCTGACGCAGGCCGGCGAGCACGGCTGGGGGGCGCCGGACGCGCTGCTGCCGCTGGCGGCCGGGGTGGTGCTGCTGGCGGTGTTCGGGGCGGTGGAGCGCCGGGTGTCCGCGCCGCTGGTGCCGCCGCACGTCCTGGGCAGGCGGACGGTGGCGTGGGGCAACGCCGCCGGGCTGATCGCGTTCCTCACCGAGACGTCCCTGGTGTTCCTGCTGACCCTCTACCTCCAGGAGGTGCTCGGGTTCTCCCCGCTGGCCGCCGGGCTGTCGTTCGGCGTGCTGGGCGCCGGGACCGTCGTCGGCGGCACCGTCGCCCCACGGCTGATCGGCCGGCTCGGCGCGACCCGGGTGCTGCTGGCCGGCGGCCTGGTCCAGGCCCTGTTCACCGCGGCCCTGCTCGGGCTCGGCACCGGCCGTTCCTCGCTGTGGCTGCTGCTGACCGCCACCTTCGCGGGCGGTGTGGGCAACATGCTGGTCATCGTCGGCTTCATGGTGACCGCCACGTCCGGTCTCGCCGACCGGGAGCAGGGTCTGGCCACCGGGCTGGCGACGATGACCCAGCAGATCGGGATCACCATGGGCACGCCGGTGATGAGCGCCGTCGCCACCGCCGCCATGACCGGTACGGGCGCCGCGGCCGTCCTCGGCGGGCTGAAGACGGCGATCGCGCTGAACGCGGCGCTCGTGCTCCTCGGCACCCTGTCCGGGGCGGTGTTCCTCCGGAACCGGGCGCGGTGACCGGCCCACGAGCGCGGTGACCGGCCCGACCATTCCGGCGCGGACCGTCCCGGCGCGGACCGTCCTAACGCGCACCGTCCCGGCGCATACGGCCCCGCTGGTCCCGCGCGGACGGCCCCGCTGGTCCCGCGCCGGTGATCCGGTCCTCGGCGTCAGCAGTACGGCGGCTGACCGGTGAGCGAGGCCGCCACCCGCATCCACACCCCGAACTGCCGGTACAGCGCGGGCAGCGGCCCGGTGGCCCGGACCGTCCTGCTGTCGTCGGCCGTCACACCGGGGATGCCGAGCAGGGTGGCCGCGACCGAGGCGGACTGCCAGCGGACGGCGAGGGTGGCCTCGGCCGCGAGCGGCGCGGGCCGGACCGGGGCGGTGGCGAGTGCCCCGGCCACCGCCTCCTCGATCGCCGCGCGCGCCTCCGCCACCGGCCGCAGCTCGGCCGCGAACCGGTCGTGGGCGTACTTCACCGGGACGGTGACGACCGACGCGTCCCACTCCGTCATCTCCGCGCACGCCGCGTCGTCACCCGTGAGGGCCACGACCGGCACCCCCAGGGCCGCCGCCGTGGCATGGGCGAGTCCGATCTCGCCGACCGGGCGGCCGTCCAGCCACATGTCCTCGATCTCGTGCCCCATGAAGCTGTGGCTGAGCACGCCCAGAGCGTCGGCCCGGGAGTGGTAGCCGACGCACAGCGCGGCGTCGTACTCCCCGGTCAGGCCCTCCAGCATGCCCAGCGGCTTGGGCTTGCCGCGCACCAGGCGGGCCGCCGGGTGCAGGGCCTCGGGGAGGAGGTTGCGCATCCGCCCGTGGGCGTCGTTGACCAGGATGTCGGCCGCGCCGGCGGTCAGCGCGCCCCGTACGGCGGCGTTCACGTCCTCGGCCATCAGGGCCCGGCCACGCTCGTAGTCCCGGCCGCCCGGCTGGACGTCCTCGGCGTCGACGAGCCCGGTGACGCCCTCCATGTCCACGCTGATGTAGATCCGCACGGCGCCGACCCTAGCCGACCCTACGTATCGTAGGTTCCCGACCGCCATCAGCCACCGGGCTGTGCTCACGCCTGTTCGACGGGGGACCCATGCAGGACATGACGGAGACGGAGTCCGGCGCCGAGGTCTGTGCCCGCAGCCTCGCGCCGACGCTGGCCCTGTTGGTCGTCAGCCTGGTCGTCGCCGCCGTCGGCGTGTACGAGCTGTGCGGCTTCGGACTGCACAGCCTGGACCGGCGCCCGCACCTGTTCAGCGACGGCCTCGCGACCGGCGGGGTGATCGTCGCCACGGTGGCGGTGGGGGCGGCGGTGGGGAACCTGGCCTGGATGCTGACGGCGGCCCGGCGCGACGGCGACGGCGACGGCGCGAGGCCGACCGTCGACGGCTGACGACCGCTGACGGGAGCTGACGACGGGGCCGGAAGATACGGCAGCCCCACCGAGAACGCCCGGCCCGCCCGTCGGCCGCCGGTACGGCACCGTCCCGCGGCCGGCCCCCGTCAGCCGTCGGTACCCGCGTCGCCCGCGAGCCCGCCGCCCACCGTGAACCCGATGACCGATCCGCCGCCCTCGCGCCGGCAGGCGAACGGCGCTCCGCCGTGGGCCAGGGCCACCTCCCGCACGATGGACAGGCCGAGGCCGGAGCCGGGCAGCGAGCGGGCGTCGGCGGCGCGGTAGAAGCGGTCGAAGATGCGGACGAGGTCGCCGTCGGCGATCCCGGGCCCCCGGTCCAGCACCTCCACCCGCACCGTGCCCGGCCGGGCCGGACCGGTGACGCCGACCTGGATCGGCCCCTTGCCGTCCGGGTCGAACTTGGCCGCGTTCTCGACCAGGTTGGAGATGGCCCGCTGGAGCATCCCGGGCCGTCCGTGGGTCGTGGTGTCGCCGCTGGCGCGCAGCACGACGTCCCGGCCGGTGCGGCGCCGGGCCAGCCCGACGACGTCCTCGGCGAGGTCGGCGAGGTCCACCCGCTGGGGCGGCTCGGCGTCGGACTGCCCGGCGGCGAGGTCGACCAGCTCGTTGACCAGGTCGGTCAGCTCCCTCGCCTCCTGGGAGAGGTCGGCGACCAGGTCCTCCCGGGTGGCGGGCGGGAGTTCGTCGATCCGGCGCAGCAGCGAGATGTTGGTGCGCAGGGAGGTGAGCGGGGTGCGCAGCTCGTGGCCCGCGTCCTGCACCAGCCTGCGCTGGTCCTCCTCCGACTGCGCGAGCCGTCCCAGCATCCGGTCGAAGGCGCGGCCCAGCCGTCCCACCTCGTCCAGCCCGGCCACCGGCACCTGGATGCCGAGCTGCCGGGTGCGGGCGACGTTCTCGGCGGCGGAGGTGAGGACCACCAGGCGGCGGGTGATCCGCCGGGCCAGCCACCAGCCGAACAGCCCGGCCGCCACCACGACCGCGACCATCAGGATCAGCGTCCGCCGCTGGAGCGCCCGCAGCAGGTCCTCGGTGTCGCTGAACTCCTGCGCGACCTGGACCGCGCCCCGCCCGTCGCCGAGCGAGACGGTGGCGATGCGGAACAGGTCCTGGTCCACCCGTACGTCCTTGTGCTGGACGACGTCCCCGGCCGGGCGCGCCACGGCCATCGCCCGGTCCCGGGAGGTGACGGGCAGCACCGGGCTGCCGTGGTCGACGATCTGCCCCCGCGCGCCGAGCACCTGGACGTCGGTGCGGGCGGGGCGGACCAGGTCGTGTCCGGGGCGGGAGGAGGAGAAGTCCTCGGGGCCCATCGTCTGCTGCCGCACCTCGTCCCGTACGTCCCGCACGACCTGGGTGAACACCGACTGCTGGTCGACGCGGACGAGCCGCGCGGCGGAGTTGTACGACAGGATGCCGACGAGGATCGTGACGACGGCGGTGACGGCCGCGAAGGAGACCGCGAAGGTGGTGCGCAGGGAGACCAGCTTCGGCCGGGGGCCGGCCGGCAGCCGCCAGCGGCGGCCCATCTAGTCCTCCCGGAGCACGTAACCCACGCCGCGCACGGTGTGGATCAGCTGCGGGGCGCCGGGCTCGTCCAGCTTGCGGCGCAGGTAGCCGACGTAGACGGCGAGGTTCTTGGAGCCGGGGCCGAAGTCGTAGCCCCAGATCCGGTCGTAGATCGTGGAGTGGTCGAGCACGATGCCCGCGTTGCGCACCAGCAGTTCCAGCAGCTCGAACTCGGTGCGGGTCAGCTCCAGCTCGCGCCGGCCGCGCCAGGCGCGCCGGGCCTGGAGGTCCATGCGCAGACCGGCCGCCTCCAGCAGCCGGTCGGAGACCTGCGCCTCCCGCACCGGGCTCTCCGGGCTCCCGCCGGCGGGCGCGGGGCTGGTCCGGCGCAGCAGGGCGCGCAGCCGGGCGAAGACCTCCTCGACGTCGAACGGCTTGACCACGTAGTCGTCGGCGCCCGCGTCCAGGCCCGCGATGCGGTCGGCGGTCTCCACCAGGGCGGTGAGCATCAGGATGGGGGTGCGGTCGCCCTCGGCGCGCAGGACGCGGCAGACCTGGAGGCCGTCGATGCCCGGCATCATCACGTCCAGGACGAGGACGTCCGGCGGGTTCCTGTGGGTCTGCGCCAGCGCTTCCACGCCGTCGGCGACCGCCGTCACGTCGTACCCCTCCAGCGTCAGGGCACGCTCCAGGGCATGACGGATGGCGCGGTCGTCTTCGGCGAGCAGCACAGTCTGGGGCACGTCACCAGTCTGCCAAGGCTCCCGGCGGTCCGGCCGGGCTCGCCGGACCGACGATCACCCTTTTTACCGGCCTCTCACCGGGACCGGCCCCGGCCGGCCCGCGTGGGCGGGCCGGGTGGGCCGGGGGGAGGGTCAGCTCCGCAGCGCGGCGAGCTGCTCGGCGAAGGGCACCACCGTGTCCTCGGTCCGCCGGGCGGCCAGCGGCAGCAGCGCGGCCAGCTCCCCCGCCGCCCGGTCGATCCGCTCGGCGAGACCTTCCGCGCCCCAGTCCTCGGAGGCGGCGTACACGGCCGTCGGCACGATCACGGCCCGCAGGTAGGCGAAGAGCGGACGCAGGGCGTGCTCCAGCACCAGCGAGTGCCGTCCCGAACCGCCGGTCGCGGCGATCAGCACCGGCTTGCCCGCCAGCGCGTCCTTGTCGAGCACGTCGAAGAACGACTTGAACAGCCCGCTGTACGACGCGCTGAACACCGGGGTGACGACGATCAGTCCGTCGGCCCCCGCCACCGCGTCCTGCGCGGCGGTCAGGGCCTTCCCGGCGAACCCGTTGGTGAAGTTGTGCGCGATCTCGACGGCGAGGTCGCGCAGCTCCACCACCTGGATGTCGACCGGCTCGGTCCGGCCGACCGCGGCGGCCAGCCGGTCGGCCAGCAGCCGGGTGGAGGACGGGACGCTCAGTCCCGCCGAGACGACGACGAGCTTCCTGCGGTCGGTCATACGGTTGCCGCCTCCTTCGCGGTGAGCAGGGACTGGTGGGTCGGGGCCTCCGGCACGTCCGCCGGGCGGCCCTTGGCGAACTCCTCGCGCAGCACCGGCACGACCTCCTCGCCGAGCAGGTCGAGCTGCTCCAGCACGGTCTTCAGCGGCAGTCCCGCGTGGTCCATCAGGAACAGCTGGCGCTGGTAGTCGCCGGCGTACTCGCGGAAGGACAGGGTCCGCTCGATCACCTGCTGCGGCGAGCCGACGGTCAGCGGGGTCTGCTCGGTGAAGTCCTCCAGGGAGGGTCCGTGGCCGTAGACCGGCGCGTTGTCGAAGTACGGCCGGAACTCGCGCACCGCGTCCTGGGAGTTCTTCCGCATGAACGCCTGGCCGCCCAGGCCGACGATGGCCTGCTCGGGCGTGCCGTGCCCGTAGTGGGCGTAGCGCTTCCGGTAGAACTCGACCATCCGCTTGGTGTGCTCGGCGGGCCAGAAGATGTTGTTGTGGAAGAAGCCGTCACCGTAGTACGCGGCCTGCTCGGCGATCTCCGGGGAGCGGATGGAGCCGTGCCAGACGAACGGCGGTACGTCGTCCAGCGGGCGCGGGGTGGAGGTGAAGCCCTGGAGCGGCGTGCGGAACTTGCCCTCCCAGTCGACGACCTCCTCGGTCCACAGGCGGCGCAGCAGGGCGTAGTTCTCGACGGCGAGGTTGATGCCCTCCCGGATGTCCTTGCCGAACCAGGGGTAGACCGGGCCGGTGTTGCCGCGGCCCATCATCAGGTCCACGCGCCCGTCGGCCAGGTGCTGGAGCATCGCGTAGTCCTCCGCGATCTTCACCGGGTCGTTGGTGGTGATCAGCGTGGTGGACGTGGAGAGGATCAGCCGCTCCGTGCGGGCCGCTATGTAGCCGAGCATGGTCGTCGGCGACGACGGCACGAACGGCGGGTTGTGGTGCTCGCCCATCGCGAAGACGTCCAGACCGACCTCTTCGGCCTTCTGCGCGATGGCGACCATCGCCTTGATCCGCTCGCCCTCGGTCGGCGTACGTCCCGTGGTCGGGTCCGGCGTGACGTCACCGACCGTGAAGATCCCGAACTGCATGGCCGCTCACCCTCCAAGTTGTTGACGGTTCAACTATACCCCTCCAACGGCCACCCCTCTCCACGTATTCCGCCCCCCGGCCGTGCCCCGCGAAACCCGGCGCCCGGGGGCGCGGCCGGCGCGTGCGAAGCTGCCCCCATGCCGATCCTCCGCTCCGCCGCCCTCTTCGCCGTCGCCGCGCTGTTCGAGATCGGCGGCGCCTGGCTGGTCTGGCAGGGCGTACGCGAACACCGGGGCTGGCTGTGGGTCACCGGCGGGGTGCTCTCCCTCGGCGTGTACGGCTTCGTCGCCACCTTCCAGCCCGACGCGCACTTCGGCCGCATCCTCGCCGCCTACGGCGGGATCTTCGTGGCCGGCTCGATCCTGTGGGGCGTGGTCGCGGACGGCTACCGTCCCGACCGCTGGGACATCACCGGGGCGCTGGTCTGCCTCGCCGGGATGGCCGTCATCATGTGGGCCCCCCGGGGCGGCGGCTGACGACCGCACGGGCGGCGCGTGCCGGCGGCCGGGGCTCACATACGCTGGACGGAACCGACACCGAAGCAGCCACAGGAGCAGCCATGGCCACCGCCGCCCCGTCCGCCGCCTCCCGCATCGCCGTCGTCACCGGCGCGAGCAGCGGCATCGGCGCCGCCACGGCCCGGCAGCTCGCCGCGGCCGGCTACCGCGTCGTGCTCACCGCCCGCCGCAAGGACCGCGTCGAAGCCCTCGCCGAGGAGCTGACGGACGCCGGACACTCGGCGGTGGCCTACCAGCTCGACGTCACCGACCGGGCGGCCGTGGACGAGTTCGCCTCCGCCTTCCGGACGGTCGGCGTCCTGGTCAACAACGCGGGCGGCGCCCTCGGCGCGGACCCGGTCGCCACCGGCGACCCGGCCCACTGGCGCACGATGTACGAGACCAACGTCATCGGCACCCTCAACCTGACCCAGGCCCTGCTGCCCAAGCTGGTGGCGAGCGGCGACGGCGTCGTGGTGGTCGTCTCCTCCACCGCCGGCCACGGCACCTACGAGGGCGGCGCGGGCTACGTCGCCGCCAAGCACGGCGCGCACGTCCTCGCCGAGACCCTGCGCCTGGAGATCGTCGGCCAGCCGGTCCGCGTCATCGAGATCGCGCCCGGCATGGTCAGGACGGAGGAGTTCGCGCTGACCCGCTTCGGCGGGGACGCGGAGAAGGCCGCGAAGGTCTACCAGGGCGTCGCCGAGCCCCTCACCGCGGACGACGTGGCCGAGACGATCACCTGGGCGGTGACCCGTCCCAGCCACGTCAACGTCGACCTCCTGGTGCTGCGCCCGCGCGCCCAGGCGTCCAACACCAAGGTGCACCGGGAATCCCGATGAGCGACGCCGACTCCCCGGAGAAGCGCCGCCTGGCCCAGGAGACGAAGGACCAGCGCCAGGTCTGGTACTTCCTGGCCTACTTCCTCTTCGGCATCCACTTCGTGGCGTTCGTCATGATCTACGCGGTACGGCACGCGAAGTAGCGGGCCGGTCAGCCCTTCACGCAGACGACCTGCTTCAGCTTGGCCACCACCCGGACCAGGTCCCGCTGCTGGTCGATGACCTGGTCGATCGACTTGTACGCACCCGGTATCTCGTCCACGACGCCGGAGTCCTTGCGGCACTCCACGCCCCGGGTCTGCTCCTCCAGGTCCCTGGTCGAGTACCGCCGCTTGGCCGCGTTCCGGCTCATGCGGCGGCCCGCGCCGTGCGAGGCCGAGTTGAAGGCCAGCTCGTTGCCGAGGCCCTTGACGATGTACGAGCCCGTGCCCATCGAGCCGGGGATGATCCCGTACTCGCCGGAGCCGGCCCGGATCGCGCCCTTGCGGGTGACGAGCAGGTCCACGCCGTCGTACCGCTCCTCCGCCACGTAGTTGTGGTGGCAGGAGATCTCCGCCTCGAAGGCCGGCCTGGCCTTCTTGAACTCCTTGCGGACCACGTCCTTCAGCAGCGCCATCATCAGCGTGCGGTTGTGCCTGGCGTACTCCTGCGCCCAGAACAGGTCGTTGCGGTAGGCCGCCATCTGCGGGGTGTCCGCGATGAAGACCGCGAGGTCGCGGTCGACCAGGCCCTGGTTGTGCGGAAGCCTCTGGGCCACGCCGATGTGGTGCTCGGCGAGCTCCTTGCCGATGTTCCGCGAGCCGGAGTGGAGCATCAGCCACACGGCACCGTCCGTGTCGAGGCACACCTCGACGAAGTGGTTGCCGCCCCCGAGCGTCCCCATCTGCTTCCCGGCGCGTTCCTGACGGAACCTGACCGCTTCCGCGACCCCGTCGAACCGCCCCCAGAACTCCCCCCACCCGGCCGTGGCCAGCCCGTGGAAGTCCCCCGGCCCGACGGGCTCCTCGTGCATCCCCCGGCCCACCGGGATGGCCTGCTCGATCTTCGAACGCAGCCGGGACAGGTCACCGGGGAGATCGTTCGCGGTCAGCGAGGTCCGCACCGCCGACATCCCGCAGCCGATGTCCACCCCGACCGCCGCCGGGCACACCGCGTCCCGCATCGCGATCACCGAACCGACCGTCGCGCCCTTGCCGTAGTGCACGTCCGGCATCACGGCCAGGCCCTTGATCCACGGCAGGGTGGCCACGTTCTGAAGCTGGCGCAGGGCCACGTCCTCCACCGTCGCCGGGTCCGTCCACATCCGGATCGGGACCTTGGCACCCGGCATCTCCACGTACGACATGACTTCCTCATTCCCCCGCAACGGCAACAAAAGGCTCAGTGGCAACAAAACGCAAAAGCGGCGCCAAGGTCGATGAAAGGGACAAGGGACCGGCGTCCACGGCAGTGCGTGCGATACACATTGTCTCCAGGGGGCGCCCCGCCGCGGCAAGCGAATAACCAGCGGGGACACTGGAGCATCCAGCGAGCGCCCAGCGTCGAGAGACCGTCGAGAGGAGCCCGACCGTGCAGCGGAAGGCGTATGTAACCGGCACCGCCGCCCTCCTCGCGGCGCTGCTGGCCGGCTGCACCAGCGGCTCCGGGGACGACGGCGCCACGGACAACGCCAACCCGGGCGACGCCGGCACGACCGCGGTCGCCGCGCAGCCCGGCAAGTACCGCACGCTTCCCGAACCCTGTGGCGCGATCGGCCACGACACCCTGGACGCGCTGCTGCCGGGCATCCAGCGGATCACCGACCCGGTCCAGCGGGACCAGGCGTACCAGGGCGAGGCCGCGCTCACCTACGACACCGATCGCAAGGTCGGCTGCCACTGGAAGGTCGAGTCGGCCGACGTCACCGACCGGCTCTCCGTCGACTTCGAGCGCGTGGTGTCGTACGACAACACCGTCAGCGACGACGACCAGGCGCAGCGGCTGTTCCAGGAGAAGCAGGCGGCGGCCGACCTGCCCCCGCCGAGCAGCTCGGTGCCGCCCGCGTCCCCCACGCCCACGGCGTCGGGGAAGGGCTCGCCGAGCGGCGCCGCGTCCTCGTCCGCGACGGACTCCCCGTCCAAGTCCCCGGTGTCCGCCGGGTCTTCGGGCGCCTCGAAGCCCGCGGACTCCACGGACCCCTCCGGGGCGTCGGGGGCGGCGGGGGCGTCCGGGTCGACGGACCCCGACTCCGGGACCGCGTCCGCCGAGCTCCAGCCGCGCACGCTCTCCGACCTCGGCGACGAGGCGTACCTCGACGACCAGCTCGGCACCTCCGGTTCGACGGCCGAACAGCGGACGGTGACTGTGGTGTTCCGCACGTCCAACGTCGTCGTCACCATCCAGTACGAGGAGCAGCCGACGGCCACCGGAGCGGTCCCCGACAGCAAGGAAATGCAGGACAGGGCCCGTGACCTGGCCGCGCGGCTGGACGACGCGCTGGGCGGCTGACGGCCCGGCCGCCCCCGCCCGGCCCCGCCCGGCGAGCGCCCGAACCGGGACCGCGCGGCTGCTTCACCGCGTACCGTGGCCCCGCAGGAACCCGCACGAACACCGAGCGTCATGAGTGAAGGAACCATGCAGCGAGCAGCCCAGCGAGACGACCGTGCCCAGCCCCGCCAGCGAGCCCAGCGCCTTCGCCGCGTCCTGGTCTGCGCGGCGGCCGTTCCCGCGGTCCTGATCACCGCCGCCTGCTCCTCGGACTCCGGTGACGCGGGGCCCAAGTCCGGCGACGCGAAGTCCACCCGGTCGGCGGGCGGCAGCACCCGGCCGTCGGCGAGCGCGTCACCGACCGTGCGGGCCGCCGTCTACGGGAAGCTGCCCGACGCGTGCGCGGTCCTGCCGAAGAAGACCCTCACCGACCTGGTCCCGGGGGGTGTGAAGTCCGCCAAGAAGGGCAGCTCGGACGACCCGTCGTCGCGGGCGTCCTGCTCCTGGAACAGCCTGGACAACAACGGCGTGAAGGGCTCCCAGTTCCGCTGGCTCAACGTCTCGCTGCTGCGCTTCGACTCGGACACCACGCGGGGCGCCGGCGACGAGCAGGCGCACACCTACTTCACCCAGCAGGTCAAGGACGCCCAGGCGGTGGACGGCGCGAAGGGCACCAAGGTGGTGCCGCTGTCCGGGACCGGCTCGGAGGCCACCGCGATCCGCTACGACCTGAAGAAGAAGGAAGGGCTCTTCAGGCAGCAGACGTTCGTCGTCCGGACCGAGAACGTCGTCGTCACCCTGGACTACAACGGTGCCGGCCTGGCGGGCGAGAAGACCCCGGACGCCGACGACCTGACGAAGGCGGCCGAGAAGGCCGTCAAGGAGGCCGTGTCGTCGGTCTCCTCCGCCAACGGCGGTGACGGCGCGTCGAGTTCGCCGACGTCCGGGCCCTCGTCGTCCTCCGCGTCCGCATCGGCCTCTTCCAGCGCCTCCCCGTCCGGGAAGACCGCCGCGAAGAGCTGACCGGAAAGCCGTAGCAGCCTACCGGCACCACGTCCGCCGTACACGTGTGCCACTCTGTTGCGCGCAACAACACGCAAGGGGAGGGGAGTACGAGTGGCCGTGCCGCAGTTGACCCGGATGCACCGCGTGCTCATAGGCGTAGTCGTGTCCGGCGCCCTGATCATCGCCGGCATCGGATTCGCCGGTTCGTACGCGGCCGTCCGGGAGCTGGCCCTCCAGAAGGGCTTCGGGAACTTCGCCTATGTGTTCCCGGTGGGCATCGACGCGGGCATCTGTGTCCTCCTCGCCCTGGACCTGCTGCTGACCTGGATCCGCATCCCCTTCCCGCTGCTGCGCCAGACGGCGTGGCTGCTGACGGCGGCGACGATCGCGTTCAACGGCGCCGCCGCCTGGCCGGACCCGCTGGGCGTCGGCATGCACGCGGTGATCCCGGTGCTGTTCGTCGTGGCGGTGGAGGCCGCGCGGCACGCGATCGGCCGGATCGCCGACATCACCGCGGACAAGCACATGGAGGGGGTCCGCCTCACCCGCTGGCTGCTCTCGCCGGTGCCGACGTTCCTGCTGTGGCGCCGTATGAAGCTGTGGGAGCTGCGCTCCTACGACCAGGTCATCAAGCTGGAGCAGGAACGCCTCGTCTACCAGGCCCGCCTGCGCTCCCGGTTCGGCCGGACCTGGCGCAGGAAGGCCCCGGTGGAGTCGCTGATGCCGCTGCGGCTGGCCCGGTACGGCGTCCCGCTGGCGGAGACGGCCCCGGCGGGGCTGGCGGCGGCGGGCATCGAGCCGGCGCTGCTGCCCCCGGCGCCGCAGCAGCCGCAGCTCACGGCGGCGGTCACGGACGCCCGGACGGCCCCGGCGGTGTCCGTCCCGCAGCAGGCGGCCCCCCGGGACGAGCGGCGCCCCGGCAGGCCCCCGGCGGACGAGGACGAGCAGAGCCCCTGGTTCCAGGCGCCCCGCGAGGTCGAGTACCAGGGCGGCTACGACCCGACGTACGACCCGATGCTCCAGGAACCCCAGTACGCCCCCGAGGAGCAGTACGAGGAGTGGTACGAGGACCAGGCGCCGGAGGACTTCCAGCAGCCGTCCGCGGAGGAGACCGGCAGCTTCCCCATCCCGGTGAGCCCGACCCGCACCCGTGAGCTGGGCGAGGGTGGCGGCCCGCCGCGGCCCAACCCGTCGGAGGAGGACTACTACCAGGTCTTCCGGAAGTCCATCGACGGCAGCTTCCCCACCCCGCACCAGTTCAGCGAGGCGGTCGAGGCGACGTACGGCAGCGCCCTCCCGCCACGCGAGGCCGACCGCATGGTCAACCGCTTCACCAACCGCTTCAACGCGGAGCTGGAGGAGGACCACATCGCCTGACGGCGCCGGACACCGCGCCCGACGGCATGCGAAAGGGGGCCCTCCCGGTCGGAGGGCCCCCTTTCGCGTCCCGCTCGCTCAGTCCCCGAGCAGCGTCCGCACCCGGTCCTGGCCGACGGCCAGCAGCAGCGTCGGCAGCCGGGGGCCGGTGTCCCGCCCGACGAGCAGGTGGTACAGCAGCGCGAAGAACGCCCGCTGGGCCGTCTTGATCTCGGCCGGCAGCTCCTTCGGCGTGGCGTCGGCGGAGAACCCGGCCTGCACCTTCGGCACGCCGTACACCAGGTGCGTCAGCCCGTCGAGCGACCAGTGCTCGGCCAGCCCGTCGAGCAGCAGCCGCAGCGACTGCCGGGACGCCTCGTCGAGCGACTTCAGCAGCTCGGCGTCCGGCTCGTCCCGCACGATGGTGCGCTGGTCGGCCGGGACCTGCGTGTTGATCCACTCCTCGGCCCGGTCGTACCGCGGCCGCACCTCGTCCAGCGAGGTCAGCGGCTGCTCCGGGTCCAGCTCGGAGAGGATGCGCAGCGCCTGGTCCTCGTGCCCGGCGGTGATGTCGGCGACGGAGGCCAGCGTGCGGTACGGCAGCGGGCGGGCCGTTCCCGGCAGCTCACCGGCGGCGGTGCCGACGGCGCGCGTGTACGCGGCGACGTCGGCCGGCAGGGCGGAGCCGTCGGCGACCTTGGCCGCCAGCTTGTCCCACTCGTCGTAGAGCCGCTGGATCTCCTGGTCGAAGGCGATCTTGAAGGACTGGTTGGGCCGGCGGCGGGCGTACAGCCAGCGCAGCAGCTGCGGCTCCATGATCTTCAGCGCGTCGGCCGGGGTGGGGACCCCGCCGCGCGAGGACGACATCTTCGCCATGCCGCTGATGCCCACGAAGGCGTACATCGGGCCGATCGGCCGCTCGCCGCCGAAGATCGGCACGATCTGCCCGCCGACCTGGAACGACGACCCCGGCGAGGAGTGGTCGACACCGCTGGGCTCGAAGACGACGCCCTCGAACGCCCAGCGCATCGGCCAGTCGACCTTCCAGACCAGCTTGCCGCGGTCGAACTCGTCGAGCCGGACGGTCTCGGAGAAGCCGCACGCGCCGCAGGTGTACGACAGCTCGGTGGTGTCGTCGTCGTAGGAGGTGACCGTCGTCAGGTCCTTCCCGCAGTTGCCGCAGTACGGCTTGTACGGGAAGTACCCGGCGGAGCCGGAGCTGCCGTCGTCCTCGGAGGCGGCGCCGGAGCCCTCCTCGGCCTCCAGCTCGGCCTCGTCCACCTGCTTCTGCTGCTGCTTCTTCGCCGGCTTCGCCTTGGTCCGGTACTGGGCGAGGATCGCGTCGATGTCGCCGCGGTGCCTCATCGCGTGCAGGATCTGCTCGCGGTAGACACCGGAGGTGTACTGGGCCGTCTGGCTGATCCCGTCGAACTCGACACCCAGCTGGGCCAGCGCCTCGGTCATCGCGGCCTTGAAGTGCTCGGCCCAGTTCGGGTACGCCGAACCCTGCGGCGCCGGGACCGAGGTCAGCGGCTTGCCGATGTGCTCGGCCCACGACTCGTCCACGCCGGCGATACCCGCCGGGACCTTGCGGTACCGGTCGTAGTCGTCCCAGGAGATCAGGTGCCGGACCCGGTGGCCGCGGCGGCGGATCTCGTCGGCGACCAGGTGCGGGGTCATCACCTCGCGGAGGTTGCCCAGGTGGATCGGGCCGGAGGGGGAGAGTCCGGACGCGACGACGACCGGTTTGCCCGGAGCCCGACGCTCCGACTCCTCGATGACCTCATCCGCGAAACGGGAGACCCAGTCGGTTGTCTCGGTGCTCTGAGCCACGATCGGCACGTCCTTCTTTCTGAACGGGGTGACGCTCCATTCTCACAGACCGCCCCTCGCCCGGAAAAACGGCTTTGCCCCCCGTGGGATACTGACCGGGACTATCCACCCCACGAGGAGAACGGCACCCATTCCTATGGCCTCGGTCACGTCCCTCAGCGACAGCGTCCAGCAGCACCTCGCGTCCGCCCTCACGGCCACCCTGCCGGCGGCCGCCGGCGCGGACCCGCTGCTGCGACGAAGCGACCGGGCCGACTTCCAGGCCAACGGCATCCTGGCCCTGGCCAAGAAGGAGAAGGCCAACCCGCGGGAGCTGGCGACCCAGGTCGTCGCCCGGGTGGAGACGGGTGACCTGATCGAGGACGTCGAGGTGTCCGGTCCGGGCTTCCTCAACATCCGCATCGCGGACCGGGCGATCACCCAGAACCTGGCCGAGCGGTACGCGGACGAGACGGGCCGCCTCGGCGTGCCGACCGCCGCGCACCCGGGCACCACGGTGATCGACTACGCCCAGCCGAACGTGGCCAAGGAGATGCACGTCGGCCACCTGCGGTCGGCGGTGATCGGCGACGCGGTGGTGCGACTGCTGGAGTTCACCGGCGAGAGCGTGGTCCGGCGCCACCACATCGGCGACTGGGGCACCCAGTTCGGCATGCTCATCCAGTACCTGGAGGAGCACCCGCACGAGCTGGACCACAAGGCGGCCACCGAGGACACCGCGTCCTCCGGCGAGGAGGCGATGTCGAACCTCGACCGCCTCTACAAGGCCGCGCGGAAGCTGTTCGACTCCGACGAGGAGTTCAAGACGCGCGCCCGGCGCCGGGTCGTCGACCTCCAGGCCGGCGACCCCAAGACGCTCGCCATGTGGCAGAAGTTCGTCGACGAGTCGAAGATCTACTTCTTCTCCGTCTTCGAGAAGCTCGACATGGAGGTCCGGGACCCGGACATCGTCGGCGAGTCGGGTTACAACGACATGCTGGCCGAGACCTGCCGCCTGCTGGAGGAGTCGGGCGTCGCCGTCCGCTCCGAGGGCGCGCTGTGCGTCTTCTTCGACGACATCAAGGGCCCGGACGGCAACCCGGTCCCGCTGATCGTGCAGAAGTCGGACGGCGGTTACGGCTACGCGGCCACCGACCTCTCCGCCATCCGCGACCGCGTCTTCAACCTCAAGGCGAACACCCTCCTCTACGTGGTCGACGCCCGGCAGGCCCTGCACTTCCGGATGGTCTTCGAGACGGCACGCCGGGCCGGCTGGCTGAACGACGACGTGACCGCCGTCCAGCTGGCCTTCGGCACGGTCCTCGGCGCGGACGGCAAGCCGTTCAAGACGCGTGCGGGCGAGACGGTCAAGCTCCAGGACCTGCTGGACGAGGCCGTCGAGCGGGCCACGGCCGTGGTCCGGGAGAAGGCCGAGAAGGTGGGCCTGACCGAGCGGGAGATCACGGAGAACGGCCGCCACGTCGGCATCGGCGCCGTGAAGTACGCGGACCTGTCCACCTCCGCGGTCCGGGACTACAAGTTCGACCTGGACCAGATGGTCTCGCTGAACGGCGACACGTCCGTCTACCTCCAGTACGCCTACGCCCGTATCCAGTCCATCCTGCGCAAGGCAGGCGAGGCCCGCCCGGCCGCCCACCCGGAGCTGGAGCTGGCCCCGGCCGAGCGCGCGCTGGGCCTGCACCTGGACCGGTTCGCGGAGACAGTGCTGGAGGTGGCGGCGGGGTACGAGCCGCACAAGCTGGCCGCCTACCTGTACCAGCTGGCCTCGCACCTGACGACGTTCTACGACCAGTGCCAGGTGCTGTCCGCCGACAACCCGGCCGAGGTCGTGGAGAACCGCCTGTTCCTGGTGGACCTCACGGCCCGCACCCTGCACCGGGGCATGGACCTGCTCGGCATCAGGACGCCCGAGAAGCTCTGACCCGCGGCACCCCGGGGCCGGTGCGAGCGGGAAGACCGCTCGCACCGGCCCGCGGCGTTCCCTACCCCCGGTCGGTAGGCTCCTCCCCGGCCCCGCCCGCGTGGCTGTCGAGGAGTTCCCGCGCACGGCGTGCCAGGGCCCGCCGCACGGAGTCCGGCGCCAGCACCCGCAACGGCGTCGCCAGGCCGAGCAGATAGCGGGCGAGGCCGTCCGGGTCCGGGCCGCCGACCTCGACCAGGGTGGCGTCGGGTCCGTCCGCGCGGTGGGTGCCCACGGTCGGCGGGACGAGCCGCAGCGCCTCCTGGAGGGGGAGCGGGAGGCGGACGGTCGCGGACAGCGGGTAGGGGCCGTTCGCGGTGTTGTGCGAGACGAACCGGGCCGGGTCCGGCGGGTCGGTGATCTCCACCGGCTGCCCGGTGGGCACCAGCCGCTCGACCCGGTCGGCCCGGAACGTCCGCCACCCCCGGGCCACGTCCCGGGCGACGAAGTACCAGCGCCGGCCGGTGTGGACGAGCCGGTACGGATCGGCGTCCCGGACCGTGCTCCGCCCCTGCCCGTCGCGGTACGACAGCCGGACCCGCTCCCCGCGCCGGCAGGCCGCGGCCAACTCCAGCAGCATGCCCGGCCGGATCCGCGGCTCCTCGGGCCAGGGCAGCCGGACGAAGGTGTCGTCCCACTCCCCCAACCGCTCGGCGATCCGCGGCGGCAGCACCTGGCGCAGCTTCAGCAGCGCGGACAGCGCGGCCTGGTCCCCGCCGAGGGCCCCGCCGAGCGCCGCACCCCGCAGCCCCACGGCCACCGCCAGCGCCTCCTCGTCGTCCAGGATCAGCGGCGGCACGCGCGCCCCCGCACGGAGCCGGTAACCGCCCCAGGGACCGGCGTCGGAGTCGACGGTGTAGCCCAGCTCCCGCAGCCTGGCGACGTCCCGCCGCACGGTGCGGTCGGTGACGGCCATGCGCTCGGCCAGCTCTGCCGAGGTCCAGGAGGGCCGGGAGGCGAGCAGCGACAGCAGACGCAGCAGACGGGCGGACGCGCTGAGCACGCGCGAAGTCTTCCACACCGGCCGGGCACAACCAGGACCGGACCTGTCCGGATCACGTCCTACGGTCGCCCCATGACCACGAAGAACACGACCACGGAGAACACGACCGCGGAGAACACCTCCGCTTCCGTTTCCGCGCCCGCGTTCCGCTACGTCGGCGTCACCCTCGACTGCGCCGACCCCGCGGACCTCGCCCGCTTCTACGCCGGGATGTTCGGCCTGGACGTCACCTACACCGGTGACGACTTCGTCTTCCTCGGCGGCGCGGACGGCACACCGGGCCTCGGCTTCAACCGCCTGGCCGACTACCGCCGCCCCACCTGGCCGGACCCCGCCCAGGAGAAGCAGGCCCACATCGAGGTGGGCGTGGACGACCTGGACACGGCCGAGGAGCACCTGCTGGAGCAGGGCGCCACCAAGCCGGAGACCCAGCCGCAGCCGCACCGCTGGCGGGTCCTGCTGGACCCGGCCGGGCATCCGTTCTGCATCACGACGCTGGCCTGAGCCCCGAGCCGGTCCGCCGGGAAAGCGGAGGTCAACGACGTTGTCAGTGGCCGCCGTTACAGTCGGCGGCATGGCGACTCTTCCCAACCCGCTGCCCCGGCTGGCCACCGACCCCAGTGGACGTTCCCTGGGGCTGCGACTGCCGCCCGGCAGGCTGGTGACCGAGACGGACGACGGACCCTGGCACGAACCCCTGCTGTGGCACGCGGAGAAGCCCTCCGCGCCCGGGACCTGGAAGGCCCTCGGCGCACCGGCGGCCCGCACGGGGCTGCTGCCGGTGCTGGTGGACCTGGCCGGCTGCCCGGCCGGCCCGGAGGACTGGGTGCTGCTGCCCGGCGAGGCGTCGTACCCGGGGGACCACGACGCCGAGGAGGTCCTCGCGGAGTACTGGGCGGAGGAGACCGACGGGCAGCCCGGCGGTGAGACCGAGACCGAGCCGTTCGGGGTCGAATGGCCGGGGCTCGCGCCCGCCGGGACCCTGGCCGCCGGCCCGGAGACCCGGGCCGCGCAGGTCGCCGACGCCCTCCACCACGACCGGGAGACCTGGGCCGAGTGGCTGGAGGAACCGCACCTGGCACTGGTCCCCGCCCGCCGCTCCGCCGACATACCGGCGGCGATCGGCTGGAGCGGCCCGCTGGACTACGAGGCCGACGTGGCCAGGGTCAGCGCGGTGCTGCGGTCCTGGGAGGACCGGTTCGGCGCCCGGGTCGTGGGGCTGGGCCCGGACACGCTGGTCGTCTCCGTCGCGGCGCCGCCCGGCAGCGCCGACGCCGCCGAGCTGCTGGCCGCCGAGCACTACGCCCTGTGCCCGGACGCCGTCGCCCGGAGCGGGCCGGGAAGCGTCCGGGCGTACGCCAAGGAGCTGGTCGGTGCCACCAGTTGGACCTTCTGGTGGGACTGACGGCCGGCGGGCCCGGGCGGGCTCAGCCGGTCTCCGACGCGGGCTTCCACTTCGCGCCGCCGAGCGGGAAGGCGTACGCCGGCCGTCCGTTGTTGCCGCTGGTGCGGAACGGGCGCCCGGCGTCGTCGATCAGCAGCGTGCCGTGCCGGCTCCCGCTGGACCAGGTCAGCTCCAGGTACCAGCTCACGTCGTACGCCGACGCGTCCGCCGTGATGTAGAAGACCTCGGGATCGGACTGGCTCACCTTGAACGGGAAGTCCGCGCTCCCGGCCGCGGGTACGGGCGCGGGGCGCATCGCGTCCAGGGCGACCGAGAAGGACCGGCTCGGCACACCGCCGCCGCAGCCGACGCCCGGGTAGCCCATGGCGTAGTCGTTCCAGGCGAGCGGGGACCGCTTGCCCGCCATGCGCACCGAGAGCCGCTCCAGGACGACGGTCTCCTTGCCGGTGCCCTGCACGGTGAAGGTGACGAACTGCTCCCCCGCCGACACCGCCTGGTGCACCGCCACCCAGGCGGGCGCGTCCTGCTCCAGCGGCGGCGGGGCGACGCCGGTCGGCGGCCGGTCGATCAGGTAGTGCTGGGAGCAGGGGTCCACCCAGGAGTAGGGGCGGGTCGTGACCGTGAGGGGCGGGGCGGTGGACGCCCGCCCGGTCGCGGAGGCGGCCGGCTCGCCGGTGCCGCCCGCGGCGGCGTCGGGGGTCTTGGCGGGGGGCGAGGCCGAGCGGGTGGCGGACCGGTGCGGTGCCGGGCTGCCGGACGTCGGCGTGGACGGCATGCGGTGCGGTGCGGCGGTCCGGGAGGCGTCCGAGGTCGCCACGGCCGCCGGGGCCGCCTTGCCGTCCTGTTCCCCGTCCCCGGAGGACAGGTTCAGGGCGACCGCGACGCCGCCGAGCAGCGCGGTGACGGTGAGGGCGGCGAGGAGGGCGGTACGGCGCCGCCGCCCCACCCCGGCCGACGGCTTCGCCTCCGACTCCGGCTCCGACTTCGGCTCCAGCACCGGCACCGGGTCCGGGTCCGGGTCCGGGTGTGAGCCGCCCACGGACACCGGCTCCGGCTGTGACACCGGCTTCGGCTCCTCCCGCGGCGCCGCCCCCGGTTCCGGCGGCGCCACCGCGGCGGCCACCGCCCCCGCCTCCCGCTCCGGCCCCTTCCGCCCCCGCACCGCGTCGGCCAGGACCCACCGCCGGTGCAGTTCCACCAGCTCCACGGGCGTGGCCTTGCAGAGGCGGGCCAGCCGCTCCACGGGCGCGTAGTCGGCCGGTACGGCGTCCCCGTTGCAGTAGCGGTGGAGTGTCGACGTACTCATGTGGAGCCGTTTGGCGAGCGCGCCGTAGCTGTGTCCGGAGCGGTTCTTCAACTCCCTCAGCAGCTCGGCGAAACCGCTCTCGGGCATGCCCTCCGCCACCGTTCCTCCGTCCCCCTCGTCCCACCCCGGCATTCCAAGGAAGGGTCGTTTCCCCAGGTCAAAGCCGATATGGGCATTCCAGCGTCCCGGATCGCCGGCATGCGCTGGCCACCGGGACGGGCCCGCCCACAGGCTGTTGGTCATCCAAGCACGACAACCGGCCCAGCCCGAAAGAGGACTTGCCATGCGTATGCGCCACATTCGTCTGCTCGCCGCCACCGGCACCGCCGTCGCCGCCCTGGCGCTCACGGCGTGCGACAACGGGACGGGCACCGAGGACGAGGGCGCCTCCCGGCCGACGGCGACGGAGACGAGCGGGACGGGGGCGGGCGCGTCCGGGACCCCCACGGGGACCGCCGCCCCGGACGACACGACCGGTGCCGGGACCGGGAACGACACCGCCGACAAGACGGCGGACGGAGCGCCCACGGCCGGTACCCACACGCCCGGCACCCGGCCCACCGCCTCCGCGAGCGGCCAGGACACCGGCACCGGCCGTTCGACGGTGCTGTGCAACGGCGCGAACACCACCGTCACCGCCCAGCCGCTCACCCGGCCGCTGAACCACCTGCTGCTCACGGTGAGGAACACCGGGGGCAAGACCTGCGAGCTGCCCTACCACCCCGTCCTGCGCTTCGACCAGATGCAGTGGGTGCCGCAGGCCGACGAGGACACCCGGCCGCAGGCCGTGGTCTCCCTGGCCCCGGGCGAGTCGGGGTACGCGGGCGTGCTGCTGTCGGCCGCCGACGGCGGCGGCACCGGCGGCAGGACCGCCCGGAAGCTGACCGTGGCCTTCCAGGGACTCACCCCGAACAGCAGCGGCGGACCCTCCGCGACCCCGGCGCTGCCCGCCAAGGGCGTCTTCTACGACAGCGCGCTGAAGGTGACGTACTGGCAGCAGGACCTGGACGCCATCAGCAGCTGGTGAACCGGCTAGCGGAGCTTCCGGGCCGCCTCGGTGGCCCAGTAGGTGAGGATGTTCCGCGCCCCGGCCCGCTTGATGCCGGTGAGGGTCTCGAGGATCGCCTGGTCCCGGTCGATCCAGCCCTTCTCGGCGGCGGCCTCGACCATCGCGTACTCGCCGGAGATCTGGTAGGCGGCCACCGGCACGTCCACCGCGTCCGCGACCCGGGCGAGGATGTCGAGGTAGGGGCCGGCCGGCTTGACCATGACCATGTCGGCACCCTCGGCGAGGTCCAGCTCCAGCTCCCGCAGGGACTCGCGCCAGTTGGCGGGATCCTGCTGGTACGTCTTGCGGTCGCCCTTGAGGGAGGAGGCGACGGCCTCGCGGAAGGGGCCGAAGAAGGCGGAGGAGTACTTGACGGTGTAGGCGAGGATCGCGACGTCCTCCCGGCCGATCTGGTCGAGCGCGTCGCGGATGACGCCGATCTGGCCGTCCATCATGCCGCTCGGACCGACGACGTGGGCGCCGGCGTCGGCCTGCACCTGCGCCATCTCGGCGTACCGCTCCAGGGTGGCGTCGTTGTCGACGCGGCCCTCGGCGTCCAGCACACCGCAGTGCCCGTGGTCGGTGAACTCGTCCAGGCACAGGTCGGACATGACGAGCAGGTCGTCGCCGACCTCGGCGCGGACGTCCCGCAGGGCGACCTGGAGGATCCCGTCCGGGTCGGTGCCGGCAGTGCCCTGGGCGTCCTTCTTCCCGTCCTCCGGCACGCCGAACAGCATGATCCCGGAGACCCCGGCCTCCACGGCCTCCAGCGCGGCCTTCTTCAGGCTGTCCCGGGTGTGCTGCACGACCCCGGGCATCGCCCCGATCGGCACCGGCTCACTGACGCCCTCCCGGACGAACGCCGGAAGGATGAAGTCGGCGGGGTGCAGCCGGGTCTCGGCGACCATGCGGCGCATGACGGGGGTGGTGCGCAGCCGTCGAGGACGCGTACCGGGAAAGGATCCGTACTTCGACATGCCCTCTACGCTACGCCCGCCCGGCCCGCGCCTTTGCCGACGCGGTGTCGGACCGCCGGGCCGCCGTCCCGGGCCCCGGCGCCGCGAAGCGGCGCGGCCCACCCACCCCCTGTCCGGCCGTCCGGAAGACGGCCCGGCAGGGGGCGGGCGGGCCGCGGGCCCAGGGGTCGGCGCCCCCGGTGCCTCAGGTCGTCGAGCGGCGCCGGCGCGCCCCCGGACGGCGTTCGCTCGGCCGGGTCACCGGGTCGCCGGCCTCCAGCGCCGCCGTCCTGCGCTTCGTGCCGAACTCGGCCAGCGCCTCCGCCAGCCGGTGCACGGACGGCTCCGGAGCCATCACGTCCACCCGCAGTCCGTGCTCCTCGGCGGTCTTCGCCGTGGCCGGGCCGATGCACGCGATCACCGTGACGTTGTGCGGCTTGCCCGCGATGCCGACCAGGTTGCGGACCGTGGAGGACGAGGTGAACAGGACCGCGTCGAAGCCGCCGCCCTTGATCGCCTCCCGGGTCTCGGCCGGCGGCGGCGAGGCGCGCACCGTCCGGTAGGCGGTCACGTCGTCCACCTCCCAGCCCAGCTCGATCAGACCGGCCACCAGGGTCTCGGTGGCGATGTCGGCACGCGGCAGGAAGACGCGGTCGATCGGGTCGAACACCGGGTCGTACGGCGGCCAGTCCTCCAGCAGGCCCGCGGCGGACTGCTCCCCGCTGGGCACCAGGTCCGGCTTCACGCCGAAGGCGACCAGCGCGCGGGCCGTCTGCTCGCCCACCGCGGCCACCTTGATGCCCGCGAAGGCACGGGCGTCCAGACCGTACTCCTCGAACTTCTCACGGACGGCCTTGACCGCGTTGACCGACGTGAAGGCGATCCACTCGTAGCGGCCGGTGACCAGCCCCTTGACCGCGCGCTCCATCTGCTGCGGGGTGCGCGGGGGCTCCACCGCGATCGTCGGCACCTCGTGCGGCACCGCGCCGTAGGACCGCAGCTGGTCGGAGAGCGACGCCGCCTGCTCCTTCGTCCGCGGCACGAGCACCTTCCAGCCGAACAGCGGCTTGGACTCGAACCACGACAGCTGGTCGCGCCGGGAGGCGGCGGAACGCTCACCGACCACGGCTATCACCGGCCGGCCGCCGTCCGGGGACGGCAGCACCTTCGCCTGCTTCAGCGTCTGCGCGATGGTGCCGAGCGTCGCCGACCAGGTGCGCTGGCGGGTCGTCGTACCGGCGACCGTCACCGTCAGCGGGGTGTCCGGCTTGCGGCCCGCCGAGACCAGCTCGGCCGCGGCGAGGGCCACGGCGTCCAGGGTCGTCGACACGACGACCGTGCAGTCCGAGGCGCCGACCTCCGTCCAGCAGCGGTCGGAGGCGGTACGGGCGTCCACGAACCGGACGTCCGCGCCGTCGGCGTCCCGCAGCGGCACACCGGCGTACGCGGGCACGCCGACCGCCGCCGCGACACCGGGGACGACCTCGAAGGGCACCCCGGCGGCGGCACAGGCGAGCATCTCCTCGGCCGCGCACGTGTCCAGTCCCGGGTCCCCCGACACCGCACGGACGACCCGCCTGCCGCCCCGCGCGGCCTCCATGACAAGATGAGCGGCATCCCGGGCAGCGGCCGGGACGGCGACCGGTGTTGACGTGCCGTCAACGACCGTCAGCTGGGGCGTGCCCGTGCCCGGCGGCGAGACCGAGGAGGGATCGGCGTCCGTCTGCACGACGGAGACGCCCTGTCGGGCGTGCGTCCGGACCACGTCGAGCACCTCGTGCTCGGCGACCAGGACGTCCGCGTTCGACAGCGCCTCCACGGCGCGCAGAGTCAGCAGTCCCGGATCCCCGGGTCCGGCACCGAGGAAGGTGACGTGCCCGTGTTCCGGACCGGCGGCAGGAAGGGTGGTGGGGCTCAATGTGCTCGCTCCCCCATCAGACCGGTCGCGCCCTGGGCGAGCATCTCGGTGGCGAGTTCGCGCCCGAGTGCCGTCGCCCGGTCGTGCGTCTGGGGCACGGGACCAGTGGTGGACAGCTGCACCATGCGGGTGCCGTCGGTCGTGCCGACGACGCCGCGCAGGCGCATTTCCTTGACAATCTGCCCGTCGGCCAGAAGGTCGGCCAGCGCGCCCACAGGGGCGGAGCAGCCGGCCTCCAGGGCGGCGAGCAGTGATCGTTCGGCGGTGACGGCGACCCGGGTGAACGGGTCGTCGAGCTCGCCGAGCGCCGCGATCAGGTCCGCGCGGTCCGCGGCACACTCGATCGCCAGGGCCCCCTGGCCGGGGGCGGGCAGAACCGTGTCGACCGACAGGAAGTCGGTCACCTCGTCGATGCGGCCGAGCCGGTTGAGTCCGGCGGCGGCCAGCACGACGGCATCTAGCTCGCCGTCGCGCACGTACCCGATGCGCGTGTCGACGTTGCCGCGGATCGGGACGGTCTCGATGTCCAGGCCGTGGGCGCGGGCGTACGCGTTCAGCTGCGCCATGCGGCGCGGCGAGCCGGTGCCGACGCGGGCGGTCCCCTTCGCGGACGACGCGGCCAGGTCGGTGAGCTTCAGGGCGTCCCGGGCGATGATCACGTCCCGCGGGTCCTCGCGCACCGGTACGGCGGCCAGCACCAGCTCCTCGGGCTGCGCGGTCGGCAGGTCCTTCAGCGAGTGAACCGCGAAGTCGACCTCGCCCCGCACCAGCGCGTCGCGCAGCGCCGTGACGAACACGCCGGTGCCGCCGATCCGCGCGAGGTGCTCGCGGGAGGTGTCGCCGTACGTGGTGATCTCGACCAGCTCGACGGGCCGCCCGGTGACCTGCCGGACGGCCTCCGCCACCTGGCCGGACTGGGCCATGGCGAGCTTGCTCCGCCTGGTCCCGAGCCGCAGTGCCTTCTCACTCATGCTGGCCCTCGGTTCTCGTTCCGCGTGCTGTCCCGGCCCGGGAGACGGAGGCGACCGTCTCGGGGTCGAGGTCGAACAGGGTGCGCAGCGCGTCCGCGTACCCGGCGCCGCCGGGCTCGGCCGCGAGCTGCTTGACCCGTACGGTCGGCGCGTGCAGCAGCTTGTCGACGACCCGGTGGACGGCCTGCCGGATCTCGCCGCGCTGGCGTTCGTCCAGGTCGGGCAGGCGTCCGTCGAGCCGGGCGATCTCACCGGCGACGACGTCGGCGGCCATGGTGCGCAGCGCGACCACGGTCGGCGTGATGTGCGCCGCCCGCTGCGCCGCGCCGAAGGCCGCGACCTCCTGGGAGACGATACGCCGGACCTGGTCCACGTCGTTCGCCATCGGGGCGTCGGCGGACGCCTCCGCCAGCGACTCGATGTCCACCAGGCGGACCCCGGCCAGCCGGTGCACGGCCGCGTCGATGTCGCGGGGCATGGCGAGGTCGAGGAGGAAGAAGGAGGGCGCCGGGCGTTCGGCGGCCGGCTCGGGCCGGCGCCGCTCGGGGATCCGGCCGTCGGCGGCGGCGGTCGCGGCGAGCGCGGTGATCAGCTCGGCGTCCGCCTCGGGGGTACGGCGGTCCCGTCGGTCGACGGTGGCGCCCGCGGCCCAGGTCGCGTGCTGCTCCAGGGCGGCGGCGTCCAGGCCGGCCACGGCGGCCTCGCCCATCAGGGAGAAGCCGGGCTGGGCGGCGGCCAGGTCCAGCGGACAGTTCTCGTCGGCACCGGCGGACGGCGACGGCGTCCTGGCCGGCGCGGCCGGCGCGGCCGTCCGGAGGGGGCCGGCGACCTCGGCGGCGGGGGCGCCGGTACGGCCCTCGACCGCGTGCGCGACCGCCTCCGCCGTGAGCACCAGACCCGTCGCCCCGGTACAGGAGACGACGATGTCGGCACGTGTCAGCTCGTCGGCCACCGCGTCCATGCGTACCGCGCGGGCGGTCACGGCGCCCGTGTCGTCACCCTCGCCGAGGATGCGGGCCAGCCGCTCGGCGCGCTCGAAGGTGCGGTTGGCGACGACGACCTCGGCGACCCCGGCACGCGCCAGCGTCGCGGCGGCCAGGGACGACATGGACCCGGCGCCGATGACGAGCGCCTTCTTGCCCTTCGCCCACACGGGTACGTCGGCGCCGGCGGCCAGCTGCTCCAGGCCGAAGGTGACCAGGGACTGGCCGGCGCGGTCGATACCGGTCTCGGAGTGCGCGCGCTTGCCCACCCGCAGGGCCTGCTGGAACAGGTCGTTCTGCAACTTGCCGGCGGTGTGCAGCTCCTGGGCACGGGCCAGGGAGTCCTTGATCTGGCCGAGGATCTGCCCCTCGCCGACGACCATCGAGTCCAGACCGCAGGCCACCGAGAACAGGTGGTGGACGGCCCGGTCCTCGTAGTGCACGTAGAGGTACGGCGTCAGTTCGTCCAGGCCGAGCCCGCTGTGCTGGGCGAGCAGCGTGGACAGCTCGGCGACACCGGCGTGGAACTTGTCCACGTCGGCGTACAGCTCGATGCGGTTGCAGGTGGCGAGCACCGCGGCCTCGGTGGCGGGCTCGGCGGCGACCGTGTCCTGGACCAGCTTGGCCTGGGCGTCCGCGTTCAGCGCGGCCCGCTCCAGGACGCTGACCGGGGCACTGCGGTGGCTCAGTCCGACGACGAGGAGGCTCATGCCGGCATCACGGCGGGAACGTCCCCGTCGGGCCCCTGGTCGGCGGAGTCGTCGGCGGCCGCGCCGCGGGAGGTGGCGGCGGGCAGCGCGCCGTCGCCCGCGGCGGTCTCCTCGCCGGCCTTGCGCTGCTCGTGGAAGGCGAGGATCTGGAGCTCGATGGAGAGGTCCACCTTGCGCACGTCGACGCCGTCCGGGACGGACAGCACGGTCGGCGCGAAGTTCAGGATGGAGGTCACGCCGGCGGTCACGAGCCGGTCGCAGACCTGCTGGGCGGCGCCCGCCGGGGTGGCGATCACGCCGATGGAGACGCCGTTGTCCTTGATGATCTTCTCAAGGTCGTCGGTGTGCTGGACCGGGATGCCCGCGACCGGCTTGCCGGCCATCGCCGGGTCGGCGTCGATGAGCGCGGCGACCCGGAAGCCGCGGGAGGCGAAACCGCCGTAGTTGGCCAGGGCGGCGCCGAGGTTGCCGATGCCGACGATCACGACCGGCCAGTCCTGGGTCAGGCCGAGTTCGCGGGAGATCTGGTAGACGAGGTACTCCACGTCGTAGCCGACACCGCGCGTTCCGTAGGAGCCCAGGTAGGAGAAGTCCTTGCGCAGCTTGGCGGAGTTGACCCCCGCCGCCGCGGCCAGCTCCTCGGAGGAGACCGTGGGTACCGAGCGCTCCGACAGTGCGGTCAGGGCTCGGAGGTACAGCGGAAGCCTGGCGACGGTGGCCTCGGGAATCCCTCGGCTACGGGTCGCCGGTCGGTGTGTTCGGCCAGTTGCCACGGTGCTCCTGCGGGTAGAGCGGGGCTGTAGGCGGTCATACGTCCCCAGACCGCCCCGTCGACAGCAGGCTATGTCTTTGTGAACGCGTGCACAAAGATGGTGTCCGATTTGCCCGGCAGAAGTGACCGGGGTCACGCCGGTTTCACGCCCCTGGCGGGAACCGGTGCACACGCACCGACGTTCCTTCATTACTGGGGGCAAAACCGCACACTCTCCTCACGAATCCCGCCCCCGAGACAAAACCACCATCGATCCTAAGCGACTTTTCCGGCCGGTTTGTACTACTCGGTCAGTGCCCGGCGCAGTCGCTCCTCGTTCACGCGCCAGAAGGTGTGCTGTTCACCGTCGACGAGTACGACCGGGATCTGTTCCCAGTAGCGGTCGTGCAGCTCCCGGTCCTCGGTGATGTCCTTCGGCTCCCACGGCACGCCGAGGTCGCCGCAGACCCTCTCGACCACGAGCTGCGCGTCGTCGCACAGGTGACAGCCGGGCTTGCGGACCAGCGTGACCAGCCGCGCCCGCGGCTCCGCCTTGCGTCGGAAGAAGGGACTCATACGGCCATTCTCGCGCGCTCCGCGGACGCCGCCCGACCGCCGTCGCGACGCCCGCGTCACCCGGAGTTCACACCGTGCCAACCTCTCGGCTCCGGAACCACCGAACAGACTGGCTATGCTCGCGTCATGGCCGCTCTTCGATGGCTCACTCCCCGTAGGCGCTCCGCCACGGCGCGGAGCGTGTTGGCAGGCGAGGCCTCGGCCGAGGCCGCCCGCAAGTCCTCGCAGGAGGCCCCGGGCACCGCACCGGAGGAACCGCCCTTCCCGGTGCTCGGCGACGACCGGGCCGCCGCCTTCTTCGACCTGGACAACACGGTCATGCAGGGCGCCGCCATCTTCCACTTCGGCCGCGGCCTGTACAAGCGGAAGTTCTTCGAGACCCGCGACCTGGCCAAGTTCGCCTGGCAGCAGGCGTGGTTCCGGCTGGCCGGCGTCGAGGACCCCGAGCACATGCAGGACGTCCGCGACTCGGCGCTGTCGATCGTCAAGGGCCACCGGGTCGCCGAGCTGGAGACGATCGGCGAGGAGATCTACGACGAGTACATGGCGGACCGCATCTGGCCCGGCACCCGCGCCCTCGCCCAGGCCCACCTGGACGCCGGCCAGAAGGTCTGGCTGGTCACCGCCGCCCCGGTGGAGATCGCCCAGGTGATCGCGCGCAGGCTCGGCCTGACCGGCGCCCTCGGCACGGTGGCCGAGTCGGTGGACGGCGTCTACACCGGCAAACTGGTCGGCGAACCGCTGCACGGCCCGGCCAAGGCCGAGGCGGTCCGCGCGCTGGCCGCGGCGGAGGGGCTGGACCTGTCCCGCTGCGCCGCCTACAGCGACAGCCACAACGACATCCCGATGCTCTCGCTGGTCGGCCACCCCTACGCCATCAACCCCGACGCCAAACTGCGCCGGCACGCCCGCGAGCAGGACTGGCGCCTGCGCGACTACCGCACGGGCCGCAAGGCCGCGAAGGTCGGCATCCCGGCGGCGGCGGGCGTCGGCGCGGTGGCCGGCGGCACCGCGGCGGCGATCGCCCTGAGCCGACGGCGGCGCTAGGCGCCGCCGCGCCGGCCGTCCGCGGCGCCCTTGAACGGGCGCGTGTACATCACCCTCTTCAACACGCCCCCCAGTTCGCCGAAACACGCCCTTTTCCGGTCAGCCATCGATCACCTTGCGAAACCAGAACCGCCCTCAAACGGTTACAGATACGACGCAATCGATGATTTGAGCAACTCGGTGTAGCAGAGCCTGCACGAAGCGTTATTCTCCTCAGACGCAAACCGGTACCCCACCGTCGCTACGACGGGTGAGAGGTCCCGCACTGCACGTGATGGAAGCTCTGCCTCTGGGAGTCCCGTGTACCCACACGTCGGGGTTGACGCCTCGGGCCTGGCTACGCTGCGCGCAACAGTCGCAACGGTCAAAGAGACGCTGCGCGGCCTCGTCCCGACCGCGTACGCCGTCCCCGCCTTCGCCGCCGCCGCGCCCGCGGGCCCGTGCTACGCACTGGCCGAGCGCAGCGCCGCGGTCGGCAGACGCGGTCGCGCGGCCGGGCCCACCACCGCACGCCGTCCGGCCGCCGACAGCGACAGCGCCCGGATGATGGACCTGGTCGAACGCGCCCAGGCCGGGGAGGCCGAGGCCTTCGGACGGCTCTACGACCAGTACAGCGACACCGTGTACCGGTACATCTACTACCGCGTGGGCGGCCGGGCCACCGCCGAGGACCTGACCAGCGAGACCTTCCTGCGGGCGCTCAGAAGGATCGGCACCTTCACCTGGCAGGGCCGGGACTTCGGCGCCTGGCTGGTCACCATCGCCCGCAACCTCGTCGCCGACCACTTCAAGTCCAGCCGGTTCCGGCTGGAGGTCACCACCGGCGAGATGCTCGACGCCAACGAGGTCGAGCGCTCCCCGGAGGACTCCGTCCTGGAGTCCCTGTCGAACGCCGCCCTGCTCGACGCCGTACGACGGCTCAACCCGCAGCAGCAGGAGTGCGTGACGCTCCGCTTCCTCCAGGGCCTCTCGGTCGCCGAGACCGCCCGGGTGATGGGCAAGAACGAGGGTGCCATCAAGACCCTCCAGTACCGTGCCGTACGCACGCTCGCGCGGCTGCTGCCGGACGACGCCCGCTGAGCACGGCGACGGTGGGCGACACCCAACTCACGCTCGGTGAAAGCCTGTTGCTTTTCTGATCCGGTCGTCCGCCGTCCGTAACCCAAGTGCCGCGCCAGTCGTTGTGCGGGATACAGGCTCCCTGTGGTCACGTCCCGGCCGCCCCGATCACCCGATCGTGGGGAAGCGGTCGCGGGCGTGCAACCCTCAGGACCCCCTGGGGAGTCGACCGTCATGACGAGAGGAGGTGCCGCCAGTGATCGCGAACGTATCGGCGCACCGGCGGGCGAACGCCTTCGCCCAGGCCCTGGAGGAGCAGTCCGACCGGGACCCGGCGGCCGAGCAGTCCGACAGTCCGGCGGGGTCACCGCCGACCACCGAGGAACCCGCCGGGCAGGGCGAGCTGCTGACGTTGGCGGCGGGTCTCGGTGCGCTGCCCAAGCCGCAGCTCGACCCGGAGGTCAAGGTCGTCCAACGGGCCCAGCTGGTGGCCGCGATGGAGGCCATGCTCCAGGAGGGGACCGGGGCGACGGACGTGTCGGTACCGGAACAGCGCTCCCCCCGGACCGGGGGCGCGCACCGGGCCGGTCCGCTGGGCAAGCTCCGCCCGCGCACCCGGCTGACCAAGGGGCTCGCGGCCGGCGGGCTCAGCGTCGGTGTGGCCGCTGGGGCCTTCGGCGGGGTCGCCGCCGCCAGCTCCGACGCCCTGCCCGGCGACTCGCTGTACGGGCTGAAGCGCGGCATCGAGGACTTCAAGCTCAACTACCTGACCGACGGCGACGACCAGCGCGGCCAGACCTATCTGGACCAGGCATCCACCCGGCTCAGCGAGACCCGCCGGCTGCTGGAGCGCGACCGGGGCGGGCACCTGGACCACGAGTCCATCGGCGAAATCCGGCGCACCCTGTCCGGGATGCGGCGCGACGTCACCGAGGGCCACCGCCTGCTCCACGCCGCCTACGCGGCCGATCCGGACTCCCTCGGCCCCATCCAGGCGCTGTCCGCCTTCTCCAGATCCCACCGCGAGGTCTGGAGCGCGCTCAGCGACAGACTGCCCGTACAGCTGGGCGACGTGAAACAGCAGGTGTCCTCGGTCTTCGACGCCATAGACGAAGAGGTCGCCCCGCTCCAGTCGCTGCTCCCGCAGCCGCCGGCCCGGTCCGGCGACGGCACGCACCGGAGCGGCCCCGGCTCGGCGTCCACCGGCTCCTCCGGCAGCCACCGGTCGACCGCGCCCAGCTCCCCCGGCAGCCCCCCGTCCGCCGGCAAGCACACCGGCACCGGCACGCCGAGCGGACCGGCCACCCGCGACAGCGGCGAGGGCCTCCTCGGCGGCGACACCGGCGGCCTGCTCGATCCGCCGAAGACCGGCTCCGACGGCAGTTCCCCGTCCGCCGCCAAGTCCCCGACGCCCCAACCGGACGTCACCATCCCGCCGCTCCTGCCCGACCTCCTCCCGGACCTGGGCATCGACGGACAGGGCACGGACTAGCGGGTCCGGCGGACATGACGGGGGGGCGCCCCTTCCCGAGCAGGGGCGCCCCCCGTCTCCGGGCCCGCGGGCCCGGAGAAACCTCAGAAGAACACCGACCGCCGCTGCACCAGCAGCTTGTACAGCGTGTGCTGGATCTGCTCCCGCACCTGATCGGTCAGGTTGAACATCAGCATCGGGTCCTCCGCCGCCTCCGGCGGATAACCGTCCGTCGGGATCGGCTCGCCGAACTGGATCGTCCACTTCGTGGGCAGCGGGATCGCCCCCAGCGGACCCAGCCACGGGAACGTCGGCGTCAGCGGGAAGTACGGGAAACCCAGCACCCTGGCCAGGGTCTTGGCGTTGCCGATCATCGGATAGATCTCCTCCGCCCCGACGATCGAGCACGGCACGATCGGCACGCCCTGGCGCAGCGCCGTGGAGACGAAACCGCCACGGCCGAACCGCTGGAGTTTGTAGCGCTCGCCGAAGGGTTTCCCGATGCCCTTGAAGCCCTCCGGCATCACCCCGACCAGCTCGCCCTGGCGCAGCAGCCGTTCCGCGTCCTCCGCGCAGGCGAGGGTGTGCCCCAGCTTGCGGGCCAGCTCGTTGACCACCGGCAGCACGAAGACCAGATCGGCGGCGAGCAGGCGCAGATGACGACCGGCCGGGTGGTGGTCGTGCACCGCAACCTGCATCATCAGCCCGTCCAGCGGCAGCGTCCCGGAGTGGTTGGCGACGATCAGCGCCCCGCCCTCGGCCGGGATGTTCTCGACGCCCTTCACCTCGACCCGGAAGTACTTCTCGTACACCGGCCGCAGCAGCGACATCAGGACCTGGTCGGTCAACTCCTCGTCGTAGCCGAAGTCGTCGACCTCGTACTCCCCGGTGAGCCGGCGCCGCAGAAAGGCCAGCCCGGCCGCCACCCGGCGTTCCAGGCCGCCGTCGCGCCCCTCGGCCTCCGGCCGCGCCGGCGGCTCCTCCTCGCGGCTCACAGCCCCCTCCTCCCGCACCCCCGCCCGGCCCGGCAGGGGCCGCACCGCGGCGGCCCCGCCCGGCTCCCCGGCCGCACCGCGCCGGCCGTCCCCGCCACGGCGCCGCGCCTGGCGCTGCGCGGCGCTCCCGCGGGAACGGTCGTCGTCGAACGGAATGACCTTGGCGTCCGCCATCGTTGCCGCTCTCCTCAGTTGGCGCTGTGCGTCTGGGACCGGCCGTCGGACCTCGCGGCCAGCGCGGCGACCCGGTCGACGGCCCCCGCGAGGGCCTCCGGCGGCAGCAGCCCCGGCCCCTGGCCGCGCGCGAAGTCCGCGAAGGTCCCGGCCGTCGTGTGGCGGGGCGTGAACCCCAGCGTCTCGCGCATCTGGACGGTGTCCACCACCCGCCCGTGGGTGAGCAGCCGGATCTGCTCCGGGGAGAAGTCCGTCATGCCGAGCGTCCGCACCAGGGAACCGGCCCAGGTGACCGCGGGCAGCGGCAGCGGCACCGTGGGCCGCCCGAGCCGCCGGGAGCACTGCGAGAGCAGCAGCACGCCGTCCCCGGCGATGTTGAAGGTGCCGCTGTTGAGGGTCCCCCGGCGCGGCTCGTGCGAGGCGATCCGCAGCACCTCGATCACATCGTCCTCGTGCACGAACTGGAGCCGCGGATCGTAGCCGAACACGGTCGGCAGGACGGGCAGCGCGAAGTACGACGCGAGCGGTGTGTCCGCGGCCGGCCCGAGGATGTTGGCGAACCGCAGCACGCACACGGCGACGTCCGGGCGCCGCCGCGCGAAGCCGCGCACATAGCCCTCCACCTCGACGATGTCCTTCGCGAAGCCGCCGCTGGGCAGCGACTTGGCCGCGGTGGTCTCGGTGAACACCGCGGGATCGCGCGGCGCGGAGCCGTAGACGTTGGTGCTGGACTTCACCACCAGCCGCCGCACGGACGGCGACTTCTGGCAGGCGCCGAGCAGCTGCATGGTGCCGATGACGTTGGTCTCCTTGACCGTGGCCCGGCTGCCGCCGCCCAGCGCCGTGCCCGTCACGTCCATGTGGACGACCGTGTCGGCGCCCGTCTCGGCCAGCACCCGGGCGATGGTCGGCTGCCGGATGTCGGCCTGGACGAAGTCCGCCCCGCCCAGGTGGTGGGCCGGCGGCACCGCGTCCACGGCGATCACCCGGTCGACCTCCGGGTCACGCTGGATCCGTCGCACGAACCGGCCGCCCAGCTGCCGGGCCACTCCGGTGACGAGCACGACCTTCCCCAAGACCAGCGCCCTCCTTCCGCGTAACCGGTATCCCGCGTTCCCCGTGTGCGGCCAACCTAGCCGGTCGACGTCGCGCTGTGAGGTCCACGGATGCACGAACCGATGGAATTTGCTCCATCGGAACGCGCGCCGGAACCGTCATCGGAACGAGCCGGGCCCCGCCGGACACGCCTGTGGCCCCCCACCAGTGCTGGTGGGGGGCCACAGGTCGCACGCTCTCGCGGCGCCTTACTTCTTGTTACGGCGCTGAACGCGCGTGCGCTTGAGCAGCTTGCGGTGCTTCTTCTTGGCCATCCGCTTGCGCCGCTTCTTGATAACAGAGCCCACGACTACCCTCGCTCACTTCTCATCACTCGGTTGTTTGGGCGCCATGGGCCCACACGACCTACGAGGGCCTAGCCTACCCAACCGAGCGCCGAGGTCGTAATCGAGGGGCGCCCCCGGGTCACCGGGGGCTGCCGTCAGGCCGTCTCCACCCCCACATAGCTGTCGCGGAGGTACTCGTGTACCGCTTGCTCCGGGACGCGGAAGGACCGCCCCACCCGGATCGCGGGCAGATGACCGCTGTGCACCAGGCGGTACACGGTCATCTTCGACACTCGCATCACCGAGGCGACCTCCGCCACGGTAAGGAACTGAACCTCGTTCAGAGGCCTCTCGCCAGCTGCACCCATGACACACCTGAACCTTCCGCACTCGACGGCCACCGGCTTCCCCTTCCGGTGACTCTTCGTCGTTGCGTGCTCACTCCCCAGACTAGGGGCGGGTGATGCGAGTGGGGAAGAGGTGCACCATCGGCGGCCTACTGTGACAGACACGCCCGATTGAGCACGTAGCGGATCAGCGGCAGGTAGTGACTAGACCGCGCCCCGTCGTCAACCGGAACGACGACGGACACCCGCCCCTCGGCCTCCCCCACGAACGGCGCGGGGTCGTCGGTGTCGGCCAGACCGATGGCCTCGAACCCCAGCTGACCAGCACCGCAGACCCAGCCGTGATCTCCGATGACCAGCTCGGGCAGCGGCCCGCCGGCCTCGGCCGCGGCCTCCAGCGCGACCCGAACCGGGAGCGGTGAGTGGCTGTGGGCCCCCGGCTCACAACCGGGGCGCTCGCTCCCCGGTTCCCGCACCAGGGCAACCCCTCGTACGTAGTCGAGGCGGTGGGTACGTAGACCGAACCGGGTCAATATGTCGACACAGCGACCCTGCGCCGGGGTGAGGACCTCACATCCCGCCGCCGACATCGCGTCCGCCAGACCGCCGTAGAACCCGAGCAGCCGCCGCGGGTGCCCGGTGCCGAACAGCACGGGCGCGCCGCGCCGGGCCGCCTCCCGGACGCGACCGGCGAAGGCGTCCAACGCGGCCAGCGTACGCTCCGGATCGATCACGTCCGGACCGGACGTGTACCGGGGATCGGCCGAGACCCCGCACTTCTCCGCCATCAGCGCGAGCAGCTCCCGGACCCCCCAGACACCCTCCGGATCGATCCCGATCAGCACGCGCGGATCGCGCGCGGCGAACGCCCGGTAGCGCCGCAGGCTCTCCTCCCGCGGGGTCGCCACCACCCCGGCCAGCCGGACGGCCAGCAGATGGGCGCGGAGCCGGGCGGGGGACGACGACACGGGTGCGATGGTGGCCCATCCGGGCCGGACCCGGGGCGGAAACCGGCGGAATCCCGCACGGTCGGCCTAACGGGCCCCATCGGCCCACAGGCCCCAGGCCGCCAGGGCGGCGGGACCTAGGGCAGCAGCCCGCGCAGCGGGAACACCGCCCGCCGGGTGGCCAGTACGGCCTGGTCCACGCGGTCGGCCGGGTCGTACCCCGCCTCCCACTCCCCGTACCCCACCGGCCACCGCCCGTCCGTCATCCGCTGCGGACCCAACTGCCGCGTCCGCGCGAACACTTCCCGCCGCCACCCCTCGGGGATCACCGTCTCAGGGGCCACCGGCCTGCCCGCCGCGATCCCCACCAGGTGCGTCCACGACCGCGGCACGACGTCGACGACCGCGTACCCGCCCCCGCCCAGCGCGACCCACTTCCCGCCCGCGTGCTCGTGCGCCAGCTCGTGACAGGCCATCTGCACCGCCCGCTGCGCGTCCAACGAGACCGCCAGGTGCGCCAGCGGGTCCTCGAAGTGCGTGTCCGCCCCGTGCTGGGACACGATCACCTGCGGCCGGAACGCGGCGACGAGTTCGGGCACCACGGCGTGGAACGCCCGCACCCAGCCCGTGTCCCCGGTCCCGGCCGGCAGCGCCACGTTCACCGCGGCGCCCTCCCCCGCGCCGGCGCCCGTCTCCTGCGGCCACCCGCTCTGCGGGAACAGCGTCCGGGGATGCTCGTGCAGCGAGATCGTCAGCACCCGCGGGTCCTCCCAGAACGCCGCCTGCACCCCGTCCCCGTGGTGCACGTCGACGTCCACGTACGCGACCCGCTCGGCCCCCAGCTCCAGCAGCCGCGCGATGGCGAGCGCCGCGTCGTTGTAGACGCAGAACCCCGACGCCCCGCCCGGCATGGCGTGGTGCAGCCCGCCCGCGAAGTTCACGGCATGCTCGACGTCCCCCCGCCACACCGCCTCGGCCGCGCCCACCGACTGCCCGGCGATCAGCGCGGACACCTCGTGCATCCCGGCGAACGCCGGGTCGTCGACGGTACCGAGCCCGTACGACCCGTCGGCCCCCGCCGGATCTGCGGACGCGGCCTTCACGGCGTCGATGTAGTCCTCCCGGTGGACCAGTCGGAGCGTCGACTCCCCGGCCGGTTTGGCCGCGACGACCGCCAGCTCCCGGTCGAGCCCGAGGGCGCCGACCAGCCCGCGGGTCAGCTCCAGCCGGACCGGATCCATCGGATGGCTCGGACCGAAGTCATAGCCCGTTACTGCCTCGTCCCACATCAGCTGTGCGCGGCCGCTCATGCCCGCCACCGTATCGGTCCGGTTGAGCCGCGAACGACCTGGCGTACCCCGGTGTCACCAGGACCAACACCATCGGCACGAGCATGGCGCCCCGGTAGCTCCAGGCGTCGCCCAGGGCGCCCACCAGCGGGGAACCGACCAGGAAACCCACGTAGTTGAAGATGTTCAGCCGCGCGACCGCCGCGTCCGAGGCGTCGGGGAACAGCCGCCCGGCCGCCGCGAAGGTCTGCGGCACCAGCACGCACAGTCCCAGCCCCAGCAGGGTGAACCCGAGCATCCCGGCCCACGCGCCGGGCGCCGCCGCCACCACCGCGAACCCGCCCGCCGCCACCAGCGCCCCGAACCGTACGACCGCGGCCGCCCCGAACCGCCGCACCCCGAGGTCCCCGACGGCCCGCCCCGCCAGCGTGGTCACCATGTACACGTTGTACGGCACGGTCGCCAGCTGCTCCGAGCCGCCCAGCACGTCCTTCAGGTACTTCGCGCTCCAGTTGGAGACGGTCGAGTCCCCGATGTAGGCGAAGGTCATCACCAGGCACAGCGGCAGCAGCAGCCGGAAGACCACGGTCCCGCGCCGCCCGTCCGCCTCCGCCACCGGCGCCGGCTCGCCGTCGGCGTACCACCGGCTGCCCACCAGCGTCGCCGGCAGCAGCACGGCCACCACCGGCAGGTACGACACCCACAGCGCGAGGTGCCAGTGCGCCCCGGCCCAGGCCAGCGAGGCGCCCACGATCCCGCCGAGGCTGTAGACGGCGTGGAAGCCGAGCATGATGCTGCGCCGGTACGACCGCTGGAGACTGACCCCGAGCATGTTCATGGACGCGTCCAGCGCCCCGACCGCCAGGCCGAAGACGCCGAGCGCCACCGCCAGCGCGGCCACCTGCCCGGCGCCGCCCGCCCCGACCCCGAGCAGCGCCAGCAGCACCACCGGCTGGGACCAGCGCAGCAGCCGGCTGGGCCGTACCCGTTTCACCAGGTGCTCGGTGGAGACGCTGCCGACTCCCGCGAGGACCGGTACGGCGGCCAGGAAGACCGGGAGCAGCGCGTCGGAGACGCCGTACCGCTCCTGGACGGCCGGGATGCGCGTCACGAGCAGGGCGAAGGTGACGCCCTGGGCGAAGAAACCGAACGCCAGCGAAGCCCTGCCGCGCCGCAGCACATCAGTCATGGCGGCGAGAGTAGGGCCCCGGGCTACCCGTGGGTAGATCCGGCCAAAGATGAATTGCCGTCAGCTTCGCCGGGCGGGTGTCCCCGGTCAGGCGGCGAGCGCCGACGCCGGCCGCTCGACCCGGCCGGCCTCCGTCTCCGTCTCCGTGGCCCGATCGCCCTTGACCAGGAAGGGTTTCATGCCCTCGGTCATCATCGGCTTCCCCAGCCGGACGGAGACCAGGATGCCGAGGGCCACCGTGCTGCTGACCGCGCTGTCCTTGGCGAGCATCAGCCGCGGGTCACCGGAGACGAGGCCCAGCAGCAGCGAGACGACGTTGACGGTGAGGATCAGAGCGGCCAGCCCGTTGGCCCTGCCCTTCCTGACCAGACCCCACACGGTCCGCCCCGCCGGTACGACGCTGCTCCAGGCAAACGCGGCGAAGGTGCTCGTCCCGAGGGCGTCCTTGAAGGCCGACCGGGGTCATTTCAGCAGGTCGAGCAAGTCCGCCATGGCGGGGAAGAGTTGATTGGCCTCCGCGAGCTTCGCCGCGGGCGCCATCGCGGTGTACCCGTACACGTCCATCCCGGCCGCGACGGCGGCCCGTACGCCGAGGGGGGAGTCCTCCACGACCGCGCACCGCCCGGGTGCCACCCCCATCCGTTCGGCCGCGTGGAGGAACAGGTCCGGCGCCGGCTTCCCCCGCCCCACGTCCTCCGAGCTGAAGACGCGGTCCTGGCCGAACCACCGGTCGAGCCCGGTCGTGCGGTGGCCCACGCGGATGCGCGCATGGCTGCCGGAGGAGGCCACACAGTACGGCACTCCGTCCGCGGCCAGCCGCTCCAGCACCTCGGTCACGCCGGGCACGGGCCGCAACTCCCGCTCGAAGGCGGCGAACACCCGGGCGTGGAAGACGTCGTCGAAGTCGTCCGGCAGCCGCTGTCCCGTCCGCTCCAGGACCAGTTCGTGGACACGGTGCATCGCCGACCCCATGTAGTCCCGGATCGATTCCTCGTAGGTGGTCGGGTGGCCCAGCTCGGTGAGCTGGGCGGCCAGGAGCCGGTTGGATATGGGCTCGCTGTCCACGAGGACACCATCGTTGTCGAATATCACGAGGTCATAGCGCATGGCAGGAGCCTAAACGCAGAAAACCCCCGCATCGAAATGATGCGGGGGTTTTCCCAAAAATTGTTCGGCGGCGTCCTACTCTCCCACAGGGTCCCCCCTGCAGTACCATCG
>NZ_JOCB01000061.1 GCF_000718775.1 Streptomyces sp. NRRL S-31
GGCCGGCGCCCCGGCCGGAGCCGCGCCGGGCCGGCGCCCCGGCCGGAGCCGCGCCGGGCCGGTGCCCCGGGCCGTTGTCACGGCGCGTGTCCGCCGATGACCTCGTACTGGCGCGTGCCCGCCGATGGCCTCGTACATTGGACACGTGGGCGCCACTGGCTCCGGTGAGCAGCTGAGCGGGGGGCGGGTCGACTACGCCGCCCTGTTCGCCGCCACTCCCAGTCCCTACCTGGTCATCGATCCCGGTCTGGTGATCGTCGGGGTCAACGCGGCGTACTGCCGGGTGACCGGCAGGACGAGCCGGGATCTGCTCGGGCAGTACCTCTTCGACGCGTTCCCCGACAACCCCGAGGATCCGGATGCCGACGGGGTGCGGAACCTCACGGCCTCCCTGGAGCGGGTACGGGCCACGAAGCGGGCGGACACCATGGCCGTCCAGCGGTACGACATCACCGTCGCCGGACAGCCGGGCGTGTTCGAGGAACGCTGGTGGTCCCCGGTGAACACCCCGGTGCTCGGACCGGACGGCGAACTCGCCTGGATCATCCACCGGGTCGAGGACGTGACCGCCTTCGTACGCACCCGGTACCGGCAGCGGCAGGAGGACCTCGTGCACCCGCGACGCCGGCCCGATCCGGGCGTGGAGGCCGAGCTGTACGCCCGGGCCAAGGAGCTGGAGCGGCTGAACGAGGAGCTGCGGCGGGCGCACGCCCGGGAGCGGCAGGTGGCGATCACCCTCCAGGAGGCCATGCTGCACTCGCCCGACCTGGCACGGCACTCCAATGTGGCGGTCCGCTACCTGCCGGCCATCGGCTCGCTGAACGTGTGCGGGGACTGGTACGACGCCGTCGACCTCTCCGACGGCCGCTTCTTCGTCGCCGTGGGCGACGTGGTGGGCCATGGCCTGGAGGCCGCCACCGTCATGGGGATGCTGCGCAGCGCGCTCTCGGCGGCCAGCCGGGCCGTCGCGGGCCCGGCCCAGGCGCTGGAGGTGCTGGGCCTGTACGCCCGCTCCGTGGACGGCGCACTGGCGGCCACCGCCTTCACCGCCCTGGTCGACACCCGGTCGCAGCTGATCATCTACTCCAGCGCGGGGCATCCGCCCCCCGTCCTGATGCGCCCCGACGGCACCTGCCAACTGCTGGACCAGGCCGTCGACCCACCGCTCGGTGCCCGGCCGACGCACGTCCCGCGCCCCCAGGCCGGCACCGCCTACCACCCGGGCGATAACCTCGTCCTCTACACGGACGGCCTGATCGAGCGCCGGGACGAGGACATCGACACCGGACTCCAGCGTCTGACCGACACGCTGCGCCAGTGCCTCGGGCTGAGCCCGGAACGCCTGGCCGACGCCTTGCTGGAGAGCCTGGGCGTCAGCCACGGCGCCCGGGACGACATCGCCCTGGTCGTGGTCGGGCTGTGAACACCTCGCGTGCCGCTCGCCGTTGAGGCCGTCCCCGGACGGCGCCAGCGCCGCGCCGGACGTCGGGTCGGCGTGAGCCACTGCGGGGTGTCAGGGGCGTACCAGGCGGCGCAGGGCCAGGCGCGCGAGTGGTGCGTAGGCCACCAGGACGGGCAGCGCGCCCCGCATCGTGAGCCGCGTGCAGCTGCCGTTCGGGGTCGCCCGCACCTCGTGGTGCAGCAGCAGTCGCGCCGGTCCGCAGCGCACCCGCCAGGTCCAGGCCCGGCGGTCGGGGTCGACGTGGTCGACGACGAACGCGGCGCGGATGCCCGCCACCGACTCGACGGTGCCGCTCAGCCCGGGCACCAGGGTCCGGCTGTGTGCGTGTTCCTGGTGTTCCTGGTGTTCCTGGTGTTCCCGATGGTCCGTATGTTGCCTGTGTTCCGTGTGTACGGCCTTGATCTGCGGTGACCAGCGTGACCACTGGTCGACGCAGGCGTAACGGCGCCACACCGTCTCCGGCGGGGCGGCGCCCGCGGCGCGCAGGGTCAGCCTGCCCATGGTCCACCGGGTCCCCACCGCGCCGGACGGACGGCGCGTGCCCCGCTCATCCGATCTCGTCGCGCAGGTACTCGGTGAGGGCCTTGCCCGGCCGGAACGCCGCCGTACCGTCACCCGCGTGGAAGCTGCCGAAGCTGCCGAGAGTGACGGTCTGCCCGGCCTTCAGCGCCTCGGCGATCGTCCCGGGGTGCTCCACGGTGCCGAAGAGCGCGTCGAGGACCCGGCCGATGTCCTGCGGGCCGAACTGCCGGCCGTCCGGATGCCCGGCGGCACGGCGAGCGGTGGTTTCGATCAGTCGCGACCTGTCCATGATCACATTCCTCGGTGACATCGCAGTGGTAACGCTCCAACTCCTCCCCACCATCGAGGCCGGCACCGCCGATCGCATCTCGCCGACGGCCCGGATCCCGGGCGGCCCGCCGGGGCGACGCGTCCTTGCGCGAGCCTCCCGCCCCCTCCATCCTGTCCCGAGTACATGACAAGGAATTCGTTCGAACGCCACCTGGAGGGGGACGCACATGGAGGACATCCGAGCGACGAAGCGTGTCAGGGCGCGAGCCCGGATGCCGCGCGCCGCCTTTCGCGCCGCGGCCGCGCTGGGGGTCGCCGTCGCGGCCTTGATCGAACTGACGACACCCGCCTCGGCCGGAGGCAACCTCCTCTGGGCGTCGGCCGGCAGTGTCGGCAAGCGCTGGACCGTCTGCGCGCATGACCTCGCGGTCCGTTCCAGCCCGAACGGCCCGGCCTTCGGCTACCTCTACGGCCCTGACCAGTCGTTCACGATCTACGATCCCGGGAACTTCGAGTTCGGCGGCGAATGGGTCCGCGGCCACGCCTGGGGAGGCGTCAACGCGGACGGTTACGTGCAGAACGGCTGGTTCTGCCTCAACAACAGCTGACACGCGCGGCCGGCGCGCGGCGCTCCCTTCCATCGGGCACCTGGAGGCGGTGCGGCAGCGCCGTGCCTGGTTCGAACGGCACGTCGAGGCGCACCTGGTGCTCTGGTGGGTCCCCGCCGGACACCGCCCGACCGTCGACGGGGCCCTGGAGCGACCGGCGCACCTGCGGGCCCACGGGCCGTCCCCGCGCGCCTTCACCTTCGCCTCCCCCTACAACGGCCACCGAAGCCGCCCGGCATCCGCAGGCGGGCGTGGCGACGGTGCAGGGCCCGCCCTTCCTTCCGCATGCCCCGGCCGATGCCCCTCGAGCACGTGGGGCCCGGCCGTTGCGACCGGGCCCCACGCCCACTTCACGTCCGGTGCTCCGCGCCCGGGACGTCCGCGTCTACCAGCGGTACCAGCGACCCTTGCGGCCACCGCTGCCCGCGGGCCGCACGACGAAGCCGAGGAGCCACAGGACCAGCACGATCACCGCGATCCACCACAGCGCCTTCAGCGCGAAGCCCGCACCGAACAGGACCAGAGCCAGCAGAAGAACCAGTAGCAGGGGAACCATCGTCATCAACCTCCTGGCCACCGGATGCCCCTGCGCCGGCCCCGCAAGCACACGCACCACGCGTTACTTCCACGAGATGGAGGGAATCCGCGCGCCGCGCACGATGCCCGTTCCCCCGTACGTCACGCACCACGGCCGGGCATGTCCGCTCACCCCGCGACCGCCTCTCCGGCCGCGGTTCACGGGCCGCCGTTCACGGGCCGCGGTTTACGGGCCGCGGTTTATGGGCCGCGGTTCACGGGCCGTGGTTTACGAACGGGGTGAGAGGTCATGCGACCGCCAGTACCGAATGCCGGAAACCGAGGAAGGTGAACAGCATGTCCGCCAGCGAGAAGGCCCGGGCCAAGGCCGAACAGGCGGTCGGCAAGGCCGCCCAGGCGGCCGGACGCGCCGCAGGCAACGAGAAGCTGATCGCCAAGGGCCACGCGGCCGAGGCCGCCGGCAAGGCCCGCGAGGCCAAGGAGTCCGTCAAGGACACCGGCCGCCCCTGACCGGCGCGCAGCACCCCCACGGCTGAGGGGCGGGCCCGGCACCGGGACCGCCCCCGCCCGACGTCCTCGGCTCGGCGCACGACCGTAAAGCTCGCCGTCACGACAGGATGGTGCGATAACCTGTGACGATGGACGAGGTGTCGGACGAGGGACCGTTCTTCCACGGTACGAAGGCCGAGTTGCAGGTCGGGGATCACCTCGTCGCCGGTTTCCGCTCCAACTACCGGCCCGAGATCGTGATGAACCACATCTACTTCACCGCGTTGCGCGACGGTGCGGGACTCGCCGCCGAACTCGCCGCCGGCGACGGGACCCCGCGAGTGTATGTCGTCGAACCGACCGGGGAGTTCGAGAACGATCCCAACGTCACCGACAAGAAGTTCCCCGGCAACCCCACCCGTTCCTATCGCAGCAGGGAACCGCTCCGGATCGTCGGCGAGGTCACCGACTGGACGCGACAGACACCCGAAGCACTCCGGATGTGGCGAGACCGGCTGGCCGCGATCCGCGCGGACGACCGCGCCGAAATCATCAATTAGTGGCTCGGCTCCCATAGTTGGCTGGGTAATCGACGTGCCGTCCGGTAGTCAGCAGACTGTCTCCAGGGGTCTGATCTTGGAGGTGGTCGTGGAACGTCGGTCGAGTGTTTTCGTCCGTTAGGTCAGCATGGAGGAGGGCTGCCGGTTGCAGAAGATCAGCCGTACCGCGAAGGATCCGGTCCGGCTGCGGCGAGCGATCGTCGTGCTGATGTCCGCCCAAGGACATCACCTCGCTGATGCAGGTCGGTGAGGACTACGTCCGCGATGTCATCCACGCCTGCGGGTTCGAGTGCCGTCCGGGGTCCAGACCCGCCCCGTCACGGTCGCGGTGGGTCTGCTCGCAAAAGCCACCCCTCACCACCGGCGAACTCAATGCCCTGAAACGAGGCACCCACCGTTACCTGGTCGAATCCGAGTTCCCGATGCAGGTCGAGCGAGGCACGGTTCTTAGCGGAGATGAAGCACCAGACTGCCGAATCCCGTTCCCAGATCCAGTCCATGCGCCGCCGGGTCAGCAGCCTCGCTATGCCACGACGTCGCCAGTCAGGATCCACCGTGACACCGGTCAGGTAGTAGCCAGCCGGAGCACCATCCTCAGCATGCTCAGGCAGAAAAGCCGCATTCGCGTACCCGACAACTTCACCGGATACCTTCGCGGTGATCACCAAGCTGCCCTCGCTACGAAGCGCCCGATGGATGCGGTCTGCCCATTCGCCCGCCGAACCACCGCGCGCCCGGGCCTGCAACAAGGCCAGCATCGGCACGTCGTCCTCGGTTGCCTCCGCCACCACCGCGGTCACCGGAGCGTGGCGCTCGGCCGGGTGCGGAAGGTAAGCGGCGAACCGCAAATCCATCCTTGCCATGTCGCCCCTCTCGCCCGCCCGGCGCTGTCCCGGCCCACCACGCTATCGCGGCCGGCGTGGGGCCGATGCCCGGCCAACGATGCGAGCCAAGTCACTAGTTCAGCGGTTGTCGTAGGCCGTGCGAGCGGCGTCGATGTGTGGCAGGTGCGTGATGCTCCATTCGAGCAGCGGCGCGGTGGCCTCGCGCAGGCTCCGGCCCATCGCGGTCAGTTCGTAACTGACGTGCGGCGGCATGACGTCGCGGACCGTGCGCGTCAGGATCCCGTCGCGTTCGAGGTCGCGCAGCGTCACGGTGAGCATGCGCTGGCTGATGCCGTCGATGGCCCGCTTGAGCTCGGTGAAGCGCAACGGCCCGTCCTTGAGCATGCGCACGATCAGCAGCGCCCACTTGTCCCCGACGATCCCGAGGACTTCACGGGCCTGGCACGGGTCCTGCACGGTTACCTCCTGAGAACCGAGGCACCGAAAAGTGCCGTATTGCCCGGGGAGCGTCGCGGGGTCACGATGTTCGCGGTTACCAAAGAGTACCGAGGCACGAGGAGGAACCACACGACCATGGCCACATTCCTGCTGGTACACGGCGCCTGGCACAACGGGCGAAGCTGGGACCGGGTGGTCCCGCTGCTGGAGGCGGCCGGGCACCGGGTGCTCGCGCCGTCGCTATCCGGCTACGGCGACAAGGCACATCTGCTGAGCCCCGAGATCGGGCTCGGCACCCACATCGACGACGTCGTCGGCCTGATCGAAGACGAGCACCTCCACGACGTCGTACTCGTCGGGCACAGCTACGCCGGGATGGTCATCTCGGGAGTAGCCAACCGGGTCCCGAAGCGGATCGCGCATCTGGTGTTCCTCGACGCGATGGTCCCCGAAGACGGCGAGACCGCTGTCGACGTCCTCCCTGTCACCAAGCAGCTCATCGACCTCGCCGTGGACGGCTGGCGGGTTCCGCCGATGCCCGAGTCGCCGCCGCCGCTCGGCTTGTTCGGCGTCACCGATCCCGACGACCTCGCCTGGTTGCGCTCGATGCTGTCGGACCAGCCGGTGCGCTGCCTGCGGGAGCCGGTCCTGCTGGACGAACCGGCCGCGCGCACGATCCCGCGCACACACATCCACTGCCTCGAGGGCCGGCCGGCGGACATCACCCGGCGTCCCGTCCCGGCAGGCGAACGAGTACGCGAGCTGCCGACCGGCCACGACTGCATGATCACCATGCCCGTCGAACTCACCGCGCTGCTGCTCGAGACGGCCTAGAGGCCGCACCCCCTGGGGTGTCATCGGCGTGGGCCTGGGCCACCAGAGCGGTGAACACCCGCTCCCACGTGTCGTCCACCGCCCACATCCGCAACCGGTTGCAGACGCTCCGCCGGTTGCCGTACCTCTCCGGCACAGGCGTCGCCGTCCGGGCCGGCCCTGCCTACACGAAGTGGACCACGATGCGCCCTTCGTTGGCCGAGTCGACCTCGTAGCGCTTGTAGAGCCTCTTCAGGTGGGCCTGGCCGAGCATCGCCAGTACCCGGGCCTTGAGCTGGCCCTTCCCCTTGCCAGGGATGATCTCCACGCGTTCCGCCTTGGTTGCCGCGGCCTTGAAGATGACCTCACGGACAGCCCGGTCGATGTCTCGCTCGTTCCTGAAGAGCGGGTGCAGGTCGAGCGTGAGTGTCATCGAAAGCCTCCTGTTGTCGCGGGTCGTCGCCGGCACCCTCCACCGCGTCGGGAACGAGTACCAGGGTGGAGTAGCTGTGTCAGGGACGCAAAGTACCGCACCGCCCTGGTCCGGCGTTCGGCAGCGTCGTTCGGGGACCGCCCACGGCTATATGTTGCTTGCTCATGACACACGCAAGCATGCCCGACCTCGTCCAGCTCACCGACGCCCGCGACATCACTCCCGAGCTCCGGCGTCAGCTGATCGACTGCTGGATCGCGGTCACCAACTCGGGCGGCGCCGCCGGCTTTCCCTTCCCGCCGGTCCGGGACGACGACGTCGAGCCCGTCGCGGACAAGCTCCTCAGCCGTCTTCACCCGCGACACAGCCGACTCGTCACCGCGAGATTCGACGATGTTCTCGTCGGATGGGTCGTCCTCAACCGCGATCCCCATCGGCTCGTCGGACACTGGGGCACGGTTCACCACCTGCAAACCCACCCCGGTTTCCGGGGTCTTGGCGTCGGCTCCGCGCTCATGCGTGAGCTGCGGAAGATCGCCCGCAACGACTTGGGGCTCGAACAACTCCGTCTCGCGGTCCGGGGAGAGGAGGGACTGGAGGACTTCTACAGCCGACTCGGGTGGCGTGAGGTCGGTCGCTGGCCCAGGGCTCTCCGCCTCGCGCCCGACGACACCCGGGACGAGGTCTTGATGCTCCTCGATCCCCTTTGACGTGCGGTGCCGCGCGGGCCGCCCGCCGGCTACTGGGGCCGTGGGGTGTCGTGGGCGGCCGGGCCCGTCAGGGTGATGACGCCGTTCAGTCCCAGGCGGGTGAGCAGGGCGTACAGGTGTTCGTCGAGCCCGGTCACGGCCAGTGAGCCGCCCAAGGGGTCCAGGCGCTGGTACCAGGCGATGAGCGCGGTCACGCCGGTGGAGTCCAGGTGCAGGGTGCGGGAGGCGTCGAGCGTCAGGTGCCGGCAGCCCTCGTCGATGATCCGGTCGGCCACGGCGCGCAGGAAGGGCGTGGAGTACAGGTCCACGTCCTCCGGCAGAGCCGCGACGACGTGGTCACCGGTGCGCGCGACGATGTGGAGCACCGCTGTACCTCCTGGGCACGGGCTTCACCGCGCTGATGAGAACACGCCAGCGAATTCTCGCTGAGCCGAGTGACCAGGCTACTGGCGACGACGTCGAAAGCGGAGCTGATGCCCGGATCCGGATAAGTTCGGTTCGGCCTCCCGGCGGGCTGTTTGTGGCGTTTGCGTGTGTCTTTCCCAGGCGGGTTGCCACGACGGCGGGCGATGCGGGACGGTTGCCGGAGGACATCTGTTCCCCATGGCAGGAAGGTGGTGAGGTGCGCACCGTGCGTGCCTCCGTTTGTGTCTGCTCCCCGCGGTTCTTCCGCCCGTCCGCCCCTCGCCGGCCAGCAGGTCGGCGCGACGTGGACTGAGGCCCCGTATCCCGTGCTGGTCGTCGACCGGTACGGCCGTCTCGTGCGTGTCAACGACGCCGCCCGGCTGGTGCTGCCGGCCGCCGCGAGCGGCGTCCGGCTGCGCGAACAGGTGCCGGACTGGCTGTCCGACGCCCACCAGCAGATCACCGAGACCACCCCTCCCGGCGCCGCCGGGGACCTACCGCACGGAGACATCGGCGGCCGGTTCTTCGAGGCGCATCCCACCGTCAGCGTCGAGGGCGACGTGGTGTGGTGGCTGGTCGACGACACCGACCGCCGTCTGGCCGAGAGCGCGCTCAGCGACACGCGAAGGCGCTCCGAAGTCCTCTCCCAGGCGTCCAGCACGCTGCTGTCCACGCTGAACGTGCCGCGTTGCATGGAGGTGGCCGCGTCGATGGCCGTGGAGCATCTCGCCGAAGCCGCCGTCCTCGTCGCGCCGCCCCAGGGGCGGCGCTGCCCACTGACGTACGCGCGCCGGGGCGGACCCGTCGTACAGACCACCCGGCAGGTCGATGTCTCCGGAGTGCCGGGGCTGGCGGAGGCCCTCCAGGGCTTCCCGCCCGTGCCGGCCCGCTGGATCAACCCCGACGAGATCCCGGACTGGTTGCTCCCCGAGGGCTTCGCCGGACCGGTCGGGTCCGTGATCGTCGCCCCGCTGCCCGGCCACGGCGTGCCCGCCGGGGCGCTGGTCCTGCTGCGCGCCGGCACCGAGCAGGCGTTCACCGAGGGCGAGGAGGTCTTCGCCCGCCTGTTCGCCGCCCGGGCCGGTGCGGCGCTGTCCGCCGCCCGGCTGTACAGCGAGCAGGCCACGATCACCGCCACGCTGATGCGGGACCTGCTGCCGCCCGCGCTGCACACGGTGCACGGCGTGGAGTACGCCGGCAGCTACCGCGCGTCCAGGGACCACGAGCGCGTCGGCGGGGACTTCTTCGACGTCCACCCCGGAGCCGGTCCCGCCGAGGAGACGCTGGTGGTGCTCGGTGACGTCGCGGGCAAGGGCCTGGACGCGGCGGTCCTGACCGGCAAGATCCGCAACACCCTGCATGCCCTGCTGCCGCTGGCCGAGGACCACCAGTACGTCCTCACCCTCCTCAACGGCGCCCTGCTCACCTCCCACCACACCCGCTTCGCCACCTTGGTGCTGGCTTCGGTGCGCCGCCGGGCCGGCCGGGTGCGGCTGCGGCTGACCAGCGCCGGGCACCTGCCCCCGCTCATCGTCCGCAACGACGGCACGGTGGAGGAGGCCGCCACGCGCGGCACCCTGGTCGGCGCCCTGCCGTCCGTCACGGCGAGCACGGTGGAGACGGTGTTGGCGCCGGGGGAGACGTGTCTGCTGTACACCGACGGCATCACCGAGGCCCGCGGCGGACCGCTGAACGACGAAATGTTCGGCGAGGACCGTCTGAAGCGCGCGCTCGCCGAGTGCGCGGGCATGCCGGCGGAGGCGGTGGTGGAGCGGGTGCAGATGCTGGCCGCCCAGTGGCTGGGCAGCGGGCGGCACGACGACATGGCCGCCGTGGCCATCAGCGCTCCGAAAACCGGTGCGCTGACGGTGGTCGACGGACGAGCGGGCAGTGGACGGACCGGAAGGAGCCGGCAGTGAGTGTGCCCACCGCGACGAACGGTGTGGTCGAACGGTTGTGGCAAGCGGTGGCCGACGGCGACGAACACAGCGCCGCGGCCGTCGTGCACGACGCGCTGGACGAGGGAATGAGTGAAGAAACGCTCCTGCTGGAGGTGATCGCACCGGTCCAGGAGAGGGTCGGTGCCGAGTGGGCCGCCGACCGCATGAGCGTCGCCCAGGAGCACGCCGCCACCGCCATCAGCGAGCGGGTCATCGCCTCCCTAGCCCACCGCCCGGACAGGGACAGGGGCCCGGTGTACCGGGGCCGGGTCACGGTGAGCTGCGTGGACGGGGAGTGGCACGCCCTGCCCGCCCGCCTGGTCGCCGAGGTGCTCACCCTGCACGGCTGGCGCGTGGACTACCTCGGCGCCCAGACGCCCACCCCCCACCTCATCGCCCACCTGCACCTGACCGACCCCGCCGCGGTGCTGCTCTCCGGCTCGCTCCCCACCCACCTGGCGACCGCGCACGCCGCCATCACCGCCTGCCAGGCCGTCGGCGTCCCCGTCCTGGCCGGCGGACGCGCCTTCGGCCCCGGTGGCCGGTACGCGCGCGCCCTGCGCGCCGACCGGTGGGCGGCCGACGCGCGGGCGGCGGTCGCCGTCCTGGAGGAAGGCATACCGCGGCCGGACGCCTCGGCGATCCGGCAGGTGGTGGACGACCTGCCACACCTGGCCGACCAGGAGTACACGATGGTCACTCAGTCCCGGCCCCAACTCGTCAAACAGACCCTGGTCGACCTGGAAGACCGCTTCCCCGCCATGCGCGCCTACAGCGACGCCCAGCACGAACGTACCGCCGAGGACCTGGCGCACATCGTCGACTTCCTCGCCACCGCCCTCTACGTCGACGACCCCGACCTGTTCACCACGTTCCTGACCTGGACCGCCGACATCCTCACGGCGCGCGGTGTGCCCGCCCGTTCACTGCCGGCCGGCCTCGACGTCCTGGCCGGCCGGCTCCGTGACTTCCCCCGCACCCTGAAGCTGATCGAGCAGGGCGTCACCGCCCTGGCCGAGCACGCCACCCGTCCTGTCCCCGGCCCCGACACACGCGCATGACCCATCTGCCACCCACCGGGTTCACCCTCGCCGTCCGCCGCGAGCCGCTCACGCTGACCGTGCGCATCCACGGCGAACTCGACCACGAAACCAGCGACGACCTGCTCGGCGAAGTCACCGGACGGCTGACGGCCGACGGGACACCGCCCCGCCACGTCCACCTGGACTTCGGTGAGACGACCTTCATCGACTCCTCCGGGCTGACGGCCCTGCTGATGATCCACCGCCGTACCAGTGCCGTCGGCGCCGTCCTGCACCTGGACAACCGGCCCGCCCGGCTGGAGCGCATGCTCCAGCTCACCAACGTCCTCGACCACCTCACCGCCCCACCGGCAGCCGCCACGGACCGGCGGGCGGAGCGGGGGGAGCGGGTGCAGCGGGCGGAGAGGGCGGGGAGGCCGAAGCGGACGGAGGGGGCGGAGGAGGACGACGGCCTCACCGGTGCGGGCGTCCCCTGACCCGTGCCCGGCCCTGATACCCGGCTCCCGCACCCGGACCGCCGACGACCGCGCGATGCGCCTCGCGGCGATCGCGCGATGGGCCCGGCTACGGGCGGCCGGCCCCGCTCCCCAGGGCCCTCAACGCGTCGTCCGTGAGCCGGTACACCGTCCACTCGTCCTGGGGACGGGCGCCCAGCGCCTCGTAGAAGTCGATCGCGGGGCGGTTCCAGTTCAGGACCGACCACTCCAGTCGCTCGTAGCCGCGAGCCACGCAGATGCGGGCCAGCTCGGTCAGCAGGGCCTTGCCGTGGCCGCCGCCGCGGGCCTCCGGGCGGACGTACAGGTCCTCCAGGTAGATGCCGTGCACACCCCGCCAGGTGGAGAAGTTGAGGAACCACAGCGCGAAGCCCACGACCTCGCCGTCGGCGTCCTCGGCCACGTGCGCGTAGGCGGCCGGGCGCTCGCCGAACAGGGCTTCGGCGAGTTGCTCCTTCGTCGCCCTGGCCTCGGCGAGCGCCTTCTCGTACTCGGCGAGTTCGAGGATCAGGGTGTGGATGACGGGGACGTCGGCGGGGGCCGCGGTACGGATCATGCCCCGAGTCTCACACGCGGTGCCCGCCGGGCTCCACGCCGGGGGCGGAGGCCGGGACCGGGCGCCGGGTGCTCCGCCGTGGGAAAACGTGTCCCGTTGGGCGTCTTCGTCGTCCCAGGGGGCACATCAGGCCCTTCGGTGACCTGCCGGGAGCCGGTTGTCAGCACTCTGTCGTCAGCTTCCTTTGCGCACCACTGAACGGAACGGAGAACGTCATGAAGCTCACCTCGAAGGCGGCCCGCAAGGCCTCCCTGGCCATCGGTGCCGTGTCCTGCCTGGCCGGCGCGGTGCTGGCGGGTACGGCGGGACCGGCGTCGGCCGCCACCGCCCACACCTTCAAGGTGTGCGCGTACGGCAACTACACCGCCTACGCCACCCTCCCCCAGCAGGGCGGCATCTCGACCGTGCTCATCGCGCCCGGCAAGTGCGAGCAGCTCTCCCTCTCGTCCGGCAGCACGTACGGGAAGGTGTACGGCATCTACAACACCAACCCCGGCAAGAGCTTCTACGTCGGTACCGCCCACTTCAGCTCGTCGACGGGCTGGACGGGCGCGGCGAAGGGGACGACCACGAGCCCCTACCTCGCGAACCTCGGCTGACGCACCGCCCGCCGCGCGTGCGCGGGTGCCCGGCGCTCCTTCGCCCCCGGGCACCCGCGCGCCCCGTCGGCCGCGGCTGCGCCGGTCGTTCTTCGCATGCGGCGCCGCGCGCGTTCCGCAGCCGGACTTCGGGCCGGTCGCCCGGCGGATAATGACGGGGACCCCGATGTGCACTGGTGTTCCTTTGTGGCACAGGACCTCAGAACGCCACTACGCGGGTGGTCCTCCGCCTTGCGATGCACCGAAACCCCCTAGCCCCGCACCGGCAGGGCGAGCCGGCGCGGGCCCACGGTCCCGCGCCGGCCGCCGCGTCGCGCCCCGTCAGAGCCCCTGCCGCAGATACTGCGCCCCGCAGGCGCGGCAGAAGGGATCGGCCTCGGCGGTACCCCACACGTCGGGAGGCCGGGCCTCGGCGGCGGGGTCCAGCTCACGGCCGCACATCGCCCGGGTCTCGCCCGCTCTCACCATGTGCCAGGCTTCCACCTGGGCACCGTCCGCCCGCGGTGCGGCACCCGGCGCGTACTCCGCGCGCACTTCGTATTCCACGGCTGTCCTCCGTTCGCGCGCCCGGTGCCACCGGCCAGACTCGCCGCCGTCAGCCCGGCCCAGGCCCCGGCGCTGACGACCGCTCCGGCACGGCGGAACCAGCCGGGCAGCGCGGCGCCGAAGAAGAGGGCGTCACCGACGTCCGAGGCGATCCGTACGGCGCCCGCCGTGGCCAGCGCCGGGCCCTCGGGCGCGAGGACCATCGCCAGACCGGTGGCCGCGTCCCGCCACGCCAGCGGGCGCAGCACCGTGACGGTGTGGACGCCGACGGCGCCGTGCGGGTCGACCAGTCCCGTGGGGCGGGCCAGCAGTGCCGGCCGGTACGCGGTCGCCACCCCGTAGACGAACGTCACCGCCCCGATGATCCGCAGCAGTCCCGTGCGCATCGTCGCCACCTCCGGAATCCGGGGTCGTCACACACCGTGCCGTCGAGCGGGCCGCGCCGGGTCGCGAGCAGCCGCCACAGGGCCCACCAGGTCACGGCCGCTGGTCGCAGGAGGCCACGATCCCGTAGGTGGTCACTCCGTACAGCAGGTGCGGTACCACGTCCGAGGCCCAGTCCTTCGCCGACCAGCTCGTGGGGTCGCTCACCCCCAGCCGTGCCATCGGCAGGTCGGTCGCGGCCATCGCCAGGACGCCGGTGACCACCCCGCCCAGCCACCACGGCATCCGGATGCCCGTGCCGCGCGCCAGCGAGACGGCCACGCCGATACCGCAGCCGACGGCGATGCCCGACAGCGCGCCCAGCCCCGAGAGCCGGTTGTCGTGCTCGTCACCCGCCCCGGGAACCGGATGCCCGGTGTCCTTCGCGATCCTGTCCACGGTCTCGGCCGGGGTCTGGCTGGACGGTCGGCCCCGCAGCGCCATGTCGGCGTAGGTCACGGCGTTCAGTACGGTGGTGCCGGCGGCACCCGCCACACCGCCGCGCACAATGCTTCGCATCATGCCGGGCCGAGTTCCCCCGCGGCCGGATGCGAACCGGGCCCCGAACTCCTCGCTCCCCGGCCCGGAGCGCCGTCAGCTCGGTGGTGCGGGCCGCACACCGCTCCAGCGGAGTGTGACGTCGAGGTGGGCGCTGGTGTTGGCGCTCGCCAGGACCGCGCCGAGCCTGGCGTCCAGGACGACACCGAAGGTGACCTCCACCTCGTCGGGCCGTTCGGCGACGCTGCGGAACTGGTCGATCATCTCGGCGGCGGCCGCGGTGATCGGCGCCAGCGCCGCGCGCAGGCTCTCTCCCGCGCTCTCCAGACGGGTCCCCAGGCCCACGGCTCCGGTTCCGGTGCGGGCGGGCGGGGCTACGAGGACGACGGTCCCGTCGTCGAGGGAGAACTGGATGGCGTCCGCCATGAAGGCTCCTGGAAGGACTGGAAGGACTGGAGGGACGGGAGGGAGGGACTGGAGGGACTGGCGAGAGCCGGAGGCATCACGGAGGGTTCGGGATGCTACAGAGCGGTCTGGGCGTCGGCGGGGACTGCGGGGAGGAGTACCCCAGTTCCTTCTGGACCTTGTCGAGCGCTGCCAGCAGGGGGGTCAGCTTCCTGCCGTTCGCGTAGTCCAGGACCGCCCGGTAGAAGGCGGCGGACACATCGGGCTCCATCGCGTCGGCGGCGCTGAAGCAGAGCGTGTAACGGGAGGAGCGGAGTATCTCCGCTATCCGGCCCTGGACGGCGTTGTCGTACTGCGTGACCCCCTTGTGGGCGGAGAGGGCGAAGCCGGGTTCGTTCACCCACGTCCGCTGGGCCTTCGTGCCCGCCAGGTACCTCAGGAACTCGTCGGCGGCCTTGTTCCGGGTGAACTTCCCGACGAAGTCCGCCGAGGCCTCCAGGGCGTCACGGGAGGACGGTACGTAGGTGTACCGGCTGTCCCGCACCTGGGCCGACGCGAACGGCATCGCCGACAGGGCACCGTGGCCCAGGGAGCACCCCTTCCCGGCCATGCCCCGGGCGGCGTCGCGGAAGTTGCGCGTCGAGGCGTCTTCGAGGGCGCCCGCCACCGTCCGCCCCCACATGGTCCAGGCGTCCTTCACGGGTCGCTCGTTCCACCCGGCGCGCCCTGACGCCCAAGCGGTGTACGCGTCGATGCCCGCGTCGGAGAGCAGGATGTCGGCGATCCAGTCGGCGCCCGGCCAGCCGGAGGTCGGTCCCGACTCCAGCCCCAGGCACCAGCCGGACCGGGACCGCAGGGCGGCCCGGTTCTCCCCGGGCCGTGCGGTGTGCCTGGCGTCGTACCAGAGGAGGCTCTTGACGTCGGCCTTGACGGGAACCGCGTAGACGTCCCCGTCGTTCATGCCGAGCCCGCGGAAGGGCTGCACGTACGCGTCGGTGTCGATGTCGAGTTTCAGCAGCACCTTCTCCTGGCGGTACTTGGCGATCGCCCCCACCGTGGGCAGCACCGCCAGGTCGGGCTTCGCGTCCGCGGTGGACGCGGCGTCGAGCTGCTGGGTGAGGGCGCGGGTGACCTGCGGTTCGACGTCGATGCCGGGGTGCTCGCGCTCGAAGTCCTTGACGACCGCGTAGAACGCCTCGAACTCGGTGCCGGACCAGGGGACCATGATCGTCACCTTCTCCCTGCCCGGTTCGTCGCACGCGACCGGCGCCAGGAGCAGGGCGAGGACCAGGGCGCAGCGCACGAGTGGTGCCGTGAGTCTTCTCATGGGCGGGGGAACCTGTACTCGGCGAGCCGGGGACGGTAGGCGAGGTACGCGAGGACACCGGCGGCGGCCAGCACGGGCAGCACGATCGCCGAGTGGGGTGGTGCGGCCGTGCACATGGAGACGCCGACCGACGCGGTGGCCAGCAGGGCCACCACGAGCGCGGGGTGCGGGTACCGCCGGAAGCGGTGGACGACGATGTGGCCGGTCGCACAGACCAGCAGCAGCATGACCGCCACCGGTCCGGTGAACAGGGGCCAGAGGAGGCCGGGGTCGCGCCAGCCCGAGTGGCGCTGGTCCTCGTTCGCCCTCTTCTCCAGCGCCGACAGGTCCCGGAGCGACTGTCTGAGGCCGCCCGTGAAGGGGACGGGCTTCCCGCCGTCGTACTGCGGAGGGGTGTCCAGCGCGGCGCGCGCCCTCGCCAGACCCGGCGGACCGTCGAGGACCGCCGTGTCGGCCAGCTGCACACACGTGGCCAGCTGGCCCTGGACGAACTGGATGTGGCTCAGGCCCTGTTCACCGGCCGCGTTGCCCTCGGTCGCCGAGGTGAGGTGGGAGCTGACGCGGGCGGTGGCGTTGGCGAAGCCGCCGCTGGTGCCGATCAGTTCGATGGCGCCGGTCCGGGACACCGCCTTGAGCGCGGCCTCGGCCTCCTCGGCCTGCTCGGACGCCTTGTCGATGTGCCGGATGGCGGCCAGGGTGCGGTCGGCGGCGGCGATCTGCCGCAACGCGCCGTTCGCCACCACCAGATACAGCACCGTCGTCACCGCCACCATGCCCAGCACGCCCGCCCTCAGCCACCGCAAGCCCACGACCGGGTGCGGCGCCCGCGGCCGTCCGCCGGTCACAGCGCGTCCACCGGTCCGCCGGCCGGGCCCGCGTCGTCGAGGCGGTGTCCGCACGCCTCGCAGAACGCGGCCTCGGACGACGCCGACGCCGTACCGCACAGCGGGCAGGCGCGCGGCGGACCGGGGTCGGGGAGCGGCGGGTCGTGCGGGTCGGCCCGCCGGCTCACGGTCTTGGTCGAGTCGACGCCGATGCCCAGCATCTGCCCCCGGGTGACGTCCCGCCGCAGCCGCAGCCGGCCGTCGGGGCCGTCGTCCGCCACCGCGCGCAGCAGCCGCAGGCGCGTGGTGTCCCGCAGGGATTCCGCCAGGCCGACGGCGAGGCGCAGTTCGCGGTCCGCGCCGTAGAGGTCTCCGCGGAACCAGGCGTCGGCGCAGGCCCGCATGGCCATCCCGAGTTCGCGTTCGTTCTCGACGCGGGTGAGGTCGGCGGAGCGGGCGATGCCGAAGCCGGGCGTCGAGCGGCGGCGCACGGTCATGGCCGCGGTCTCGGAGCAGGGCCGGCGGGTGCCGTCGGGGAACTCGGCGTGCAGCGTGACACGGGCGGCGCGCAGGACCTCGTCGACGGGCAGAGTGCCGGGGTCGAAGCGGAGGGAGACCTGGTACTGGCGGGTGTCCGGGGGCCATGAGCCCAAGGGGACGTGCGTCCAGCCGTCGAGCTGTTGGCGTGCCGTCAGCTCCGCCTCGGCCGGGCGGATCTGGCGTACGAACGCCAGCCGGAAGCGGCTGTTGGGACGCAGGGCCAGATAGACCCGGGGCACCACGATCCGCTGGGCGTCGCGCACCAGGCGGGTCAGGTCCTCCGTGAGGTGGGAGACGGTGACGACGGCCTCGGCGGTGCCGTGCAGCGCCTCGGCGATGCGCAGCAGGTCCGTGTAGCGCCACTCGTCGCCCAGGCCCCGCGCGTCGCAGGTGAACCGGTCGACGCACGACGTGAGGACGTCACCGAGCTGCTCCGGCGTTTCGTGTTCGTCCTTGCCGTCCGTGTAGAGGACCGCGTGGCACACCGTGCCGGGGGTGTCCACCGAGGCGAAGAGGGCACGGGCGCGGTCCAGCCACCGGCCGATCGCCGTGCCGCCCTCCGGGAGCTGGCCGATGACCCGGAGCTTGGCCTCCTCCCGGGTCCGGGCGTCGACGGGAGCCAGGCCGCCCGTCGCCGGGAAGATCACCTCGGCCCTGTGGTTGCCCGCGACGATCGCCAGGAGGGTGCCGTCCCGCAGGGTGTCGACGGCCGCGCACAGCGCGTGTTTCGCCTCGTCCAGCTTGCGTCCGCTCATGGACAGCGAGCGGTCCATGACGAGGATCTCGGCACTCGGCACCCGCGGAACCGAACCGGCGGCCCACTCCGCCGTGACGGTGATCAGGGCGTCCGCACGGGCCTCGTCGTAGGGCAGGTCCGGGGGCGAGTCCAGTTCCAGGGCGAAGCTGAGTCCCAAGGGTGACCTGTCCCCCACCGGCACCACCCGATCGTGTCGCTGCGTGATCCGCTACCCAGCGTGCTCACGTCCTCGACGGAACGTGCTACGAGTCTAGCCCCGCGGATGCCGCTCCGGAACGGGAATGACCCGGTCCGCCACGTTTTCGTGTCCACCGCCAACTCAGCGGCGGGCGCAGCCGGTTCGCCAGGTCCACCAACGCCACGTAAGCACGCTCGGTGGACGCGTGCGGGCCCAGGGCACGGATCGCGTCGGACAGTTCCAGCCGTTCACGGGTGCGCAGGAACTCCGCGTACTGGATCTCGGCACGCAGCGCGGCGGCCGCCGCCTCGCTCAGGTCGAGGCCGGGCAGGGCCGCCCTGGCCCGGGCCACGTCGTCCTCGGTCGGCGCCGGGTGCGGAGTGGGCAGGACCATGACACGCAGGCGTACCGCCGCCACCCGAGCCTCGCGTTCGTAGCGGAACTCCCCGGCCAGCCGCTCGGCGACCGCCACCGCCCGCGCGCGCTCGCCGTCCCTCAGCAGCACGCGGGCCAGGCCGAAACCGGCCGCGCCGAGGGCGGGGGTGGTGTCGAAGACCGTGCCGTAGTGCGACCGCGCGACGACGAGGTCACCGCACAGCTCGGCGCAGAGACCGAGGGTGAGAGGCGGGATCAGCTCACCGGGAAGTGCCCTGCGCACCCGGGTGAGCACGGTGGCGGCCCGCTCCGGGTGCCCGTCCGCCAGCTCGATCAGACCGCGGTACCAGTCGGCCAGCCAGTGCCGGCCGGGCAGGTCGGCCGCCTCCAGCCGACGCGCCGCCGCCGTGGCGTCCTTCCTGCGCAGGGCGAGCCGGCTCTCGGCCAGCGCATGGCCGGCCGCGGCCCCGACGCGGGAGTCGTCCGGATCGGACAGCGGAGCGGGCAGGGCGGCCGCGACGTCACCGGGCTCCGGTGCGGAGAACGGCGGGGGCATCCTCAAGCGACCTTCCTCGTCGGACCGCGCCTCCACCCAGTGGGCGAGGGGGCGGGCCGTGCCCAGGCCGCCGTGCAGCGGGTCCGGCGCCGGGCCGAACAGAGCGGAGGGCCGCGCCACCTGACGGCCCGTCGGGGGCGCCGCCACGACCTGCCGGATGACACCGCTGAGCTGCTCCGCGAACTGCCGTGCCGACCTGAACCTGCGCCCCTGCTCGGGGTGGGTGGCACGGGCCAGCAGCAGATGGAGGGAGTCGACGCCCGGTGCGGAGCGGTCCGTCCAGCGGGAGCCGCAGATCCTGCGCAGGGTCTCGCCCAGTCCGTAGAGGTCGAAGCCGGGGCCGGGGCGCTGGTGGTCGGGATCGGTCTCCGGCGGCGCGAACTCCCTCGTGTACTCCGCGACCGGCCCGGTGTCCTTCCGGCTGCGCACCGCCCCGAAGTCGATGAGCCGCACCCGGTCCAGCCCGCCCGCCGGGCTCTCCTCCCGGAAGCGGATGATGTTCTTCGGCTTGACGTCGCAGTGCAGCAGACCCCGGTCGTGCAGGTAGTCGAGCGCCTGGAGCAGGCGGATGCCGTGCGCGAGCAGGGTCTCCAGGCGGTCGCCGTCGCGGGCCTCGAGCGGCACGCCCGGGACGTACTCCAGGACGAGGTGCGGACCCTCCTCCTCGTAGCCCAGGATGCGGACGATGCCGTCGTGCCGGAGCCCGACCAGGACGTCCCGTTCGTGCCGGGCGGTTCTGGCGACCGACCTGCGCAGGGCCTTGAGGACGACGTGGGTCGCGAGGTTGCGGTCGTGGGCGAGGTAGGCGGTGCCGGACGACCCCGAACCGAGGCCGCGGGTGACGACGTAGCGCCCGGCGATGGTCAGTCCGCCCGGCCGGGCGAAGTCGAAGCGGGTGCCGCAGCGCGGGCAGAAACCCTCGATCCGGCCCGGCTCACCGTGGTGGCCGCGGCCGACCGGCCGCCCGCAGGAGGGGTTCGGGCAGACCCGGTGCGCCTCGGCGACCGGTTCCGACGGCTCCGGTGGTTCCGGCGGTTCGTCCGGTGCCTCGGCGGTCCGCACGGAGTCGACCAGACCGAGGCCGTACCAGGGGTCCGGGAGCACCTGCGCCACACCGACGCCCGCCCCGCCCGCCGCCGGCGGTTCTGGGGCGCGGTCCGCCGGCCCGGCGCCGTCGCGCGGCAGCGGCCGGCGGTCGCACACGTCGCAGAAGCCCTGTTCGTCGATCACACCGCGCCCGCAGCCGGGGCGGTTGCACCTCGTACGGCTCATCCGTCGTGTCCCCTCTCCTCGAACCGTCGGCCGACCTCGTCGATGTAGTGCCTGACCAGCTTGCCGGCGGCTCGGAGGTCGATCGGCTCGGTCTGGAGCGCGCGGGCGGCGGGGGCGTGCCGCTCGGCGAGCCGCCGGTCCTCGTCGCCGAAGTACCGCGCCGCCCGGACGCGGTGCAGTTCCAGCAAGGCGCCGAGGTCCCGGTAGGTCGTGATCATCCGGCGCAGGTCGTGCTCGTACCGGGCCAGGGCGGCGCGGGCGTCACCGGCCTGGTCGTGGATCGCGGTCAGCTCGGGGTCGGGCTCCGTCGCCCGGGCCACGGCCAGCCGGACCCGCAGCCGGGGGGTGGCCAGGAGCGGCAGCCGGGGGGCGCCGAAGAACCGGGCGCCCCACTCCCGCTGCAACGCGAACGCGGCGCGCTCCCGCGCGGCGAGCTGGTCGAGGAGCGTCCCCACCTCGTCGGCGTCCACGTCCCGGGCGGCGCCGCCCGGGAGTGGTTCGGGGTCGAGGAGGACGTCGTAGGCCAGGCCGGCCGGTGGCGTGCCCTCGAAGCCGAGGACCAGGCGGATCCCGCGCGACCGGGCCCGCGCGGCCAGTTGCCCCAGCGGCTCCCGCAGGAGGTCCGCGGGGTCCCGGGCCCGGTCGACGCCGCCCACCACCAGGCAGGCGGGCGGCCTCCGGTGCAGCAGTTGCCGCCGCACCTCGGCGGCCGTACCGCCGGGCAGCCCGAACCGGCCCGCGAGGTAGTCGCTGAGGTCGCGGGCCGACTTGCCGCGCGCGTCGTAGGCCGCGTCGATGCTGCCGAGCCGGAGCACCGTGTCCCCGGGGGCGCCGGTCAGCTCGGCGTCCGTGACGCCGGCCCGGGCCGCCGGGTCGGCCGTCCGCACCAGCCGGACGAGCCAGGAGTCGCCCACGGCCGCCGTGCCGCCGGTGCCGACGGCGACGGTGCCGCACCAGTCGCTGTCGAGCAGCCGGGTCAGCTCCTGGGTCAGCGCGAGCCGCAGCGGGTCACCCAGCACATCCCCGGGCAACTCGCCCCGGGAAGCGCCCAGTTCATCGCTGCGGTCACCGCCGGTGAACTCCTCGATCCGGGGCAGGTACGTCAGGATCGTCTCGGTCGGCAGCATCCAGGCCGCCCTCGCGCTCTCGTTGACGTAGTCGGCCACCACGATGCCGATGACCCGGCCCTCGAACTCGCCGTCCCCGGCCACGGCCCCGGCGCCCGAGTATCCCGGCTCGATCCACGGGCCGCCCTGGTCCACCCGGTTCAGCAGGATCCACTCGCCCTGCCGGTGACCGGAGCCCGCCAGCCGCGCCTCCACCCCCATGCCGAACGGCGCGTCCTGCGGGAAGCCGTACATCCGGACCGTGCCGCCGGAGACGGGCGCCTTCCACAACGTGGTCCGGGTGCCGCAGTCGACCGGTTCGTCGAGGACGAGCAGCGCCACGTCGCCGCGCTGCGTGTCCCGGTCGTGCACCCAGGTGCCCGGGACCACGCGTGCGGTACGGACCCACTCCGGACGGCACGCCACACTGCTGATCCGCACGGGGGAGCCGGCGTCCCCGGGTGCCCCTCCGGCGTACCGGACCACATGCGCGCAGGTGAGCACGTGCCGGTCGTCGAGCAGCACTCCGGCACCCTGGGGCGTGCCCTCCCCGTCGTCCACCCGTACACGCCACGGTCGGTCACTGTGCTGATGCAGCGCCATCCGCCCAAGGTAAGGCAACCGGCGCCGCACGGACCCGGGTCGACGTCAGGCGGTCGTCTCCCGCCGTCACCTCCGAACGTCCAGCCCGGCCGGCGCCGCCGCGCCGCGCACGCTCACCCGCACGTACCGGACCGCGCTGCCGTCCGCCCGGTGCCGGCCCCGGCCGTCCGCCGAGACCTCGACGGCCGCGGGGGCGGGAGCGGGACGGAGGCCAGGAGCGGGGCGATGACGCGGGGGCTCTTCACGGGGTGACGATGCGGCGGGAAGGAGGACGACGGGCGGAGCCGGGGGTTTCGTTCGAATCGGGTCGGATCAGGCGGGGGCGTCCGGTGGCCGGAACAGCGTGCGCAGTGCCAGGCCGGCCACCTGGCGCAGCTGGTCCCGGCTGTGACCGCTCGCGGCCTGTACGGCGATGCCATCGAGGACGGTGTGCACCAGCTGGGCGAGGACGGCCGGATCGGCGTCCGCCGGCAGGTCGGCCGCCCGCTCGAAACGCCGGCGGAGCGCGGCCTCGCCGGCCATCCGCCGTGCGATCACCTCCTGGCGGATCGGCTCGGAGTCCGGACCGCAGGCATGGACGCTGTTCACGCTCAGGCACCCGTGGGGCGTGTGCGGCCCGGTGGTCAGCTCGACGGCCCCGAGGACCAGTCGCTCCACGACCTCCCGCGCGGTGGGTGCCGCCAGTGCCTCGGCGGCGAAGGCCCCCGGGCTGGTGAAGTACCGGTCGAGCACCGCGCGGAACAGCTGCTCCTTGTTGCCGAAAGCCGCGTACAGACTGGGCCTGTTGATGTCCATGGCCGCGGTCAGGTCCGACAGGGACGTCCCTTCGTAACCCTGCCGCCAGAACACCTCGAGCGCCCGGTCGAGCGCGATCCGCGGGTCGAAGGCGCGCGGGCGACCACCTGCCATGGCTGCCTCCTGGGGTTTTTTACCTATCGGTACGTTACCCCTTGAACTCCCGCTCCCGCCCCTCTAGTTTTTTACCGTTCGGTATGGAACTGGCTGGGGGACACATGATCAAAGTCGGGGTCGTCGGCGCCAGTGGCTGGGCCGGCGTGTCACATCTGCCCGCACTCGCCGGACTCGACGGGTTCGCGGTGACCGCGGTCGCGACGACCAACCAGGCCAGCGCCGACAAGGCGGCGGCGGCACACGGCGTACCGTTGGCCTTCACCGACGCCCGCACGCTCGCCGCCCACCCCGAGGTCGACCTGGTCGTGGTGTCGGTCAAGGCGGCCGAGCACGCCAAGGTGATCAGGGCCGCGCTGGAGGCGGGCAGACACGTGCTCTCCGAGTGGCCGCTGGGCGTGGACGCCGCCGAAGCGGACGACCTCGCCCGGGCGGCCGGCGCCGCCGGCGTCGTGCACGCCGTGAACCTGCAGGGACACCAGTCCCCGGACGCCCGGTACGTCGCGGAGCTGATCGCCGACGGAGCCGTCGGCCGGCTCGAATCGGTCGCACTGGTCGCCGCGGGCGACCCGCTGGGCGGCCCCCGCATCGCGCCGGAACTGGCGTGGTCCACCGACCCGTCCCGCGGCACCACGCTCCTGACCGTCATGGCCGGCCACTTCCTGGCCACCCTGGACCGGATGGCGGGCCGCCTGACCGAGGTCTCCGCGCGACTGCCAAGCCCCTACGACCACGTCGAAGTCACCGGAACCGGCCGTACGGTGCCCAACGGAGCGCCCGCGCAGGTGCTGCTCCACGGCATCCTGGAGAACGGCGCCACCGCGTCCGTCGCCGTGCACGGGGGCAGCGGCAGCCCGGACGGATTCCTCGTCAAGTTCGTCGGCTCCGAGGGCACCCTGACGGTGACTCCCACCCAGCCGGGCATGTACATGCACTGGACCGACTGGGACATCCGGGTCGACGGCGAGCGGGTGGCGGTGCCGGACGCCTACCGGACCGCTCCCTTCGACCCCGCCGCCGGACCGGTCGCCAACGTCGCGGCCGTCTACCAGGAGATCGCCCGGTCGATAGCCGAAGGCCGCCCGCCCCACCCCGACTTCCACACCGCCGCGGCCCAGCACCGGGTACTCGCGGCCATCGAACGCGCCGCGCGGAGCGGCGCGGTGGAGCGGGTCGGCTGACGCGTCCGGCCGCCGGCGCCGGCCGCGTCCGGCGCCGACACCCGGCTGTGCCACCGCGCCGCGCCGCCGGCGAACGGACAACACGCGACCAGCCAGTGCCGCAGCCGCACGAGGAACTCCCGGACTCCGGGCCCTTGAGGGGGCTGTGTGGTGATCCTCCGTCATGGGGAGACACATGCGGGGACTGGCCCTGACCTTGGCCGCTGCGAGCGGCTGCACCAGCACGTCGAGCAACGAAGCGAAGTCGGCCGCCAGGCCGAGAAAACCGTGAGCGTGGCCAAGGCCACGAAGGACTGCAAGGACGTCATCGACGACTACGACACCACCGGTTGCGAGTCCCAGGACCGCGGTACCTGCTGGGACCAGATGCAGAAGGTCATCGAGCCCGCCCGGACACTGCGGAAGGCGATGAACGCCGACAAGGGCGTCGGCCCGGAATTCTGGAGCGGGGCATACGTCCAGATGGACAAGATGGAGAAGGGCGTAGCGGTCGGCGAGGACAAAGGTGCGACCGCCTTCTCGAAAAAGAAGCAGCGGCCCCGATCGCCGCCGCGGTGTACGTCCACTGCCCGGACCAGAAGGGCAAGCTGCCGGTCGGGTGACGTCGGCCCCGTACTGCCCTTGCTCATGGCTTCCCAATCGGCGGAGGTCACGACCAAGGATTCCGTAGACGATACAGTTGCGCAGTGGAATCACGCGGAATGGCCGGACCAGGCCGAGAATTCATAGTTTCCGCCGCGGCTGCCTGAGCCCCGGTGCTCCTGTTGGTGTGGTCAGGAAACGGGCCACCACTCTCGTTCGAGGATTCCGTGCACGACGGAATCTCGCCACTTTCCCGCCTTCATGACGTGCTCACGAATCAGCCCCTCCTCCACCATGCCGACAGCCGTCATGGTCCTGGCAGAGCCAACGTTGAGTGGCGACCGTGCACCCCAGATGCGGTGAAGTCTCAGATCGTCAAAGCCGACGCTGAGGAGAAGCCGCACCATTTCTACGCCGTAGCCCACGCCCCATACATCGGGGCGCAGCGCGAAGCCTATGGTGGCTCCGCGCTGCTGATGAGGGTCGAGGGCCAGGCGACCGAACCCGATCAACTCGGTTCTATCCCGCTCTGTGACAGCGAGCGCGTACTCTGTGCGGGGCAGTTCAGCGGCTGCTGAGATGGACCGCGTCACCATCCGCTGCACCTCCTCGCGGCTCCGTGGTTCGAAGCTCAGGTGCTCCGTTGCCTTGGGGCTTCCGTAGATGGCAAACACGCCGTCCACGTCGTCGGGGCCGAGTTCCCGCAGAGCCAGGCGCGCGCTTGAACGGTTGATCGGGTGCATGCCGCGGACTCTACCCGCGGGGCAGAGCCGGCCGAGCGCGCGGGAACGCCTCGATCTCCGCGCCCAGGTCCCTCGCGGCGACAGCCGTTCGCGCCGGGCTGCTCATCAGGGCGTGCCGGACCCTCATCGCAGACACGATGATGCCGTTGTTGCGGTGTGAGGCGGGAAGGTCCAGCACCGGGCGGATGGCTTCCGCGGCGCCCTCCACGTCTCCGTGGAAGAGGCGGATGAGCGAGAGGTCGCACTGAGATCCCGCAAGGTCGCCGAAGGCCCAGTTCGGCGCGTCGGGGTCGCTGAAGCCCCTTACGGCCTGCTCCGCCTGCGCAACGAGCTGGGCATCCCCGTGGCGCAGGAGTGCCTCAGCCTCGACGGCGTAGTAGAGCTGCTTCTCCGGGGCGTAGGTGAACAGCCCACCCAACTGGTCGAGGTCGTCATGGACGACGCGCTCTCGGCGATCGGCTGCCTCCTGGTTGGCTGCACGCACGGTCTCCTCGTCGCCGAGCACCGCGGCTGCGCGCGCTTTGAGACCGAGCAGCCACAGGCCGACGGTCCCGCGCAGATCCACCGCCGTCTCGGCGCCCTTGTCGGCGTAGTGGTAAGCGTCCGCCGGCTTGTCCGCCCAGTAGGCGATCAGACTCTTCAGGCCGTCGGTGAGAGCGATGAGCCCGGGGTGCTCGGCGTCTCGGGCGCACGCTGCGGCGACCCGGGTCATGACCAAGGCCTGATGCGGCTCCTCCATGTCGTTGAAGCCCTTGGCCACCAGGAACGACAGCACCGCGGCCTTGACGTTCAGGTCGCGCAGCTGCGAGGGACGAACTCGGCCGCCCTCCAGCAGACGGAACGTCTGATTCTGGGTTTCCAGCAGGTCGGGCCATATGGCCGACAGGGATACGCGCGGGTATTCGGTGACGAGGCGCTGCACCTCGTCGTCAAGCAAGCCGAGCGTGTCTTCACCCACCCGCTCGCGATCGGCTCCCATGAGGAACTCTTTTGCGCGTTGCACTGCCATCGCGCCCGTCCTTTTCATCTCGCGTAGACCCACACCAGGGTCGGCATGGGGTGCGGCCGATGACATGTCAGCCATCGGCGCGCAGTGCGGCTCAGCGCCCTCGGGAACTTCCGTCCACAGCTCGTCGATGCTGTAGCCCAGCATCTTTTCGATGACCGGACGAAAGGCACGCTGTGGTCGGCGACCCTCGTAGAGCCATCCTTCGACTGTCTTTGAGGCCGGCTCTACATCCTTGTGACCGAGGTGCCGGGCAACATCTCTGTACTCAGGAAGGAAGTCCTCCGGACTTCGTATGCCGCGCGTTCTGAGGACGTATCGGAAGAACAACACGGCAGCCTCCCAAGCCATCTGCCTTGCACTTGAATGCTCCGACAGTAGAACGTCTACCCGCCATTCTGCCCCGGTTGAACGGTACTTGAGGCATCCGAGGTTAGTCCGGGGAAGATCCGAGGGAACCCCTCAACTTGCCCGTCAAACCCGAGGTCGGTCTGGGGGTAGATCCGTCTGCGCGTGGTTGCAACGCTCGTCTCAGACCTAGCTGAGAGTGCACGACTGAGCACACACACAGGAGTTCCCGTGAAACCGCCACCCACAACCTCGCGCCCCGAGAGCGGCGTCGCCTCCGGGTCAGCGGCGCTGGCGCAGTGGCTGCCCGGGACACCGGGACAGCGTCGTCAGGCCGCGCAGACCTGTCTGCTGCGATCGGCTGCCGACCCGGGGAAGGCAGCCGGGGAGTGGAGGAGCTGGGGCTTTGCGCTGTTGACTGCCGGCGTCACCTGGGACGCCGTCCGGGCCGACTACGACGTGCTCCACCCGGCCTTCGACCGCAGCACGGACCGCGACCGGCTGGCCGAGCGAGTAGACGAACTGGACCTGGTTGGGCCGGTGTTCTGCGACCCCTACCGGCCTTGTGCCTACTTCCTCGTGCCCCCGGGCACCGACGAGTGGTGGCCCGAGGCCAAGACCCTGACCGTGGAATGTCTGGGAGGCACCCGGACGTGCATCCGCTGGGTGGGTGTCCCGGTACTGGATCGCCTCGCACCGCCGAGCTACTTCTGGCTCGTGCCGCCGGACTGTGCCGCCCGCCAGTACGTGGACCCGAAGCATCTGCACAAGGTGCTGCGCGCCGCCCAGAGCAGCGAGCTGGTGCAGCAGATGGCCGAGGGGGTCCGATGACGGCCGCGATGGCGCGGTGGGACCGCGGAGTCGAGCGGTGGGCGCCGCCTCTGGCCGCCGCCGACCTGGCGCGCATCGTGGAGCGGATGCGGGGGTGGCAGCCTTTCGACGCAGACGCCCTTCTGGACGACACGGGCGATGCTCTGGACGCTGTCGTACCGGCCGACGGGGCAGCGCTCGCCTGGCGCCTGCTGGGGCATCTGGAGAGGCTGGAGACGATCGCGGTCGCCAACCGGGCGCGGGACGAGGATGTCGCCACGGCCGTGCTCCTCGCCCAGGCCGGCGTCCTTCGGTCCCAGGCGCTGGACGCCGACCGGGCGGGGTCGGTGGGCTGGCTACGCCGTATGGGCTGGACGGTCCTGCTGCTGCACGAGCAGCTCGTCGCCGCCGGATGCGTGCGGGAGGCAGCGTGACCGCGTCGTCCATGGTGCTGGAGCCCTGCCGCCTCGACGATCCCCCGGCGCACGGTGCTGTCCTCGTCAGCCGGATCGTGGAACTCCACGGAGACCAGAGCACCATCCAGAGTTCCATCCGGCTGGCCCGCCTCTTCATACGGACCACCGCGACCGCGCTGTGCTGGCCCGGTGATGTCCTGTGGGCCGTCGAGGTCGGCGCCCGCCTCGTGAGCAACGGGCTGCGGCACGGCATGCCGGCCTGGACTCCGAGGAGCGAGCGGCGGCTGGTGCTGTCCGTCGCGGTGACGGACACCGACGCACTCGTCATCGACGTGTCCGACATGAACCCGCTCTTCCCCGACTTCCCCGCCGCCGCACGCGGAGAGAAGGGCCGCGGTCTCCAGCAAGTCGCCCTTCTAGGAGCCCGGGTCGAGTGGTTCCTGCCCCACGTCGGCGTCGGCAAGACCGTCCGGGCCGTCATGCCCCTCCACCCGCACCACCTCTGACACCGCTCAGCCCACCCCCGACCGAGGAAGAGACTGCCGTGTGCACCGCCACCGAGCCGCGCCTGGCCCCCTACGTCACCTTGCGTGACCGCGAGAAGATTGCTGCGGGCACGCTCGCCATGGACCTCGCCGCCCCCGGCCGGCCCCGGCTCTACTACCGAGACGAGCACCCCGCCGACCGGGACAACCGCGCCGTGCTGTGGGTTCGCTACTCCCAGAGGCAGCGCGACCCGCACGGCACGCCCACCGGCCGGCCACGCCCGCACCTCCTGCATCCTCTGCGGCAGCGCGAGACGATGTTCGGCCTGAAGTGCGCGGTCTGCCTGGCCCCGGCCCGCACGCCGCTGGGATGGATCTTCCTGAAGGGTCCCGACGAGCTGTGGTCCCAGGACGACCTGGTGCTCACCGCGCATCCGCCCGTGTGCCCTGAGCACGTGCAGGAGGCGGCGCACGCCTTCCCGCACCTGAAAGGCCGCCCGCTGGTGTACCTCAGCGCAAGCGCGCCGTCGTACGGCGTCCACGGCACGGTGTGCGAGGTCGACCGTAGCCCCGAGCACGAACTGCGCTTCGAGGACACGACCCGACTCCTGCCATACGGCCACCCCCGCCTGCCCACGTTCCTGGCAGGACAGATGGTCCGGCAGTTGGCGGACTTCGAGGTCATCACCGTCAGGGACCTGATGAGCATCCTGCGCTCGGCCGCGGTGATCGCCGCCTGACTCCTGCTCGGTGGCCGTGTTCGAGGCCGCGCTACCGAGCAGGTCCCACTCCCGGCGCGGGGCAAGCCCGATCCGAAATTCCCCCCGGGTCGAGCCCCGCGTCGGGGCCCACACCCCCTGCCGCCCCGGCGCGGCAGGGGCATCAACTCCCGGTGCCAGCCCACCCCCTTCCGGGCTGGCACCGGGCCCCTCACCACGAAAGGCCACCGGATGAAAGCCTCCACCGCCGTCCTCGTCGTCGCGGCCGTCGGAGCCATCGGCATCTACCAGCGAGCCCGGCACGGGAAGCAGGCGCTGACGCTTCAGGCCGCCGTCCTGCACCAGGCGCTCTGCCGGGACGAGGCGGCCAACCCGGCGCTGTACGCCGACCACGAGCAGGGCGACAACCCGGAGGTCACCAAGGAGTCTCGGATGGCTCACGCCAACGCGTGGATCTCCCTGCTGAGCGTCCAATTCAGGGCCGGTCTGCTCGACCAGCCGGCGCTGCGGAGGCAGGCGCTCGCGCTGATGTGGCTCGACCCCGTCCGCGACTACTGGGCCGAGCACGGCGGCCACCGTGAGGACGTCGCCAACGACTTCGTCGACGAGACGTTCAACCAGGCGATGGAGGGCGCGTACCTCGTGCGCATCCACAAGGACTCCGCCCCGACGACGTCAGCCCTCGTCGGCTCCGAGTGACGGCTGCCCGCTCGGCGGGCCGGCAACCGCCCCACCGAGCGGGAGAGCGGGCGCCGGCCCGTTCACTGCCTGCCCCTCAGCACGCCTGCGCGAGTGCCGTAGGCACCCACCGATACCAGCGATAGGAAAATCGTCCACAAATGCAGTACATCGTCCACCAGGAAGCCGGTTCCGTTCACGCGGCGCTCGGGCAGCGCCTGGAACGGATCGTCGCCGAGACCGCTCCGCTGGTCACGGCCGTGACAGGTCTTCCGCTGCCGGAGCCCGTGGTCATCCGCACCATGAAGGTCCGCGACTGGAGGCGTGCGCACCGACGCAGCTCGAAGCAGCACCTGGTGGAGGAGGCCCTGCGCCTCGGCGTGACGTCACGGACCGAAGCCCAGGTGATCCGCCGTGCCAGGTCCATCAGGCGGCGACTCTTCTGGCCGGCGATGCTCGGCGAATCCGTGGCGTTCGAGGCAGGACATCCCGAGGTGATCATCCTGCCCGAGGCGCTTCAGCACGCGGGCCGGCTCGACGACGGCCCGGTCCTGCACAAGTTGCTCGGGCACGAGATGACGCACCTGGCCCAGTACGCGGCCAGCGGGGGCGCGATATGGGAGGCGCAGGACACGTACTTCCCGGACGTGCGGGGCACTGCGGACCGGGACTACGGCTACCTGGTCGAAGGCCACGCCTACTGGGCGGACCGGCAGATCACCGCCAGACTCTTCGGGGAGCCGGTGTCGACTGATGTACCCAGCCCGACCGCCTCCGCACGCTACCTCAAGCTGTTCAACAGCCCGCTGCGCACAAGGGTCGTGGAACGCCAGCGGCGGGCCACCGACAACGTGGCCGAGATCATCACCGGCTTCGGTCTCGACACGTTCAATCTGGTCTGGACCAGATCCGAGCTGGTACCGCGGACCTCCGACACCATCACACCCGAGGCGTGGAAACGACGCTTCGACCCCCGCGACGAACAGGAAACGTCCTCCCAGCAGCCCCGTGCGGAGAAGGCGTGAACACCCCCTCGAGCGCTGAACCTCTTTCCGGCATCATGAAGCGCGCCCTCGAGTACCTGGCCGAGGGACACGGTCGAGAGGCCACAGCCTGGAAGCTGGGTGTCTCCCGGCGGACGTTCTACCGCGAGGCAGACGAAGCTTGCCGACAACTGGGCGTGCGGGGCCTCAACTTCGCCGCGCTTCTGAACCGCGCGATCAGCAAGAAGCTGATCACCGTGGCGCCGCGGGACCATGTCACCCTCACCAAACTCCAGGACGAGATCCTGCACCTGATAGCCGCGGGGTACCACACCCCTGAGATCGCCAAGCTCTGCGGTATGTCCCCCAGCGGGGCTAAATATCACGTCACACGGATCGCTAGGGCCCTGAAGGCAACCAACCGGCTCCATGCGGTGGCGCTGGGCTGGCAGTGCGGCATCCTCAGCCGAGATGTCTCCGACGCGAGCCAGACCAACTCGCGCTCCACCATCGACGAACCGACACAACGAGCACGCGCCCTCCGCGAGACCGCGTAGGCGCGTCCCACAGTCCCCTGCCCGGCGGCCGGGATGTCACCGGCTCGGCCGTCGGGCAGGCAACAAGGCACCACCCCCATCGAGGAGAGGAAGCCGCATGTCCCAGGTTGAGATGCCCACCGTGGACGCCGTCGCCGGCGCCGCGGTTCGGATCCTGGACAGGATCAAGAGCGACACCGAGTTCGGCACGTTCCGGGCGGCGTCGCTGGAGTACTCCGAGGACTGGCAGTGCTTCACCGGGTTCCCGGTCGTCGACCAGTGGTCTCTGGAGAGGGACGCCGCGCCGCTGTTCGAGGAGGGCCTGCGCGCCCTCGCGTTGAAGGCCGCGGTGTTCGAGGCCACCGGCGACGACAAGGCGTCGGAGATCGCGATTGCGGTCCCGGTCGACGAGATGACGCACGCGATGCTCGCGCAGGCGCAGCTGTTCGCGCGGGTCGCGGCGCGCACGGGCGTCGGCATTATCCACCAGACCGACCAGGAGCACACCGACTACCGCGTCGGCGGGTACACCCACGACTGCTACCGCGCGGCGTGGGGTGAGCCGCCGGCCCGGTACTGGCTCGACCACGAGGAGGTCGTCCGGCGCCGCAGCGTGCTCGCCGCCCTGTACGAGAGCATCGGCATGGGCCGGTCCGGCCGGGAGCACAGCATCGACTTCGCCGTCGCCGCGGCCTAGGCGAGCGCGGCGCGCAGTACACCGGTGATGTCGGTGGTGGGGTCCGAGGCGAGCAGGATGTCCGTTGCCTGCCGGATCACGTCGTCGCAGAACTCCGGTGGTGCTGCTTCCAACGCCGCACGCACCCATGCGGGAACCTCGCCGGCCTCTACCGGCGGCGGGGTTTCCCACGGCAGCGGCAGGCCGTCGGTGGCGTACGGGGCGGCGGGCAGCCCTACCCGTTCGGGGTGCACGCACACCGGTACGCCGGCCGCGGTGTATCGGTGGCCGGTCTCCGGGTCGAAGGGGCAGTCCCGGGAGGGCCGCTCGGCCACGTCGAACCGGCCGCCAGCAAGGCGCAGAGAAGGGCACACGCCACACACTGGTCGACCATCCCGTGCGAACGGTTCACCCTGCTCCGTCATCCTCACACCGCCTTCAGCCGCTGGGTGGTTAGCACGGTAGCCGAGTGGGCCGGCTCTTGGGCCGCATGCCGGAACACAGAACCCTGGGCACGCGCCCGCCCGAGCGCGGCCTGCCCACAGTTCCCTGTCCGACGGCCGGCAGGCCACTGAGCCCCGGCCGCTATCCGCGTCGGCGAAAGCACAGCCGCGGGTGCTTCGTCCATCCCGTCACCCTGGAGTGTGAACCTTGCCCAAAGCTGCTGTATATCGCGGTGTCGAAGGCGCCTACCTCGACCTGCTCCGCCTCGCCACGGAGGACTTCGAGCGCCACATCAACGCCCGCGGTAACCCCGCCCGGGAGGTGACCGGGGTCAGCTTCCGGCTGACCAACCCGAGGCAGCGCCTGCCCTTCCTGCGTACGCGCGAGGTCAATCCCGTGGCCCAGGTCGCCGAAGCGCTCTGGCACCTCGCGGGCCGCCGCGACCTGGAAATGATCAACTACTACGCGCCGTCCAGGGGGCTCCGCAGCACCGGCGGTGTCGCCCTCAACGGCTCCGCCTACGGCCTCCCCCTCCTGCCGGACGGAGACAGCAGGGCGCCGTTCGATGACGTCCTGAAGCTGCTGCGTGGCGAGCGAGACAGCCAGCGCGGCTACCTGCCGGTCATCTCAGCGCAGGGAGCCACCGGCCAAGCCCCTCCGGATGTCGCCTGCCTGGCCAGCCTGCACCTGCTGCCCCGAGCGGGTCGCCTGCACATGGTGTGCACCATGCGCGCCACCGACCTGGACCGTGACCTGCCGGCCGACGTCTTCAACTTCACCGTGATCCAGGAGTACGCGGCCGTCCAACTGGGTCTGCGCCTCGGCACCTACACCCATGTGATCGGTGCCGCGCACGTCAGCGACCGTGACGCGGACCGCGTCCGCCGCGTCCTCAACGAGGCGGCGACCGAATGGCAGACCACCTTCCTCTTCCCGGTCATGCCCCAGGACACCACCGCAGGCACCATCAAGCTGGTCCTGGAGCACGAAGAGGCACTGCGCCTGAACGAGATCCGGTACAGCGCGGAACACATCGCGCGCCTGAACCTGCCCCCGTACTGGCAGCAGATCGTGGCGCTCTTCGAGGCGTACCGGCAGATCCGGCACGGCGATCAAGCCGCTGTCGACCCCGGCGTCCTCGACCTGCTCGACCCGGGTATGTGCTGGCTCCTGCGCTGCAAGTGGCCGACCCACACCGGGAACAGCGCGGAAGCCGCGGCGGCCCGGCGAACGCCCAGGACGAGCCGATGAGCGGCGACGGGCTGCGGGGCATGGACCCCGACGCCGTGCAGCTCGGCCTGGTCCACCACATCCTGGCTGAACTGAGTTCCTGCCGTGCCGGTTCGACGCCGGTACGGCAGGGCGAGCGCGCCTGTCCGATCGCCGCCACATGCACCGGCTGATGCCGCTAATTTCGTGGCCGTGGAGCGTCGAACGGCTGTGACGCGAGAGGCTACGGCGAGCACTGTCGGCACACCGAGGAGCAACCGATGAGTTCCGTTCTGACCGTCGACCATCCTGCCTGGCAGGAGTATGAAGACGGCACACGCGCGCGTGCAGTCCGTACTTCTTCCGGTATCTGGGTCTTGTCCCATGACCGGTACGGCCTGCGCATGGACTGCGTGGATGGCACCGAGGACGTCAAGCCGGAGTTCGTCGCCACCGACCCCGCGCACCTGCCGCCCCTCCCTGAAGTCCTTCACGGAGGTCTCGCCGCGCTCGGTGTCACCCAGCGGCTCGCCAACCCGTGGCTGTGGGACGCGATCACCACAGCGATCCTGCGGCAGGTCGTTCGCGCCGACCAGGCCCGCAAGCTGTACCACGCCTGGTGCAGCGCCTACGGCACCACCGTCGAGGGCTCACAAGGTCCGCTCGCCGTAGCGCCCGCGCCGGACGTGATCCTCGGTCTGTCCGACGAAGAGTTCGCCGCCGTCGGGGCGAAGTTCCACCGCACCGCCCTGCTGGCTGCCGCGGAGGAGTACCAGCGGGCCCGCCGCGACTGGGAGTGCCTGGACGCCGGCGCCCTGGCCACCGGGCTCACCCGGATCCCGCGTATCGGCCCCTGGACCGCCGCGGCGGCTGCCGCGGACTACACCGGCGACTTCAGCGTCTACCCGCACGACGACCTGGCCGTGCGCACCTGGGCCGCGAAGATCGCCCCCGACTACCCCTGGCCCGGCAAGAGAGACAAGGCGTTCGGTCCGCTGTGGACCGGATGGGCCGGGGACGACCGCACCGCTCTGCACACCCTCACCATCGCGACCCTCACCTGGGGAGCGCACGCCAGATGAGTTGGAGGACCCATGCAGCAGTTACCCCTGATCGCGGGCGCCGACAGTCGTCACGCGCTGGACGCCCTGTTCATCAACGCGCCGTTGCGTGACTACGAGTTGCGCCCTCGGACCAACGACTACACCCTCCCCGTGCTCGGTATGGCGTACATCGCCACCTATGCACAGCAGCGCGGCTTCAACGTCGGTGTGCTCGACGCCGAAGCGCACGGTCTGAGCATCGGGGCGACGGCCCGGATCATCAACGAGGCCAAGCCGCGCTGGGCCGCCATGAACCTCCTCGCGCCCACCTACGAGATGTCCGCGAGGATCGCTGACCAATTGGAGGCGGGCATCGCGCTGATGGTCGGCGGACACCACGCCAAGGCCATGCCGGACCGGGTCCTCGCCGACCCCCGCATGCGCCACCTGCGCGCCCTGGTCCTCGGTGAAGGGGAACTGCGCGTCGCTGCTCTCCTGGAGGACGAGCAGAGCCGGCGCACGCTGCCGGGTGTCCTGTGGCGTGACCAGTTGCTCGGCACCCGGGCCGCCGGCATCCCGACGGACCCGAAGACCGGCGCGGCAATACTGAGCCCCGACATCAACAGCCTGCCGTACGTGAACCGCGCCTTCCTGCCCCAGGACCCCTACCAGGCCGCGCCGACGGCGACAGACCGCCGCCTGGCCGGCCAAAGGCTCTGGCTCGGAGGGATCAGCCCTCAAGGGCACTGGGAGGCCAACATCGTCGGCAGCCGCGGATGCCCCTACAACTGCACGTTCTGCGGTGCCGCCGTCTCCGCCAACCCCGACATCACGATCCGCGTGCGACGCCCCGAGAACATCATCGGCGAGCTTGACCAGCTGCACGACGAGTACGGCGTGACCGCCTTCCGGTTCGTGGACGACCTGTTCCTTGGCGTGGGCCGGGTCATCGACGAGCAGATGGACGCGTTCACCCGCAACAGGATCGGCGACCGGTACGTGTGGGACGCCACCGGCCGGATCAACGTCCTGGACCGGCTCATCGACGCCGACCTGCACCGTCTTGTCACCAACGGGCTGCGTGAAGTTGCCCTCGGCATCGAGTCCGGCAGCGACCGCATCCTGTCCGCGATGGACAAGCGGATCACCGCGGAGATGACCGAGCGCGTCGCCCGTCGGCTGGTCGCCCACGGCGTCGGTGTGAAGGGGTACTTCATCCTGGGCTTCCCCGGCGAGACCCGCCCCGACCTCGACGCCACCGTGCAGCACATCCGGAACCTGTGGGCCATCTCCGACCAGCACCCGGGTGACGTCCGCGCCAGCGTCTTCGAGTTCCGCCCCTACCCGGGCACGCCCGTATGGCAGGCCCTCACCGACGAGCGCGGTTACGCCCCGGACGACCTCCTCGCCTACGGCGACGTCGACCTCACCCGGGACGGCGCCGACGAGTCCATGCGTCAACGGGACGAGTTCAACTTCTCCGTCGGCATCCAATTCGGTGACGTGCCCCTGTACGAGGTCCGCTCCACGCTCGCCATGCTCACCCGCGAGCAGCACGAGCGGAACCAGGGCGAACTGGGCAAAGCCGCATGACCAGGGGCCGCAAGGGGTTCTTCGTCTCGATCGACGGGCCGAGCGGCGTGGGGAAGTCCACCACCATTCGGGAGTTGCAGGCGCTGCTCGCCGCGCGGAACATCCCTGCCCGGTGGACGGCTGAGCCGCCCCGCGGGGACTTCCTCGGAGACTTCACGCGCGCTCATGGCGGACAGCTTCACGGTCTGGCCCTGGCCTGCCTCGTCGCAGCCACCCGTTACCGGCACGTCGAGACCACCATCGCCCCCGCGCTCAGCCGCGGTGAGCTGCTGGTGTCAGACCGGTACGTCGCGTCGACCCTGGTCCTCCAGCGACTCGACCATGTGCCGATGGACTTCCTGCTCCTGCTCAACGAGCACGCCCCGAAGCCCGACCTTGCGGTGATCCTAACCGCCTCCCCCGGCACCATCGCTGACCGTGTCGCCCGGGCCGGCGTCACGCACCGCTTCCGGGCCGATCCCCAAGCGCCCGCACGGGAAGTCGAGCTGTACCGGAACGCCGCGGACATCCTCGTCGGCCTCAAGTCCAAGGTGCTCGTGATCGACAGCACGGCCCTCCCTCAATCGGAGGTCGCACGCCGAATCGCCGACGCACTACCCACCGTCCCACTACCGTCAGATGCTTCAGCCACCACCCCGACCACTCAGGAACCATGAAGAAACCGGCACAGCCCACCATCGACACCCACGTCCTTCTCCGCGACGGCGACAAGATCCTGCTCTCGCAGAGGGGCGGCCCCTACGGCTACCGCCGATGGCACCTGCCATCCGGCAAGCTCGACCGGGACGAATCTCTCACCGCCGGGGCAGTCCGCGAGCTGTTCGAGGAGACCGGGGTCCAGGCCGCCCCGGAGCACCTGGTGCTCCGGCATGTGGTGCACCACCGGCAGGAGGACGGTTCCGACCGGATCGGCTTCTTCTTCGAGGCCACCGAGTGGGAGGGGGCACCGATCAACAAGGAGCCCGAGAAGTGTCTGGCTCTCCAGTGGTTCGCTGACCATGACCTGCCTGCGGACATCATCGAGTACCCCGCTTCAGGCTTGTACGGCTGCCTCAACCGCTCCAGTGCCCTGACGCTGCACGGCTGGCAGTAGCCGCATGGCGGCATCCGCCCACCGAGGCGTTCCAACGCGCGACGCCTCGGTGGTTCTGGGCGGTCACTCCTCGTCCGGTCAAGCACCGGACCGCGAACAACAGGTCGCACCTGCAAGAGGTCCCGGTCCCCTGGCCTCGTGCCGGAGACCGAACCGCCTGCCGTACACCGAGCGCCCGGCTGTGGCCCTGAACCAGATCGGCGTCCGGCCGGCCTGGAGGAGAACCGGCACTGCCCGGCGCATCGACGACGCCCTTCTCGCCGCACGCGACGAGCCGTACGTCACACTGGTGGTCAATCCGGCCACATGACGCCGCGGCCCCGTCGTGGTCCCACCGCGCCGTCGGCCGGGTTCCTCCCCGGCACAATGAGCCGCATGGCCGTAGACAAGCACGTGACGTTCACACTGCCGCCAGGCGCCACGGGCTTCTTCCGGCCGGGGGACGGGCCGCCCCCGGAAACCGACTGGCGGACGTTCCGGGCGGCGCTGTACGCGGCCGCCCGGGCGGCCGGGGGCCGTGTGGGCGAGACGGAGGAACAGTCGTACCCCCGTACCTTCCACACCGCGGTCATCGAGGGCGCCGACGAGCGCGTCGTGCTGTGCCACGTCCACCACCCGTGGATCGCGTTCGCCACGGAACGCCGGGACTGGTACACCGAGCAGTTCCTCGACCCGCCACCGTGGGCCCGTACCTTCACCGACCTGGGATTCGTCGTGCTCGACCGCGCGCGGCTCACGCTGCCGCTCCGCGCGGTCGACACCGCGGTCCTCACCCCGCGTGACTGGCGCCTGATCCGCTCCTACGGCATCACCACACTGGGCGGAGTGCTCTTCAACGCGTGGGACTGACTGCCGGGCGGGACCCCGTGCCCGACGCCGGGGGGTGAAGGTCGCCACCTCCCAGCTCTGACCGGCGCCGCCGGTGTCGTGGGCGTCGGGCGGATGCCGGTCGTGAACCGGGCGCCCTTCGGCACAGGGGTTCACCCGCGCGGACCGTGCTGCTTCGATGACAGGGTGAACAGGGCGAGGGGAAGCAGCCGGACGGAGACCGGGGCAGGGTGCGACGGGACCGGGGCACGGCGCTCGGCCGGTGCCGCGCGGCGGGCCGAGGGGGAGAGGTGACCGACGCGGAGAACGCCGAGAACGCGGAGAACGAGGAGAACGAGGAGAACGAGGAGAGCGGGGGTGTCCGGGCGCTGCGCGCCTGGGCGACGGCCGCCACGAAGCGGGCGCTGCGGCTGTGCGCGTCCGGCCCCGCCGTCACGGCCGGCCCGCATGTGTACGACAGCTCGGTCGCCGAACTCGAAGAGCTGGTGCGGCTGCTGGCGCACGACGCGGAACTGCGGGCCACGTTGACGGTCCAGCTCGGCTCCGTCCTCACGATGCGGTACCTCGCCCGGGGCGGCCCGGCACCGGACCGGGACCGCGCCCGGCGGTTGCTGCGGGAGGCCCGGGACCCTTCCACGGCGACCGGGGCGGCGACGGACGCGGACGACAGACGGTGGGCCGCGCTGTTCCTGCTGAGCCTGACGATGCCCGCACCACTGGCCGGGGCCGGGGCCGCCCAGGCCGACTTCTCCGCCGCTCTCGACTGGCGCGCGTACGAGGAGCCCGGGGAGATGGCGGCCATCGCGGCCGAGATGCCGGTACTCGTGGCCGAGGCCCTGGAGCTGCCGCTGGCGCCGGAACTGCACGGCCGGCTCCGGCAGGTGAGCACCATGTTCGCCGCTCTCTCGGGGCCCGACGGGCCCGGTGCCCTGCGCCGGTTCGTCGACTCGTTGCCCGACGGCTTCCCCGGGGTGGAGCAGTTGCGGCTGATGGCAGACGGGACGGCGACCGCCGCCGGCCCCGGGCCCACCGTGCGCGTGGACGACCCCGGGCGTCCGGATCCGGCTGCCCCTCCGCGCCCTTCCGGCTCGCGGGAGGGCCGGCCGCCCCGCACGTCGGTCGCGGAGCCCGACGGCCCCGACGCCGTTGCCGCGGACGCCGACGGCCCCGATGCCGTCGCCGCGGATGCCAACGCCCCCGATGCCGTTGCCGCGGATGCCGACGGCCCCGACGCCGCTGCCACGGACGCTGACGACCCCGACGTCGCCGCCGTGGACGCCATGATGCCCTCGTTGTTCGACGCGCTCGAGGCCGTGCGGGGCAATGACCCGGAGGCCGTCAACCGGGCACTGCGACGGCTGCGCGCCGTACACGAACAGCTGCCGCCCGGCCAGGAGGCGAGTGTCTTCGTCGAGAACTTCATGGGCGTACTGCTTCAGTCGGGGGCGGCTGTCGGCGGCAACCTCCGGGACCAGTCCCTCGGCCACGAGTACGTGACGGCGCTGGCCGATCGGATGCAGGCGTTCGCAGCGGAGTCCACGACCGCGGTGACCGCCGAATTCGCGGTCGCGGTCCGCGTCCAGCCCCTGATGAGCCGGATCGACGCGGCCTACAAGGCGGAGGACGCGGCGACGGTGCGAGCCCTCCTCGGCGAGCTGGAGGCGCTCGAGGCGGACACCCCGCCGGACAACGGATGGCGCTTCCAGCTCCTGCTGGCGCTGGCCCAGGGCTGCCTCTGCCTCGGCAACCTCACGAACGACCCGGACCTGCGGTTGCGCGCCGCCGCCTACTACGAACAGAGCGTGGCGGCGGCGGAACACGCACCCGCGATCGTCAGGGAGTCGCTCTCCCGGCACGCGGCCGCCTTCGCTGCCGTACGAGCCCGGGTGACCGGCGATCCCGCCACGCTCCGGCCCGCCACCGCCGTGCCGCCCGACGCTCCGACGCATCAGCGGTGGGACATGGCGCAGTCCTTGATGGTCCGGTACACCCTCACCCGTGACCTGCCGGACCTCGACACCCTCATCACCGAACTGAGGCGGGTCTGCGACGACGTACGGCAGGGCCGGGGGACCCAGTTCGCCGCCAGGGCCCAGTGGATGACGGCGGAGGCGTACCGGGCCCGCTGGCAGCACATGCGGGACCCGGCGGACCAAGCCTCCACCACGGCCACGGCCAAGGAGGCCCTGAACACCCTCGCCGCCGACGTGTTCCTGCAATTGGGTTCGGAAGACGGCGTGTTGACGGCTCGCTCGGGCGCCGCGCGCAGTGTCACAGCGGCCACCTGGGCCGCGTCGCACAACCAGGCGGAGGAGGCCGTGGCGGCCCTGGAGCTGGGCCGCGCCCTCGTGCTGCACGCCGCGTCCACCTCGCGTACCGTGCCCGAACTCCTCGACGCGCGCGGGCAGCGGGAACTCGCCGAAGCGTGGCGGAAGGCCGGCGCGGACGGCACCGGGGAGCCGGACGGGCCCCCCGGCGAACTGCCCAGCACGCTGCGGCGCCGGGTCCTGGAGGCGCTCGGCTACCGGCGGCATGGCCTGTTCCGCACGCCCACGCTGAACGAACTGGCGGACGGTGTAGCCGAGGGCGGAGCGGACGCGCTGGTCTATCTGCTGCCCGGCGAAGGCGACGCACCCGGCGTGGGCATCGTCGTCGGGGCGGACTTCGGCGTCGGCATAGGCGGCCTTCCGCTGCTGTCCGGCACCGGGAGCGGTCCCCTGGAGCGTTACCTCGACGCCGCCGCCGCACGGTCCTCGCGGCTCGGCGAACCGGACGCCGAACGAGCCTGGGAGGAGGCCCTGTCGGCGCTCTGCGACTGGGCGTACCCGGCGGCACTCGACGACATCCTCACGGCCGTCACCCGGCACCTGACCGCCGACGGGGGCCGCCGCGCGGGCCGTTCGGGCCCGCCCAGGATCGTCCTCGTGCCGTGCGGCCGTCTGGGCGTCGTGCCCTGGCACGCCGCGCGCCTGCCCGCGGCGGCGCCCCACGACTACGTCTGCCAGATCGCCGTCATCAGTTACGCGGCGTCGGGCGGCGAGTTCCTGCGCACGGTGAAGCGCACTCGCCCGGACCCGGCCGGCGCCGCGGTCCTGATCGCCGATCCCCGGCAGGAGCTGACCCACGCCGAACGGGAGGCCACTGCGCTCCGCGAGGCGTTCTACCCGCAGGCACGCCTGTACGGCGAGTTCTACGATCCACCCGTCGAGCCGGTGGCGGCCGGCACCCCGGACGAGGTCCTCGCGCTCCTCTCCGAGACCCCCTCGCTGCTGCACGTGGCCTCGCACGGCTCCGCGGGGGTGCGGCCGACGGCGTCGGCGCTGCATCTGGCCTTCCCGGACGGCGCCGACACGCTGCCGGCCGAGGAGGGCGGCCCCGGAGCCGAACCGGACCTGGGCATGCTGACCGTGACCCGGCTCCTCGACCGGCCCTGGCACGAAAGCCCCTCCACGCAGGGGCCGTTGGTGGTCCTGAGCGCCTGCGAGACCGACCTCAGCACCCGTGACCACGACGAGGCCCTGACCCTGACGACGGCGTTCGTCTCGGGTGGGGCCCGCAATGTGGTGGGGTCGCGGTGGACGGCCCAGGACGGCGCCTCGGCGTTGATGATGGCGGTGTTCCACCACTACCTGACCGTAGAGGGACAGGCACCGGCGGACGCGCTCAGGGCGGCGCAGCTGTGGATGCTCGACCCGCGCCGGGAGGACCCGGGCTCGCTGACCGGCGAACTGCTGCGCGAGATCCGACGCCCGGGCCTCGAACGGCTGCCGGTCTGGGCGGCGTTCATCCACCAGGGACACCCGGGACCGGCCCGCACGGCCCCCACGACGGCCCGACCCGCCCCCACCGGACGACCCGGGTGACCCACACGGGCCGCGCAGCCCCGTCGACGGTCAGTCCGCCGAGGCCGACGGGTGGGTGTGCGCGGCCTGGAGGAGTCTGACCGCGCCGCGGACCGCCGCGGTGTGCGGGGCGGGGACCGTGCGCAGGGTGGTCGGGAGGCGGGTGGCGAGCCGGTGCCGGATGTCCGGGCGCAGGGCGCCTCCGCCGGCCAGCAGGATGTCGCGGCGCAGGGCGTCGGCGGTGAGGGAGGTGTGGTCCTGGTGGAGCATCGCGGTCAGCATCCGGGCGACGGCCTCGGCGATCTGCCCCGGGGTGGTCGTGTCGTCCAGGTCGCTGGTGCCCAGGGCGGTCCGGCGCGCGTCGGTGACGGCGCCGTCGCTCAGCAGCACCACCTCCGTGAGGTGGGCGCCGACGTCCACCACCAGCAGCGGCCGGGAGAGGTCCGCGCCGGCGGCCAGGGCGATGCCCCGGGCGCTGGGCACGGTCAGGACGCTGCGGGGCCGCAGCACGTCGACCGCGGCGCGGGCCTGGGTGCGGTAGGCGAGCCCGTCCAGGACCGGAGCCGTGACGATGACCATGGGGCGTACGAGTCGGGGCAGGCGGTCCGCGAGCAGGCGCCGCAGCATCCGGGCGCAGCCGGGGGTGTCGATGATCGTGCCGCGCTGGATGGGATGGACCGCGCCGGTGCCGGGGATGGTCACGGTGGGCACGTCGACGACCACGCCGCGGCCGGCGATCCAGACACGGGTGCGGGCGCTGCCCATGTCCAGGGCGATGCCGCAGCAGTGCCGGCACAGCGGCCAGGGCCGGTGCCGGGAGGGAACGGCGTACGGGTGGCGCGCGTCGGTCACGGGGCGGCCTCCTTGGCCTGCTGGCAGCGGGCGCAGTAGCGGGCCTGCGGCACGATCGTCAGGCGCTCCGGGTCCACGGGGCGCCGGCACAGGTGGCAGATGCCGTAGGAACCCTCGTCCATGCGCCCGAGGGCCGCTTCGACGTCGGTGAGGACCATGCGGGCGGACGCGGCGAGCTTGACACTGACTTCGACCTGCGCGGCGCACTGCCGGGCCGGCCGTTCCCCGGCCCGGGACGCCGGCGGTCCGGTCAGCCGGCGCAACTGCTCCTGGCGGAACAGGCGCTGCTCGTTCAGGTTCTCCCGCAGTGCGGCCAGGTCCTCGGCCGACAGGGCGGTCGTGTGCCCGCCGATGGTCTGGTGGTTCACCTTGTCACCCCTCGTCATGGCGCGGCGATGAAGCCGTGTGCGTACGGACCGCGGTCAGGCGGCGCGGAGCCGGCAGGCGACGCAGTGACGGGTGTACGGGAGGATCTCCAGCCGTTCCGCGGGGATCGGCTTGGCGCAGGCCAGGCAGGTGCCGTAGGTGCCCTCCTCGAGGCGGGCGAAGGCTTCCGCGATCTCCTCGAGGATCTGCCGCACGGCGGTCTTCTGTTCGGCCAGCAGGGGATCGTCCGTGCTCCGGCCGGTCTCGTCGAGCGCCTTCAGCTGAGCCAGCCGGGAGGTGTGGGCGTGCTCCAGGCGCCGGCGCGCCTCGTGCGGGTGGAGACCGGCCCCGGCCCTGGTGACATCGAGCGACATGGTTGCTTCCCTTCTCAACGCCTTGTGCACGACGGGTGTGACGGGGCGGGCGGCCCGGTGGCGCGTCCGGACCGCCCGCCGACGGGGGGTGCCCTCCACCCTGGCCGGTCCGGCGGCGCCCGGCTATCGGGCGCGGACCCCATTCGCGCGGGGGCGAGAGATCCATATTCGCGCGGGGGCGAGAGCTCCATACGATCCGTACGGCGCTGCCGTGGGCCGTTGTGACCAGGGGAAATGAGGTCTGGGCCCCATGGACGGCGGGCGCGGGCAGGGGCAGCCTGGTCGCAGGCCCACCGAAGCGCTCCGGCACCATGGACCCCGATGGCGGTGCCGCGGTGCCTGACTGTGGAGGCGAACCGATGGCGTGGTGAAGGGGAGGCGCGAGCCGGTGTCGTTGTTCTGGCGGATCTTCGCCCTGAACGCCGTGGTGCTGGGTACGGCCACGGCACTGCTGCTGTGGGCACCGGTGACCGTGTCGGTGCCGGTGGTGCTCACCGAGGCGGTCATCCTGGTCGGCGGCCTGGTGGTCATGCTGGTGGCCAACGCCGTACTGCTGCGGCTGGGCCTCGCCCCGCTGGACCGCCTGACGAAGCTGATGGCCACCGTGGACCTGCTGCGCCCGGGCCAGCGCCTGGCCGCCCAGGGGGGCGGCGAGGTCGCCGAGGTGATCCGTACGTTCAACGCCATGCTGGACCGGCTGGAACAGGAGCGGGCCGCCAGCAGCGCCCGGGTGCTGCTGGCCCAGGAGGGCGAGCGCCGCCGTATCGCGCAGGAACTGCACGACGAGGTCGGACAGAGCATGACCGCGATCCTGCTGGGGCTGAAACGGGCCGCGGACGACGCCCCCGAACCGCTGGGCAAGGAGTTGCGGGAGGTGCGGGAGATCACCCGGGAGAGCCTGGACGAGGTACGACGCCTGGTGCGCCGGCTGCGTCCCGGCGTCCTGGACGACCTGGGGCTGGTCAGCGCGCTGACCTCGCTCACCGAGGGCATCGCCACCCACACCGGGATGCGGGTCAGCCGCCGTTTCGACGCCGAACTGCCCGCCCTGGACCCGGAGACCGAGCTGGTCCTCTACCGCGTCGCGCAGGAGTCGCTGACCAACGCCGCCCGTCACGCGGACGCGGAACGGGTCACCGTCGCCCTGCGGAACACCGACGACCACGTGGTGCTGGCCGTCACCGACGACGGCTGCGGCATCGCGGCCCCGAGGGAGGGCGCCGGCATCCGCGGCATGCGCGAACGGGCCCTGCTCATCGGCGGCAGCCTGGAGATCACTCCGGCCGCCCGCGCCGGCACCCGGGTCACGCTCACCGCGCCCGTCTCCAGGAAGCAGCCCTGACCATGCCCGACCACCCCACCACGACCACCGGCTTCGACTCCGGCACCGGCACGAGGACGATCCGCATCCTGCTCGCCGACGACCACGCGCTGGTCCGCCGCGGTGTGCGGCTCATCCTCGACCAGGAGCCGGACCTCGAAGTGGTCGCCGAGGCCGGTGACGGTGCCGAGGCCGTCGAACTGGCCCGCACCCACGACGTCGACCTCGCCGTGCTCGACATCGCCATGCCCCGGCTGACCGGCCTCCAGGCCGCCCGCGAACTGGCCGCGATCAAGCCGGCGCTGCGCATCCTGATGCTCACCATGCACGACAACGAGCAGTACTTCTTCCAGGCCCTCAAGGCGGGGGCCTGCGGGTACGTCCTGAAGTCCGTCGCCGACCAGGACCTGGTCGCCGCCTGCCGGGCCGCGATGCGCAACGAGCCCTTCCTCTACCCCGGCGCGGTCACCGCGCTGATCCGCAACTACCTCGCCCGCGTCCGCCACGGCGAGGAGACCCCCGACCGGATCCTCACCCCTCGCGAGGAGGAGGTCCTCAAGCTCGTCGCCGAGGGGCACTCCTCCAAGGAGATCGCCGAACTGCTGTTCATCAGCGTCAAGACCGTCCAGCGGCACCGGGCGAACCTCCTCCAGAAGCTCGGCCTGCGCGACCGCCTGGAACTCACCCGCTACGCCATCCGGGCCGGCCTGATCGAGCCCTGACCGTCCGCCCGACCCGACAGCAGAAGGCCGGCAGAAAGGCCGGCGGAAGAAGGGGCCGGAGGGACGAGTCCCCCTGCGCGTCATCCGATGCGCTCCTGGGTGTTACCTGTGAGTAATCCCGGATGGTTTGATGTGCGGCGCCACTCAGCCCCTTCATCGCACAGGGAGAACCAGTGACGCCCTTCGCATCGCGCCGCGCCCTCGCCGCGGCCGTGCTAGCCCTCGCCCTGCCCGCGGCGGCGCTCGCCGGTCAGGCTCCGGCCTCGGCCGCCGAACCGGCACCGGCGCTCAAGGTCCTGACGTACAACGTCTTCCTCATGAGCAAGAACCTGTACCCCAACTGGGGACAGGACCACCGGGCCGCGGAGATACCGAAGGCGTCCTTCTTCCAGGGCAACGACGTGGTGGTGCTCCAGGAGGCGTTCGACAACTCCGCCTCGGACGCGCTGAAGCGCGCGGCGGCGGCCCAGTACCCGTACCAGACACCGGTGGTGGGACGCGGCCGGGACGGCTGGGACGCGACCGGCGGGGCGTACTCCGCCACCACGCCCGAGGACGGCGGGGTCACCGTGCTGAGCAAGTGGCCGGTGCTGCGCAAGGAGCAGTACGTCTACCAGGACGCGTGCGGCTCCGACTCGTGGTCCAACAAGGGCTTCGCGTATGTGGTGCTGAACGTCGGCGGCGCCCGGGTGCACGTCATCGGCACGCACACGCAGTCCACGGACTCCGGATGCGGGGCGGGCGAGGCGGTGCGGGACCGCAGCCGGCAGTTCAAGGCGATCGACGCCTTCCTAGACGCCAAGCGCATCCCCGCGGACGAGGAGGTCCTGGTCGCGGGCGACCTCAACGTCGACTCGCGCGGCGCCGAGTACGCCTCGATGCTCGCCGACGCGGACCTGGCCGCGGCGGACGCGCGCACCGGGCACCCGTACTCGTTCGACACCCAGGAGAACTCCATCGCCCACGACCGCTATCCGGGCGACCCGCGCGAGGACCTGGACCACGTCCTCGCCCGCGCGGGGAACGCCCGCCCGGCACGCTGGCGCAACGAGGTCGTCGAGGAGCGGTCGGCTCCCTGGACCGTGAGCAGCTGGGGCACGTCGTACACGTACACCGACCTCTCCGATCACTATCCGGTGCGGGCGTACGCGGGTTGACGCGGCGCGCGCGGGCCGGTCCCCGGACACCGGGGCCGGTTCGCGCCACCGGGGCCGCCGCGGGGCGACGCGCCCCCGGGGGCACGACCGGTGTCAAAGGTGTCAGAGGGGCTTGCGCGGGGTCCGGGGCACGGGTGCCGTCGTGTGAATCTGTTGCCCATGTCGATCATCGCAACCACCGTGGTGCTGCTCATAGCCGCTCTGCACGTCTGCATCCTGGTCCTGGAGATGTTCCTGTGGACCGGCCCGAGGGCCCGGGCCGCCTTCGGGACCAGCGCCGGGTTCGCCGCCGAGACGAAGGCGCTCGCCGCCAACCAGGGGCTGTACAACGGTTTTCTCGCCGCCGGGCTGGTGTGGGGCGCGGTGGCGTCCGACCCGGTGGGCTTCCAGGCGAAGGTGTTCTTCCTGGCGTGCGTGGCCGTGGCCGGCGCGTACGGTGCCGCCACCTCCAGCCGGAAGATCCTCTTCGTGCAGACCGTTCCGGCACTGATCGGTCTGGTGCTGGTACTGGCTGCCCGCTGAGCGGGCGAAGTCCGGTGACGACAACCCGTGACAACAGCCCCGTGATGACAACGCCACCACCGGAGCCGTCCGGTGCTTGGACGGCGTGTCCCAAGGTCTCACGGATTCGCGTGATGTCACGGCCTGATCCGGACTGGCACAGTGTGTCTGAAAAAGTACTGGTGAAGGGCGGAAATTTTTTATGTCACCGGACTCGTCAACCCTCGGCCCCGCGCTCCCGGACATCCTCCACACCACGGACTCGGTGCCCGCCCGGCACCGACGGGCCTACTGGCGCGAGGCGCTGTCCCAGGCGTCCTGGGCGGACCGGGGGGTGCCCGACGAGGTGGGGCGCGGTGCGGTCGCGGCGTGGATGCTGGGCCCGCTCCGGGCCGTCGCGGTGGAGGGCGATCCGTTGCGGGCGGTGCGGACCCGGCGGCTGATCGCGGCCAGCGACAACGAGGATTTCGTGGTCGTGAAGCTGCTGAGCAGGGGCGTCGCACGGATCGAGCAGGACGGCCGGGACGCGGTCCTGGAGCCGGGGCAGCTCTTCGTCTACGACATGGCGCGGCCCGTCCAGCTGACCTTCCCCGAGCGGTTCCGGACGAAGTCCCTGGTGCTGCCGCGCGAGGTGCTGGGCCTGAGCGAGTCCGACCTCCAGCGGATCACGGCCGTGCCGCTCGGCTCGGAGTCGGCGCTCGGGGCGCTGCTGACACCGTTCCTGTCCCGGCTGGTCGACACGGCGTCGACGTATCCGCAGCGCACCGGCGAGTCGATCGCCCGGAACGTGGTGGACCTGGTGCAGACCCTGGCCGAGGAGCGTCTGGGCCGGAGCGCCCCG
>NZ_JOCB01000062.1 GCF_000718775.1 Streptomyces sp. NRRL S-31
CGTGCGGGGCGTGCCCGGGCCGCCGCCGTCGCGGTGACCGCCGCCGCCGTCGGCGCCGCGGGCCGGTGCCGGGCGCGGTGGGAGGCAGGCGGCCAGCCACAGGGCGTCGGCCAGGCCCCGGTCGTCCAGGGACACCCCGACCGACGTCAAGCGGGCCACCAGGTCGGACAGCGGCCGGTAGTCGTCTCCCGCGGCGCTGCCGGGCACGGACGTCACCGGGTCCGGTCGAGGGGGCGCAGCAGTTCGGCCGTGAGCCGCTCGCGGGTCTCCTCCTCGTCCGTCCAGCCCGCCTCGTCGATCAGGTGGATGGCGTTCAGCAGTTGGTCCACCGCGCGCACGTCACCGGGCGAGCGGGACAGGAACGCGTCGATCAGCGACTCGTAGCGACCGGCGGCGTCCTCCCCGAAGTGCGCCCGCACCATGCCGGCCAGCTGCTCCTTGTCGGGGCGGTCGAGCCGGAGGTGGATGCAGCGGCGCAGCAGGGGGGCGGGGAAGTCCCGTTCCCCGTTGCTGGTGAGGACCACGAAGGGGAACGCCCGGCAGCGCACCTTGCCGCCGCGCACCGTCACCGTCGTACCGTCGTCGCACCGTACGTCGACCTCGGGCGCCCGCTCCGCGATCCGCTCCAGCTCCGGGATGACGTACTCGCCGTCCTCCAGCACGTTCAGCAGGTCGTTCGGCAGGTCGATGTCGCTCTTGTCCAGCTCGTCGATGAGCAGCACCCGGGGCCGCGCCGAGGGCAGCAGGGCGGTGCCCAGCGGGCCCAGCCGGATGTACGTGCCGATGTCCTGGGCGCGCGGGGAGTCCGTCTCGGCGCGGCCGGGCGGGAACGGCAGGCTGCGTTCGATCTGGAGGTCCTGCAACCGGCCGAGCGCGTCGTACTGGTAGAGCCCGTCGCGCAGCGTGGTGCGGCTGACGATGGGCCAGGTGATGACCCGGCCCAGCCCCAGTTCGTAGGCGACCGAGTGGGCCAGGGTGCTCTTGCCGCTGCCGGGCTCGCCGGTCACCAGCAGCGGGCGGCGCAGGTACAGGGCCGCGTTGACCAGTTCCTGCTCCCGGGTGCCGGGGCGGTGCAGGGCGCCCTGGCGGTCGCGCACCCCGAGGCGCCGTCTCGAGGCGGCGTCCAGGGGCGGGGCGGGCGATACCGGAGGGGCACCGTCGAAGTCCCGCCAGGGCGGCGGAGGCGGAAGCTCAGCGATCCCATCGTGCGGGACGCCCGCCCCACGGTAGATCAGCCACTCGCTCACGTCGCTCTCCTCGTTTCCGGCGGTACGGCGGTCCGGCGGGTCGTGGCAGGTCGGAACGGTGGCGCGATCCCGTCCCCCCGCCATGGCGCCGAGCGGGACGCGACACCAAGACGGTACCCATTCGCGGCCGTGCTGACGACTCCCCCCGCCCGGACGTCCCCGGCCTCACGAAGGTGGGAATTCTACTCGCGGCGGAGCGGACGGAGGCAGCGGATCGGTGGGATCGTCATAGAGCAGCACCACCTGCCCGGCCCATTCGGCCTCGGTGTCTACGTCCGTCGCACCACGCCTCAACTCCATCAGCAGTTCGGGCAGTTGACGCACGGTCACGGATTCCGGCGGACGTCCGCCGCGGGGCCCGAGCAGATCCGACACCCGTGCGTGGAAGGTGTCGCACTCCTTTCCGCACGGACCCGGCAGATGTCCCCCCACCGACCACACGGCGACCGGGTAGCCGCTCTCCAGCACGTCCGACGCGACCTCCGAACCGGCGCCCGAGTCGATCGCCAGGCACAGCACGGGGACCGTACCGGCGGGCTGCCCGTGCAGTGCCTCCGGACCGGGCACCGCCCCGTTGCCGACCAGGCGCAGCGTGCGCAGCCCGCGGGCGCGCGTCACCCGGCGCCAGCGGTCGTGCCACCGGTGGTGGACGCCGTCGTCGAGGCCGCCCGGCCAGGCGGCGTCACCGCCGTCCCGGCGGGTCGCGTCCCGCACCACCACGGGCCGGCCGAGACCGACCGGCGCACCGCGGGCGGCGAGCCAGTCGTGCACCGCGGTGCCCAGCCGTTCCGGGGGCAGGGCCACTTCGAGCCGGGTGGGGGAGCCGCCCGGACCGTCGGCGTCCGCCAGCGCGTCGAGCAGATGGCGTTCCACCTTCCACACGGCCCGCTCGAAGGACAGCCCCCAGGGATCGTCCCCGGCCACGGCCGGTGTCCAGCGGCCGCCGCCGTAGCCGAGGCTGATGGCCCAGTCGAAGACCGGACCGCCGTCGTCGTAGGGCACCGGCAGGAACTCCACCAGCACCGCCGACGGCAGGGCCTGCACCGCCGCGCCGAGCACCTCACGGTCCTCCGGTCTCAGCTCGCCCGCGCGCCACAGCGCCCAGTCGCGCAGCGCCTCGACGCGCCGGGCGCCCTCCGTGTCGCCGCCGCCCCGCAGGGTCCGGTCCAGTTCGGCGGTGATCAGCAGCGCGAAGTGCAGGAACACCCGCAGCTCACGCACCGGGTCCGGCTCGTGCAGCACGCCCTGGCCGTCCCGCCAGGTGAGCAGCGGCGGACTGAACGTCCTGCCGGGCGTGCCGAGCGCCTGTGCCGTGATCCGGTCGACGACCGCCGGGCGGGGCGTGGGCAGCGCCGCCAGCAGGTCCAGGACCCGCAGCCGGTCGAGCACGGTCCGCCGGCGGCCCGCCGCGGCCGGCAGGGCCAGTTGCACATCGGCCCAGGTCCGCTCGGCGCCCTGGCCGGCCCGCTGCCGGTCGGCGTGCCAGCGGTCGTGCAGCCGCAGCAGCGTCTCGTAGGGGTGCGGGCCCAGGTCGTCGGGGGCGCCGGGGACATGGTGGGCGGGGGCGAGGGCGCGCAGCGCCGAGACCGGTACGGCGAGCACGGTGGTGCCCGTGTCGCTGCGGGCCTTGATCACACCGGACACCTCGCCCAGTTCCAGGTCAACCAGCGGGCCCCCGGACACCCCCCGCGGCACCCGGGCGTCCGCGTCCAGCAGGAGCTGCTCGTGCTCCTGCCCGACCAGGCGGCAACTGGTGTTCCAGTGCTCGGCGCCGGGGGAGGCGCCGTCCTGGCGGCCGAACAGATGAGCCCCGGCCACCGGCACCCCGGACCGGTCGGTCAGCCACACGCACGGCTGCCCGGGGATCTCCTCCACCAGCCGCACCAGGGCGAGGTCCGGCCGGATCGCCAGCGCCGACGGCACCGAGGGTTCCTCCGCGCCGTCCGTCCAGCGGGCCTGCACCTCGGCCGTGGGTCCGGCGAGGTGGTAGGCGAGCCTGGCGCGGTAGGTCCGGCCGCCGTGCACCACGCCCAGTTCCTCGCCGTCCCCGGTGCCCCGGCGCCGGCCGTCCGCGTGCACCAGGACGTGCGCGCAGGTCAGCACCCAGCCGGGGGCGATCAGGAAGCCGCTGCCCCAGCCCCGCGGCCGGACACCCTCGCTACCGGGGAGCCCCCGGATGCCCACGGTGGCCTCGCGGGCCAGGCGCCGCAGCTCGTCGAGGTGTTCTCTGCCGGCGGCCTCCCCGTTCCCGGCAGCGGTGGTCACCGGCCGGAGTCCCGCCAGGTGAGCGTGACCGAGAGATTGCCCTTGGCCTCGCCGTCGGCGAGGAGCGCCACCGCCCTGCCGGGTTTGGCGGAGACCTCGACGCCGAAGGTGACGCTCCACTCGTCCGGTCCCACCGCGGCGGCGGCCTCCCGAACGGACGCGGCGACACCGGTGACCACGCTCTTCAGGCCCTCGACCCTGGTGGTGACCTCGTCCCAGAGGCCGACGTCCTCCCACCGGGTGTCGTAGGCGTCGTCCCCGGCCTCGACCAGTCGCGTCACCCGGGCCCGCACCGTGGTGCCGTCCGGCAGTGTGATCGGTACGACCTGGTCCCCCATGACACACACCTCCCCCGTGTGTTGACGGCTGATCAGATTACCGCTCGGACGGCGACAGCACGAGAGGCAGTGCGTTCCCCGACCACCACCGCCCGACGACCCGACCACCACCGCCCGACGACCTGGCCGACACCACCCCACGACCGGACCGACACCTCCCTACGACCGGACCGACACCCGGCGTGGACGGCCCCGGGCGTCCCGGCCCGAGCGACGTCCGCGGGACGACTGACCCTCCGTCGCCGTACGACTGCCCGTCCGTCGCCGTATGCCCACGGGACGACTGCCCGTCCGTCGCCGAACGGCCGGTGTGGGTCTGGCCATCCGTTGCCGAACGGCCGCCGGACGGGTGCGACCGCGCCGCTTCACTTGATCGGGTGAGTGGCCAATCCGGGTGTGCGGCGGCCCCGGATTCCCCGCGTGAGTGACGACGAGAAGGACCGGCCGGGGCCGCGGGGACTGCCGCGCGCGGTGCTCGGCGCCGTGAGCGGCGTCCTGGCGGGCTGCGCCGCGCTGGCGGTGGCCGAGTTCGCGGCCGTGGGGGCAGGGCCGCGGTCGGCCCCCGTGATCGCGGTGGGCGGCGCGGCCGTCGACCGCACCCCCGCGGTGGTCAAGGACTGGGCGATCCGCCGGTTCGGCACCGACGACAAGCTCGTGCTCCAGCTCGGCATCCTGGGGCTCCTGACCCTGCTGGCGCTGGGACTCGGCGTACTGGCGACCCGGCACAGGCGTGCCGGGTCCGGCGGGGTGCTGTTCCTCGGCGCCGTCGGCGCGCTGGCCGCCACGAGCCGCCCCGACGCGGCCGGCTGGGCCGATGCCGTGCCGTCGGCCGCCGGAGCCGCCGCCGGAGCGCTGCTCCTGTACGTCCTGGCGGGCCGGCTGGAGGCAGCACGCCCGCAGGGAGACGAGGGGCCGGCAGACCCCGCGGAGCCATCCGTCGACCCGTCCGGACCGGCGCCGGGATGGGACCGCCGGGGCTTCGTCGCCGCCGCGTCCGCCGCCGCCGTCGCCTCGGCGGGCGCGGCCGGTGCGGGCCGGTGGCTGAACGGGCTGCGCGGCAGGGACGCGGAGGCTTCCCGCGAACGGGTGGTGCTGCCCCGGCCCGGGTCCGCCGCCCCGCCGGTACCGGAGACCGCCGGGCCGCCCGTGCCCGGTCTCAGCCCCTTCATCACCCCCAACCACGCGTTCTACCGAGTGGACACCGCCCTGGCGGTGCCGAGGGTGGACGCGACGGCCTGGCGGCTGCGTATCCACGGTGTGGGCGTGCGCCGCCCGGCCGTGCACTCCTTCGACGACCTGCTGGGCCGCGAGCTGATCGAGCGGAACATCACCTTGACCTGCGTGTCGAACGAGGTCGGCGGCCCCTACGTCGGCACCGCCCGCTTCCTCGGCGTCCGGCTGGCCGACCTGCTGGCCGAGTGCGGCGTCGTCCCGCCGTCCCGGGGCGGTCCGGCCGACCAACTGGTGGCCCGTTCCGTGGACGGCATGACCTTCGGCACGCCGGTGGAGGACGTACTGGACGGGCGGGACGCCATGCTCGCCGTGGGCATGAACGGTGAGCCGCTGCCCTTCGCCCACGGCTTCCCGGTACGGATGGTCGTACCCGGTCTGTACGGCTACGTCTCAGCCTGCAAGTGGATCAGAGAACTCGAACTGACCACGTTCGACGCCTACGACCCGTACTGGGTCGCGCGCGGCTGGGCCCGCAGGGCCCCGGTCAGGACCCAGTCCCGGATCGACACGCCCAAGCCGTTCGCCCGCCCCCGGGCCGGCACCGTGCTGATCGCCGGAGTCGCGTGGGCCCAGCGCCGTGGCATCGCCCGGGTCGAGGTCCGGGTCGACGACGGCCCCTGGCGGCGGGCCCGCCTGGCCGCCGAGGACACCCGGGACACCTGGCGGCAGTGGTCCCTTCCCTGGCGGGCCACCGCGGGACGGCACACCCTCACGGTGCGCGCCACCGACCGCGCCGGACAGCTCCAGACCGAACGCCGCACCCGCACCGTCCCCGACGGCGCCACCGGCCGGCACAGCGTGGTCGTCACCGTCGAGTGACCACCCGCGCGGGCCCGTACGGGCGGCTCCCCGTGACCGCCGTGCGCCCGGCACCCCATGACCGCAGCACCCGCTGCGCTTCCCACAGGAGGATCACGATGAACACCTTCCGTACCCGCCGTCTCGCCGTCACCCTCGCCGCTGCGGCGGTCCTGCCGCTGGCGCTGAGCGCGTGCTCCGACGGCGACGGCGGCGACCCGGGAACGTCGGACTCGCCGTCCAAGGCGTCCGCCCCGCGAAACGGCGGCGGCACGGGCGGTGACGCCGCCGCCATGGACCAGCCGTTCGGTCCCGCCTGCTCCGGCGTGCCGAAGAACGGCGCCGGCTCCTTCGCCGGCATGGCCAAGGACCCGGTGGCCACCGCTGCCTCGCACAACCCGGCCCTGTCCACGCTCGTCGGCGCGGTGCGCGAGGCCGGCCTCGTCGACACGCTCAACAACGCCCGGGACATCACGGTGTTCGCACCGACCGACGACGCCTTCAAGAAGATCCCGAAGGCGACCCTGGACCAGGTCCTCGCCGACAAGGACGAGCTGACGAAGATCCTCACCCACCACGTCGTCGGCCGGAAGCTGACGCCCGGGGACCTGCGCGCCGGCTCCTTCGAGACCCTGGAGAAGTCCCGGCTGCGCACCAGCGGCTCGGGCGAGTCGTACACCGTCGCCGGCGCCCGGGTCGTCTGCGGCGATGTCAGGACCGCCAACGCCACCGTCTACATCATCGACACCGTCCTGATGCCCGGGAACTGACACCCCGGGCCGTATCGCGGCGGTGCGCGCGAGCGGGGCGGGGAACGGCCGTGGAGGCCGGCCCCGCCCCGCCTCACGCAGGCATGTCCAGCACGACCAGCGGGGCGGAGGTCGGCCGCCGGGACCCGCCGGCCGGCTCCACGGTGACACCGACGCCCGAGGCCCCGCCGACCGCTCCGGTCATGAGCACCGCCTGGCTGCCGCGGCCCGGGTCCAGCAGTCCCGCCGGGCGCATCACCGTGCCGTCCGCGAACCACAACTGGTAGACCTTTCCGGCCGGGGGCGCCGCCAGCCGGGAGGCGACGAACACGGCCCGGTCGCGCCCGGGCGAGACCACCAGGGTGCCCGCGCCCCCCGCCACCCGAGTCGAGCGGCTCCGGGCGTCGGGAGCCGCCAGCACACCGGCCAGCTCCGCCACGCTCCGCTCGGCCCGGGCGGTCTGCTGGCGGGCGTCGCGGGCCCGTTCGTACTGCCACACGGCGGTGCCGCCGAACACGGCCGCGGCGGCCACGCACGCGGCCACCGTCCAGCGGGCCGGCGTACGCCACCGGGGCGAGGGCATGCGTACCCGCCGCGCCGGGACGGCGCCCGCGTGGACCTGCCGCACCTCCGTGACGCGGTGCAGCACCCGCTCGCGCATGGCCGGGCGGGCGGTGACCGCGGCGGCGGCCGCCAGACGGGCCGCGGTGGCCGTGAACTCCGCGCTCTCCCGCGCGCAGGCCGGGCACCCGGCCAGGTGGTGTTCGAAGGCGGCACGCTCGTCGTCGTCCAGCGCGTGCAGCGCGTAGGCTCCGGTGAGGCCGTGCGGGTCGGTGGCGGTCACGCGGTCACCCCCAGGCAGTCGCGCAGGCGGATGAGACCGTCCCGCAGCCGCGTCTTGACCGTGCCCAACGGCAGCCCGAGCGCCTCGGCCACCTGACGGTAGGTGAGCCCCCGGTAGTAGGCCAGGGTGACGGACTGGCGCTGCAACTCGGTCAGGGTGCGCAGGCAGCGCCGCACCTGCTCCCGTTCCAGCCGGGTCTCGACCTGTTCGGTCACCTCGTCGTACGCGGGCGTCCGGTCCAGCAGGGCGACCCTGGTGTCGCGCGCCGTGGACGCCTGCACCGACCTGACCCGGTCCACCGCCCGCTGGTGCGCCACGGTCAGGATCCAGTTCAGCGCCGAGCCGCGCTCGGACCGGTAGCGGGGGGCCGTGCGCCAGACCTCGACCAGCACGTCCTGCGCCACCTCCTCCGACTGCGCCCGGTCGCGCAGTACCGCGCGGACGACACCGAGCACCGAGCCGACCACCGCGTCGTACAGCGCGGCGAACGCCTCGTGGTCGCCCAGCGCCACCTCGCGGAGCACCTGCTCCAGATCGGGCCCGGGCGAGGGCTTCCGGCCGATGAATACGGCTTCCTTCACAACTGTCCCCTCATGACTTCGACACGTCGGAACACTCCCGTGTGATCCGGTACCGGACGCCCTCCGGATGGGTCGGGGCACCGGGAAAGCACGGGGGCGTCCCGGACGGGTGGCGCTAGGGCCAACCCGCACCCGGGTGCCAGGCCCAGGGACACCGGGCGCCGTGCACGGCAGGATCGGCGCGGCCGGCGAACCAGCCGGAGCGGATCCGCCGCACGGCGGACGGACCACACCACCGGGGGAACGACCCATGAACGAGACCTTCGCACGACGCCTGACGGGCATCGCGGGCATCGCGACCGCGACCGCCCTCATCGTCGAAGTACCCCTGTACTTCGTCTACTCGGGCCCGCCACCGGACGCGAACGCCCTGGCGAGGCTGCTGATCGGAATCGTCGCGCTCGCGTCGCTGATCGTGTTCGTGACCGTCTTCCGGGAACTGGTCAAGCTCGTCGGGTCCGGCCCACGAGTGGGCCGCCACGACGGCTTTCGCCACCGGCCTGGTCTACGCGACGGTCACCCTCGTCTCCAGCGGCCTGGAAGCGGGCGCGGTCATCGCCGCCGACCGGCCGATCGACCCGACGGTCACGGTCAGCGGCACCTACGTCCTCTACGGCTCGATCTCACGCCTCATGCCGGCGCTCTTCCTGGCCACGGCGCTGATGGGCGCGATCCTCGGCTGCTGGCTGCTGGCTGCTGGCTGCTGGCTGCTGGCCGTGGGCGTCTCGGCCTGGCGCGGCGCCGCACGGGGCGCCGTCAGCCCGCCCGGATGAGGAACCGCTGATCCGCCGCGCCCGTGCAGCGCTCCTCGATCGCCTCGGCGCCCGCGGTGGTGTCGTCACCGGCGATGCCGACGCACCCGGCGCCGGTGGAAGGCCGCAACCGGAAGGCCCCGGCGGCGGGTTCCAGCCGGAAGAGGGTGCCCTGCGCGCAGTCCCGGCGGGGTTCGAGCATGCCCTTGATCTGGTCCGCGCCCATGATGGTCAGGCACCCCTTCCCGTGCTGCGGATGGTGCCATTGGATGCGGTACAGCCCCTCACCCGTCGGTTCCAGGTACGTGCGCGGCACGGTCGCCCGGGCACAGGGGAGCTGGACCGCCACGGCGCTGCCGTAGGCGCCGGCGCGGTCGCGTCCGTCGGTCACGCAGAGCTCTGGCGTGCGGGCGGGGCGGATGGTGACCCAGCCGCCGGCGGGGGTGAGGGAGGGGGCGGCGGAGGAGACCGGTCCGTCCGGGGTCCCGGAGCCGTCGGGGAGCAGCGCCCAGGCGACCAGGGCCAGCACCGCGACGGTGAGCGTGATCGCGCCGGCGACCGTGCGGGCCCCGGGCCGCCGTCGGGGCCGGGCGGTCGCGGCCGTCCCGGTCCGTGGTGGGCCACCGGTCCCGGGGTCGCGGGCCGGGGCGGTCTGGGGGCCGAGGCCGTGGGCCGGGGCGGGCTCGGCGGCCGGGCGTGCGGCGGCGAGCCGTTCCCTGGCGTTCAGCCAGGCGTCGACCCGCTCGCCGTCCCCGCAGGCGCGGACGAACGCGGCCAGGACCTCCGGACGCGGCAGGCTCGTCCGGCGCAGTACGTCGGCGAGCGTACTGCGCGCCAGGACGTCCCCCCGGCGGGCGGCCCGCTCCTCCAACTCGCGGAAGGTCAGCCCCGAACGCTCCTTGAGCCGTCGCATCGCCGCGATGAAGCCGGCGGCGTCCCGGGCGCCGGACGGTGACAGGTCCTCGTGCGGTGGCAGCTCCCCCATGGACCGCATCTTGCTGTGGCCCCGCCACGGGGGACAACGGCGGATTCCGCCATGCCCGGCCGTCCGGAACGCACCGCGGCAGGCGCGCACGGCACGTGCCGTGCGGCGGTCGACGGCTCGCCCGGCGCACGGTCCTGTCCGGGACTCGCCCCGGACACGGCGGTGACCTGCGCGGACAACGGAGAGGCTGTCCGGGACCGCCCGTTCCCGTTGTCCGGGGGAGGCCGTGGTCGGCAGGGTTCGAAGCGGCCCAACGAGCCGGCCTCCCGAGCGGGAGGCTTCGACGAAGAGAGGCATCGGACCATGTCACGTACTCGCACCATCCTGACGTCCCTGGCCACGGCGGTCGCCGCGGGAATGCTCGCCGCGACCGGCACCGCGTCCGCGGTGGCCGTCACCCCCGCCCCCTCCGGGACCGCTTCGGCCGAGCCGTACGCGGGGTGTGCCTCGCTGACCAGCAACGCCAACGGCAGGGCGCAGGTCAAGAACATCTGCACTCACACGATCAACGCCACCGTCTCCGTCGACTGGGACTGGGACCCCGCCTGCAAGAGCATCGGCGCCGGCAGGTCCGCCACCTTCACCTGGGACTCGACCAAGGGCAGGGCGGAATACGCCTATGAGTGCTGACACCTCCGGCGGGCGGCCGGCGGGCCGCTGAAGGCGCGGACCAGACCGCCGGAGACATCGCCGGGCATGCCGACGCTCCCCCGCACGACGACCGCGGGGGAGCGTCGGCTCTTCCCGCCGTGGGCTTCCGTCCGCCCCGTGAGGGGAGAGGCGCGGTCAGCCGTGCCGCGCCGCGTTCAGGCGTACGACCATCAGCGCCACGTCGTCGTTGCCGTCCGGCGGCAGCCGGTCCAGCAGCCGGGTGCACGTCTCCTCCGGGTCCGCGGACGTCGAGGAGACCACTTCGGCGAGGGTCCCGAGGGAGATCCGGAGGTCTTCGTGCCGGCGCTCGATCAGACCGTCGGTGACCAGCAGGACGAGGGTGCCGGGCGCGGCGGTGATCTCCCTGGCGGGCGGGTGCGGCAGCCCCAGGCCCAGCAGCGGGCCGTGCTCGTACACGTAGGACGTGGTGCCGTCGGGATGGCGCAGCAGGGGCGGCAGGTGCCCGGCGTTGGCCACGTGGAGGGTGTCCGTGTCCGACTCGATCAGGATGACGCAGAGGGTGACCGTGGCACCGGGCTCCACGGACGTCAGCAGATGGTCGAGCCGGGTGAGGATCGCCTGGGGCGGGTGGCCCTCGGCGGCGTAGGCGCGCAGCGCGTGGCGTACCTGGCCCATGACCATGGCGGCGTCGAGCGAGTGACCGGCGACGTCGCCGACGGCCACGACCAGGCCGGCCGGCGTGCTGATGGCCTCGTAGAAGTCACCGCCGATCTCGGTGCGTTCGCTCGCCGGCAGATAGCGCACGGCCAGGTCGGCGCGCGCGGTCCGCGGCAGCCTCTCCGGCAGGAAGCCGCGTTGCAGGGTGAGGGCCAGCGTGTGCTCCTCGTCGTAGCTGCGCAGCGCCTCCAGCGCCAGGGTGCCGGCCTGGGTGAGCTGGGTGAGCAGTTGCTCGTCGTCCGGGGTCGTGACCGCGTCCGCCGGGGTCACGATGACGACCGGCGGACGGTCGGTCTTGGCCGGGCCGACCGCGGTCCGCCGCAGGCTCGGATCCTTCAGGTCGGGCGGCAGGCAGGGCAGGTCCGGCCCGCCGTCCCGGCCGGACCGGGCCCCGGCCTGGCGGCCCCGCCGGGTCCAGGCCGAAGCGGCGTGCACCTGCACCTCGGCGGGGCGGGCCGGGCCTTCCTGGTCCTGCCAGGTGTGTGCCATGAGGGGGTTGCCCCGGGGCGTGGTGAGCCAGGCGGCCGCCCGGCACCGGAAGATGGCCGCGGCGGCTTCGGCGGTCACCCGCACCAGTTCGTGGGCGTCACCGGCGCCGTGCAGCGCGAGGGTGAAGCGGTTGAGCAGGCGCAGCCGGTCCGCCAGCAGCTCGGCGCGGCGGCGGGCGCGGGCGTAGCGCAGGGTCGCGGTCACCGTGGCGAGGAGTTCCTCGGGCGCCACCGGCTCCACGAGGTAGGCGTCGGCCCCGCGGTACAGCCCCTGGGCCCGGTCGTTGACGGTGATGGCCGAGGCCGAGATGTTGATGACGGGCACGGCGGCGGTGGCCGGATCGCTCTTGATGTGCTCGCACACCTCGAAGCCGGTCATGTCGGGCAGCCGTACGTCGACGATGGCGACCTCCGGCGCCGGACCGCCGGAGCGCAGCAGTTCGAGCGCCCGCGTGCCGTCCTCGGCCTCGGTGACCGTGTGGCCCGCCCGGCGCAGGACGGTGGCCACGACGTAGCGGTTCGTGGGCGCGTCGTCCACCACCAGGACGTGCGCGGGACGGTGATCGGTGTCAGCGGGGTGAGTCATCGACGTTCCTCGGCCGTGGACGACAACGGATCGGCGCGGTGCGGCGGCACCGTGGCCGGGAGCGGCGGATCGGCGGCGGGCGGCTGCGTCGCGGCCGGTGCCGCCGACCCGGACAGGGCGCCGGCCAGATCCGCGGCGGTCAGACGGGACTTGTTCAGGACCGCCCGGACCCGGGCGAGCCGCGAACGGTCCACGTCGGCGACGTCCAGCGCGGTCAGCACGACCACGGGTGTCCGCGCGGTCGCGGGATGCGCGGCCAGCAGCCGGTACACCTCGTACCCGTCCACACCGGGCATGTTGAGGTCGAGGAGAACGGCGTCCGGCCGCTCCCGCTCGACGGTGGCGACGGCGTGGGCGCCGTCGCCGAGGAAGGTGACGGACCCGGCGACCTCGTCCAGCAGCGGACGGACCGCCGCGACGAACGCCTCGTCGTCGTCGACCACCACGACCGAGCCCGCCACCGGACGCGCGCGGCCCGTCGCCGCCGCGTGCCCCGTCTCCGCCGCCGGCCGGTCGGCGGAGGCCGGGATCTCGACGGTCACCCCGGTGCCGCGGCCGATCTCGCTGTCCAGCGTCAGCCGGCCGCCCAGCAGCTCCGTGAGCCTGCGGGCGTAGGGCAGCCCGAGACCGGTACCCGCGCGCCCGCGCTGGTGCGGCCCCCGCACCTGGTAGAACTCCTCGAAGACCCGGTCGAGTTCCTCGGCCGCGATACCGACGCCGGTGTCCTGGACGCGGAAGACGAAGCGGGAGCCGCCCTCGTCGGACGCCTCGGTGATGTCCAGGGTCACCGAGCCCTCGACGGTGAACTTCAGGGCGTTGGACAACACGTTGCGCAGCACCCTGGTCAGCATGACCTCGTCGGTCACCAGGAGTCCGAGCCCGACACCCTCCGGAATCCGCAGCCGCACACCGGGCTGCGTGGTGCCCTGGAGCGTGCCGCGCAACTGGTAGAGCAGCGCCCGCAGATCGACCTCGGCGAAGTGCGGCTCCAGCCGGCCGGACTCCGCCTTGGCGACGTCGAGCAACTCGTCGACGAGGGCCAGCAGGGTACTGCCCGAGGCCTGGACCAGCGCCACCTGCCGGCGCTGCTCCTCGGTCAGCGGGTCCGTGCCCGAGTCCAGCAGCCGGGCCAGCGCGATGACGGAGTTCACCGGCGAGCGCAGCTCGTGACTGACGTTGGCCCAGAAGCGCGTCTTGTACTCGTGCGCCAGTTCCAGCTGCCGGGTCTTCTCCTCCAGTTCCGCGTAGAGGGCCACCACACCGCTGTTGGTCGCCTGCAACTCACTCGTCAGCTCCGAGTACAGCGCCATGACTCCGGCGTTGGTCTCCTCCAGCTCGGCGTTGAGCCGCTGGAGTTCCTCCTGCTGCCGCTGCGACTCCTCCAGCGCTGTCAGCAACTGGTGGTTCTGCGTGCGCAGCGCGTCGATCAGATCCGCCGCCGTACCGGCCCCGGTGAGCTTCACGCGCGCCTGTACGGCCAGCTCACCGGCGGACGAGACGGGGGCCGGCGTGCGCTGCGCGAGGAGCAGCTCGTGCGGACCGCCGTCCCCGGGGGAGAGCAGGCGCGCCGCGTCGAGCAGCCGGGTCGCGGCGCTCAGCAGGGCCGACGCCGGCCGGCGCACCTCCCGCCAGCCGAAGCGCACCGTCACCCGCACCACGTCGGTGACCTCCAGGGACAGTCGCGCGGTGAGACCCGAGGCGCCCAGCAGATGTTCGCCGGCCTCGCTGACGACCGTGGTCAGCCGGACCAGGGGGCTGCCCGTCAGCCCCGTGGCCCGGCACACCGACTGCGTGCACCTGCGCAGGATGACCACGTCGCTCCCCTCGTGGAGCGCGATCGTGATCAACTCGTGGACGGCGGACCCCTGCCTCATGACCGCCCGCTCATGCCCGCCTGTGCGCGGCGACGACGATGCCGGCGTCGTCCCTGCGGACCGCGGCCTGGTTGAGGATCTGCGCGGCCACCAGGGTGGGGTCCTGTGCGAACAGACCGGGGAAGTCTCCCGGCTTCCACCGGTCGCTCACGCCGTCGGAGTGCAGGACGAGAGCGGCACCGGGCGGGAACTCGGCGTCGAACGTGCGCAGCCGGGGCAGGTGCGCCCCGACGATGCCCGGCATGGACAGCAGCGCGGTACGCGAGGCCGCCACCGTCACCAGGGCCGAGATGTTGCCGACGCCGCTCAAGCGCACCCGCTGCTCCGCGGGTTCGACCAGGGCGATCGCCACAGCGGCCCCGCGCGTTCCGCGCAGGCCGGCGTGGACGTCCTCCAGGACGCCGGACGGGCCGGGACGCCGGCTGTCGCGGAACGCCTCCCGCGCCCGGTCGGCGACCCGGGCCGCCAGCGGCCCGTGCCCGAGCCCGTCGCACATCATCAGCAGCAGCCGGTCGTCGCCCGCGCCGCCCATCGTGCGGACGGCCCAGGTGTCACCGCAGACCTGCTCGCCGCTGATCGGACGGGTCAGCCCGCCGGTGTCCACGGCGGCGACCCGCGCGTCCGGCTCGGGCGCGGTGTCCTCCGCGTGGAACCGGGCGTACAGGACGGTGCCGCGCCCGCGCAGGGAGTGGATGCCGGACACGTCCGCGAGCCGGCCGATGGCCCCCATGCCGATCCCGAGGGTGCCGACGGCGGACGTGCCGTCACGCAGCGCCAGCGGAACGTCCTCGATGCCGGGTCCGCTGTCCAGCGACAGGCACTCGACGGCCGCCCGGCCGCCGAAGCGCACCACGCGCAGGGCGACGGAGCCGTCACGGGTGTGTTTGAGCAGATTGGTCGCCATCTCGGTGACGCACAGCTCGACCTGCGACACCCGCTCCTCGGAGAGGCAGATGCCGCGGGCCAGTTGACCCGCGTGCCGGCGCGCGGCCGCCGCGAGCGCGACATCCGCGCGCAGCCAGCACACGTCGCCGGCCTCGGTGACGACTCCGCCGTTCACCTGCCCCACTTCACAATGCGCACGGTGGTCCCCCCGGGCCCGGATTCGATCTCGAACTCGTCGACGAGCCGCTTGGCGCCGCTGAGGCCGAGACCCATGCCGTTGCCCGACGTCCAGCCGTCCGTCATGGCCAGCTCGATGTCCTCGATGCCCGGCCCCTGGTCCGCGAACTCGACGAAGACGCCGGAGCGGCCGCCGTCCCGCACGGCCGCTGCCCGGACGACACCTCCCGCGCCGTAGATCAGCATGTTGCGCCCCAGCTCGCTCGCCGCGGTGACCAGCTTCGTCTGGTGGACCAGGGACAGGCCGCCGCGCTGGGCGAGGTTGCGCACCATCTGCCGGGCGGAGACGACGTCGCTGCTGTTCGCCACCGAAACGGTCTCGGCCGAAGCACCAGCGGCGCCGTAGTCCCTCATGCGCGGCCTGCGCTGATGCGGCGCAGGAGGGTGATCCCGCGCTCGAGGTTGAGAGCGGTCCGTACACCGGTGAGGGACAGGCCGAGTTCGACGAGCGTCATCGCCACGGCGGGCCGCATGCCGACGACGATGGTCTCCGCCCCGAGGACCCGGGAGATGGAGGCGTTGGTCGCGAGCATGCGACCGACGAAGGAGTCGACGATCTCCAGGGCGGAGATGTCGATGATGACGCCCTTGGCGCCGGTCGCGACGATGCGTTGCGACAGATCCTCCTGGAGGTCCAGCACCATCTGGTCCTCCAGATCCGTCTGGATGGAGACGAGGAGGACCTCACCGATCTTCAGGACGGGTACGCGGTCGGTCACAGCAGGCCCCGCACTTCGTCCTGGGCGTCCTCGGCGACTTCCTTCAGCGCGCGGCGCAGCGCGTCGGAGAGCGAGGCGTTGGTGGGGATGTCGCCGAACTCGATGCCGAGCGCGACGATGGTCTGGGCTATCTGCGGGCGTATGCCCGATATGATGCACTGCGCACCCATCATGCGGGCGGCGACCACGGTCTTCAGCAGGTGCTGCGCGACCTGGGTGTCCACCGTCGGGACGCCCGTGATGTCGATGATGGCGTGGGTGGAGTCGCTGTCGACCAGGGTCTGGAGCAGCTTCTCCATGACGACCTGGGTGCGGGCGGAGTCCAGGGTGCCGACCAGAGGTACGCCCACGATCCCGTTCCACAGTTTGACCACCGGCGTGGACAGCTCCAGGAGCTGCTCGGCCTGCGCGGAGATGATCTCCTCACGCGTGCGGACGTACGCCTCGGTCGTCAGCAGACCGAGGTCGTCCAGCAGTCGGGCGAACTGGAGGTACACCCGGGTGCCCTGCTCGTCGCCGGCGAGGGACGGCTCCAGCACCTCCTTCAGCGCGAAGACGCTCCGGGCGGTCTCGGTGGGGGTGAAACCCTGCCGGGCCCGGGTGCGGGACAGCTCGATCAGCAGACTGCGGACCTCGCCGAAGTGTTCCGCCCGGCCGTCCAGCCCGCCGCTGGACACGGCCCGCACGATGGCTTCGTACAGTTCACCCAGTTCCCGCCGCAACTCGGCCGTGCTCAGCCGGCCCTGTAGTTCTTCGCCGACCGTACCGGCCCACTGGGCGAGGAATACGTCGCGCCCCGTGTCCAGTGCTTCGACGAGAAGCTGGGAGCTGCTGTCAGTCGTCACGTCTTCCCCACCGAATCTTCTATGTATAAGCCTGGTAAACCATACGGTAAATCATCACTTCGGACGGTTTGCTTCGACCGTCCCCGATCGCGTATACGGGCCGTCCGCGCGGACGACACTCGCCCTCCCCGCCGGTACAGGTGTGAATGCACAACGGCGGGGCGGGCACCCGGCAAAGAGCCGCCGGCGCGGAACCGGAGGACGACACCGTGTGCACGAGCACAGCCGCACACCGGCACACACGGAGCGAACCGACCGGACACACATGCCCCCGGTTCGCCTTCTCACACCCCTGTACGGGAATCCGCGTCCGGAGCCCCCACGAACACCGCCCGCGCCACGCGTCGTCCCGTGTGGCCGACGGCCGCGGCGGTGCGCGCGCCCCGGGGTCTCAGCGGCGGCCCCCGCCGTGGTGCCGTGCCCCGTTCCGCGTACGCGGGCCGGGGGAGGCGTACGTGCGGGTGTGGCTGAGGAAGGCGGCGGCGCTGGTGCCGGCCGCGGCGACGAGCCACACGGCGCTGTGGGTGAGCGGGGCCAGGGTGGCCTGGTGGGTGTAGCCGGCGGCGAGGCTGGTCTGGAGGGAGCCGTAGCTGGGGAGCAGTCCGACCAAGGGGCTGTCGGCGGTGGTGGCGGCGACGGGGTTCTGCGGGGCGAGGTCGATGATGCTGACCGTGATGATGGTCACCAGCCCCTCGACCTCGCCGGGCAGGAAGAGGGCGAGACACGCGCCCAGGGCCCCGTACACCAGGGCGACCGCCGGCACGGCGCCGCCGAGCAGCAGCGGCTGGACGGGCGACCAGAAGAGCAGCATCCAGCCGGTGGCGTAGGCGCTGACGAGGACGGCCGCGGTGAGCAGGGCCGTGAGCTTCGCCGCGATGAGCGCGGCGCGGGGGTAACCGGCCGCGGCCAGACGGCGGTCGAACGCCCGGGTGCGGCGGGCCGTGCTGAACATCAGGAAACCCACCAGCACCGTTCTCCCCGACCACCCCACCACCTGCCCGGCCCGCGCGGTGAGGCCGGCCCCGCACAGCACCTGCCGGGAACCGAACGCCTTGCGCACCCCCCTGACCCGCAGCACCACGTCCGGCTCCCGCCTCAGCTCCGCCATGGCCTTCCTCCGGACGGGTCCGTGCCCTTGGAGCGGGCCGACGACGCACGGGCCCGCCGGGTCACCGGGGACACGGTCACGCGGGTGGCACGACGCGCTGGAGCGCGGTGATGACGCGGTCGAGGGCGTCCTTGCCGTGCGGGTCGGACAGATTGGCCCACAGCTTGAACATCAGAGCGCGTACGGCGGGGACGCGCATGCTGCCCGTGGCGACGGCCCGCATGACCGCGGGCCGGTTGAGGGCCTGGACGATGAGCCGCCCGAGGGTGAAGTAGCTGCCGTAGGCGCTGCGCACGGCGTGCGGGTAGGAGCGCAGGACCGCCTCGCGCCGGTCGCCGGCCGGCTGGGCGAGCGCGCGGGCGACGGTCTCGGCGGAGAGGCGGCCGGACGCCATGGCGTAGTCGATGCCCTCACCGCTGAGCGGATTGATCATCCCGCCCGCGTCCCCGGTCAGCAGCACCCCCCGCGTGTACTGGGGCTGCCGGTTGAAACCGGCCGGCAGCGGCGCCCCGCGGACCGGGCCGACGGCGTGCGCCTCGTCGAACTGCCAGGCCGCGGGCAGGCGGCGGGTCCACTCCTGGAACATGCGCCGGTGGTCGACGTCGGGCTTGCGGCCCACGTGGAAGGTGCCCAGCCCGACGTTGAAGGTGCTGTCGCCGACGGGGAAGACCCACGCGTAGCCGCACGGCATGAAGGTACGGCCGCCGCGGCGGCGGGCTTCCAGGTCGAGCCAGACCTCGAGGTGGTCGTCATTGCGGTGGGGGGCGGTGTAATAGCGGCGTACGGCCACGCCCATCGGCCGGTCGGCGCGCTGGTGCAGCCCCAGCGCGACGGCCAGTCGGCTGGAGGCGCCGTCGGCGGCGACGACCAGCGGCGCCCGGTATGTGCGGCTGCCGCCGTCACGCTGGGCGAGCACACCGGTGACGCGGCCGGTCGCGGCGTCGACGACGGGCCCGGTCACCCTGGTCCCCTCCCGCAGGCGGGCCCCGGCCGCCGTGGCGTGCCCGGCCAGGAGCTGGTCGAAGTCCTGACGGGCCCGGACGAGCCCGAAGTCGGGGAAGGCGGCCACCGAGGGCCAGGGCATCTGCACCGTGCCGCCGGCCCCGTGGACCCTGAGGCCCCGGGTGCGCACCCAGCCGTCACCGTCGATGCCGACACCCATCGCGGTCAGCTCCCTCACCGCCCGGGGGGTCAGCCCGTCCCCGCAGATCTTGTCCCGGGGGAAGGCCGCCTTCTCCAGCAGCAGTACGTCATGGCCCGCCGCGGCCAGGTAGTAGGCGGCGGTGGAGCCGGCCGGGCCCGCGCCGACGACGATGACGTCCGCGGTTTCCTCAGGGACAGTGGCAGGCACAGGCATCTCCTTCTCGACCGGCACGGTCACCGTCGGAGGCGGGACCGCCGTGTGCAACCTCCCGCCCGCGGCTTTGGTCACGCACCGGTGCGCCGTCCACCACCGCGCGGAGCGCCGGGCGGGGGAGGCGGCCGGGACGAACCGCCCCCGACCGCCGGCTCCCGGTGCCGCGCGGGACGACACCGATACGGAAGTCGCCCGTCCGGACGGACGGCCAGCCGGAGAACGGAACCCGCTGCCGTACGCGTACGGATCCGGCGCGAACCGGGCCGGCGGCGCCCGGCCCCCGCCCCACGCGCGAGCACCCCGACGGCCGGCCCCGCGCCCGTGGTCAGACCGCGCCGAGGACCAGCGTGGCCATGGGGGCGCCATCGGCGGCGCCGGAGGTGAGCGTGGCCGGCTCCTTGCCGGTGACAGCCAGACCCGCCGCCGCGAACAGCGGCGCGAGCGTCGACGGCGTCCAGATGCGGTCGTTCATGTCCGAGATCACGCACCGCACCGGCTCGCCCGGGACCGGCGCGGAGCGGGGCACGGCCGCCGTCCGGTGCAGCAGCGCGGTGTCCGCGTCGAAGCGCATGGACCAGACGACGATGTGGTGGTTCCCGTCGCGATCGGCGAACGAGTCCACGACCGTCCGGCCGTCCAGATGGGACATCGTGGCCGGTGCGCCGTCGTCGAAGACGCTCACCGCGATGCGCCCGCCGGGCGCCAGCAGGGAACGGGCACGGGTGAGCAGACCGACAACGGCCGACTCCTCGGTGAAGCCGTTGAGGGTGCAGTCGGCCAGCAGCACCGTGTCGAAGGCGGTGTCCGGGCGGTAGGCCAGGAAGTCGCCCGCCACGAACTCCACCCGGTCGGCCCCGGCGGACGCGGCCCGCGCCCGGGCGCGCTCCAGGGCGGGCCCGGAGGTGTCGATGCCCACCAGCCGGGACGCCGTCGTGACGGCGGCCAGGTGGACCAGGGCGCGCCCCGTCCCGCAGCCCACCTCCAGCACCCGCGCCCCGTCGCCCACGGCGGAGGCCAGACCGGCCAGGTCCCAGTCGGTCTCGCCGGTGCGGCGCTCCACGTCGCGTTCGTAGTCGTCGAAGAGCGGGGAGTCGAAGTAGTACGGCTCGACCACCGCGGTGACGCCGGGCAGGTCCAGCAGCCGGTCCAGCGGCGGCACGGGACGCGGCACCGGCGCCCCGGCGCGGCTGTAGTCGGAACGGGCGGCCACGGGCGCCTCGGACCGCGGGCGCAACGGCACGTCGGCCGTCCAGAGCACCCGGGTCCGGGTCTGCCCGGCGGCCACCGCGATCTCCTCCCGGGAGGACTCGGCGAACCCGAGCCGCTCCAGCAACGGCACCGCCCGGGTGTTCTCGGCGACATGGCAGTCCACCCGCAGCTGCCGCACCCCGCGCCCGGCCAGTTCCGTGCCCAGGCCCAGCAGGATGCCGGTGCCCAGGCCGCGCCCGCGCCACTCCGGGTCGACCACCAGCATGCCCAGCGCCGCCGTCCGCGCGTCGGGGTAGCCCTCCAGCAGATCGGCCGCGGCGACCAGCCGGCCGTCGACCCGGCAGCCCAGCAGGTGCTTGCGTTCCCCGGGCACGTGCTGGAGGCCCTCCAGGAACTGGCTCTGCGCGTCCGCCGCCCCGGTCGGAATCCCGAAATTGAGGCGGGAGTAATCGTCGCACCTCTCCAGCAGATCCTGGAGCGCGGGACCGTCGTCGGACGTCAGGGCGAGCAGTTGGTGATCATTCGGCACTGTGAAGCGCAGTGTCACCGTTCTCCCTCGGTCGGCATCTGGCACTTAGCGGTGGTGAACCGTCAACCTAACTCGGGTGGTTGCCAGTTGCCAACAGCGCCCGTAGGCTTCCGTACCGCTACTCGTGCCGCGAATGCAATCCGAACTCGAACCGACCGACACCGGACCCAAATCGCGGGAGCAATCCGATGGTCATTCAAATGCCCGCGCCGTTCAGCTTTTGGGTACAGCCCACGAAGCGCACCAACCTCGACAGCATAATGGCCTACGACGTGCACGACCCGGCGGAAACCGAACTCACCTTCGACGAGATCACCCGGTCGATGCAGGAGATGTTCGACCGTAACGTCATCAGCGTGTTCTTCGAGGGCGGCGAGCCTTTCCTGCGCGAGGACTTCCTCGACATGGTCGAATACGCCACGCCCAACGCCTTCACCATGGTCCGGACCAACGGCACCCTGATGACGGCCGAGACGGCCCGCAGACTCAAGGCGGCCGGCGTGGGAGTCGTGTGCGTGGACATCGAGGGCGGCGACGCGGCCACCCACGACACGCTCGTCGGCCTGCCCGGCGCCTTCGACCGGGCGGTCGAGGCGGTCCGGCAGCTCGCCGACGCCGGCGTCACCACCTTCATCACCACCATCCTGACCAGCCACAACATCGACCAGTTGCAGGCGCTGGCCGACCTGACGGCCGCCACCGGCGCCGAGAAGCTCGGGGTCCTCAGGCTCTATCCGCTGGGCCGGGCACGCGGCAACTGGGCCCGGCTGTCGGTGCCGTTGCCCCGGCAGATGGCCGCCCTCGAGGCGATCCGGGTGCCCGACGGCGTGCAGCTGATGCAGTCCTGGCACCCCAACGACCCCAACTGCTGCTGGCAGATGGCCGCCGTCGACGCCTACGGCAACAGCATCGGCTGCCCGTACCTGCGCGACTTCGCCAACTACGGCAATATCCGGGAAACCTCGTTCATGGAAACCTGGCGCAACCCCGTCTACAAGAAGGTGCGCGCCGCGAGCGCCGTGGACGCGTGCCCCGAATGCGCGGCCAACGACCGCAACCGCTCCGGCGGCTGCCGCTCCACCGCGTACGCGTTCGGCGGAGCCTGGGACGCGCCTGACCCGTACTGCACCCACATGAACAACGGCACCGACCTGACCCGGCTGCCGAAGCGGATCGTCGATCTCCCGTTCGGCGCGCCGTCCACCATGACAGGGGTGTGACCGGTGTCCACAGAATCCCCCGAGCGGACCGTGTACACACAGAACGCCCGGCTGCGACTGAGGCCGTTCGAACCCTGGCACGCGGTTATGGCCTACACACCGGACAAGCCCGCCCTGCACTGGTTGAATTCCCATTCCTGGCTCGTGCTGGAGTTGTGCGACGGCCGCACCCTCGCGGAGATCGCCGAGACCATCGCGGAGATCATGCCCGGCCGCGACGACGTCCTCGACTCCACCCTGGGCTGCATCGAAGACCTGGAGCGGAAGAACCTTGTCCACGCGAGCACCGAAGCCGGAGAACCGCCGGCAGGGAAGGAGGTGAAGAACCGATGAGCAAGCACATCGACATCGAAAAGCTCAAGGCGATCGCCGCCGAGGACAACGAGCGTCCCGAGATCTCCACGATGGACCCCCAGGTCCGGACCTCCAAGTACGCGCTGTTCCCCGAGCCCAAGGACATGTCCGCGCTGGAGGACGAGTCCTGAGCTGACGGCCGCCCGGCGCGGTCGACGATCCCGCCGGGCACGGTAACCCCCTTTCGCTCCAGGCACGCGGAGGTTCCATGGCACGTCGTCCTCGTACGCTGCTGGTGAACCCGCCGCTGTGGAACGTCTACGCGCCGCACCTGGCGGTGCCACTGCTCACCGCCGCGCTGCGCGACCACGGGTGGCCGGTCACCGCCTTCGACCTCGGCGCCGTCCACCTGCGGTGGATGCTGACGGCCCAGACGGTGGCCGGCCTCCGCTCACGCTACGACCGGGCGGACGAACTGGGCCTGGACCCGGCCGCCGTGGACGAGGCCCGGCTGCTGCTGCCCTCGGTGTGCGACGGCGTCGAGGCCGCCTGGGCCACCGTCCACGCCCCCGCCCGGCTGCGCGACCACACCGCGTTCACGCGGGCGGCCCGCACCCTCGGCAACGCCCTGGTGTGCCACTCCGCCGCCTTCGCCGGATTCCACTGCGACCTGCGGTCCAACCGCCAGCACTACAGCGAGCGCTCGAGCACGTCGGTGCTGGCCGCGACCCGCGACCGGGACCGCAACCCCTACCGTTGGGCGTTCGAGACCCTCCTCCCGCCCCGGCTCACCGACCCCGAACTGGGCCTGGTGGGCATCTCGGTGTCGGCCGACACCCAGCTCATCCCCGCCATGACGGTGGCCGCACTCGTCCGGGAACACCGCCCGGACCTGCGGATCGTCATGGGCGGCAACTACATCACCCGGATCGCCGGACGCTGGCGCGACCGGCACCCGTTCTTCGACCTGGTCGACGACTTCATCCTGTACGAGGGCGAGGACGCGATCGTCGCCCTGTGCGAGAACCTCTTCGAGGGCGGCACCCGTCCGGTCCCCGGCCGCGGCTCGCTCACCCCCGACGGACGGCTGCGCTTCGCCCCCGCCCGCGACGTCGACCTGGCCACCCTGCCCACCCCCGACTTCGACGACTACGACCTCGACTCCTACCTGGCCCCCGGCCCCGTACTGCCGGTACTGGCCTCGCGCAGCTGTGCCTGGGACTGCGCGTTCTGCTCGATCCCGTTCGCCAGCAACCGCTACCGCCACCGCGACGCCGCCGCCGTCGTCGACGAGATGCAGTACCTGGCGCGACGGCACGGCTCGACGTCGTTCATGTTCGTCGACGAGATCATGACCCAGCGGACCCTGCGCGAGGTCGGCGCCGAGCTGGTGCGCCGCGACGCCGGCCTGCACTGGTACGGCGAGACCCGCTTCGCCGCCGGACTGGACGACGCCCTGGCCGCCCGGCTGCACGCCTCCGGCTGCCGCAGGCTCGACCTCGGCCTGGAGTCCTACAACCAGCGGGTGCTCGACCTCATGCGCAAGGGCACCAGGATCGAACACATCGAACCCAACATCGAGGCCCTGCTGCGCGCCGGCGTACCCGTGCACCTGTTCTGCATCACCGGGTTCCCCGGCGAGAGGGCCGAGGAGGCCCGCCGCACCGCCGCCTTCGTGGAACGGACCCTCAGCCGCTCCAAGGAGGAGTTCGGCCTGCCGTACTCCACCAGCGTCAACGGGCCGTTCATCCTCGACCTGCTCTCCCCGGTCGGCGAGCACCCGGAGCGGTTCGGGATCACGGTGCTGCACCCCGGCCCCGACGAGGACGTGGCGCTGAGCGTGGACTACGTCGCCGCCTCCGGCCTGACCGGGTCCGAGGCCGCGGTGCTGGCCGCCGAGGCCGACGCCCTGCCCGACACCGGCCGCACGGCGCCGTTGCAGCACCGCGGCCTGATCGGGGAGTCCGAGGAGTACGCCTTCCTGCGCTGCGTCCTCGACACCGGGGTGCCGCCCGGGCGCCCGGCCGCGCGGCCCGCCGTGTTCACCCCCGCGCCCGGCGACCCGCCGCGGCTGGCGGACGGGGTGACCTGGCGGGTGTCCGACGGCACCGGCACCGTCGGGCTGTACGCCGCCGGAGCCGACAGCATCCTGCGACTGCCCGCCCGGTGGGCCGGACTCCTGTCCGACCTGGACAAGGGCGTCCGGTCCGACCCGTGGGACGACGACACCCGCGACGTGCTCTGCACCCTCTGGACGTTCGGGTTCCTCGCCGACCCCCACCGCCACGCCACACCGCTGCCCGCCGGCCCCGCCCCCGGGCTGCGGGTACGGGCCGCACCCGGCTGGCGCGAGCGGGTCGACCCCGAGACCGGCCGGGCGCGGATGACCAGCCTGGTGACCGGGCGTGAAGTGGTGCTCAACGTGCACGCCTTCCTGCTGTGGCTCGACCACGCCGAGGGCGGGCAGCCCACCGCGGCCGACTGGGACGCGGTGACCGACATGATCCGGGTCGAACTCCTCCAGGCGTACCGCGCGGAGGACCCGGTGACGACCGAAGCCGGATCCGGCGTGGAAGCGGGACGGGACAACGCATGACCACGGTTCAGACCACCACCGACGGCACCCGGCTCGGGTACTGGCGCGCGTTCCTGGAGCGCTACTGGGAACGCGAGGCGGGCATCGTGGGCCCGCCGCCGGCCGACCTCGACCTCGGCGGCGACTGGTTCTTCCGGGCCGTCGTCGCCGCGGCCGCCGCGGGGGACCGCGGCGACGGGCCGCTGCTGCGCCTGTCGGTCGGCGGTCGCGACCCGCACCCCGACCGGGCCCGCTACCTGCCCCGCGCCGAGGACGGCTCCATCGCCGGGTTCCTCGCCCGCATGGACGACGAGACCCGCGGCGCGGAGTGGAGCATCGGGCTGAGCAGGCTGCACCGCACCAGCTTCGAGATGTGGGAGCGGGCCGCGGTCTTCACCGAGGACCTGTGGACCGCCCTCGGCGGCTTCCCCTCCGGCTACGCCGACACCGACATCTTCCTCGGCCGGTACGAAGGCACACGCGGCGGCATCCACTGCGACAACGCCGCCAACCTCATGTTCGGCGTCGCCGGGCCCAAGGAACTCATCGTCTGGCCGCCCTCCGACGGCGAGTGGCTGCCCCTGCACCGCCCCGACTGGTCCGCCGTACGCCACACCGGGCAGGTACTGCGCGCCAGCACCACCGAGATGGGCTACTTCCCCTCCCGGTACTGGCACGTCGGATCCTCCCCCGACGCCGCCTCCGCCACCTTCAACATCGCCCTGTTCTTCGACGGCGACCCGGTCGACGCCGTCACCGACGCCGTGACGGCCCGGCTGGCCGCCACCCCGCGCCCGCCGCACGGCCGACTCCTGCGCCCGGACGGCACGGAACTGCCCGCGGCCCTCGCCGACGTGCTCGACGCCGCCCTGGCCCGCGTCGACCGGGCCGACATCGCCGACCGGCTGCTGGCCACCTGGCTGCGCAAGCTCAGCGCCCGCGGCTTCGGCCACGTCCCCGACCCGCTCGACGTCGCACCCGTCGAGCACGATCTGCCCGTACAGCTGCACCGCTTCCCGGTGCTCCACCAGCGCTCCAACGGCAGGCTGCTGGTCGCGGCCAACGGCCGCCTCGCCCGCCTGCCCGACCACCCCGCGCTGCCCGCCGTCCTCGACCGGGTGAACAGCGGAAACATCACCACCCCGGCGGAGCTGGCACGCGAACAGACGGACGGGCGAGGGGACTTCGCTGATATCGTCGACGCCGTGCTCTACCGGCTGCGCTCGTGGCGCGCGATCGACGTCCTGGACAGGGATGCCCGCTAGCACCTCCCGCGGCGGCTCCTCCCGCACCCGCCTGCGCGCGGTCCTGCTCTTCGCCGTCCTGCTGGTCTCCGCCGGAGGCGACGAGGTCGCCGTCTTCGCCCTCACCTTCCACCTGGCCTCCGCCGGTGCCTACTTCGTCGCGGTCCTCCAGATCGCCGGGCTGCTGCCCGGGGTGCTGCTCGGCCGGTCCGTGGGCGGGGCGCTGGCGGGACGCCGGCCGGGGCCCGTGCTGGCCGCGGCGTCCGTCGCCCAGGCGGCCGTCGCCGTCGTCCTCTCGTCCGGCCTGCCGCCGGCGGCCACCGTCGCTTGCGTGGCCCTGCTGGCGGCGGTGAACACCGTCAGCGTCACCGTGGTCAACGCGGCCCTGCCGGTCCTGGCGGACACCGACGTCCCCGAGAAGGCCTACGGGCTCGGGCAGTCGGCCTCCTCGCTGGCGATGGTGCTGGGCCCGCTCGCGGGCTCGGCCCTGTTCGCGGCCCTGGGGGTGCGCGGCGCCCTGCTCGCCGACGCGGCGACGTTCCTGGCGGTGGCGGCGTACGGCCTGGCCGTGCGCACGGTGGGACCGGCCCCCGACGACCCCGAGGCCGGGTCCGGCGCCGCGCCCGGGCGCGGCGGACTGACCGGCGGCTCGCTCCTGGCGCTGGGACTGGTGTTCGTGGTCATCGCCGCCACCGCGGGCACCGACGTGGCGTTCGTCTTCCTGGTCCGCGAGCACATGCCCGGGTCGGCCGTCGCCGTGTTCGGCTTCGCCACCGCCGCGTGGGCCGTCGGCATCCTGACGGGCAGCGCCCTGGCCGGGCCGCTGTCCTCGACGCCCCCCGTGGCCCGCCTCGCCCTCTCCGGTTCGGTGATCGGCGCCGTCTACCTGGTCTGCGGCCTCGCCCCCACCGCCACCGTGCTGCTGACCGCCTTCGTCGTGGGCGGCGCCGCCAACGCCGTCTTCAACACCACCCTGCGCGCCGCCATATACCGCATGGCGGGCCCGGCACAGGCCGCCCGCGCCTTCGGCACCTTCGTCGCGGGCGCCAACACCGCCGTCATCTGCGGCATCGTCGTCGCGACCCCCTTCGCCGAAGGCACCAGCTCCCTGGCCTACGCCGTCGGCGGTGCCGTGGCCCTCTGCGCCGCCCTCGCCACCGTCCCGCTCGCCCTGCGGACCCGCGCGCCGGAGCCCACCTGACCCCGCCCCGACGCGCGGCCGGCGCCGGCCGCCGCCCTCACCGGCTCCGCGCGGCGGGCGCCCGCCCCGCGGAGCCGGTCCGGGTGCGCACGGCGACTCCGCCGCCGCGTTGTCGGTGGCGGCTGCGAAGCTGACGGCATGAACGGAGACGAACAGCTGCTGCGCGGCCGGGTCTACGGCCGCGACCACGACGACCCCGACCCCGGCCCGCGCCCGCACCGCACCTACGCCGTGCTCGTGGGCGGGCCGCTGGACGGGCTCCTGCTGGACATCACCGGCTGGCGGCCGGAGGAGATCGACGACGGCGCCGCCCTCTCCACCGAGTTGGGGAGGTTCCCGGGCGGCCGGTCGCTGTACGACCCGCGCCCCGGCGAACCACGCACCCCGGGGCCGGGCGTGAGCTGCCGCCTCCACTACTGCGGCGACACCCCCTGACCGGCCGCCGGTACGGTCGGCGTCGCAGGGCCGGCGACCACGGCCCCGGGACCCCCCCGCGTCAGGAAGCCGAACGGGGAAGACCGGTGGAACGGCTCTCCTCGACCACCCGGTAGCCGGCGCTGGTGTACAGGTTCATCGCCACCTCGTTGCCGCCCCACACGGTGAACATCAGCACCGAGTCGCCGGCCGCGAGCGTCGCCCGTTCGCCGGCCGTCATCGCCGCCCGGCCGTAGCCCTTGCCGCGGTGCTCCTCCCCGACGTGGAGCGAGTAGCCGTAGGTGACACCCGGGAGATGGCCGTGCTTCAGCCAGCCGGTACCGATCGGCTCGCCCGCCGCCTCCAGCACCAGCAACGAGGTGTCGGGCGTCGCCAGCCCCTCGGGAAGCAGCTTCCCGAAGTCGCGGTCGGCCTTGCGCACGGCCTCCTCGCGGTCCATGGCTCCCGCCCGCACGATGCCCTCGACGTACGTGGCCTTCTCCGCGGCGGCCCACCCGGGATACTCGGCCCGCGTCATCGGCCGCCCGGTGACGCCGTGCGGCGGCTCCGGCGGGGAACCGACCCGCCGCGCCCTGACCTGGCCGTGGACGACGTACCCGTCGAACAGCTCGCCGGACGGCTCGGTGAGCCGTATCTCCAGCCGGCGTGCGCCGCGCCGCGCGCACCACTCCTCGGCCCAGTCCCGGGCGGCCGCCTCGTACCCCCGGCCGGCGTGCCGGGCGTCCACGCCGAGGTCGCCGATCCGGCCCGTCAGCGCGTCGCCGTCGCCGGTCACCACCACGGCGACGTGCCCCACCCGGGTCCCGGCGTCGGTGATCGCGGCGACCGTCCAGTCACCGACGCCGGCCGTCGCGTCGCCCAGCATGCGCTCCACGGCGGCCGGACCCAGTCCGGCCGCCGTGTAGGAGGCGCGCAGCCGCTGCTCGAACTCCCGCTGCCACGCCGTGATGTCACCAAGAACGTTGAATTCCGTCACCGGTTCACCCTAGGCCCCGTCGTCGAACTCCCGCCCTTCGCCCGGAAGGCAGGCGGGAGTTCGACGACAGGGCCCAAGGCCTTTGCACCGGTCTCTCCGCGGCGTCTGCCGACGCCGCGGAGAGACCACCGGTGTCACCGGCTGGCGGTGGCCGGCTCCGCCGCCGCCGCCGGCTGCTTGCGCTCGGTGGTCCAGTAGAGGAGGGCGGCGAGGGGGAGGACGGCGCCGAGGATGGTCAGGCCGGTCCAGCCCCCGGAGTGGTAGACGACGGAGCCGAGCTGGGAGCCGATCGCGCCGCCGACGAAGAACATGGCGATGAAGGCGCTGTTGAGGCGGGCACGGGCGGCGGGGTCGAGCTGGTAGACGGTGTGCTGGCCGAGGATCAGGGTGGTCTGGACGGCCATGTCGATCAGGATCGCGGCCAGGCCGATCGCTATGACGCTGTGTCCGCCGAACCCGGCGAGCGCGAAGGCGAGGGCGGCGACCACGAAGGCGAGGCCGGTCATGGGGCGGACGAGGCCGCGGTCGGCCCAGTGCCCGGCGAACGGGGCCACGGCCGCGCCGGCCGCGCCGACCAGGGCGAACACGCCGACCCCGATCGAGGAGTAGTGGAAGCGGGGACCGGTCAGGACGAAGGAGACCGTGGTCCAGAAGGCACTGAAGGCGCCGAACATCGCCGCCTGGTAGAGACCACGGCGCAGCAGCGCCGGGTGCGTGCGCACGAGCCGGAAGGTGGAGCGCAGCACGTGGTGGTACGGCAGGGTCGTGGTCGGCGCGTGCCGGGGCAGGGCCGCGCGCAGGGCCACCGCGAGCAGCGCCATCAGCGCGGCGGAGCCGAGGAAGACCACTCGCCAGCCGGCGACGTCCGAGACCAGGCTGCTCACCGTACGGGAGAGCAGGATGCCGGTGAGCAGACCGCTCATCACCCGTCCGACGATACGGCCGCGGGCGTGGTCGGGGGCGAGGCCGGCGGCGAAGGGCACCAGGACCTGGGCGACGACCGAGGTGGCTCCGCTGACCAGCGAGGCGATCAGCAGGACGGGGAAGCTGGTGGCGAGGCCCGCCGCCACGAGGGCGAGGGTGGTGACCGTCAGCAGGACGGTGATCAGGTTGCGCTTCTCCAGCCGGTCGCCGAGCGGGACCAGGAAGAGCATGCCGATCACGTAGCCGACCTGGGTGAGCGTGATCAGCGAGCCGGCGGTGGCCGTGCTGATGTGGAAGACACCGCTCAGCGAGGACAGCAGGGGCTGGGCGTAGTAGAGGTTGGCGACCGTCATACCGGAGGCGACGGCCAGGAGGGCGACCAGCCAGCCCGGGACACCGTGCGGAGCCGTCGGGGACGCGGGCTTGTGCGGGCGGAGATCGGACGAGGTGGACATGAGGACCTTCTTGACGGGGTGAGCCGGGAGACCGGCAGGGACGGGCAGTGCCTTCGCGGGTGCCGGCGGCTTCTTCGTCGCCGTCACGCAGGCATCAGCGTCGGATCGCCCTCGATCCTTCCTCACCTGGCGCGATGGTGCGCGATGTCTGTCATCTCGAAAGGAGATGCCCGGCAGGGACGGGAAACGGCGCTCCCGTCCTCCTCGGCGAGGCCGGTGACGCCGCCCCACCCCTGCCGGGCAGCGGAAACGAGGCTCGGCCGTCACGGTAGCCAGCCACGCGGCCACCCGGTGCATGCGCGGAAACCGGTCGCTTCCAGGCAACGCGCAGTGCGCTCCGGGTCAAGGAGTGACGGGGCGTACGTCCTACCGTGGGGACATCCCGCGCCGCGCAGGCGGGGGGACACCGACGGCCGATCGGCAGCCGGTGCCGCACGGCGGCCTCCCCACAGGGAGACGGCGTGATCCTGCGCGCGCCAGCAACTCCGGAAGAGAGAACGAGACCTTGCCTTACATCACCGTGGGTCAGGAAAACACCACCAGCATCGACCTCTACTACGAGGACCACGGAACCGGGCAGCCGGTCCTTCTCATCCACGGCTTCCCGCTCGACGGCCACTCCTGGGAGCGGCAGACCGCCGTACTGCTGGACGCGGGCTACCGTGTCATCACCTACGACCGCCGCGGCTTCGGACAGTCGAGCCAGCCGACGACCGGCTACGACTACGACACCTTCGCGGCCGACCTCAACACCGTGATGGAGACGCTCGACCTGCGCGACACCGTCCTGGTCGGCTTCTCCATGGGCACCGGCGAGGTCGCCCGGTACGTCTCCACCTACGGCTCCGAGCGCGTCGCCAAGGTCGCGTTCCTGGCCTCGCTGGAGCCCTGCCTGCTCAAGAGCGACGACAACCCCGACGGCGTCGCCCCGAAGGAGTTCTTCGACGGCGTCGTCGCGGCCGTCAAGGCGGACCGCTACGCCTACTACACGGAGTTCTACAAGGACTTCTACAACCTGGACGAGAACCTCGGCACCAGGATCAGCGAGGAAGCCGTGCGCCACAGCTGGGACGTCGCGGCCGACGGCGGCTTCTTCGCCGCGGCCGCCGCGCCGTCCACCTGGTACACCGACTTCCGGGCCGACATCCCGGCCATCGACGTCCCGGCCCTGATCCTGCACGGGACCGGCGACCGGATCCTGCCGGTCGAGGGCACCGGGCGGCCGTTCCACAAGGCGCTGCCGTCCGCCGACTACGTGGAGATCGAGGGCGCCCCGCACGGCCTGCTGTGGACGCACGCGGACGAGGTGAACACCGCGCTCCTCGCCTTCCTGGCCAAGTAGTCCGCTCGGGGGCGTCCGGTGCCGCGCACCGGACGCCCCCGACCGGGTGCACCACTCGGCCACGCGGTCGAGAGTTCCCAGCAGCTGACAGACATCGATCACTCCCGTAAAGACACGAACGAGGGGTTGGCGTGGCGCAATGGACCAGACGCGAGGACGAACGGCTGCTCACCGGGAGGGGGCGGTACGTTGCAGATATCCATGTAACAGGGTGTCTCGACGCGGCCTTCGTGAGAAGCGAGGTCGCGCACGGCGTGGTACGTGCCGTGGACTGTACGGCCGCCCGTGACGTACCCGGCGTGGTCGGGGCGTGGTCGGCCGCCGATCTGCCGGATCTCCCCCTGGTCCCGCACACCCTGCTGGCGAAGCTCTCCACGGACGACGCCGTCGCCGGCCGGGAGTGGGCGGCCCTGGCGAAGGAGCGGGTGCGCTACCCGGGCGAGGCGCTGGCGGTGGTCCTCGGGGAGGACCGCTACCGGGCCGAGGACGGGGCCGCCGAGGTCACCGTCACGATTGACCCGCTCCCCGCGGTGGTGACACCGACCGCCGCGCTGGAGGACTCCGTCCGCCTGTTCGACGGGCTGAGCAACATCGCCCTGACCGGCGAGGCCGGGGAGCCCATCGACGCTTCCGTCTGGGAGGACGCGGACGCCGTCGTCGAGGCCACCTACCGGCAGAACCTGCTGATGCCCAGCCCCATGGAGTGCCGCACGATCCTCGCCGTGCCCGAGGGGGACCGGCTGACCGTCCACTCGGGGCACCAGATGCCGCACCGGCTGCGCCGCGAGCTGGCCGCGCTGCTCGGCTGGTCCGTCGACCGGATCCGGGTCGTCGTCCCGGACACCGGGGGCGCCTTCGGCTCCAAGAGCGCCGCGTTCCCCGAGTTCGTCGTCGTCGCCTACCTCGCCGTGAAGCTCGGGCGGCCGGTCCGCTGGATCGAGGACCGCAAGGAGTCGATGCTCGTCGCCACCCGGGGCCGGGGCCAGGACCAGACCGTGCGCCTCGCCGCCGACGCCGACGGCAAGCTCCTCGCCTACGAGATGAAGATCGACGCCGACATCGGCGCCTATCCCCATCTCGGCGTCGGACTGCCGATGCAGACGGCGTGGATGGCGACCGGCGCGTACACCACCCCCCGCGTCCACGCGACGCTGCGCTCGGTGCTCACCAACACCATGGTGACCTACCCCTACCGGGGCGCCGGACGCCCCGAGGCCGCGATCGCCATCGAACGGACGATGGACCTGCTCGCCCGACGGCTCGGCATGGACCCCATCGAACTGCGCCGGCGCAACTTCATCCCGCCCGACGCCTTCCCGTACGAGACACCGACCGGACGCCGCTACGACAGCGGGAACTACGCCGCCGCCCTGGACCTGGCCCTGGAGACGATCGGCTACGACACGTGGCGTGCCGAGCGCGACCGCCGCCGCCACGATCCCGACGCCCTCCCCCTGGGCATCGGCGTCTCCTGCTACGTGGAGCGCTCCGGCGGCGAGAAGGGCGGCCTGCACGAGTTCGGCAGCCTCACCGTCGAGGAGGACGGCACCGTCACCGCCCGGTGCGGAGCGGCGCCCAGCGGCCAGGGACACGAGACGGTCTTCCCCGCGCTGGTCGCCAAGGTCCTCGGCGTCCCGGAGGCACAGGTCCGTCTCGTCGAGGGCGACACCGACGAACAGCCCGAGGGACTCGGGTCGTTCGCCAGCCGGTCGGCGCAGGTCGCCGGCGCCCTGTTCCAGCATGTGTCGGCCCTGCTGATCGAGGAGGCCCGCGCACGCGCGGCGGGTCTGTGGGGCGTGCCGCTGGAGGAGACCGAGTGGGCGGACGGCACCGTCCTGCACACGGCTCCCGACGGTGCGGCGGCCGCGAACCTGGGCGACCTGGTGCGGGCCACGGGACCGTTGCGCGTCGAGGACCGGTACGAGGCCGGCATGGCGTTCCCCTTCGGCGCGCACGTGGCGGTCACCGAGGTGGATCCCGAACTGGGCAGCGTACGGATCCTCGCGCTGGTGGCCGTGGACGACTGCGGAGTGGTCCTCAATCCCACCCTGGTGCACGGACAGGCGTTCGGATCGGCGGTGCAGGGCATCGGCCAGGCCCTCTACGAGGGCATGACGTTCGACGACAACGGCGTCCCGCACCTCGCCGGCGGATTCCTGGACTACCTGCTCCCGACGTTCGCGGAGCTACCGCCCATCACCATCAAGGACACCTGCACCCCCAGCCCCAGCACACCGCTGGGCGCCAAGGGCGCCGGGGAATCGGGCTGCATCGGCACCCCGGCCGCCATCGTCAACGCCGTGGCCGACGCCCTGGGGATCTCCGATCCCGACCTGTTGCAGATGCCGCTCACCCCGGACAGCGTCTGGCGCGCCGCACGCGCCACGGAACAGGAGCACGCCCGGTGAAACCCGCACCCTTCGACTACGTCGTGCCCCGCACGGTCGCCGAGGCCGTCGAAGCCCTCGGCGACACCCGGCGCAAGGCCCAGGTGATCGCCGGAGGCCAGAGCCTGATCCTGGAGATGCACCTGCAACGGATCCGGCCCGAGCTGCTCGTCGACATCAACCGCATCCCGGAACTCGACGGCATGCGCGTCGAGGGCGACGAACTGCGCGTCGGCGCCCTCGTCCGGCACGCCGCGTTCGAAAAGGCCACCGCCGTGCCGGGCCCGCTCGGCACCCTGATGTCCCGGGCCGTGGTCAACATCGCCCACCCGCCCATCCGGTCCCGCGGCACTCTGGCCGGCAGCTTCGGCTGGGGCCACCCCGCCTCCGAATGGTGTGCCATCGGCGTCGCCCTGGACGCCACCGTGGAGGTGACCGGCCCCGACGGCGCCCGTTCCCTGCCTGCCGCCGACTACTTCCTCGGGCCCCACCGCACCGCGCGCCGGCCCCAGGAACTCATCACCGGCGTACGTCTGCCCCTGCTCGGCGAGGACACCGGCGTCGGCTTCATCGAGCACCGGCGTACCCACTTCACCTTCGCGCAGATCGCCGTCGCGGCGGCCCTCACGGTGCGCGACGGCGTGATCGTCGACGCCCGGATCGGCCTGGTCAACGCAGCGGACCGCCCGGTCCGGGCGCACGCCGCCGAACGCTCGCTGATCGGTTCCCAGGCCGGCTCCCTCCCGGCCGGCCCCCGGCTTCCCGACGGCCACCCCTTCGCCCGGGCCGGCCGGATCGCCGCCCAGGAGGACGCGGCGCCCGTCGACCAGCCGTACGCCGACGTGGAGTACAAGCGGCAGGCCATCGCCGTCCTGGTCGGCAGAACACTGCTGGAGGCGGCTGCCGACCAGCACGCCCGCCGCACCGCACGAGAGGGAGAACACCGATGAAGATCACGCTCGATGTGAACGGCACCCGCCACGCCCTCGACGTGGAGCCCCGCCGCCTGCTCGCCGACGTGCTCCGCGACGACCTGGGGCTCACCGGTACCCACCTGGGATGCGAGCACGGCATCTGCGGGGCCTGCTCCGTCCTCATGGACGGCAAGGCGGTCCGCTCCTGTCTCGTGCTGGCCGTGCAGTGCGACGGCAGCTCCGTGCGCACCGTGGAAGGTCTTGCCGGACCCGACGGCGAACCCCACCCGTTGCAGCGGGCGTTCTCGGCCGAGCACGCGCTCCAGTGCGGATTCTGCACTCCGGGCTTCCTCATGGTGGCCGCCGGAGCACTCGAAGCCGACCCCGACCTCGCCGACGACCCCGAGGCGATCGAGAGCGTGGTCGGCTCCAACATCTGCCGTTGCACCGGCTACGAACCCATCCGGTGCGCCATCACCCGCGCGGCCCGGGAACAGCGGGACGCCAATGCCTGACATGGACGGGCCCCGCACGGGAGCACCCGCTCGCCGAACCGATCGAGGAGAACTCCGTGAACGGTGACATCCGCCCCGGCGTCATCGACGTCCACGCCCACTGGCTGCCGCGCGACCTGCTCGCGCTCCCGCCCGGGAACCCGCTCGGCGGCATGAACGACCGCGACGGCGAACTCTACCTGGGGGACGCCCCCTTGTCGTTCCCGACCGCCGCGATGACCGACGCCGACGCCATCGTCGCCGACACCCTGAAGGCCGGGCTCGGCGCGCGGGTCATCTCCGCACCGCCCTTCGCCTTCCCTGTCCACGCCCCGGCCGAGGCGGACGACTACGTCGCCGCCTACAACGAACAGCTCGCCGACACCGTGGCCCGCGCGGACGGCACACTCGTCGGACTCGGACTCGTCCGGCTGGACGACGTGGACGCCGCCCGACGGGAGCTGACCCGGCTCGCCGCCGCGGACGGCATCGCGGGCATCGCCGTACCGCCCGTGGTGGACGGCCGCTCCTACGACCGCGGCGTGCTCCGGGAGATCCTCGGCGTCGCCGCCGCACTGGACCTGTCCGTCCTGATGCACCCGATGCAACTGCCGCGCCCCGAATGGGACCACCACTACCTGGTCAACCTCATCGGCAACCCGGTGGAGAGCACGACCGCCGTGGCCTCCGTCGTGCTGGGCGGCGTCCTTGAGGAACTGCCCGACCTGCGCGTCTGCTTCGTGCACGGCGGCGGCTGCGCCCCCGCGCTGCTGGGCCGGTGGGGACACGGCTGGCGGCAGCGCGACGACGTCCGCCGGGGGAGCACCCGCCCGCCCGCGGAGTCCTTCTCCCTCCTGTACTTCGACACCGTCACCCACGACCCCGAGGTCCTGACGCTGCTGCGCGCCCACGCCTCGCCCGACCGGATCGTCTGCGGCAGTGACTACCCCTTCGACATGGCACAGCCCGACCCGGTCGGACACGTGCTCGCCCACGGGATCGACGCCGCGACGCTCGAGGCGAACGGTCGCAGGTTCCTCGGTATGAAGCAGGCGGACGGGTCCCGCTGACCCGCCCGGCCGGTCGGCCGCGACCGGCCGGGACCACACCCGACAGCAGATCGGAGACACCCATGCGAGACCTGGCGCCCCACGTGCTGGAGTGGCAGGCCGCCGGAGCCCCCTGTGCCATCGCCAGCGTCGTCGCCGTCCGGGGCAGCGCGCCGCTGCGACCCGGAGCGGCGATGTGCGTCCACGCCGACGGCACGGCCATCGGCAGTGTGTCGGGGGGCTGCGTCGAAGCCGCCGTCTACGAGCTGGCCCGTGAGGTCCTGGCCTCGGGGGAGCCGCGGTTCGTCTCCTTCGGGCCGTCCGGTGACGTGTTCGCGGTGGGACTGACGTGCGGCGGCGAGATCGACGTCTTCGTCCAGGCCGTGGAGCAGGACACGGCGCGGGTGCTCGCCGCCGCACACCTGGCCGCGGAGGCCCGGCGTCCGGTCGTTCTGGTCCGGGTGATGCCGGAGGCCGGTGGCCAGGCCGGCGGCGCCGTCGCCGTATGGGAGGACGGTCACCTGGGCAGCACCGGCAGCGCCGCTCTGGACCTGGCCGTCCTCGCCGACGCGCGCCTGATGCTCGGCCAGGACACCACCACCGTGCGGACCTTCGACAGCGGTGTGCGGGCCGAGCCCCAGGTCTTGTTCGAGGCATGGGCCCCGCAGCCACGGCTGCTGGTGTTCGGGGCCGACGCCCACGCCGCCGCCGTGAGCGGGATCGGCGCGTTCCTCGGCTACCACGTCACCGTGTGCGACGCCCGGGCCACCTTCACCACACCCGAGCGCTTCCCGCACGCCGACGAGGTCGTGGTCGACTGGCCGCACCGGTACCTGGCCGGCACGCGTACCGATGACAGGACCGTGGTCTGCGTGATGACGCACGACGCGAAGTTCGACGTTCCCGTCCTCGCCGAGGCACTGGGCCGGCCGCTGGCCTACGTGGGCGCGCTCGGCTCCCGGCGCACCCAGGCGCGAAGGATCCGCGAGCTGGCGGAGGCCGGCGTGTCACCGGAGGCGTTGGCGAGGCTGCACGCGCCCATGGGCCTCGACCTGGGCGCGTCCACGCCGCAGGAGACCGCCGTGTCCTTCGCCGCGGAACTCGTCGCGGCGCGCAGCGGACGCGGTGGCCGTTCCCTCTCCCTGCTCGACGGACCCATCCGCCCGACCGGCCACGGCGTGGTCGTGCCGGGGCGCCCCGCCGGAACCGGCCCCGTGCCCGCGCGGGCGGGCGCGGGGCTCCCGTCGGTCTGACCAGCGTGCCGTCCGGTTCCCGTGCGCGTCGGCACGCGGCCCGGACGGCCGGGGCGGCCCACCCGCACTCCCCGTACGCGGGGCAGCGGGGCGGGCCCGATCCGGCATCCGGACGGCGACGCCCGTCGCATACGATGCGGAGGAGACCGAAACCCGCCCGTCGCCTTCGCACCGGACGGAGCACTGCTTGACCGGGAGCGGAACATGGACCTACGGCAGATGGAGGTCGTCGTCTCGGTGGCGGACGCGGGCGGTTTCACGGCGGCGGCCCGTCGGCTGCACGTGGTCCAGTCCGCCGTGTCCAGCACGGTCCGCGCCCTCGAACGCGAACTGGGCACCCCCCTTTTCGACCGCACCACGCACCGCGTCGCCCTCACCCCGGCCGGCGAGGCGTTCGTCCCCGCCGCACGCGCGGCACTCCGGGCCGCCGAACTGGCCCGGGAGGCCGTCGACGCCGTACGCGGGCAACTGCGCGGCCGGGTGACCGTCGGCACGATGCAGGGCGTATGGGCCGGACTCCACCACGCCTTGGCCGCACTGCGCGCGGAGCACCCGGGTGTGGTCGTGCGACTGCGCCAGGCGGCCGTCGCCGACATCCGGCAGGCACTGCGCGAGGGCACGGTCGACCTGGCCGTGGTGGCGCTGGACCGCCAGCAGCAGCGCGGGCTCCAGACCCGGCTGCTGTCCCACGAGGAGATGGTGCTGCTGGCGGCACCCCGGCGGGTGCTCGCCGGGACGACACCGAACGGCCGGGTCCGGCTCGCCGACATCGCCCCGCTGCCCCTGGTGGACTTCACCCCCGGCTGGGCCATCCGCTACGCGGTCGACCGGGCCTTCCGTGCCGCGGGCGTCGACCGCGGCACGACGTTCGAGGTGAACGACATCGGCGCGGCGGCGGAACTCGTCCGCAACGACCTGGGCGTCTGCATCATGCCCCAGTCCATCGCGGACCGCTTCCCCGACCTGTCCCAGTACCGGTTCGACCGGCACGCGCCGAACTGGAAGATCATGGTGGTACGGCCGCCCGGCGAGCCGCTGCCGGCGGTCGCCGCGCTGCTGCGGCACATCACCTGAACGCGGCCGGACCGCCCGCGGGCCCCGAGGGCCATGACCGGCTTCACACCGGTTTGCGCCACACGGAGACGTGCTTCGCGGAGTCCTGGGTGAACGGCGTCCCGTCCCAGTCGGCGACACGGCGTTCCAGCCCGAGCCCGGCGATCCGCGCCATCAGGTCCAGCTCCGCGGGCCAGGCGTACCGGTGCCGGGAACTGCCGCGCCGGTAGCGGCCGTCGTCACCGTCGCGGGTGAGGTGGTGCGATTCGAGTACCTGCTCGACCAGGTCGAAGGTGTCGAACCCGAGGTGCCGCTCGGAGACGTCGAACGGCACCGCGACCTGACCGGGCGGCAGGAACCGCAGCGGTGGCACGTTCAGCTCGATGACGAACCGGCCGCCGGGCCGCAGGTGCCGAGCGGCGTTGCGGAAGCACTCGACCTGCTCGTCCTGAGTGAGCAGGTTGGTGATGGTGTTGTAGACGAGGTAGACCAGGGTGAATGCGCCGGGGACCACGGTGGTGGCCATGTCCCCCACCGTCACCGGCAGCGTTTCCTCGTCGGCCTTGCGCCGCAGGACCGCCGTCATGTGTTCGGACAGTTCGATGCCCGTCACCGGCACACCGCGTTCCCGGAGCGGCACGCCCACGCGTCCGGTGCCGATGGCGAACTCCAGCGCCGGGCCGTCTCCGGCGAGTTCGGCGAGGAAGGCGAGGGTCGGTCCGAGGACGGCGGCCGAGGACATCTCGCTCTCCTCGACGTCGTAGCGTTCGGCGGTCGCGCGTGTCCACAGCTCACTGCTCGTCACGGACGGCCACTCTGCCGGGCCCCGAGGGGCCCTGTCGACACCTTTACCCGCTCCGCCACCCGGCCGAAGCGGCGCCCGGCCGACGTCCGTCAGCCGAGTGCCGCGCTCAGGGTGTCGTGACAGTCGATGACGGAGTCGACGCCGACCAGGGTCAGGATGCGTCTCACGGACTCGCCGGGCGCGGCCAGCCGCAGCCAGCCGCCGGCCTCGGCCAGGGCGCGGTGGGCGGCGATGAGGATGTTGATGCCGCTGGAGTCCATGAAGGTGACCTGGCCCAGGTCCACGACGATGCGCGGCCGCCGCACGCCGGTGGCGTCGAGCGCCTGGCGCAGCGTGTCGCCGGTGTGGTGGTCGATCTCCCCGGCCAGGGTCACCACGCGGACGCCGCCGTCGGCGACGGTGGCGACGGCCGACAGCCCGGCCGGCCGCGCGGCGTGTTCGGCATTCACCATTTCTCCTTCAGCCATGCCGGTGATACTGGCACACCCGCCCCTCGCTCCACAGCGTCGCGCCCCCCGGGTCGGCATATGCCGCGGTGTGGCGAACCCGACAGGGCGCCGAGGAGTGACGCGCGCGCACGGGGGTATGTGCGGGTGATTGTGGACGAGGTAGCGGAGGCGGCCGTGGTGGGGTCGGTGCCTGTGGGAGAAGACGGCACTGCGTCGGGCGAGCAGGCCATACGGACCACGGTGGCGTTGGACGGGGACGTCACGGACATCGCCCGGGCCCGCCGTCTGGCCGCCGGTTTCCTCACCCGTGTGCAGGCCGAGTACGGGCTGCCGGTCTCGCGGCGCGCCATCGAGGTCACGCAGTTGGTGGTCAGCGAACTGGTCACCAACGCCCGCAGGCACGCTCCGGGACCGGCGCTGCTGGATCTGCGCGTCGTCGGTGACGTGGTCGAGGTGATGGTGTGGGACTCCGACCCGGTGCTGCCCGTGGCCCGGCCGGCGGACGCCGGCCGGGTGGGGCAGCACGGTCTGGAGATCGTCAAGGCGGTCGCCCGGGGCTTCGAGGCCCGGCGCGAACCGGTCGGCAAACGCGTCACCGCCCGCATCGCCCTGCTGGACGACCCGGACGGCCCGGACGGTACGACCACCGGACACCGGCCGCGGTGACACGGCGCGGGTGGGTGACCCGGAGATCCCGGCAGCGCGGATGCGCCTCGAGCCTCGAGTCCCCGCGCGCCCTCTGGGGTCTCCTTGGCGTCTCCTTGGCGTCTCCTCGGAGGTCTCGTTGGGTCTCCTCGAGTACGGGAGGACTCGACTCGAGTACGATCGGAATGCATGCGCGGGAGTGCGTGGTAGCGACCCTGCTGCACACCGAAGGGCCCCTTCCCCGGGTTGCAGCCCAGGTCGGAGGCCCTCCGCGCGATACAGCGGTGAGCCCGGCCGCCTACGAGAAGGCCGGGCTCATTCGCGCCCGCCCCACGACCTGCTCACGTCGCTCCCCGTCAGGAGAGGTGCTGCATCACGATGGTGAGGAGTCGCGCCAGCACCGGCGACCAGTCGAGCAGGATCTGCCCGCACGTCCGATGCCGTTTCCGGCGCCGTTCGGCGGCTTCCTTCTCGTCCGTCTCATCCGATGAGGCGGGTGCTTCCTCCATCATCAGGCCCTCCGCGATGTCCGGAAGATACCCGGCCGGTCGACCGGGCCTCCACGACGAGGGACCTCTCGGCCGCCTCGTGGTGAAGCGCGAGCGGACCTCCGCGGAAGACCAGGCACAAGGATAAGGGGAACTCCCCGCCGGCATCCGACATCGGCGGTATTCGACAGGACGACCAGGCGGAGGTTCACGGGCCGGAGTCGACCGGTGAGGGGGCGTCACGTCCGGGACGCGGCAGCCGCCCGCCGAGGAGCACCGCGCAGGCACCGGCGGTCAGCAGCCCACCGGCCAGGAAGGTGTCCCGTACGCCGCCCAGCGGCAGGAGTAGTCCGCCGAGCGCGGCGCCCGCCGCGATACCGCCGTTGTACGCACCGGAGTTGGCCGCGAGCGCGATGTCCGTGCGGCCCGGCGCGCAGTGCAGCACCGCGTTCTGGGTGGTCATGAACACCGGACCGAGCGCACCGCCCATCAGCGCCAGGAACACCACCGCCGCCACCGGATCGGCGCCGGCCCCGTACAGGCCGAGCATGCCCACGGCCTGCGTGGCGACGGCAGCGGTCAGCGAGGCCCGCGGAAAGCGGTCGAGCAACGCACCGGTGACGCCCACGCCGACCAGGCAGGCGACACCGAAAGCGACCAACAGGGCGCTGACCGCGCTCGGGGAGAACCCGCTCACGTCGCCCAGGAACGTCACGACGTAGGTGTACCCCGTGAACGCCCCGGTAGCGGACAGCGCCCCGGCCACGAGCACCGTCGCGAACCGGCGGGCGTCGGGGCCCGCTCCGTAGGCCGCCGGATCCTCCTCCGGCCGCGAGGTCGGCAGCAGGACGGCGATCACCAGCAGGGAGACCAGCCCCGAAGCCGCCGGCAGAGCGACGGGCAGCCGCCAGTCGCTCTGCCGGCCCAGCCAGGTCCCGGCGGGAACACCCAGCACCAGGGCGAGCGAACCGGCGACCGACAGCGCCCCCACCACACGCCCACGGATCTCGCGTGCGAACAGGCCCACCGCGACCGGGCCCAGCACGGCCCAGAACAGCGCCTGGGCGAGCGCCGTCAGCAGCCGCGCCCCGAGGAGGAGCCAGTAGGAGGTGGCCAGCGCCGCGCCCAGACTGGATACGACGAGCGCGGCCAGCAGCCCCGTCAGCACATGGCGCCGGGGCACGGCCCGCACGGCGTGGGTCAGCGGCACGGACGCGACGGCCACCGTCACGCCGTAGCCGGTGACCAGGAGACCGGCCGCCGACAGGGACACCCGGAGGCTTTCGGAGAGGGGCTCCAGGAGGCCGACGGGCAGGTTCTCCGCGGTGTTGAAGGTGAAGGCCGCCACCATCAGGGCCACGAGCACGGCCAGTGCGCGCCAGGGAGCCGGTCGTCCCGTGACCGCGGGGCCGGGTCCCGCTCCCGTCGCCCGCGTCTGGTTCGTGGCACCGTCCATGGAGGTACCCCACCGGGCCGCCCGGTCCCGCCGCAACCGAATTCGCCCGCCATACGCGAGCGGCCCGGGGAGGAGCACGGACTCCGTCAGTCGGTGCGGGCGAGGGCACGCAGGCCGGCGTCCAGCACGCGGATCAGCTCACCGACCCGTCCGCCGCCGGCCGGCGCCGCCGGGAAGCGTTGGAGTACGTCGACGACGGCCGGTGTGGCACGCCGCACCGCCCGCTCGAGGTGTTCCGCGCCCACGCCCGGGTCGTCGCCGGCGAGGAGTTCGGCCGCCCTCGCCGCGTGAGCCCCGGCCCCGAGAATGTGCTTGACCTGGGTGGCCTTGGCCAGCGGATGCAGGTAGGCGGCGCCCGCCGCGGACATCGCCGCCCACGCCGCCTCGCGCGCCGCCACGGTCCTCACGTCCTTCGCCGCCTTGAGGGCGGCCGACGCGGTGTCACGCAGCGACTTCCCGCGCTCACCGCCCCGGGCGAACTCCCACGCGGTGCGGATGGCGTCCCGAGGCCGCGAGTCGCCCGGCTGATCGGTCTCGAACACGTCCAGCACCTCCTCCGCGCACGCCGCGGCGAAGGCGGTGACCGCACGAAGGTCCCGCTTGCCGAGGACCACCTCGCTCGCTTCCCCTGCCATGGGCCCATTGTCGGTGACCGAGCGGTACCGGAACACCCGACCGCCGGGCCGGACCGACCACGGCGTGCGGCCGGGGCCCCGCGAGAGGACCCCGGCCCCGCCTCACCCGTGGTCACGCCGTCGGCCGGCCGTCCGGGCGGTGACGGTACGGCGGTTCAGCAGGCGCCGAGGTCCTGCCAGACGCCCCACTCACCGGTGGAGCCGGGCTCCTCGCCCGTCGTCCACCACTTGGCCTTCCAGTTGTGGCCCTTGTACGAGACCTGCTGGCCGCCGGTGTACACCTTGTCCTTGGCCCACGGGGCGGCCGTGCACTGGCTGCCGGAGCCGCCGGTGACGGTCAGGGAGTAGGTCGCCGAGTGGCTGCCGGAGGCGCCCGCGCCGGTCACGGTGACCGTGTAGGTGCCGGAGGCCGCGGCCGAGGTGGTGGCCAGGGTGAGCGTGGAGCTGCCGCCCGCGGTGACCGATGCGGGGCTGAGGGAGGCGGTGACGCCCGCCGGGGCCCCGCTCACGCTGAGCTGCACGCTCTGGGCGTCACCCTTCGTCACGGCCGTCTTCACGGTGGCCGTGGCGGACTGGCCGGCCGTCACGGTCCCGGAGGCCGGGGTGAGCGCGACCGAGAAGTCGTTGGACGGGGTGGTGGTGCCGCCGGTGAACGGCGCGAAGATGTGCGTGAAGTCCCACGTGTTCTGCTGGATGCCCGAGCAGTTGTCCGCGGCGGCTCCGCCCGGGCAGCCGCCGTTGTCCCGCTGCAACGCCCAGAAGGACAGGGTGTTGATGCCCTTGGCGACCGCCCAGTCGTACACGGTACGGGCGCCTGCCAGCGTGAAGGTCTCCGCCTTGCCGAAGTCGTCGACACCCGGCATCTCGGTGACGCCGACCATGTTCCACAGCTGGGCCGGGGTCTTGGCCGGGTACAGCTGGGCGAGCAGGTCGTACAGACCCTGGGCGGCGGTCTGGGTGTCCTTCGCCATGTCGTGGGTCTGGTTGTCGTAGTAGTCGAACGTCATGAGGTTCACGACGTCGATCCGGGTGCCGTTGCTCACCGCGTTGCGCAGCAGCGCCGCGCCGTTGTCCGCGAGACCGTGCGTGGTGGTCGGCAGCGTGTAGGAGATCTCCACCTTGCGCCCGCCTGCCGCCGCCCAGTCCTGGACCAGTTTGATGGCCTTGTTGCGGCGGTCGATACCGGCGGTGTTGTCGAGCGAGTCGACCTCGATGTCCATGTCGAGCCGCGAGATGTCGTAGGTGGTGATGACCTTCTCGTACGCGGCGGCGATCTGCTGGACGTCGGTGCAGCTGTCGGCGATCTCGGTACCCGTGGTGTCGGCCGTGTAACCCCCGAACGAGGGGATGACGTCGCCGCCGCCTGCCTGGATCGTCTTGATGTCGGCGCCGAAGGTCGAGGCGGCGATCGGCATGCTCGTGTCGCCGTTCCAGTACGGCGTGCAGGAGCCCTTGGAGGCGGTCTGGAGGAACGCCATCGTCAGGTGCTTGGCGCCCGACTGGGCGGACAGGGCGGCGGGGCTCTCGCCGGTCCAGGCCTCGAAGTAGGGGGCGAAGACGTGGTTCGGCAGTGGCGTCGCGGCCTCGGCGGTGCCGGTTCCCGTGAGGGCGAGGCCCACCGCGGCCGCCGTGGTGGCGGCCGCGGTGAGGGCCGCGCGGAAGGAACGCACGAGTCTCATGTCAGTCCCGGTGTCTGGAGGGGGTGGCCGATGTCCGTGTACGGACAGGGCGTTGCCGACTACTGGAATAGCGCCCGCCCCGGGAGCGGGTCAATGGTCTGGACCAAGAAGGGACTAGACCAATTTCCCGCGCCCGGATGCCCTGTCCCTGTACAGGGCACCCGGTGGCGGACTGGACCACGGCCGAACGTCCCACCAGGTCAGTCCCCGGCGACGCGCGGGCCGGCGTGTTCCGCTCGGACGGATGTCGGAGTGTTCCGGGATCACGCCGACCCGGTCGCCCCGGCACCGGACCGCCGCCGCGAAGGAAGCGTGGACGCCAGTGCCCACCGGCCCGGTCCGAAGGCGGCGATGAGGAGGAAGGACCAGCAGAACATGGCCGCCGGTTCGCCGCCGTTCTCGATGGGCAGGGCCGCCTGGGCCTGGTGCACGTCGAAGTAGGCGTACGCCATGGACCCCGAGCACAGCAGGGCGGCGACGCGAGTGCCGAGACCGCCCAGGACCAGGATTCCGCCGACCAGTTGGATGGCCGCGGCCCACCAGCCGGGCCATGCGGCGAAGTGCGGCGCGGCGCCGTGCGGACCGCCCGGGACGCCGAACAGGGTGGCGGCTCCATGGCAGGCGAACAACAGTCCCACGACGATCCGGAACAGCCCGAGCACGTGCTCCTTGCTTCTTTCCAGCGCTTCCATGGGAGGTGCTCCTCTCTCGCGCGGCGACCTCTTGGCGCTGCGCCGTGGCGGGGGGAGGCGGTGCCGAGGATGGGTTGCGCACGCGGGCGTGCCGGCCCGGGCGGCGTCGGTGCGAGGTGCCGGAGCGGTGCTCCGGCAGGGGGTGCGACCGCCGCGTCCGTGGGGTGCCGCGCGGCGGGGTGAACGGTTCCGGTGTCGTCCGGTGGCACGCACGCGCAGTCGAACTGTGAACCATCCGGCCAGCCTTGTCTAGACCAATAGCGCGGAGAAGTCCGGTGCGCGACACGATTTCCGGAGCCGGCCTTCCCGGTCGCCGAAGCGGGCGCCGGCGGCGGGCGGTTCACCTCGTCCAGCCTCTTGACCGAATCCGGTCCGAGGCTATGGTCTAGACCTAGTGGGCGTCAGGTCCAGACCTGTGCCGGCCGTCGCCCTGCCCCGTGGCGTCGGTCGCGCGAAGACGCGGCGCGTGTCCCACGCGCCGCGTCGCCAACGTGTCCGCGCACCCCGTCCGGCCGGCGGGGTGCGCGGACGGCGCGGACCACGCGACGCGACACGACCGGTCCGGCCGGACTTCACGGGCGCCTGTTCTGACACATTCCGACATTCCGAAGGAAGTGACGTGGCATGAACACAAAAAGACGCGCGGCTTTCGCGATCGGTGCGCTGGTCGCCCCGGTGCTCGCCGTCAGCCTTCCGGCGAGCACGGCCAGCGCCCACGGCTGGGTGACGCTGCCCACGAGCCGGCAGCAGCAGTGCGCCGAGGGCGTCGTCGACTGCGGCCAGATCAAGTACGAACCGCAGAGCGTCGAGGGTCCGAAGGGACTGCAAAGCTGTAGCGGCGGCCACGCGGAGTACGCCGAGCTCGACAACGACAGCAAGGCGTGGAAGGTCACGCCGGTCGGCACGACGGCGACGTTCACCTGGCACAACACGGCCCGCCACTCCACCACCAACTGGCAGTACTTCATCGGTGGGCAGAAGATCGCCGAGTTCGACGGCCGCAACCAGCAGCCGGCGGCGGACGTCAGCCAGCAGGTGAACTTCGGCGGCTTCACCGGCCGCCAGAAAGTACTCGCCGTCTGGAACATCGCGGACACCGGCAACGCCTTCTACTCCTGCGTCGACGTCAACATCGGCGGCACCGGTGGCGGCACGGGCGGTGGCACGGGTGGCGGCACGGGCGGTGGCACGGGTGGTGGCACCGGCGGCGGAGACACCTGCACCACGCCGGCCTGGGACGCCGCACGGGTCTACAACGGCGGTGACACCGTCTCCTACGGCGGCCACAACTGGCGTGCCAAGTGGTGGGTGTCGGGCGACAAGCCCGGTACCACCGGCCAGTGGGGCGTCTGGGAAGACCTCGGGGCCTGCTAGACAACGCACCCGACCCGTCGGCGTGCGCTCCCCGGAGCGCACGCCGGCCCCTGCGCGACCGAACGGCTGAACGGCTGCACGACCGAACCCCTGAACGGGTCGCGCGACCGAACGGCTGAACCGCCGGCCCGGCGCCTGGACCCCGGCACGGTCACAGCGAACCGCTGCGACCCCGGCTGCGACGCCACCGGCCTCGACCGTGACCTGCCCGGAGCCGACGTCCGGGATGTCCCGCAAGCGCCCTGCCGTAGCCCAGAAGTGCAAGATCGTGCCGGGTGCTGCTGACCGGCGGCACCGGGCGGGTTATATGGACGCGTCACCGCTTCCGAGAGGACACCGGTGCGGGGCGAAGATGCGGTGAGGGATGACAGCCCCCATTCCTCCAGGCGGATGACGATGGAGCGCAGTTGACTGCTGAGATGATGGGTGACGACGTCTACCAGCCGGACGGGTCCGATGTGCAGGACGACGTCGGCCTGCTGGACGCGTCGGACACCCTGGACTACCGGGGCGGCGACGAGGCTCTGGACGAGGGCTACTCGCCCCCGGAGAGACCGTGGGGCGTTGAGCACACCGGTGTCACGGCGTCGGAGCGGTGGCGAGGGGAAAGCCTGGACGAGCGCCTCGCGGAGGAGGTGCCCGACATAGGTGTCCCGGAGGGCGACGGGCTCGGCGACACCTGGGGCACGGACGGCGAGCTGATCGACTACGAGGTGGGCGACGAGCGCGCCGGCCGGCTCGTGGCGCCGGACGAAGGCAGTCACGAGAACACCGAGTCCGACCTGTTCGCGTCCGACATGGGACTGGACGGAGCCGGGGCCTCGGCGGAGGAAGCGGCGATGCACGTGATCCCCGACTCCGAGTCCTACTGAGGTCCGCGCGCCCGCGAGACGGGCCGCTGTCGCACCGGGACGGGTGACGTGCCCCATAGGGCGCGTGTCACGTCCTGGGCGGGTTCGTAGGTGTGTACGGCCCCGACCAGCAGGGAAAGCCCCGATATGCCCGTTTGGCGCATTTTCTCCTACCTGGGGTAGTAGGTCACACTCTTGCCCCGCTTTCGGTGGGCCGCTAACCATGGTGGTCGTTGCCGTACGCCGCAGGGCACAGCCCGGTGTGGACCACCGGACCGTTCCTGCGGCGTCGTGCAGACAGGGCCTCGACCGCGACGCCCTGCGGGCCGCGACCGGGACATCCGGCCGGCGCCTCGAACGACGTCCTCCAGGAGAGTTCCTTCCCCATGCTCGCGTTCACCGCCACCCGCCGCCTCGCCCGCCTGCGCTCCCTCGCCCTGACGGGTCTCGCCACGACCGGCGC
>NZ_JOCB01000063.1 GCF_000718775.1 Streptomyces sp. NRRL S-31
GGCTCGGCGGGTTCGGCACGGGGGGCCTGGGCGGTCTGGGCGGGTTCGGCGCGCACGGCGCGGAGACCGGTCCGGTCCGCGCCGAGACCGACAAGGTGATGGACGACCTGCGCGACATCCTGGAGCGCCACGGGGAGGCCGGCGGGCCGGCGCAGGGCGAGGTCACCGTGCGCTGGGCCTACGAGGTGGCCGCGCCGGCCGTCGCCGGGGCGGTGCTGCTGGCGATCCTGCTGGCCGTGGGCTGAGGCCCCGGCGCGGGGGCGGAGTGTGACCGCGGGGCGTGGTGTGCGCGGGCCGTTCCGGGATGCGCGGCGTGGGTGGGGGACCGTGGGCCGCTTGGCCGCTTGGCTGCCTGATCGCCTGATCGCCCGTCCGGTGCCCGGGTCGTGGGGGTGTGGCGCGCGGGGCGGGGGTGCGGTGTCCGCGGGCCGTTCCGCGGTGTGTGGCGTACGCCGGGACTGTGGGCTGCCCGCTCGCCCGCTCGCCCGGGCCCTGGGGGTGCGGTGTGCGCGGGCCGTTCCGCTGTGTGTGGCGTACGCGGGGGCCGTGCGCCGCTCGCCTGCCCGCCCGCCCGGTGCTCCGGCCGTGGGGACGGGGCCGCGCGTTTCGGTCGGTCGCTTCGTCGTCGGTCCGCATTCCGACTGCCGGTGCCGTGTTCCGACGGTCGGCGCCGTGCCCCGACGCCTCACCCGGAGGGGCCGGAGCGCGCCGGGCGTACGGTCCGGCGCCCGGGTACGACGGAACGGGGCGCCCCGGGAGGGGCGCCCCGTTCCGTGCGTGGACTCCGTGCCGTACGCCTCAGATGCCGGCCGCCGCCGACAGGTCCCGCTTGACGGCCGCCAGCAGCTCGGTCGCGCGGGCGCGCGCGGCCGGCAGGCCGGTCCGGTCGGCGACCGGTACGACGACCTCCAGGTAGCACTTCAGCTTGGGCTCGGTGCCGCTCGGGCGGACGATGACCCGGGCGCCGTCGAGGGTGTAGCGCAGGCCGTCGGTGGGCGGCAGCGTGTCCGTGCCCCGGGTCAGGTCCTCGGCCCGGGTGACGGGCAGGCCCGCCAGTTCCGTCGGCGGCCGCTCGCGCAGCCGGCGCATCGCGTCGGCGATCAGGGAGAGGTCCTGGACGCGCACCGAGAGCTGGTCGGTGGCGTGCAGGCCGTGCTCCACGGCGAGGTCGTCGAGCAGGTCCAGGAGGGTGCGGCCCTCCTCCTTCAGCGCGGACGCCAGCTCGGTGATCAGCAGCGCGGCGGTGATGCCGTCCTTGTCGCGCACGCCCTCGGGGTCCACGCAGTAGCCGAGGGCCTCCTCGTAGCCGTAGCGCAGACCGTCCACGCGGGCGATCCACTTGAAGCCGGTCAGGGTCTCCTCGTACGCCAGCCCCGCCTTCGCGGCGATCCGCCCGAGCAGCGAGGACGAGACGATCGACTCGGCGAAGGTGCCGGTCACGCCCCGGCGGACCAGGTGGGCGGCGAGCAGCGCGCCGACCTCGTCGCCGCGCAGCATCCGCCAGTCGCCGCCGTCCTCGACCGCCACCGCGCAGCGGTCGGCGTCCGGGTCGTTGGCGATGACCAGGTCCGGGCCGGTGGCGCGGGCCCGCGCGAACGCCAGGTCCATCGCGCCCGGCTCCTCCGGGTTCGGGAACGCGACCGTGGGGAAGTCCGGGTCCGGGTCGGCCTGCTCGGCGACCAGCACCGGCTCCGGGAACCCGGCGCGGGCGAAGGCGGCCAGCAGGACGTCCCGGCCGACGCCGTGCATGGCCGTGTAGACCGTGCGGGCGGTGCGCGGGGAACCGGCGGACAGGACGGCGTCCGTACGGGCCAGATAGGCGTCCAGGACCGAGTCGTCCAGGACCTCCCAGCCGGACTCCGGGCGCGGCACGTCGTGCAGGGAGGCGATGGCGTCGATCCCGGCGGCGATCCCCGCGTCGGCGGGCGGCACGATCTGGGAGCCGTCGCCGAGGTACACCTTGTAGCCGTTGTCCCGGGGCGGGTTGTGGCTGGCGGTGACCTCCACGCCGGCGACCGCGCCCAGGTGCCGTATGGCGAACGCCAGGACGGGCGTGGGCAGCGGGCGGGGGAGCACGGCGGCGCGCAGACCGGCGCCCGTCATCACGGCGGCGGTGTCCCGGGCGAAGTCGGCGGACTTGTGGCGGGCGTCGTAGCCGATGACGACGAGTCCGGCGTCGTCGCCCCCGTGCGGGGTGCCGTTCTCCTTCAGGTACGCGGCGAGGCCGGCGGCGGCGCGGATGACGACGCTGCGGTTCATGCGCATCGGGCCGGCGCCCAGTTCGCCGCGCAGGCCCGCGGTGCCGAACTGGAGGGTGCCGGCGAAGCGGGCGGCCAGCTCCTCCGTGTCACCGGCGGCGATCAGCTTGGCCAGTTCGTCGCGGGTCTCCTGGTCCGGGTCCTCCGCGAGCCAGGTCTCGGCCTTGCCGATGAGATCGTCGTGCACCGTGGGATCAACCTCTCCGTGTTTTCCTGCTCCACTGGGGGCTCGGCCCCCGGATGGCGGGACTCCGCCACCGGCCCCCTCCGCCCGTCCGCCCCGCCGCGTCGGTCGAGGGGCGGGCGCGGGGGTCCGTCACCGGCGCGGCAGCGCCCGGGGTCCGCTACAGCTTGCCCAGCACCCGGCCGAGCAGCTCGCCCATCCGGGCCGCCGAGTCGCGGCCGGCCTGGAGGACCTCCTCGTGGTTGAGGGGCTCGCCGGTCATCCCCGCGGCGAGGTTGGTGACCAGGGAGATGCCCAGCACCTCGGCGCCCGCCTCGCGCGCGGCGATCGCTTCCAGCACCGTCGACATGCCGACCAGGTCCGCGCCGATGACCCGGGCCATGCGGATCTCGGCCGGGGTCTCGTAGTGCGGGCCGGGGAACTGGGCGTAGACGCCCTCCTCCAGCGTGGGGTCGATCTCCTTGCACAGGGCGCGCAGGCGCGGCGAGTACAGGTCCGTCAGGTCGACGAAGTTGGCGCCGACGATCGGGGAGGTCGCGGTGAGGTTGATGTGGTCGCTGATCAGCACCGGCTGGCCGGGGCGCATGCCCTCGCGCAGGCCGCCGCAGCCGTTGGTGAGGACCACGGTCTTGCAGCCGGCGGCGACGGCGGTGCGCACGCCGTGCGCCACGGCGGCGACACCGCGGCCCTCGTAGTAGTGGGTGCGGCCCAGGAAGACCAGGGCCCGCTTGTCACCGAAGGAGTACGAGCGGACCTTGCCGCCGTGCCCCTCGACGGCCGGCGGCGGGAAGCCGGGCAGCTCGGTGACCTGGAACTCGGCGTCGGGCGCGCCCAGGGCGTCGACGGCCGGAGCCCAGCCGGAGCCCATCACGAGGGCGACGTCGTGGGTCTCGGCGCCGGTGAGGGCGCGCAGGCGCGCGGCGGCGGCGTCGGCGGCGGCGTACGGGTCGCCCTGGATGTCGTCCGGAAGAAGAGATGCGTTCACGCCGATGAGGGTAGCCGGTTCTCGCCTACGCGCGTAGATGACAGACCTCACGGGATTGCTTTCGTTGCCTTGTCGTTTCCCACAACGGGGGCCGAAAGCGGAGGAAAGCCGCGCGAGGGCGGGGCGGACCGGCGTGGCGGGCCGGTTCAGCAGGGGCGCTTGCGCAGCTCCATCACATAGTCGTGCGGCGCCCCGGCCGACTCCGCCGCGTCGGCGATCTCGCCCAGGTAGCGCGCCGACGGCAGCCCGCCCTCGTAGCTGTCGAGGACGTACGTCCAGGCGGACTCCTCGCCGTCCAGGGTGTGCACGCGCACGCGCACCCGCCGGTAGAGGTCGAGTCCCGCGCCCTCCCACCGGTCGAGCGACTCCTCGTCCATGGGCGCGATGTCGTACAACCCGACGAAGACCTGGGCCAGCGGGTCCTCGACGATCGTCGCCAGCGCGCCCTCCCAGCTCAGCTGCTCGCCGCCGAAGGTCAGCCGCCAGCCGTTCAGCCAGCCGGTGGCGCGCAGCGGCGAGTGCGGGGCGCGGCGGGACATCAGGCGCGCGTCGAGGTTGCCGGCGTACGCGGCATAGAGCGACATGCACAGAGGGTACGGCAGCCGCACCATGCGTCCCGGGCGTCCCGGGAGTGACACCGATGGCGCCGGTGGCGCCCCGGGCCGTGGCACGTTGAAGCGTGCGGGACAATGGAATACGTGACTCGGATCGTGATCATCGGTGGCGGACCCGGCGGATACGAAGCGGCGCTGGTCGCCGCTCAGCTCGGCGCGGAGGTGACCGTCGTCGACTGCGACGGTCTGGGCGGGGCGTCGGTGCTGACCGACTGCGTGCCGTCGAAGACCCTTATCGCTACGGCCGAGGTGATGACCACCTTCGACTCCTCCTACGAGGAGCTGGGCATCATCGTCGCCGACGACACCCCGCCGCTGGAGCAGACGGCCCGGGTGGTCGGGGTGGACCTCGGCAAGGTCAACCGCCGGGTGAAGCGCCTGGCGCTCGCCCAGTCGCACGACATCACCGCGTCCGTCACGCGCGCCGGTGCCCGGGTCATGCGCGGGCGCGGCCGGCTGGACGGCATGCAGGCCCTGGACGGGTCCCGGAAGGTCGTCGTCACGGCCGCCGACGGCACCGAGGAGACCCTCACCGCCGACGCCGTCCTCATCGCCACCGGCGGTCACCCGCGCGAGCTGCCCGACGCCCAGCCCGACGGCGAGCGCATCCTGAACTGGACCCAGGTCTACGACCTCACCGAGCTGCCGGAAGAGCTGATCGTGGTCGGCTCCGGCGTCACCGGTGCCGAGTTCGCCGGCGCCTACCAGGCCCTGGGCTCCCGGGTCACCCTGGTCTCCTCCCGGGACCGGGTGCTGCCCGGCGAGGACCCGGACGCCGCGGCCGTGCTGGAGGACGTCTTCCGGCGCCGTGGCATGAACGTGATGGCCCGCTCCCGCGCGCAGTCCGCCAAGCGCGTCGGCGACAGGGTCGAGGTGACGCTGGCCGACGGCCGGGTCATCACCGGCTCGCACTGCCTGATGGCCGTCGGCGCCGTCCCGAACAGCGCGGGGCTCGGCCTGGAGGAGGCCGGCGTCAAGCTGCGCGACTCGGGCCACATCTGGACCGACAAGGTCTCGCGGACCACCGCCCCCGGCGTCTACGCGGCCGGTGACGTGACCGGTGTCTTCGCCCTCGCGTCCGTCGCCGCCATGCAGGGGCGCATCGCCATGTACCACTTCCTCGGCGACGCGGTGGCCCCGCTGAACCTGAAGGCGGTCTCCTCCAACGTCTTCACCGACCCCGAGATCGCGACGGTCGGCTACACCCAGGCGGACGTGGACGCGGGCAAGATCGACGCCCGGGTCGTCAAGCTGCCCCTGCTGCGCAACCCGCGCGCCAAGATGCAGGGCATCCGGGACGGCTTCGTGAAGATCTTCTCCCGGCCGGGCACCGGGATCGTCGTCGGCGGTGTGGTCGTGGCCCCGCGCGCCTCGGAACTGATCCACCCCATCTCGATCGCCGTCGACAACAATCTGACGGTCGAACAGATCGCGAACGCCTTCACGGTGTACCCCTCCCTTTCGGGGTCGATCGCTGAGGTCGCCCGGCAGTTGCACACCCGCAAGGCGAGCGCGGAGGCCTGACGGCCGCCGCCGGCTCTCCCCTGGTCACGGGGGTTCGCGGCGGGCGCGGGCGGCTTGGTCGGGGCGGATGGGGTCTATATCACCTCCCGCCCCGCCCTGCGAACAACTTCTGCTATTCGCCGCAAACTGCTGAAAGCAGACGGTCGCTGGGGTTACTGTCAGTTTCGTGTTCGCTGCTGAACGTCGCCAATTGATCCTCGAAATGGTGCGAGCGAACGGTGCCGTGTCGCTCCGTGAACTCGCCCGAGTCGTCCAGACCTCCGAAGTGACCGTACGACGGGACGTGCGCGCACTGGAGGCAGAAGGACTCCTCGACCGTCGGCACGGCGGTGCCGTCCTCCCGGGCGGCTTCACGCGCGAGTCGGGCTTCCCGCAGAAGTCCCACCTCGCGACCGCCGAGAAGACGGCGATCGCCGATCTCGCCGCGGGCCTCGTCGAAGAGGGCGAGGCCATCGTGGTCGGGGCCGGTACGACCACGCAGGAGCTGGCCCGCCGCCTCGCGCGCGTGCCGGGCCTGACGGTCGTCACCAACTCCCTCCTGGTGGCCCAGGCGTTGGCCCACGCCAACCGGGTGGAGGTGGTGATGACCGGGGGCACCCTGCGCGGTTCCAACTACGCCCTCGTCGGCTCCGGCGCCGAACAGTCCCTCCAGGGGCTGCGCGTCTCCAGGGCCTTCCTCTCCGGGAGCGGTCTGACGGCCGAACGCGGCCTGTCCACCTCCAACATGCTCTCGGCGTCCGTCGACCGGGCCCTCGTCCAGGCCGCCGCGGAGGTGGTGGTCCTCGCCGACCACACCAAGCTCGGCACCGACACGATGTTCCAGACCGTGCCGACGGACCTGATCACCCGGCTGGTCACCGACGAACCGCCGGCCCACGACGACCGCGCCGGTACGGAGTTGCAGGCGCTCGCCGACCAGGGCGTGCAGATCGCCGTTGCGGGGGCGAGCGGGAACCCGGGGGGTGACCAGGTCCCGGCGGGCCGCCGTACTCCCCTGCCGGGACCGCGCAGGGGTCATGTACCGGGTGCCACGGCCCTGCGCTCCGCCGCGGGACTGGGAGAGCCCGCGGGAGCCGACCGGGGCCGGGTCGCGGACCTGCGCCGCCGCTGACCGCCCCCACCGGACGGCGCCCACCGGGTGTGGGGCCCGGCCGATGGCCCGCGGGGAGACGGGCCACGGGCCCGCGCGCCCTCACCCACCCTCACGCCGGGGGGCTCCGCCGCCTTGCCCCTCGCCGGGTTTCTGCCGCGTTGGCTCTCGCCGGAGCCTCCGCCGCGGTGTCCGCCGCAGCGCCGGGGCCTTTTGCGACAGGCACGCCGCCCGTGCGGGGCTTGCGCTGCTGCCTGCCGTGCGCCCAGGCGGGGCTGTCCCCGCTGCCTCCCGCGCGCCCTTCGGGGGTTTCGCCGCCGAGTCCGAGTCCGTGTCCGTGCCGGTGCCTGCGCTGCGTTCCGGGTGGCCGTGCGGGGTTGTCCTCGCTGCCTCCCGCGCGCCTGCGCGGGGTTCTCGCCGCTGCGTTCCGCGTGCTCGTGCGGAGTCGTCCCCGCTGTGTCACGCGTGTCCGTGCGGTTCTCGCCGCCCGCCTTACGCGCGCCCTCAAGGGGCTTTCGTCCTCTTCCGTGACCGTGCCCCGGCGCCCGCGCCGCGCCCCCGGTCGGCCGAGTGATGCCGTCGGCCCGGAATCGCCGTCGGTCGAGTGACGGCGTCGGCCGGGAACGGCGTCGGCCCCCGGCGGGTGTGCCGGGGGCCGACGCGCTGTCGTGCGGGGCGGGTCAGTCCTTGATCTCGCAGATCGCCGCGCCCGAGGTGATGGACGCGCCGACGTCGGCGGTCAGGCCCTTGATGGTGCCCGCCTTGTGGGCGTTGAGGGGCTGCTCCATCTTCATGGCCTCCAGGACGACGACCAGGTCGCCTTCCTGGACCTCCTGGCCCTCCTCGACGGCGATCTTCACGATCGTGCCCTGCATCGGCGAGGCGAGGGTGTCGCCGGAGGCGACCGGGCCCGACTTCTTCGCCGCGCGGCGCTTCGGCTTGGCGCCGGCCGCCAGACCCGTGCGGGCCAGGCTCATGCCCAGCGACGCCGGCAGGGAGACCTCAAGGCGCTTGCCGCCGACCTCGACCACGACCGTCTCGCGGCCGCCGTCCTCCTCCGCCTCGACGTCGGCCGGGGCGGCGAACGGCTTGATCTCGTTGACGAACTCGGTCTCGATCCAGCGGGTGTGGACCGTGAAGGGATCCGCCGAGCCGGTCAGCTCCGGGGCGAACGCCGTGTCCCGGACGACCGCGCGGTGGAACGGGATGGCCGTGGCCATGCCCTCCACCTGGAACTCGTCCAGGGCACGCGCGGCCCGCTCCAGCGCCTCCTTGCGGGTGCGGCCGGTCACGATCAGCTTGGCGAGCAGCGAGTCCCAGGCGGGGCCGATCACGCTGCCGGCCTCCACGCCCGCGTCCAGGCGGACGCCGGGGCCGGAGGGCGCGTCGAACCGGGTCACCGTGCCGGGGGCCGGGAGGAAGTTGCGGCCCGGGTCCTCGCCGTTGATGCGGAACTCGAACGAGTGACCGCGCAGCACCGGGTCGCCGTAGCCCAGCTCCTCGCCGTCGGCGATGCGGAACATCTCGCGGACCAGGTCGACGCCGGCGACCTCCTCGGTCACCGGGTGCTCGACCTGGAGCCGGGTGTTGACCTCCAGGAAGGAGATCGTGCCGTCCTGGCCGACCAGGAACTCACAGGTGCCGGCGCCCTCGTAGCCGGCCTCCTTCAGGATGGCCTTCGAGGCGCGGTACAGCTCGGCGACCTGCTCCTCGGAGAGGAACGGCGCCGGGGCCTCCTCCACCAGCTTCTGGTGGCGGCGCTGGAGCGAGCAGTCACGGGTGGAGACCACGACCACGTTGCCGTGCTTGTCGGCCAGGCACTGGGTCTCGACGTGGCGGGGCCGGTCCAGGTAGCGCTCGACGAAGCACTCGCCGCGGCCGAACGCGGCCACCGCCTCACGGACGGCGGAGTCGTACAGCTCCGGGACCTCTTCGAGGGTGCGGGCGACCTTCAGACCACGGCCGCCACCACCGAAGGCGGCCTTGATGGCGATCGGCAGGCCGTGCTCCTCGGCGAACGCCACGACCTCGTCGGCGCCGGAGACCGGGTCGGGCGTGCCGGCCACCAGCGGGGCGCCGGCGCGCTGGGCGATGTGCCGGGCGGCGACCTTGTCACCCAGGTCGCGGATGGCCTGCGGCGGCGGGCCGATCCAGGTCAGGCCGGCGTCCAGGACGGCCTGCGCGAACTCGGCGTTCTCCGAGAGAAAGCCGTAGCCGGGGTGTACGGCGTCCGCGCCGGACTCGCGCGCCGCGTTCAGGATCTTGTCGATGACCAGGTAACTGGTGGCCGGGGTGTCACCGCCCAGGGCGAACGCCTCATCCGCGGCGCGGACATGCAGAGCGTCCCGGTCCGGGTCGGCGTATACGGCCACGCTCGCGATCCCGGCGTCCCGGCAGGCCCGGGCCACGCGGACAGCGATTTCGCCACGGTTGGCGATGAGCACCTTGCGCACGATTGAGGCTCCCTCCTTGAAACAAGCCGAGTTTAGGGACTGCCGACACGGCACTTCGACCCGTCCCCAATGGTGAGCTTGCCCACACGGAGCGTGATACGAGGCTCGCTCGACCCGAGAAAGCCCATGTCGTACCTCGGTACGCAGGACTCCTGCGGAAAACCCTAGCCCTGTCATGTGGTCAAGGTCTCTGTGAGAGCGTGCTGCGGCCCACTCTGATTCTTTGTCGAGTCCCTACGAATGGCCCAATGATTCTTTGCTGCCGCCCGAACCCTTGTCCCTGGGTTTACCCGTTAGTAGCGTCTGCGCTGTCCGGAACGTACCTGAGGTAACAGGCCGTCGGCGTGAGAGTGGGTGGGGACCGGTGGTACGCAGACCGGTGGCAGGGGTCGTGGCGGTGGTCCTCCTCGCGGAGGCGGTCGTCGTCGCTGCGCTGAACTGGTTCCTCGGGGTGGTCGTGGGCCGGCAGAAGATGTCCCTGGCCGGCCTCGACCCCGACGTTATGGCGACGTCCTCGAAGGTCGGCGGAGTCCTCTTCGGGCTCTACTTCGTCCTGTGCGCGCTGGTGGCCGTGCTCGTCGCGGTACGGGACCGCGCCCCGGCCGGTTTCGGCCGCGTCCTGCTGATCAGCGCCGCCGTGGTGCACGGCCTGCTCGGCGCGTTCGCCTGGGGCCTGGTCGGCTGGCCGGCGTTCCTGTTCATGGTCGTCGTGCTCGGGCTGATCGTGCTGCTCCTGATGACGTACGACCGTGCGGGCGGCCCGGGGCGCCGGGCCCCCGGCGGCGCGCCCGGGTCGGGCGCCGGTCCGGCGGCGCGGACGGAACCGGGCGCGGTGCCCGCCGCCGGCCCGGCCGCGCCGGCGAGCCGTACGGAGGAGCCGCGGGACGGGGACGACGAGCCGCGGGACTCCGCCCCCGCCGGGATCACCGTTCCGGCGCCCACAACTCCGTGATGCCCACGCCCAGTTCCGACAGGAGCCGGCGGAGCAGGGGGAGGCTGATGCCGATCACGTTGCCGTGGTCGCCGTCGATGCCCTCGATGAACGGCGCCGAACGGCCGTCCAGGGTGAAGGCGCCGGCGACGTGGAGGGGCTCCCCGGAGGCCACGTAGGCGGCGATCTCGGCGTCGCTCGGGTCGCCGAACCGGACCACGGTGGAGGCGGTCGCCGACACGTACCGCTTGGCCTCCGTGTCCCACACGCAGTGGCCCGTCTGGAGCACACCGGCCCGCCCGCGCATGCTCTTCCAGCGGGCGGTGGCCTCCTCGGCGTCGGCCGGCTTGCCGAGCGCCCGCCCGTCCAGCTCCAGCACCGAGTCGCAGCCGATCACCAGGGCGCCCTGCACCTCCGGCCGGGCCGCCACCACGGACGCCTTCGCCTCGGCCAGGGCGAGCGCCAGCTCCGCCGGGGTGGGCGCGGTGACGGCGTCCTCGTCGACGCCGCTCACGATGACTTCGGGGGCGAGACCGGCCTGCCGGAGCAGGCCCAGCCGGGCCGGGGACTGGGAGGCGAGCACGAGTCGCCTGCGGCGCGTTGCGGTCATGCGGCCAGGTTAGTCAGCGCGTGCCGCGAGGCTCACCTCAGGCCGATGACGATCATGATCAGCACCATGGCGAGCGCCACGAGGAGGCCGAGCCGCCGCAGCATGTCCTGCGCGTCGCGCAGTTCCTTCGGCGGCTCGTTCTCGGGGTCTGACCACAGCATGTCACCAGCGTGCGGCCGGGACGGGCGGGGTGCCTGAGTAGGCGTACTCAAATCGGCACCCGTGTCGGTCACCCCGGCCAGTAGGTGCGGGTCCAGGAGGCCGGGCCCGGCCGGGGGACGCGGGCCGCGGCGATCCGGGACGGGTCCGACCAGGCGTCCCGCGGGCCCTGAGCGCCGGACGGCCGGACCGCGGCCGCCGCGGCGCGGGCGCGGACCACCGCCAGTGCGGCGGCCAGCTCCTCCGGGGTCGGATTGCCTCGTACGACCTTGATGTTCATGACCGCTCCCAGGGTCGGCGGGCCTACAGGGGGATGTTGCCGTGCTTCTTCGGCGGCAGCGACTCCCGCTTGGTGCGCAGCTGGCGCAGACCGCGGACGATGTGCGCACGGGTGTCGGACGGCATGATCACCGCGTCGACGTAGCCGCGCTCGGCCGCGACGTAGGGGTTGAGCAGGGTGTCCTCGTACTCCCGGATCAGCCGGGCGCGCACCGCCTCCACGTCCTCCCCGCCGGCCTCCGCCTCCGCGAGGGTGCGCCGGTGCAGGATGTTCACCGCGCCCTGCGCGCCCATGACGGCGATCTGCGCGGTGGGCCAGGCGAGGTTGAGGTCGGCACCCAGGTGCTTGGAGCCCATGACGTCGTAGGCGCCGCCGAACGCCTTGCGGGTGATGACGGTGATCAGCGGGACGGTGGCCTCGGCGTAGGCGTAGATCAGCTTGGCGCCGCGCCGGATGATGCCCTCGTGCTCCTGGCCGACGCCCGGCAGGAACCCGGGCACGTCCACGAAGGTCAGCACCGGGACGTTGAAGGCGTCGCAGGTGCGCACGAACCGGGCGGCCTTCTCGGAGGCGTCGATGTCCAGGCAGCCGGCGAACTGCATCGGCTGGTTGGCGACGACGCCGACCGGGCGGCCCTCGACCCGGCCGAAGCCGGTGACGATGTTCGGCGCGAACAGCGCCTGCGTCTCGAAGAACTCGGCGTCGTCCAGCACGTGCTCGACCACCGTGCGGATGTCGTACGGCTGGTTGGCGCTGTCCGGCACCAGCGTGTCCAGCTCGCGGTCCTCGTCGCTGACGGCGAGGTCGGCCTCCTCCGGGAAGACCGGGGGCTCGGAGAGGTTGTTGGACGGCAGGTACGACAGCAGCTGCTTGATGTACTCGATGGCGTCCTTCTCGTCCCCCGCCATGTGGTGGGCCACGCCGGAGACCGAGTTGTGGGTGCGGGCGCCGCCCAGCTCCTCGAAGCCGACGTCCTCGCCGGTGACCGTCTTGATGACGTCCGGGCCGGTGATGAACATGTGCGAGGTCTGGTCGACCATGACCGTGAAGTCGGTGATCGCCGGGGAGTAGACCGCGCCGCCCGCGCACGGGCCGACGACCAGGCTGATCTGCGGGACGACACCGGAGGCGTGGGTGTTGCGGCGGAAGATCTCGCCGTACGCCCCGAGGGAGGCGACACCCTCCTGGATCCGGGCGCCGCCGGAGTCGTTGATGCCGATCACCGGGCAGCCGGTCTTCAGCGCGAAGTCCATGACCTTGACGATCTTCTGGCCGTAGACCTCGCCGAGGGCGCCGCCGAAGACGGTGAAGTCCTGCGAGAACACGGCGACCGGGCGGCCGTCGACGGTGCCGTAGCCGGTGACGACACCGTCGCCGTACGGGCGGTTCCGCTCCAGCCCGAAGTGGGTCGACCGGTGCCGGGCGAACTCGTCCAGCTCGACGAACGAGCCCTCGTCGAGGAGCAGTTCGATCCGCTCACGGGCCGTCAGCTTGCCCTTGGCGTGCTGCTTCTCGACGGCGCGCTCCGAGCCGGCGTGCGTCGCCTCGTCGATGCGGCGCTGGAGATCCGCGAGCTTCCCCGCGGTCGTGTGGATGTCGATCTCTGGGATCTCGTGACGCTCTTCCGGCTCGGACATCGGGATGCGGCTCCCTGCCTGCTCAAAAGGGGGGACGGTTACTCATCCGTAGAGTAGTGGCGGCCCCACGGATCAGCAGTGCGTCGTTTACCACACCTAGGGTGGCTTGCATGACGCCGCAGAATCCATCAGACAACAGCCGCTGGTCCGACCTGGACCGCCCGCCCCTGAACGTCGCCGCGCTGCGGCGCGGGCTGGTCCGCGAGGGAGGGCTGTACCGCGACATCGAGGTGGTGCAGCGGACCGGTTCCACCAACTCCGACCTCGCCGCGCGGGCCGCCGCCGGGGAGGCCGAGGAGGGCGCGGTGCTGATCGCGGAGGAGCAGACGGCCGGGCGCGGCCGGCTGGACCGCCGGTGGACCGCGCCGCCGCGGTCGGGACTGTTCTTCTCGGTCCTGCTGAAGCCCGCCGGGGTGCCGGTGGCGCGCTGGGGGTGGCTGCCGCTGCTGACGGGTGTGGCGGTGGCGACCGGGCTGGCGCGGGCGGCGGGCGTCGACACGGCGCTGAAGTGGCCGAACGACCTGCTGGTCACCGTCGACGGCCAGGAGCGCAAGGCCGGCGGCATCCTCGCCGAGCGGGCCGGCGAGGACGGTGTCGTGGTCGGCGTGGGCGTCAACGTCAGCCTGCGGGCGGACGAGCTGCCGGTGCCGCAGGCCGGCTCCCTGGCGCTGGCCGGGGCGGTGGGCACGGACCGGGACCCGCTGCTGCGGGCGGTGCTGCGGTCGCTTGAGGACTGGTACGGGCAGTGGCGGGCCGCCGCCGGCGACCCGGCGGCCGGCGGTCTCCTGGAGACGTACACGGCGGGCTGCGCGACGCTGGGCCGGGTGGTGCGGGCGGAGTTGCCGGGCGACCGGGCGGTGGTCGGGGAGGCCGTGGCCCTCGACGGGGACGGGCGCCTGATCATCGCCACGGAGGACGGGGTGCAGGAGCCGGTGGGGGCGGGGGACATCGTGCACCTGCGGCCCGCGTGACGGAGGCCGCTCATGCGACCGGTGAAGCGTGCGGGACCCGCGGGGTCCGCGACCCGCGCGCGGCACGAGGGCGTGGGGAGCTCGGGGAGCCTGCGCGGTCGTGTCCGGCGGACCGGGTGCGGCCCGCTCGGGGGATCACGGTGCGGCGTAGCCCTCTCCGGGGCGCGGGGGCCGCGCGGCCGGTTCCGGGGCCGGTGCCCGGCGACCGTCGGCACGCCTCCGACCTGGACCGATGCCGGAAACCGGGCAGGACGCCCGCCCGCCCGGCCGGTGCCGGGAGGCGGGCCGCCGGCCCGACCCGACGGAGTGAGCTGGCGCACATCTGCCGTAGAGTTGAGGCCGGTCGATACCTGACCGCGGCAGATCGGAAGGGCAGCAGGCGTGACCGTCGACGACACGGGCTCCGGCGCTGACGGGGACGGCCGGGTGGACCCCGACGCCCCCGACAACGGCGACAACCCGTTGGCCCTGCGGCTCGAACAGCTCATCCTGGGCGCCGAGCGCCGCTACACCCCGTTCCAGGCCGCCCGCAGCGCGGGCGTCTCCATGGAACTGGCGTCCCGGTTCTGGCGGGCCATGGGGTTCGCGGACATCGGACAGGCCAAGGCGCTGACGGAGGCCGACGTGCTCGCCCTGCGCCGGCTCGCCGGTCTGGTCGAGGCGGGCCTGCTCAGCGAGGCGATGGCCGTGCAGGTGGCCCGGTCCACGGGGCAGACCACCGCCCGGTTGGCCGAGTGGCAGATGGATTCCTTCCTGGAGGGCCTGACCGAGCCGCCCGAGCCCGGGATGACCCGCACCGAGGTGACGTACCCGATCGTCGAACTGCTCCTGCCCGAGCTGGAGGAGTTCCTGGTCTACGTGTGGCGGCGGCAGCTCGCCGCCTCGGCCGGACGGGTCGTGCAGTCGGCGGACGACGAGGAGATGGTCGACCGGCGGCTCGCCGTCGGCTTCGCCGACCTGGTGGGGTTCACGCGGCTGACCCGCCGGATGGAGGAGGAGGAGCTGGGCGAGCTGGTCGAGGCGTTCGAGACGACCGCCGCCGACCTGGTGGCCGCGCGCGGCGGCCGGCTCATCAAGACCCTCGGCGACGAGGTGCTGTACGCGGCGGACGACGCCGGTGTCGCCGCGGACATCGCGCTGCGGCTGGTGGAGACGCTGTCGAACGACGAGACGATGCCCGAGCTGCGGGTCGGCATGGCGTTCGGCACGGTCACCACGCGCATGGGCGACGTGTTCGGCACGACGGTCAACCTGGCCTCCCGGCTGACGTCCATAGCTCCCCGGGACGCCGTCCTGGTGGACAGCGCCTTCGCCGAGGAGCTGATCCGCAGCGGTGAGGCGCCCGTCTCGGAGGCGGAGGCGGCGGAGGCCGCCGCGGCGGCCGAGAAGGAGGGCGAGGAGCCGCCCGCCTACCGCTTCGCGCTCCAGCCGATGTGGCAGCGCCCGGTGCGCGGGCTCGGCGTGGTCGAGCCGTGGCTGCTCGCCCGTCGCGACGGCCGGCTCTAGCCAGGGGACTTCCTCCTGCCCGTCGCGCCGGGCAGGTCCACGCACAGGGCGATCACCGGTACGCACAGCTGGCCCGGTGCGGGTGCCGCCGTGCCCGGGTCCGGTGCCGGGGTCCGGGTCGGTGCCGGGGGCGTCGGGGGCGGGGGCGTGGCGGATCTCTTCGGCGTGGGCCGCGCCGTGCGGCCGGGCGTCCGCGGGGCCGTGGTGGGGGCGGGGCGGCCCGTCGGTACCGCGGTCGGAAGAGCCGCGGTCGGTACGGCGGTGCCCCCGGCCGGTGTCCCGGACGCCGGAGCCTTCGACGCCGAGGTCCCGGCGGGTGCCGGGGCGGGGCTTGTGCCGCCCGTGACGGAGGTCGCCGAGGGCCGTGCGGTCGGGGCGGCGGCGAGGGTGGCGGCGGTGTCCGGTGCACGGCCCGGGGCCCTGCCGGGCGGGCCGGGCCGGGGCTCGGCCGCCGCCGTGCCGGGCGTGCCTGCGCCCGGCTCCGGGGCGACCCGGACCAGGCTGAGCAGGCCGGCGGCCAGTGCGAGGCCGCCCGCGACGAGCAGCACCCGCCGGGACCGCGGCTTGCGGTGCCGCCCGCGCCGTACGCCCGGCGCGGGCTCCGCACCGGACGGCGCGGGTATCGGTGCGGATGTCGGCACACGTGTCGATGGCATGGGTTCCCCTCCCCGCCGCGCGCCCGGGACGCGCCACGGCGGAGGCACGCTATGCGTCCGTGTGGGCGGTGTGCGGGGAGACGGCCGGGATGTCACTCGAACGGGCGTAGCCTCCCGGGGTTTCCCGGAACCGGGTACGACTGCGATGATCGGACCGGCAGTCAGTTAACCCGCGTTAACCGGAGGGTGTCATGAGCGAGGAGCGGTTCGGGGAGTTCGTGCTGGTGCGGCGGCACGGGCACGTCGCGGAGCTGGTGCTGGACCGGCCCAAGGCGATGAACGCCGTCTCCACGGAGCTGGCCCGCTCCCTCGCGGGCGCGTGCGCGGCGCTCGCCGGCGACCCCGCGGCCCGGGTGACCGTCCTGACCTCGTCGCACGAACGGGCGTTCTGCGTCGGGGCCGACCTGAAGGAGCGGAACTCCTTCACCGACGCCGACCTCGTCCGGCAGCGGCCGGTGGCGCGGGCGGCGTACACCGGGGTGCTGGAGCTGCCGATGCCGACGATCGCGGCGGTGCACGGCTTCGCGCTGGGCGGAGGGTTCGAGCTGGCGCTGTCCTGCGACCTGATCGTGGCCGACCCTACGGCCGTGGTGGGGCTGCCGGAGGTGTCCGTGGGCGTGATCCCGGGCGGCGGCGGCACCCAGCTGCTGCCCCGCCGGGTCGGCGCGGCGCGGGCCGCCGAGCTGATCTTCTCCGCGCGCCGGGTGGCGGCGGCGGAGGCGGCGGAGCTGGGCCTGGTCGACCAGCTGGTGGACGAGGGCCGCGACCGGGAGGAGGCGCTGGCGCTCGCCGCCCGGATCGCCCGGAACTCGCCGGTCGGACTGCGTGCCGCCAAGCGGGCGCTGCGGCTGGGCCATGGCCTGGACCTGCGGGCCGGTCTGGAGGTCGAGGACGCGGCCTGGCGTTCGGTGGCGTTCTCCGGCGACCGGGCCGAGGGTGTGGCGGCCTTCAACGAGAAGCGCACGCCTCAGTGGCCGGGGGAGTGAGGGCCGCCCGTACCCGGCGCCGGTCCGTGGCGCCGCGCGGTGTCGACGGGGGCGCCACCTGATCGCCGCTCCGACATCCCGAACCATCACATTCCTCCCTAACCTGGAGTAATGGGTGAGGACAAACGGCTGATCGCGGTCGTGGCGCTGGCCCAGGGCATGGCGGCGGCGCACACCCCCCGGGAGTGCTGGCGGGCCGCCGCCCTGGGCGCCTGCCACGCGCTGGACGGCAGTTTCGCCGCGCTGTCGGTGTGGGAGCGCGAGCTGGGCCGGCTCCGGGTCCTCGCCAACGTGGGGGACCGCGCCCCGGACGAGGAGGAGTTCCCGGAGGACGAGACGTATCCGGTGCACCAGTTCCCGGAGATCACCGAGTTCCTGCACGAGCGGTGGGCCGGGGGCGGCGGTCCCAACGCCTGGGTGGAGACGGCCGTGGGCGCGTCCGCCGGCACCCCCGGCTACCTCCACCAGCGGGTCGCCGCCCTGCGCCGCCGGGGCCGCGGCTGCTGTGTCGTCGCCCCCGTCGTGCTGCACGGCCGGGCCTGGGGCGAGCTGTACGTGGCGCGCGAGGGCGGCGCGCCGGTGTTCGCGCGGGCCGACTCCGACTTCGCCACCGTGCTCGCCGCCGTCGTCGCCGCGGGCATAGCGCAGACCGAGCGGCTGGAGGAGGCCCGCCGGCTCGCGTACACCGACGCCCTCACCGGCCTCGCCAACCGGCGTGCCGTGGACGTGTGCCTGGAGGAGGCCGTCGAGCGGCACCGCGCGGAGGGCGTGGCCGTCAGTCTCGTCGTCTGTGACCTCAACGGGCTCAAACGGGTCAACGACACCCTCGGGCACGCCGTCGGCGACCGCCTCCTGGAACGCTTCGGCTCGGTGCTGTCGCTGTGCGGCGCGATGGTGCCGGGCGCGCTGGCCGCGCGGCTCGGCGGGGACGAGTTCTGTCTGCTCGCGGTCGGGCCGCCCGTCGGTGACGTACTGAAGGCGGCGGACGAACTGTGCCGCCGGGCGGGGGAGTTGGAGCTGGGGGAGGGGGTCGCGTGCGGGGTCGCCTCGACCGAGGAGCCGATCGGCGAGGTGGGCGACGCCCGGCGGCTGTTCCGGCTCGCGGACGCTGCCCAGTACCGGGCCAAGGCGATGCGCCTGGACCGTCCGGTGCTGGCCGGCCGGGAGGGCCCGGACGACCCGGTCGTCCGGCTGGCCGACGAGCCGCCGCCCTCGCGCGCCGAACGGCGCCGGTTCCGCGGGCGCCTGCCGTGAGGCGTCCGGGGGCGCCCGCCGTGAGGCGACCAGGGACGCCCGCCGTGAGGCGAAGCCCACACCGCGGGGTAAGGGGTGACCGCGGCCCCCACTAGTGACACCGCCACATTCACTGCGTACGCTCCTGAATATGGATATGCACACTGTGGTGGTGGGGACGTCCGGTGTCACGGCGTCCGACGTTCTCGCCGTGGCGCGCGGCGGTGCCCGCATCGAACTGTCGGCGGAGGCGGTGGCGGCCCTCGCGGCGGCCCGGGAGATCGTGGAAGCGCTGGCGGCCAAGCCCGACCCGGTCTACGGCGTCTCCACCGGCTTCGGCGCCCTGGCGACCCGGCACATCAGCCCGGAGCTGCGCGCCCAGCTACAGCGCAACATCGTCCGCTCGCACGCCGCCGGCATGGGCCCCCGGGTGGAGCGCGAGGTCGTACGGGCCCTGATGTTCCTGCGCCTGAAGACCGTCTGCTCGGGACACACCGGGGTCCGGCCCGAGGTCGCGCAGACCATGGCCGACGTGCTGAACGCCGGGATCACCCCGGTCGTGCACGAGTACGGCTCCCTCGGCTGCTCCGGCGACCTCGCCCCGCTGTCCCACTGCGCGCTGACGCTCATGGGCGAGGGGGAGGCCGAGGGCCCCGACGGGCGCGTCCGGCCCGCCGGCGAACTGCTCGCCGAGCACGGCATCCAGCCGGTCGAGCTGCGCGAGAAGGAGGGCCTGGCCCTGCTCAACGGCACGGACGGCATGCTCGGCATGCTGGTCATGGCCCTCGCCGACCTGGACACCCTGTACAAGTCCGCCGACGTCACCGCCGCCCTCAGCCTGGAAGGGCTGCTCGGCACCGACAAGGTCCTCGCGCCCGAGCTGCACGCCATCCGCCCGCACCCGGGGCAGGGCGCCAGCGCCGCCAACATGCTCGCCGTGCTGAAGGGGTCCGGACTCACCGGGCACCACCAGGACGACGCCCCGCGCGTCCAGGACGCCTACTCCGTGCGCTGCGCCCCCCAGGTCGCCGGCGCCGGGCGCGACACGATCGCGCACGCCCGCATGGTCGCCGAGCGCGAGCTGGCCTCCGCCGTCGACAACCCGGTCGTCCTGCCCGACGGGCGCGTGGAGTCCAACGGCAACTTCCACGGGGCGCCCGTCGCCTACGTCCTGGACTTCCTCGCCATCGCCGCCGCCGACCTCGGCTCCATCGCCGAGCGCCGTACCGACCGGCTGCTGGACAAGAACCGCAGCCACGGCCTGCCGCCGTTCCTCGCCGACGACGCCGGCGTGGACTCCGGCCTGATGATCGCCCAGTACACGCAGGCGGCGCTGGTCAGCGAGATGAAGCGGCTCGCCGTACCGGCCTCCGCGGACTCCATCCCGTCCTCCGCGATGCAGGAGGACCACGTGTCCATGGGCTGGTCGGCCGCGCGCAAGCTGCGCACCGCCGTGGACAACCTCACCCGGATCATCGCCATCGAGCTGTACGCGGCCACCCGCGCCGTCGAGCTGCGCGAGGGCCTGACCCCGGCGCCCGCCTCCCGGGCCGTGATCGAGGCCGTGCGCGCCGCGGGCGTGGCGGGTCCGGGCCCGGACCGGTTCCTCGCCCCCGACCTGGCCGCCGCCGACGCGTTCGTGCGCGGCGGGCACCTGGTGACGGCCGTGGAGAAGGTCACCGGCCCGCTCCGGTGAACGCCGACCGGCCCGCTCCGGTGAGCGGCACCGGCCCGCCGCGGTGAACGCGACGGGGCCCCGGCAGCGACCGCTGCCGGGGCCCCGTCGTCGTCACCGATGAAACGTCACTTCAGCTTGGCGGCCTGGGCCTTCACCACCGGAGCGGAGACCGTGTAGGACTTCTTGGTCATCATCGCGCCGATGTTGATCGTGGTGTACGTCGCCAGGGTGTTGCCGTGCCGCACCACCTCGGCGTGCAGCGGCAGCGCGCCGTCCTTGCCCGCGTCGTTGGTCGCGGTGAAGGCCACCGACGCGTCACCGGTGCCGACGGACTTCTCCTCGGTGACCTTGGTGAACTTGCCCTTCTCACCGTCCTGCTCGCCGGAGAAGCCGGCGGAGCAGGCCTTGACCGCGTCGGTGACCGACGTCAGCGCCCGCTCGGCGCCGTCCCCGTCGTACGAGGCCAGGGTGACCACGGTGACGTCCAGGTCCATGGACTTGTTGATCGCGTCCTCGAACTTGCCGTCGGTCATGTCGTCCAGGGACGTCGCGTCGTCCGTGGGGGCCTTCTTGTCCTGCGTGGCCATGCGGCTGGTGTGCGCCGCCGGGGCGCCGGGCGCGATGCCGGTGAACGCCTGGAGCACCGGGTCGCACTTGGCGTCCTCGGACTTGACCTTGCTCCGGTCGGGGAGGCCGCCCTCGACGGGACCCACCTTGAAGCCGGGCACCTCGCCCTTGGCGATGATCAGCTTCTCCAACTCGGCGGCGCTCAGCGCCTTCGCGGCCGGCTTCGCCGCGTCCTTGCCCGAGCCGGACCCGGAGTCGTTCGCCTCCTGGTCGCCACAGCCCGTGACGAGGGCGAGCGACAGCGCACTCACAGCAGCGGTGGCGCACAGTCGCACACCCGATGATCTCTTCATGGGCGAACTATGTGCGGGCCGTCAAAGTTTCGTCAAGGAGAATTCAAAAGCCCAGGCGTTCGCGGCGGACCGAGTAAACGACGAACCCGGCGCCCACGGCGAGGAAGAGGCTGCCGCCAACCACGTACGGGGTGGTGTCGGGGCTTCCCGTGTCGGCCAGTTCGGCACCCCGCGCGGCCCCGCCCGCCTCCTCGGCGGTTGCCGCCGTCACCGCTCTGGCCTGTGTGACTCGTGTGACCTGTTCGACCTGTGTGACCGATGTGACCTGCACCGGGGTGGACGTGGTGGCCGTCTCTCCCACCGGGGCGTCCTGCGAGGCTTTCGCGGACGGGACGAACCACAGCGCGCAGAGCAGGGTGCCCGCGGCGGTGGCGGTCAGCAGCGGACGGCGAGCGGATGACACGGAATATCGATCCCCTTGTGACGCTGGCGAATTGGCCGTGTGGGGCGATGTTAGTGAAAGGCGCGGGTCACAGGAAAGTCACGGGAGGTTTCGGCCGTACGCTCGCGGCATGAGCACAGAAGAGACATCACGATTTGTGCGGCTTCGGGTGGAGGTCGTGCTGGAAGTGCAGGACGGGGACGAGGTGACCAAGGCCGCGCTGCGCCGGCTCGCCGGTGATCCCGACCTGCCGGAGGAGGAGCGGGCCCACGCCGAGAGCGCTGTGACGGAAGACACCGCGGAGGCCCTGGCCTATCTGGTGGACCCGTTCGACCTGGTCAGCGAGGTGCCCGGAGTGGAGCTCCAGCAGGCGTCCTGGTCCAGCGAGCGGATCGACTACGACCCTGATTCGCCCGACTGGGATCTGGACGAGGATGATGGGGAGGACGACGAGGAAGAGGGCGGCATCGGCTGAGCGTCCCGGGGCACCATGAACCCCGGACGGCAACCGCCGTCCGGGGTTTCGTCGTCCCAGGGGGCGCACGGACCGAATTCCGCACCATCGGCACCGTCGGTGGGCCGCACTCCGCCGACGTGGGATGCCCCACAGCGCCACGGGGTGGGGAACGGGACGAACCGGCCGTAGCGTTGATGGTTCTCGGCGGGGGACTCTCGGGGTTTTCGCGACTCGGCAACGATGGAGAAACTTGTGATGACGGACAGTAAGCGGCGCAGCCGTCTGATGACTGCGTCCGCCCTGCTCGGCGGTGTGCTGGTGCTCACGGGGTGTTCCAGCGGCGAGAAGGCGGCCGCGAGCGGCGGCAGCGGCGACTCCTCCCAGGCGCAGGCCGACGCGGCGGCGGCGAAGAAGTCGTCCGAGGCGCAGATCGCCATCACGCCCAAGGACGGCTCCGACAACGCGTCGATCAACAACTCCGCCGCCGTCACGGTGAGCAAGGGCTCGCTCACCGGCGTCACCATGACCACCCAGGACGGCAAGCCCGTCACCGGCCAGCTCTCCGCCGACAAGAAGAGCTGGAAGCCCACCGCCCAGCTGGAGCGGTCGACCACCTACAAGGTCGCCGCGGAGGCCCGGGACTCCGACGGGCGCATAGCCCACGAGAACGCCTCCTTCACCACGGTCTCCCCGGCCAACAGCTTCATCGGCAGCTTCACCCCGGACAACGGCGCCACGGTCGGCGTCGGCATGCCGGTGTCGATCAACTTCGACAAGGCGATCACCGACAAGGCGGCCGTGCAGAAGGGGATCACGGTCAGCACCAGCAGCGGCCAGGAGGTCGCCTGCCACTGGTTCAACGCCAACCGGATGGACTGCCGTCCGGAGGAGTACTGGAAGGCCGGCTCCACCGTCACCCTGAAGCTGGCGCTCGACGGCGTCCAGGGCGCGAGCGGCGTCTACGGCGTCCAGCAGAAGACGGTCACCTTCCACGTCGGCCGCAACCAGGTCTCGTACGTCGACGCGAAGACCAAGCAGATGAAGATCACGCAGGACGGCAAGGTCGTCAAGACCATCCCGATCTCCGCCGGTTCGCCCGACAACAAGACGTACGAGGGCCAGATGGTGATCTCCGAGAAGTTCAAGGAGACCCGGATGAACGGCGCGACGGTCGGCTTCACCGACGACGACGGCAAGGGCGAGTACGACATCAAGGACGTGCCGCACGCCATGCGCCTGACCACCTCCGGCACCTTCATCCACGGCAACTACTGGGGCGCTCCGTCGGTGTTCGGCAACGTGAACACCAGCCACGGCTGCGTCGGCCTCCAGGACAAGAAGGGCGCCAACGACTCCAGCACGCCGGCGGCCTGGCTCTACAACCACTCGCTGATCGGTGACGTCGTGGTCGTCCAGAACACCGGCGACAAGACGGTCTCGCCGGACAACGGCCTCAACGGCTGGAACATGGACTGGGCGCAGTGGAAGGCCGGCTCGGCCGTCTGACGCCTCCCCTCCCGTCCGCCGGTGCCGCCCCCAGGGGCGGCACCGGTGTTTTCCGGGCCCGGCCGGGACCTTCTCATGCTCCTCTTATGCCGGCCTTATGGTGTCATCAGGGTCCGTCCCTAGCTTGCGGCCATGTTCTTCACCTACCTGAGGCGCGAGCTGCGCCGCCGCAGAAAGGCGGCCCTCGTCGTCGCCTCCGGACTCGCGCTGGGCATCGCGCTGGTCATCGTGGTCACCTCCGTGTCGAACGGCATGGCCAAGGCCCAGGACAAGGTCCTCCAGTCGCTGTACGGCCTGGGCACGGACATGACGGTCACCAAGGCGGCGTCGGCCCCCACCGGTGACGGCCGGCGGCCCCGCTTCCGGTTCGACGCGCGGGGCGACGACGACTCCGCCCAGAGCAGCGACCGCGTCATGGTGCAGGGTTTCCAGACCCTGTCGGCCGCCACGGTGACCAAGGTCGGCGCGCAGTCCGGCGTCTCGGACGCGGTCGGCGGGCTGAGCCTCCAGGTGCTCAAGGTCAGCGGCCAGTTCACCCGGGGGCAGTTCCAGCAGAACAGCGGCGGCGGTTTCCAGCGGGGCGGCGCCGGGAGCGCGCCGCAGGGTGAAGTGCGCGGCGGCGGCGCGGACTTCGACGTCAACAACTACTCCGTCTACGGCACCGACGTCACCAAGCCCGCACTCGGCCCGCTGACCTCCTCGAAGATCACCAGCGGGCGGGCGTTCCGGACGACGGAGACGAACGCCGCGGTGGTCGTCGCCGACTCCGCGTACGCCAAGCAGAAGAAGTACAAGGCCGGCTCCACCGTCACGATCAAGGGCGTCACGTTCACGGTGATCGGCATCGCCACCGCCGACAGCGGTGACGCCGCGGCCGACCTGTACATCCCGCTGAAGCGGGCGCAGACCCTCGGCGACGTGAAGGACAAGGTCACCACGGTCTACGTCAAGGCGACCGACTCGCAGCGGATCGACAGCGTCAAGACGGCGATTCGGAAGAACGTCCCCGGTACGACGGTCACCACCTCCGCCGATCTCGCGGACACCGTCTCCGGCTCCCTGTCCACGGCCTCCTCCCTCACCGGCACCGTCGGCAGGTGGCTGTCCGTGGCGGTGCTGGTCGCCGCGTTCCTGGTGGCCGGCCTGCTCACCTCCTCCGCCGTCTCCCGGCGCGTCCGCGAGTTCGGCACCCTGAAGGCCCTCGGCTGGAAGTCCGGCCGGGTGACCCGGCAGGTGATCGGCGAGGCCATGGTCAACGGCCTGGTCGGCGGCGTCCTCGGCATCGCCCTCGGTCTGGCCGGCGCGTACGCCGTCACCGCCGCCGGCCCCGGCCTCCAGGCCCAGCTCGGCGGCGGCACCGGCGGCGGTTCCGGCGGCCCCGGCGGCGGTGGCTTCGGCGGACCGGGCCGGCAGGCGGCGAAGACCCTGGAGGTGGCCCTCACGGCCCCGGTGAGCGTCACGACGATCGCCCTGGCGGTGGGCCTGGCGGTGGCGGGCGGCCTGATCGCGGGAGCGTTCGGCGGCTGGCGGGCGTCCCGGCTGCGCCCGGCGGACGCGCTGCGGCGGGTGGAGTGACCCGGCCGGACCGGCCCGGCCTCCCCACCACCCCCGAACCCGCCCAGGAGCCATCCACATGTACGAACTGAAGAACGTCACCAAGCGCTACACCCGGGGCAAGGACACCGTGCACGCCCTGGACGGAGTCGACCTCACCATCCCCGACGGCGACCGGCTCGTCATCCAGGGCCCCACCGGCGGCGGGAAGTCCACCCTCCTCCAGATGCTCGGCGGTCTCGACCGTCCCAGCTCCGGCGAGGTGATGCTGGACGGCACCGACCTGGCCGGGCTGAGCGAGGCCCGGCTGACCAGGCTGCGCAGCGAGAGCATCGGCTTCGTCTTCCAGTCCTTCAACCTCATCCCGACGCTCACCGCCCAGGAGAACGTCGAGACCGCCCTCGTCCCGCTCGGCGTCAAGGCCGGGGAACGCCGGGAACGCGCCGCCGACGCGCTGGACTCCGTCGGTCTCGGGGAACGCCTCGGTCATCTCCCCGGTGAGATGTCCGGAGGACAGCAGCAGCGCGTCGCGATCGCCCGCGCCCTGGTGAAGAAGCCCAAGGTGCTGCTGGCCGACGAACCGACCGGCAACCTCGACGAGGGCATGCGGGACGAGATCATGGACGTGCTGGAACGCCTGTGGAAGGAGCGCGGGCTGACGTTCATCATGGTCACCCACGACTCCACGCTGGCGAGGAAGGCCCCGCGGCTGGCGACGTTGCGCAAGGGCAGGATCACGGTGAAGGAGAACGCCGCCACCTGACGGTCCCATAACACCCTTTTCGGCAAAGTGACTTCGCGGTCGTGTAACGGTGTCCAGGACGCCGCGTAACAGTTCCGGCCGCGCTTTCTCACCGTCCTCTCATCTCTTGAGCCGCGTGATCGCCCCCCGGCATACTTCGTGATCCGGGGGGTTGACGTGCGCGCGTGCGGGTCCGAACCCGGCCGGGTGAACGGGGAATTCACCCGGTACTCCATCTCCAGGGGAAGAACTTGCCCAGACAAGTGAGAAAAGCGGCCGCGGCCACCATCGCCACGGCCGCGGCAGTCGCCCTCGCGGCGGGTATGACCAGCCCGGCGTCGGCGAAGCCCGCGGGTCCCTCGACGGCGGCCACGGCCGCCTCGAAGGTCACCGGCAGGCACCATGTCACTCTGATCACCGGGGACCGCGTCGCCCTCGACGCCAAGGGCCGCATCGTCGGTCTGGAGCGGGCCAAGGGCCGTGAGCACATACCCTTCCAGGTCCGCAAGGCGGCCGGGCACACGCTGGTCGTCCCCGCGGACGCGGCCCGGCTGGTCGCCTCCGGCACGCTGGACCAGCGGCTGTTCGACATCACCGAGCTGAACAAGGCCGCCACCCGCAAGGCCCAGAAGAACGGCCTGAAGGTCATCGTCGGCTACCGCGGTGCCGCCACGGCCGCCAAGACCGACGTCCGCGACGCGGGCATCCTGCGCCGCAGCCTGACGGCGCTCAACGCGGACGCCGTGCAGACCCCGGTCAAGAACACCGCCGGTCTGTGGGACGCGGTCACCAACGGCGACCGCACCGCCTCCGGCATCGCGCACGTCTGGCTCGACGGCGTCCGCAAGGCCAGCCTTGACAAGTCCGTGCCGCAGATCGGCGCCCCCACCGCGTGGCAGGCCGGCTACACCGGCAAGGGCGTCAAGGTCGCCGTCCTGGACACCGGTGTGGACACCACCCACCCGGACCTCAAGAACCAGGTGGTCGAGTCCAGGAACTTCACCACCGCCGCCGACGCCGGCGACCACTTCGGCCACGGCACGCACGTCGCCTCCATCGTGGCGGGCACCGGCGCCAAGTCGGGCGGCAAGTACAAGGGTGTGGCCCCGGACGCCAAGCTGCTCAACGGCAAGGTGCTGGACGACTCCGGCTTCGGTGACGACTCCGGCATCCTCGCCGGCATGGAGTGGGCGGCCGCCCAGGGCGCCTCCGTCATCAACCTGAGCCTCGGCGGCTACGACACACCCGGGATCGACCCGCTCGAGGCCGAGGTCAACAAGCTCTCCGCCGAGAAGGGCGTCCTGTTCGCGATCGCCGCGGGCAACGAGGGCCCCCAGTCGGTCGGTTCGCCCGGCAGCGCGGACGCCGCGCTCACCGTCGGCGCCGTCGACAAGAAGGACGTACTGGCGGACTTCTCCTCCACCGGCCCCCGCAACGGCGACGGCGCCGTCAAGCCGGACGTCACCGCGCCGGGCGTGGACATCACCGCCGCCGCGGCCAAGGGCAGCGTCATCGACCAGGAGGTCGGCGAGAAGCCCGAGGGCTACCTGACCATCTCCGGCACCTCGATGGCCACCCCGCACGTCGCGGGCGCCGCGGCCATCCTGAAGCAGGAGCACCCCGACTGGGGCTACGCCGAGCTGAAGGGCGCCCTGACCGGCTCCGCCAAGGGCGGCAAGTACACCCCCTTCGAGCAGGGCACCGGCCGCATCCAGGTCGACAAGGCCATCAAGCAGTCGATCGTCGCCGACCCGGTGTCGGTGAGCTTCGGCGTGCAGCAGTGGCCGCACACCGACGACACGCCGGTCACCAAGAAGGTGACCTACCGCAACCTCGGTGACCAGGACGTCACGCTCGCCCTGTCCAGCACCGCCACCGACCCCAAGGGCGCGACGGCCCCGGCGGGCTTCTTCAAGCTGGGCGCCACCACGCTGACCGTCCCGGCGCACGGCACGGCGGCGGTCGACCTCACCGCCGACACGAAGCTGGGCGGCAAGGTCGACGGCGCCTACTCCGCGTACGTCACGGCGACGGGCGCCGGCCAGACGGTCCGCACGGCCGCCGCGGTGCAGCGGGAGGTGGAGTCCTACGACCTCACCCTCAAGCACATCGGCCGGAACGGCAAGCCCACCGGCGACTACTACCCCGACCTGATCGGCTACGCGGGGCTCGGCAAGGACAGTGCCGTCTCGGTGAGTCCGTCCGCCTCCGGCACGACGACCGTGAGGGTGCCGAAGGGCACTTATCTGTTGAACGACTGGATCACCAAGGATCCGTTGAACTTCGAGGGCGGCATCGACTGGCTGCTCCAGCCGAAGCTGACCCTCACCAAGAACACGACGGTGACGGTCGACGCCCGTAAGGCCAAGGCCGCCGACATCACCGTCCCGGACCGCGGCGCCAAGCCGCTCTCCGCGGTGATCGACTACGCGTACGACCCCGCGGGCATCGGCTACGGCATCGGCTTGGGGTCCTTCGCCGACATCCGTGTGGGCGCGCTCGGCTCCGAGGTTTCCGGGCTGACCCAGTCCTGGAGCGGCCAGTGGGTCAAGGGCGCCGCCACCGAGTACGACGTGGCGACCACCGCCGTCGTCAAGCGGTTCCAGGGCGGCAAGGTCCGCCACTTCAAGGCCGGTGAGCTGGCCACGGTCAAGAACACGGTGGGCGCCTCCGCCCCCGGCAAGACCGGCGGTATCACCACGTACGGGGAGTTCCCCAACGACGCGGTCCTGAACACGCCGGTCGAGCAGAAACTGCCGGGCACCCACACGCAATACCTGTCGACGTCCGACGGTGTCTACTGGTCGTTCGGTGTCGACCAGTACGGGGGACACGACAAGAGCGGTACGCCGATCAATGAGGCGTACTACACCCTGGGCGTCGGACAGAAGCTCAAGGCCGGGAAGACGTACCGGAACACGGTCAACACGGCCGTGTTCGGTCCCCACCTGAACGCGGATTACGGCCTCTTCCGGGACGGAGACTCGATCTACGGCCTGGTGCCCCTGTTCGCGGACGGGAAGAAGCACGCCGGCTCGTCGCTGTTCACCTCCGTGAACACCACTCTGTACCGCAACGGCACCAAGGTCGGATCCAACGACGACCCGCTGTTCGGGGAGAAGTACTTCCAGGTGCCGGCCGGCGACGCCGCCTACAAGCTGACCACCTCGGTCAAGCGGTCCTCCAAGTTGTCGACGGCCTCGACGCGCATCGACGCGACCTGGACCTTCCGCTCCAAGAAGCCGGCGAACGGTTACGCCCGACTGCCCGCCTCCGCCGCGCACTTCGGGGCCACCACCGGCCTGGACGGCCGGGTCGCGGCCGGCAGGAAGGTCACCTTCCCGGTCACCGTGGAGGGCGCCGCCGCGGGCGGCAACCTGAAGTCCCTCGCGGTCTACGTCTCCTACGACGGCAAGAAGTTCACCAAGGTCGACGTCCGCGGTGGCAAGATCACGGTGAAGAACCCGGCGAAGAACAAGGCCGTCTCGTTCCGCGCCAGGATCACCGACAAGAAGGGCAACACGTCGGAGATCACGATCTACAACGCCTACTCCGGCAAGTGACCCTCACCAGCCGGACAGCCCGATGAAGAACGGCCCGCGGGAAGCGACACCTCCCGCGGGCCGTTCGCCGATCCGACCCGGGTGCACCCGTGACCACCGCCATCACCGCCATGATCACCGCCGTCGTCGGCGTGCTCGGCACCCTGCTCGCTCCCGTGCTGAGCCAGCGGCACGCGGCCCGGCAGCGGGCCGAGGAAGCCGCCCGGGAGGAGCGCAGACGGGTCTTCGAGGAGCGGCGGAACGCCTACACCGCGATGAACCGCGCCTCGCGGCAGTTCCACACCCTGCTGAAGGACGCCCTGCACCGCATCCGCGACGGCGTCTACACCGACCACGACCGCGAGCGGCTGGAGGAGGCCCGCCGGGACTACCGCGACCGGTACGCCGAGGCGCAGATGGTGGTACCCGAGCGCGTCCTGGACGCCTCCCGGGCGGTGAACGAGGTCCTCGCCCGCGTCGACGCCGTCGCCAAACGGCTCGACCGGGGCCTGGCCCGCGAGGGGGAGGACGCGCCGTCGGCGCTGCTGGCCCTGAAGGACGCCGAGCCCCGGCTCACGACGATGCGCCGGCTGATGCGCGCCGACCTCGGCATCGAGGACTAGCCGACCTCGGTGTCGGGGACTAGACGTCCTCGAAGCGGCCCTGAGGCGACGGCACCGCGCGGGTCGCGTCCGTGCCCCAGGCGGCCAGCAGGCGCAGGGACTCGGCGGAGGGGGAGCCGGGCTCGGCGTGGTAGGTGATCAGGGACTGGTCCGAGTCGTCCGTCAGGCGGAAGCTCTCGAAGTTCAGCGCGAGGTCGCCCACCAGCGGGTGGTGCAGCCGCTTGACGCCGTGGTTCTTCTCCTTGACGTCGTGCGTGGCCCACAGCCGCCGGAACTCCTCGCTCTTCACGGACAACTCGCCCACCAGCGTCGACAGACGCGGATCGTCCGGGTAGCAGCCCGCGTCCATGCGCAGCGCGCACACGATGTCGATCGCCTTCTGCTCCCAGTCGACGAACAGCTCGCGGTAGTCCGGGCGCAGGAAGACCAGCCGGGCCCAGTTCCGCTCGCCGGACGGCAGCTCCGCCCAGTCGCCGAAGAGGGCCGCCGCCATCCGGTTCCAGGCGAGGATCTCCGAGCGCCGGCCCGCGATGTACGCCGGGACGCCGTCCAGGCTGTCGAGCAGCTGGCGCAGCGCCGGCCGCACCTGCTGCTGGCGTCCCGCCGGCTTCTTCTTGTGCGCCTTCGGCTTCGCCAGGTGGGTCAGGTGCGCGTGCTCGGCGTCCGACAGCCGCAGGGCCCGGGCGATGGAGTCCAGCACCTCCGCCGAGACGTTCCGGCCGTTGCCCTGCTCGAGCCGTGTGTAGTACGCCACCGACACCCCGGCCAGCTGCGCCAGCTCCTCCCGGCGCAGCCCGGGCACCCGCCGGTGCCGTCCGAACCCGGCCAGGCCCACGTCCTCCGGCTTCAGCCGGGCCCGCCGGCTGCGCAGGAACTCGCTCAGCTCCGCGCGCCGGTCCAAGGTCCGGCCGGTGGCGGACGCTCCGCCCGGCTGCTCGTCCCTGCTGTCCATACGCCCAGTATTCCTGGTCGTACGTCCAGGAGCCTGACCTCGCTGGTGGTAGGCACGGCAGTCGTACGCAGAGCCGGGGACTGGGTGGTGCCACGGATCGGGGGCACCCTGGAGCAGTACCCGGTGGAAGGCAACCGGGCACACGACCCTCGCTAGGAGATCCCCGGCATGACCACTGTTGCTGCTTACGCCGCGCCCGCACCGAAGGCCCCGCTGGAGCGGACCACCATCGAGCGGCGCGCGGTCGGCGAGTTCGACGTCCTGATCGACATCAAGTTCGCCGGTATCTGCCACTCCGACATCCACCAGGCCCAGGACGGCTGGCGCCCCGGCATCTTCCCGATGGTCCCCGGCCACGAGATAGCGGGTGTCGTCGCCGAGGTCGGCTCTGGTGTGACCAAGTACGCCGTCGGCGACCGGGTGGGCGTCGGCTGCATGGTCGACTCCTGCCGGGAGTGCGACAACTGCAAGGCCGGTCTGGAGCAGTACTGCACCGGCGGCGGCCCGACCTGGACCTACAACGACACCGGCAAGGACGGCGAGCCCACCTACGGCGGCTACTCCGAGAAGATCGTCGTCGACGAGAACTACGTCGTGCGCATCCCCGAGGGCCTGTCGCTGGACGTGGCCGCGCCGCTGCTCTGCGCGGGCGTCACCACGTACTCGCCCCTCAGGCACTGGAACGCCGGTCCCGGCAAGAAGGTCGCCGTCGTCGGACTGGGCGGCCTCGGCCACATGGGCGTCAAGATCGCGCACGCGCTCGGTGCCGAGGTGACCGTCCTGTCGCAGTCCCTGCGCAAGAAGGACGACGGCCTCAAGCTGGGTGCCGACCACTACCACGCCACCAGTGACCCGGAGACCTTCGAGAAGCTGGCGGGCACCTTCGACATCATCCTGAACACCGTCTCGGCGCCGCTGGACTTCTCCGCGTACGCCTCCCTGCTGCGCACGGACGGCACCATGGTGAACGTCGGCCTGCCCGAGGAGCCGGTGCAGATCGTGCTCCAGTCGCTCTTCGGCCACCGCCGCAGCATCAGCAGCTCCGGCATCGGCGGCATCGCCGAGACCCAGGAGATGCTGGACTTCTGCGCCGAGCACGGCCTGGGCGCGGAGATCGAGCTGATCGACGCCGACCGGATCAACGAGGCGTACGAGCGGGTGCAGGCCAGCGACGTCCGCTACCGCTTCGTGATCGACACCGCCACCATCTGACCGACGGCCCGCCGGCCGGTGCCCCGGGCGCCGGCCGGCGCCGCGGGACCGGGCCCGCGCTACCGCGCACCGAACGCCTCCCCGGCGCCGTACGCCCGCACGGTCACACTCCCCCCGGAGGCCGGCCGCACCACGTGGACCCGCCCGGCCCCGGCCACCCGGGCCGTGTCGCCGTCCACCGTGAGCAGGGTGTTCTCGTCCACCGCGACCCCGTACGGCACCTCCCGCCGGCCGACCGCCGCGACCAGCCGCGCCAGCGTCCCCCACTGCGCCGCGTGCACGTCCACCGCGAACGGCACCAGCCCGAGCCCGGCCCGCACCTCGACCTCCGCCAGGTCCTCGCCGGTCTCCTCCGGACACACCGGCACCCCGTCCACCAGCCACCCGCCGACCACGGCCCGCCGCGCCGCCACCGCGGCACCGGCGGAGAAGCCCGCGTACGGCACACCGCGCGCGGCCAGCAGCTCCGGCAGCCGCTCCCGGCAGTCCGCGAGCGCCTCCTGGTACGCGGGCGTGAGCCCACCGCACACCAGCAGTCCGTCGATCCCCGCCAGCGCGGTCTCCGGCTCGAACCGGCCGCCGAGCGGCAGAAGCAGGGGGACCGGCGCGCACTTCGGCCCGGCCCCCCGCAACGCACCGGCGTACCGCTCGAACTGCGCGGCCCCGTCCCCCTCGTCGACGATCAGGCACCCGATCCGCCGCTCGCCGCGCGCCTCGCGCAGAAACGGCGCGTACACCTCGGCGCGGTCCCACCCGCCACCGATCAGGAACGTACGACTGCCCATGCCCACCCCTTCGCGCTTTCCCGGCAAAGGGGTGAATCTACGGCGCGGCGGCCGACGCCGTCGCCTGATTTACGCGGACCACGGCCGGGCACACGCGAGGGCGGTGTGCCCGGCCGGCGACCGGTGGCGTCAGCCCGCGGCCCGGGCCAGTCCGACCGGGCAGGACACGCCCGTGCCGCCCAGCCCGCAGTAGCCCGCCGGGTTCTTGTCCAGGTACTGCTGGTGGTAGTCCTCGGCCGGGTGGAAGGTGCGGCCCTCGGCCGGGAGGATCTCCGTGGTGATCGTGCCGTAGCCGGAGGCGGTCAGTACCTTCTGGTAGGCCGCGCGGGAGGCGTCCGCCGCCGCGGCCTGCTCCGGGGTGTGGGTGTAGATCGCCGAACGGTACTGGGTGCCCACGTCGTTGCCCTGGCGGAAGCCCTGGGTGGGGTTGTGCGACTCCCAGAAGGTCTTCAGCAACTGGTCGTAGGAGATCAGCGACGGGTCGTAGACCACCCGGACCACCTCCGTGTGGCCGGTCAGCCCGGAGCAGACCTCCTCGTAGGTCGGGTTCTCGGTGTAGCCGCCCTGATAGCCCACCAGGGTCGTGTACACGCCCGCCGGGAGCCGCCAGAACGTGCGCTCCGCGCCCCAGAAGCAGCCCAGGGCGAAGTCGGCCGTCTCCAGGCCCTCGGGGTAGGGGCCGAGGAGCGGCGTGCCGAGGACGGTGTGGCGGTCGGGAACGGTGTAGGCGGGCACGGGGCGGCCCTTGAGCGCCTGCTCGGGGGTGGGCAGCTGGGGCGTGCGGCCGAAGAGCATGGGTTCTCCCTGTCGGTCGGAGAAGGGGTGCCGGCGCCTCGGCGGAGCCGGCATCCCCTCAACACCCCTGACAGCCCGGCGCATTCCGCTCAGGCCGGCGCCGCGGCGGCCTCCCGCACCGTCTCCGCCACCGTGTTGCGGACCTGGCAGTAGTACCCGGCCATGTCGTCGCGGTAGCGCCACGGCAGCGCGTTCACATAGCCGTCGACCAGCTTGAACTGCTCCAGCGCCGCCTCGTTGCGGTCCTGGAGGTGCAGGTAGAACGCCAGCAGGTGGCGCAGCTCCGCAAGCCGCGGGTGGGACGGGTCGGCCGCCGCCGCGTCCGTGAGCGCCGCCTCGACCCGGGCCAGCATCAGCGGGGTGTTGTCGGCGGCCGTGTCGTCCGACTCGTCGTGCTCGAAGTGCGCGATCAGCGGCAGCGCCGTCAGCAGGCTGCCCGGCGGCGCGTCGGCCGCCGCCCGCTCGGCGAAGTCGACGGCGAGCCGCTCCGAGCCGCGCCACTTCGCGCACCAGTACTGGAGCGCCGAGTAGTGCGCCTCGTAGTGGTGCGGGGCGCGGCTGGTGATCTCCGCCCAGACCTTGTCCATCCGGGCGTTCGGGTAGCCGAGGCCGAGCGCCACCCAGATCTCCGCGACGAACGGCGTGGGGTCGTCGGGGTTGAGCGCCGCCGCCCTCGCGATCTCCTCGCGGGCGGCGGTCAGCGCGCGGTGGAAACCGTCGAACTGCTCCTGGGTCGTGTACTGCGCCTTCTTGCCGCCCCGCAGCTCCCAGGCGAGGAACACCGTGCTGCGCGCCCGGACCACGGCCGCGTCCGGATCGTCGGGCCGCACCGCCTCCCACGCCAGCAGCCACGCGTCCTCCTCGGCCGCGATCTGGGCGAGCAGGCCGACGAAGGCCGACCGGCGCTCCCAGTCCCGGCCGATCGCCGCGAGCCGCTCGGCGGCCGGGACCCAGTCACCGCCGCGCACCGCGGCGAGCGCGGTGGCCCACTCGGCGGGCAGCGGCGCGGCGAGGTCGGTGTTCTGCCGCTCGGCGGGCAGCAGGCCGAGCCGCTCCGCCGCCTCGGCGGCCCTGGCGGCGTCGTCCGTGCCGTCGTCGGGGGTCGGCGAGAAGAGTTCCCTCAGGAACACCCAGGCCAGCCACAACACGAAGATCGCGGTGGGCACGGCCAGGATGCCGAGGATCCAGAAGAGGACGGTCATCGGGGGCGGTCCGTTCGTTTTCCCGGGGGCGGGCCGGTCAGGCGTTCTGGGGCACCGGCGGCAGCAGCGCGCGGAGCCGTCCGGTCTCGGGGTGGTCGGCGACCGCCGCGTCCAGGGCCGCCTCCAGCGTGGCCTCGGGACTGTCGTCCGCCGTCTCGGAGCCCCAGCCGGGCAGCCGCACCGACGCCGGGCGGGACCAGGAGAACTCCCAGTGCAGCAGCGAGCGGGAGCTGAACTCGGCCAGCACCATCGTGCGCAGCGAGCGGCGCAGCACGGGCCGTACGAACTCGCGGAACGCCCGGCCCTTCGCGGTGGACGCCTCCTCGGAGAGGGGCAGTCGCTCCGCCAGCCGCCACAGCCGGCCGTCGTCGATGACGTCCAGCAGCGCGGGCAGCGTCGCGGGCTGCCCGGTGTATGCGGTCAGCGCCTGGTGCAGCGGGGTCCGCGCGGACGCCAGTCCGGCGGCCATCGCGGCATCCAGCAACTGCTGCCAGTCCGCGGCGCGCTCGTAGGCGAGGAGGCGGTTGACGAGGACGGCGTCCTCCAGGGCGGCCAGGCTGCGCGCCGGGTCTGTGAGCAGGGACAGTGCCGCGCCCGTGCCCTCGTCGGCGCGTCCGTCGGCGGGCAGCGCCTCGATGCGGCGGACGCGCTCGGCGATCGGCGGGTGGGAGTCGTACGCCCCGGTCTGTTCCTCGGGCAGTTCCGCGCGCAGCTGGGCCAGTTCGGGCTCGCGGGCGGTGAGCATGCGGTCGAAGCCGCCGAAGAACTCGCCGCGCGGCGGCATCAGCCGGGCCGGCAGGCCGAGGGTGGCGTAGGACTCCGTGTAGAAGTCGTGGGAGGCGGAGAGCGCCGGGATCGCGCGCAGCGCCGACGCGGTGGCGTCGCGTCCGGCGATCCGGGCCGCGGCCAGGTCGGCGGCGAACTCCTGACCGCGCGCGGTGGAGAGGGACGCGCGCAGGTAGAGCTTGCCGTAGGCGGTGTAGATCGCGGCCATCGTCCGGTACGTCAGCCCGACACCGGCGGTGTCGATCTCCTTGGCCTTCCTGCCCTTGGCGACCCGCTTGGCGGACGCCCGCTCCTGCCGGGCCCGGTCGGCGGCCACCTTGTCGTCCGCCCTGTCGTGGAACTGGCCGATGACCCGGCCGATCTGTACGCGTCCGCGCACGACGAGGGCGGACAGCCGGGTGTCGCCGCCGGTGAAGTGCCCGAACTCGTGGGCGAGCACGGACCGCAGCTGGGCCTCGGTCAGACCGGTCAGCAGCGGGACGCCGAGGGTCAGCCGGCGCGGACCGGGCACCAGGCCGAGCAGCCGCGGAGTCTCGCTGACGGACGCGTTGACCTCACCGGTGAGCAGGATGCGGTCGGGGGCGCGGGTGCCGGCCGCGGCGGCCAGCTCGCGGACCAGCGCCCACAGCCGGGGCTCGTCGGCGTCGGTGACCGGGAGCCCGGGCGGGTCGACGCCCTTGGGGGTGCGCAGCATGAGCATGCCGCGTACGACGGGGACGGCCAGCAGTACCGTGACGAAGCCGACCTTCAGCGTGAGCGGGCCGTGTCCCCAGCTGAACACGAGGACATCGAGGCCGACCAGCGCGGCGAGCGGGACGAGGCTCAGCAGGTAGAAGCCGAGCAGCAGGACGAGAGCGCGCACCGCGCGCAGAGTTGCGCCCATCGGGCAGATCCCCCCACAGGACCTCGGAAAGGACATGACAAGGCACGCGACCGGCGGCCGGCCGGTACGGAGGGTGCCGGGCCGGTGCCGCGGGTGGTGCGGTGTTGCTGATGTTGCGGTGAGTGGTGCTGGTGGTGCCGGTGGTGCGTGTGGGGGGAAGCGGGAGTATGCCCTACCGCAGGTCAGAAGGGCAATGTCAACAGGGGGTAAAGGCCGGTGTGCGGGGATTGACGGCCGCGCGGGCCGGAGCGGAGTGGGGTCGGGTGAGGTGGGTGGGTGATGTTCGGGGGCGGGAGCGCGGTGGGTCCGTCAGCCGGGCAGGCCCGCCGGGCTGCCGCCGTTGGCCTCGTACCCGGCCACCGCCAGGGCGCGGTGCAGGGCGAATTCGGCGGCCGGGTCCTGGGAGAGGGTCCACGGCAGCGCGCCGACGTGCCCGTCGACGTGCACCAGCTGGTCCATGGCCTCCGCCCAGCGCTCGGCCCGGACCAGGAAGAAGACCAGCAGGTGCCGGACGTGCGGGAGCGTCGGGTCGTCGGGGTCGGCCTCGTGCACCGCGTGCAGCGCGCCGTGGATCGCCTTGGTGACGACCTCGCTCCGGTAGAAGCTCGCGACCAGGTTCACCTCCGGGAGGTGCTCGAACACCGCGAACAGCGGCAGCGCGGCGAGCAGCGAGCCACGCGGCGCGCGGGCGGCGGCGGCCTCGGCGAAGGCGTACGCCTGCTCACGTGAGCCGTGCCACTTCTCGCACCAGTGGTGCAGCGCGGCCAGGTGCGCGCCCATGTGGTGCGGGGCCCGGTCGAGGATCTTGCGCCACAGCTGCTCGAACTCGGCCGGCGGGTAGGCCAGACCGCGCGCGATCGACAGCTCCACGACATACGGCACCGGGTCGCCGGGGGCGAGCAGGGCGGCCTCCGCGCAGATGTTCCGGGCCTCCTCCATGATGATCCGGAACTCGTTCGTGCCCGGCGTCGCCGTCCGCCAGGCCTGCTGCACCAGGAACTCGGCGTGGACGGCGGCGCCGCCCGCGTCCTTGGGCTGCTCGGCCCGCCACACCCGCAGCCACTGGCCGCCCGGCGTCTCGTGCACCCCGCCCGGCCGCTGCTGGAGCTCCAGCGCGGCGGCCCCGGCGAGGGACTGCACCCGCTGCCAGCGCAGCTCGCCCTCGGCCTCGGTGCCGGCCAGCAGCTGGGCCGCGGCCCGGTAGTCCCGGGTGCGCTGCACCAGCTCCAGGACCTTCAGCAGGTCCTCGTCCGGGCCGGGCAGGCGCACGTCCAGCTCCTCCTGGCGCAGGAAGCCGTAGTCCGCCGGGTCTGCGGCGTCCGGGTGTCCCGGGTGAACCCGCTCGATCGTCCCGCGCCTGCGCCGCAGGACCGGGAGCAGGACGACGCCCAGCATGAGCAGCGCCATCAGCAGCCAGAGAATCGCCATGCCCCAAGCGAACCAGACCCCGCGGACAATTGGCGAACCCCGGCGCTCGCCTGTGGAAAACTCCCGGTCGGAGCATGACAGTGACATTGCGGAACCCGACGATCACCTCCTGTCGGACGTCGGGAACCCGCCGGGCGCATTAGGCTCGATGCACATGAGCGACAGGCATATCAGCGACCACTTCGAAACCCTCGCGATCCACGCGGGCAACACCGCGGATCCCCTCACCGGCGCGGTCGTCCCGCCGATCTACCAGGTCTCGACCTACAAGCAGGACGGGGTGGGCGGCCTGCGCGGCGGCTACGAGTACAGCCGCAGCGCCAACCCCACCCGCACCGCCCTGGAGGAGAACCTCGCCGCCCTGGACGGCGGACGCCGTGGTCTCGCCTTCGCCTCCGGCCTGGCGGCCGAGGACACGCTGCTGCGCACGCTGCTCAGCCCCGGCGACCACATGGTGATCCCGAACGACGCCTACGGCGGCACCTTCCGGCTCTTCGCCAAGGTCGCCGGCCGCTGGGGCGTTCAGTGGTCGGTCGCCGACACCAGCGACCCGGCCGCCGTCCGGGCCGCGATCACCCCGCAGACCAAGGCCGTCTGGGTGGAGACCCCCTCCAACCCGCTCCTCAACATCACCGACATCGCCGCCGTCGCCCAGGTCGCCCATGACGCGGGCGCGCGGCTCGTCGTCGACAACACCTTCGCCACGCCCTACCTCCAGCAGCCGCTGTCGCTCGGGGCGGACGTCGTCGTGTACTCGCTCACCAAGTACATGGGCGGCCACTCGGACGTGGTCGGCGGTGCGCTGGTCGTCTCCGACCAGGAGCTGGGCGAGGAGCTGGCCTACCACCAGAACGCGATGGGCGCCGTCTCGGGCCCCTTCGACTCCTGGCTGGTGCTGCGCGGCACCAAGACCCTCGCGGTCCGCATGGACCGGCACAGCGAGAACGCCACGAAGATGGCCGACATGCTGACCCGGCACCCGCGCGTGACTAGCGTGAGCTACCCCGGACTGCCCGACCACCCCGGCCACGAGGTCGCCGTCAAGCAGATGCGCGCGTTCGGCGGCATGGTGTCGTTCCGGGTCGCGGGCGGCGAGGAGGCCGCGCTGGAGGTGTGCAACCGGGCCAAGGTGTTCACCCTGGGCGAGTCCCTCGGCGGCGTCGAGTCCCTCATCGAGCACCCCGGCCGGATGACGCACGCCTCCGTCGCCGGCTCCCAGCTGGAGGTCCCGGCCGACCTGGTGCGCCTGTCCGTCGGCATCGAGAACGTCGACGACCTGCTGGAGGACATCAAGCAGGCCCTCGGCTAGTCCCTGGGGGCAGGCGCCGCCGGCCGCTGTCACCAGCCGGTGACCGGTGGGGTCGTCCGCGTGGACGGCTCCACCCAGGGGTGCGCGCCGGCCGCCCACACGGCGAACGCGACGGCCGCCGCGCACGCCGGCAGCCACAGCACCCGGCGGACCAGTCGCCGGCGGCGCAGCAGCCGGTCCCCGCGCCGTACCGCGTCCGCGTGCAGCTCCGGCGGCACCGGCGCCACGGCCCGCCGCATGGCATCGCGTACGGCGGCCTCCCGCTCCTCCCGCTTCACCACGCCCTCCCGCGCGCGCGGGTCATGAGGGGGCCGTCCTCGGGGCCGCCGGCCGGGCGGCCGTCCGGTGCGCGGGGTGCAGCACGGTGGCCGTCGCGCGGTCGCAGAGGGTGTGGACGTACTCCGCGGGCAGGCCGAGCAGGGCCGCCGCCTGCTCCTCGGCCAGGCCCTCGTACAGCCGCAGGACCAGGACCAGGCGTTCCCGCGCGGTCAGTACGGCGAGCGGGCCGCAGGGACCGGGCCGGGCCCGGCCGAGGACGCCGTACCGGTACCAGGCGGCCCGCGCGAAGCGCGTGGCGAGGTACTGGCGGGCACGGTCGTACGGGTCCTCGCCGCGCAGCCGGTCCCACCGGGCATAGGTGTGCGCGAGCGCGAGCGTCAGCAGGCGCCGCGCGCGCGGGTTGACGTCCGGCGGCTCCGCCGTGAGCAGCGTGGCCGCGGTCAGCAGGCGCCCCGCCGCACCCGCGACGAACGCCTCGAACTCCCGTGCCCGACGGGCATCGTGGCCCGATCGTCGTTCACGCACCACGCCTCCCCGCGACGGGGTCCTGTGCGGACCCGGTCTCATACAGGGCCGTCGGCGGCCCGGGGTCAAGACGTGGGAACCCCCCGGTGCGCGCGGGCCCTCAGGAGGCCGGGGCCGGCGGCTGCTCCGCCGCCGGGACGCCCTGCACCGCCATTCGCGCGGAGAGGGCGTGATTGAAGCGGGTCAGGAGCGTGCAGAAGTGCTCGCGCTCCTCCGGCGCCCAGTCGTGTGTCAGCTCGGCCATGAGCTGACGCCTGGACGAGCGCACCTCCTCCAGCCGGGCGGCCCCGCGCGGCGACAGCTGGAGCACCACCGCGCGCCCGTCCTCCGGGTGCGAGGTGCGCTTGACCAGCCCGGTGTCGACCAGGGGCGCCACCTGCCGGGTGACCGTGGAGGAGTCGATGCCCATGCTCGCGGCGAGCGCCTTGACGCCCATCGGGCCCTCGTTGTCGAGGCGGTTGAGCAGCAGGTAGGCGGCGCGGTCCATGGAGTTGCGCACCTGGCCCACGCCGCCGAGCCGTGTCTGTTCGGCACGGCGGGCGAACACCGCCACCTCGTGCTGAAGGGTGTCGAGAAGACCGGTGTCACCGACGGTCGTCATGTCCATCGACATTCCAGGTGTTGTGGGCATGGCCGGGGGCTCGCTTCATGAAGGGCTGCTGGGTTGGGGGACAGGTTACGCGGCCCGGCGCCGGGCCGTGGGGGCGCTGCGCAAACCCGGTCTCGCAGCTTGGTCAGGCCCGTCGCGCGCGGAGGCGAACTGCGATGCTGGAGGCATGAACCACCGCACGGCCATACCCTCGCGTTCCGTCACCCTCGACGATGTGCGCGGCGCCCAGCGGATGCTCTCGGGCGTGGCACGGGTGACCGCGCTGGAGGGCAGCCGGCACCTGTCCCGGCTGGTCGGTGCGCCGGTGCACCTGAAGTGCGAGAACCTCCAGCGGACCGGCTCGTTCAAACTGCGCGGCGCCTACGTGCGGATCGCCGGGCTGCTGCCGGAGGAGCGGGCCGCCGGGGTGGTGGCCGCGAGCGCCGGCAACCACGCGCAGGGCGTGGCGCTGGCCTCCTCGCTGCTGGGTGTGCACGCCACGGTGTTCATGCCCGAGGGCGCCCCGCTGCCGAAGGTGAGCGCGACCCGGGAGTACGGCGCCGAAGTGCGCCTGTACGGCCAGGTGGTCGACGAGACGCTGACCGCCGCCGCGGAGTACGCGGCCGAGACCGGCGCGGTCTTCATCCACCCCTTCGACCACCCGGACGTGATCGCCGGACAGGGCACGGTCGGCCTGGAGATCCTTCAGCAGTGCCCGGAGGTCCGCACGATCGTCGTCGGCATGGGCGGCGGCGGGCTGGCGGCCGGGATCGCGGTGGCGGTGAAGGCGGTCCGGCCGGACGTCCGGGTCGTCGGCGTGCAGGCGGAGGGTGCCGCCTGCTACCCGCCCTCGCTGGCCGCCGGGCACCCGGTGTCGCTGCCGAACCCGACGACGATGGCCGACGGCATCAAGGTGGGGCGGCCGGGCGCGGTGCCGTTCGGGATCGTCGGCGAGCTGGTCGACGAGGTGCGCACGGTCAGCGAGGACCAGCTGTCCGCGGCGCTGCTGCTCTGTCTGGAGCGGGCCAAGCTGGTCGTGGAGCCGGCCGGGGCGAGCCCGGTGGCCGCGCTGCTGGCCGCGCCGGACGCCTTCGAGGGCCCGGTCGTCGCGGTGCTCTCCGGCGGCAACGTCGATCCGGTGCTGATGCAGCGCGTGCTGCGGCACGGCATGGCCGCGCAGGGCCGCTACCTGGCCGTACGGCTGCGGCTGACGGACCGGCCGGGTGCGCTCGCCACGCTCCTCGGGGTGCTGTCGGCGGCCGACGCCAACGTCCTCGACGTGAGCCACGTCCGTACCGACCCGCGCCTCGGGCTCACGGAGGCGGAGGTGGAGCTGCACCTGGAGACGAAGGGTCCGGCGCACTGCGTGGAGCTCGGCCGGGCCCTGGAGAACGCCGGCTACCCGGTCATCGGCTGACCCTTCCCGGCCGGTCCCCCGGCCATCCCTTCGGGTGAAGTCGCTCCGCGGGTACGACGAAGCCCCCGGCGGGCCCTCGCGGGCCGCCGGGGGCGGGAAGCGAACCGGAGGCCGGATCAGCCGGTGTAGGGCTCGGCCTTCAGGATCCGCACGGAAGCCTTCTTGCCGTTCGGCAGCTCGTACTCGGCGTCGTCACCGACCTTGTGGCCGGTGACGCCCGCGCCGAGCGGGGACTGCGGCGAGTACGTCTCGATGTCGGCGCTCGCGTACTCGCGGGAGGCGAGCAGGAACGTCAGCGTGTCGTCCTCGTCACCGTCGAAGGCGATCGTGACGACCATGCCGGGGGCGACGGCACCGTCCGCGGCCGGGGCCTCGCCGACCTTGGCGTTCTCCAGGAGCTGGGTCAGCTGGCGCACACGCAGCTCCTGCTTGCCCTGCTCCTCCTTGGCAGCGTGGTACCCGCCGTTCTCGCGCAGGTCGCCCTCCTCGCGCGCGGCCGCGATCTTGGCGGCGATCTCCGTGCGCGCAGGACCAGTAAGGTACTCAAGCTCGTCCTTGAGCTTGTTGTACGCCTCCTGGGTCAGCCAGGTGACGTTCTCGCTGGTCTGGGTCACAGGGTGCTCCTCGTCGGTACTGGGAATACAAAGCATCGCCCTACCCAGAAGAATGTTCCTTCTTGGATGGGCGAAACCACGAGCCTAACAATTCATGGGCGAAAGGGGGAGGACATAAGTCACCAAATTTACATCCACGCAGGTCAGAGCCCGCGCATTCCGGGCGAAACCGGGGTGTGTCCGCGGCTCGTCAGCCGGCGTGGCAGCCCAGCAGCTCGGCCGTCGTCCCCTGGGCCGTCGTACGGAGCGTGACGACCTTGTCGATGCGCGTGGCGGAGCCCGAGAAGCGGAAGTCCGCCCGGCCCACCTCGGCGCCGTCGGCCGACTGGGAGCGCACGGTGCAGTAACCGGAGGTGCCGGCGTCCTTGCGGACCTCCAGGTGGACCTTGACCGCGTCGTCCGACGCCCGGAAGGTGATGACCTCGGCGCTGATCTCGTTCCTGGCGACGTAGTGGTACGCGAAGTAGCCGACCAGCGCGAGCAGCGCCGCGCCCAGCACCCAGCCGGCGATCCTGAGCTTGCGGTCGGCGCGCTCGTCCGAGGGGCGGCCGTAGCGGCCCTCGGGCGGCCGCGTGCTCGCGGTACTCATGATCGTCCTCTCCGCGGAATTATTAGCCCCCCGATTGGGTCACTATAGAAGCTCCCCGCCCGCACCCGACCGCCGCCCCTCGACGGGGGTCCTTCGGGACGACAACTGTTTGATCGCGCCCGAAGCCACGGGGGCGCCGAGTTACCGAGGATTGAGCCTTGACTGACCAGTTGCGACTGATGGCCGTACACGCGCACCCCGACGACGAGTCGAGCAAGGGCGCGGCCACCATGGCGAAGTACGTGTCCGAGGGGGTGGACGTGCTGGTGGTCACCTGCACTGGCGGAGAGCGCGGCTCCATCCTCAACCCCAAGCTCCAGGGCGACACGTACATCGAGGAGCACATCCACGAGGTGCGCAAGAAGGAGATGGACGAGGCCCGCGAGATCCTCGGCGTCGAGCAGGAGTGGCTCGGCTTCGTCGACTCCGGCCTGCCGGAGGGCGACCCGCTGCCGCCGCTGCCCGAGGGCTGCTTCGCGCTGGAGGACGTCGACAAGGCGGCCGGCGAGCTGGTGCGCAAGATCCGCTCCTTCCGTCCGCAGGTGATCACCACCTACGACGAGAACGGCGGTTACCCGCACCCCGACCACATCATGACCCACAAGATCTCCATGGTGGCGTTCGAGGGCGCGGCGGACACCGGGAAGTACCCCGAGGCCGAGTTCGGCCCCGCCTACCAGCCGCTGAAGCTCTACTACAACCAGGGCTTCAACCGCCCCCGCACCGAGGCGCTGCACCAGGCGATGCTCGACCGCGGCCTGGAGTCGCCGTACGGGGACTGGCTCAAGCGCTGGGACGAGATGGAGCACTCCGAGCGCACGCTGACCACGCACGTCCCGTGCGCGGACTTCTTCGAGATCCGCGACAAGGCGCTGATCGCGCACGCCACCCAGATCGACCCGGACGGCGGCTGGTTCAAGGTGCCGCTGGAGCTCCAGAAGCAGGTCTGGCCCACCGAGGAGTACGAGCTGGCGAAGTCGCTCGTCGACACCTCCCTCCCCGAGGACGACCTCTTCGCGGGCATCCGGGACAATGCCTGACATGAGTGCAAGCCTGAACCTGGCCGTGACGCATCTCGCCCCCCTCGCCAAGGAGGTCGACCAGAACAAGGTCACCCCCGGCGTCCTCGGTTTCATCGTCTTCGCGGTGATGGCCGTGGCCGTGTGGGGCCTGATGAAGTCGATGAGCAAGCACATGCAGAAGGTCGACTTCAAGGAGGCCCCGGACACCGGGGCGGAGCCGGCCGCGCGGCAGACCGGCTCCGCGGCCCAGCGGGGCTGACCCCGCCGCCCCGGCCCTCCGGCACCGCCACGCCCCGCACCGCCCGGGCGTGGCGGTCCGCAGCCGTGCGCGGCCGCCCTCCGGCGCCAGGACGTACCGAGCGCGCCCGGGACCGGGCACGCCCGGTGCTCGCGTCTCTACGCGGTCCCGGAGGCCGTGGGAGAGTGGAACGGTGAACCGACTGGCCGATGAGACGTCCCCGTATCTGCTCCAGCACGCCGACAACCCCGTCGACTGGTGGCCCTGGTCGGCCGAGGCATTCGACGAGGCCCGCAGAACGCGCAAACCCGTGCTGCTGAGCGTCGGGTACTCGAGCTGCCACTGGTGCCACGTCATGGCGCACGAGTCCTTCGAGGACCAGGCCACCGCCGACTACCTCAACGAGCACTTCGTCAGCGTGAAGGTCGACCGCGAGGAGCGGCCGGACGTGGACGCCGTCTACATGGAGGCGGTGCAGGCCGCCACCGGCCAGGGCGGGTGGCCCATGACCGTCTTCCTCACGCCCGACGCCGCGCCCTTCTACTTCGGCACCTACTTCCCGCCCGCCCCGCGCCACGGCATGCCCTCCTTCCGGCAGGTGCTGGAGGGCGTGCAGCAGGCGTGGACCACCCGGCAGGACGAGGTCGGCGAGGTCGCCGGGAAGATCGTCCGGGACCTCGCCCAGCGGGAGATCGTCCGGCAGGCGGCCGAGGCGCCCGGCGACCAGGAACTCGCCCAGGCCCTCCTCGGACTCACCCGCGAGTACGACCCGCAGCGCGGCGGATTCGCCGGCGCGCCCAAGTTCCCGCCGTCCATGGTGCTGGAGTTCCTGCTGCGCCACCACGCGCGCACCGGCGCCGAGGGCGCGTTGCAGATGGCCCGGGACACCTGCGAGCGGATGGCCCGGGGCGGCATCTACGACCAGCTCGGCGGCGGGTTCGCCCGCTACTCCGTCGACCGTGACTGGGTCGTCCCGCACTTCGAGAAGATGCTGTACGACAACGCCCTGCTCTGCCGGGTCTACGCCCACCTGTGGCGGGCCACCGGCTCGGACCTCGCCCGGCGGGTCGCGCTGGAGACGGCCGACTTCATGGTCCGGGAACTGCGCACGGCGGAGGGCGGGTTCGCCTCCGCCCTCGACGCCGACAGCGACGACGGCACCGGGCGGCACGTGGAAGGGGCGTACTACGTGTGGACGCCCGAGCAGCTGCGCCGGGTCCTCGGCGACGACGACGCCGAACTCGCCGCCCAGTACTTCGGCGTGACCGAGGAGGGCACCTTCGAGCACGGGCAGTCCGTGCTGCAACTCCCGCAGGCGGAGGGCGTCTTCGACGCGGAGAGGATCGCCTCGGTCAAGCGCCGGCTGCTGGCGGAGCGGTCCGGGCGGGCCGCCCCCGGCCGGGACGACAAGGTGGTCGCCGCCTGGAACGGACTCGCCGTCGCCGCGCTCGCCGAGACCGGTGCCTACTTCGACCGCCCCGACCTGACCGAGGCCGCGCTCGGCGCAGCCGACCTGCTCGTCCGCGTCCACCTGGACGAACACGCCCGGCTCGCCCGCACCAGCAGGGACGGCCGGGTCGGCCCCAACGCGGGCGTGCTGGAGGACTACGCCGACGTCGCCGAGGGCTTCCTCGCGCTCGCCTCGGTGACCGGCGAGGGCGTCTGGCTCGACTTCGCCGGACTCCTGCTCGACCAGGTGCTCGCCCGGTTCACCGACCCGGAGACCGGCGGCCTGTACGACACCGCCTCCGACGCCGAGCAGCTGATCCGCCGCCCCCAGGACCCCACCGACAACGCGGCCCCCTCCGGCTGGACCGCCGCGGCCGGCGCGCTGCTGGGCTACGCCGCGCACACCGGGTCCGAGCCGCACCGGACCGCCGCCGAGCGGGCGCTGGGGGTCGTGAAGACGCTCGGCCCGCGCGTGCCGCGGTTCATCGGCTGGGGGCTGGCCGTCGCCGAGGCGCTGCTCGACGGGCCGCGCGAGGTGGCCGTCGTAGGACCGTCGCTCACCGACGAGCGGACGGCGGCCCTGCACCGTACGGCGCTGCTGAACGCCTCCCCGGGGGCCGTCGTCGCCTGCGGCACCCCGGACAGCGACGAGTTCCCGCTCCTCGCCGACCGCACCCTGATCGACGGCGCGCCGGCCGCGTACGTCTGCCGCGGCTTCGTCTGCGATCTGCCGGTGACGGACCCGGCGGCCCTGCGGGCGAGGCTCGCCGTCTCCTGAGCGGCCGTACCCGCGCCGTACGGCCCCGCCGCCGGCCTTCTAGCGTTCCCTCAGGGCGCGCTCCACGATGGCTTCCAGCTGGTCGTGGTGCGCGCCCTTCCAGTACGCCCGGCCGCAGGCCGTGCACTGGGCGAAGACGTCGTACGACCGCTGGGTGCCGCCCTTGAGCTGCTCGGCGACCTCGTCCTTGGTGGCCTCCTTCAGCAGGCCGTTGCACGCGGTGCAGCGGGTCCAGGGGCGCAGCTCGGGGTCGAACCGGGTGAGGACGTCGTGGAGCTGGTCCTCGGGGCGGGTGCTGTAGACGAAGGCGCCGGCCCACAGCTCCCGGCGGCGCAGCAGGCCCCGGTCGCGGCTGAGCATCACCCGCTTCTCGGCCGCCGAGCGGGCGGCGAGCGCCGGATCGCCGATGTCCGTCGACTCGTACGCCGTGTCCACGCCGAGCAGCCGCAGCCGGCGGGCCAGCGTGCCCAGGTGGACGTCGAGGAGGAAGCGCAGCGGTGCGCCGGGCACCCGCTGGGGGCGCTCCACCGGCCGTACGACGACCCGCTCGGCGGCCCCGGGGACGTGCGAGGGCGGGACCGCGCGGCCGTCCACGAGCAGGGCGCCGACCTCGGTGAGCGGGACCCCGAGGGACTCGACGACGTGGCCGAGCGTCGAGACGCCGTCCGTGACCAGTGCGGTGGCCGCGCCGCGGCGGGCGGCCGGTACGAACAGGTGCAGTTCGGGGGCGACTTCGACGTGGATCTCCGGTCCGTTCACTCCGTCAGGATGTCATGGGCGGTGCCGTACGCCTCAGGGGTTTCCGGGGTGGGGACCCTCCTCCATGACGTCCAGGGCCCGCTCCATGAGGTCCGGCAACCGGTCCTCGCAGCCGTGCTCCGCCCAGTACATGGAGACCTCCATCATGCCGCCGATGAGCGCCATCACGCCGACGCGCACCTCGAGGCTCTCCGGGTCGCGGCCCGTGCGCTCAGCGAGGGCCCGGCGGAGCAGGCGGCCGGTCTCCGTCATGCTCTCGAAGTACCGGGAGCGGACGGCGGGGACCTGGACCCCGAGGCGGGCGCGCAGCCGGAGCGCCTCGGGGTCCTCCCGCTCGCTCAGTTCGAGGCTCTCGCGGACCACGTGCCGCAGGGAGTCCGTCCACGGCTCGTCCGCGGGCCGGGCGCGCAGCTCGTCCAGGAGCAGGGGGCCGTACTCGTCCGTGAGGACGATGTCCTCCTTGGCCGGGAAGTAGCGGAAGACGGTCGACGGCGACACCTCGGCCCGTTCGGCGATCTGCTCGACCGTCGTGGCGTCGTACCCCTGTTCGCGGACCAGCGCGTAGGCCGCGGCGCGGATCGCCGCACGGGTCTTGATCTTCTTCCGCTCCCGCAGCCCGGGCCGGGGGCGGTCGGCGGGGAAGTGCGGGGAGTGCGCGGCCGTCATGGGGATCATTCTCCGGCATCGGTCACCGGGGTGGCCATCGGCCGCGTGCCGCCCGGCCGGGCCGGACGGCGCCCGGGCAAGGGCCGCAGGACCGCCGCCCGGACAGGGGAACGGCCACGGCTCGGGTGAGCCGTGGCCGGGAGGGGGCGGGAGGGAAGGGGCGGGTGGGAGC
>NZ_JOCB01000064.1 GCF_000718775.1 Streptomyces sp. NRRL S-31
CCCCGGCGCGCCGGGGACGGGCCGGCCGCGCGTCCGGCGCCCGACGCGGGCGGGGACCGGCCGGAGGCCGCCCGGCCGCAGGACTCGACCGAGCCAGGGGAGGCATTTCGTGGCCGCTGACCGCGAGGGGGGCGCACGGCGGCGGCCGGGGCGCGCGGTGGCGTTCGCCGCTTTGGGCATCGTTCTGCTGGCCGGTTGCGCCTCGATGCCCGACAGCGGGGACCTGCGGGACGTGGAGTCCACGCCGCGCCAGGACACCGGGGTGCGGGTGTTCGCCATGCCACCGGCCGACGGCGCCGGTCCCGGCGAGATCATGCAGGGCTTCCTGGAGGCGCTGACCAGCGACGACCCGCAATACGACACGGCCCGCAAGTATCTGACGACCGACGCGGCGCACACCTGGCGGCCGGAGCGGTCGGCCACCGTCCTGGCCAACGGGCCGAGCATCGAGACCGATTGCAGCCCGGGCGGCCGGGAGGAGACCAACAGCGTCACCTGTGTGCTCACCGGCAGCCGGGTCGCCACGGTCGACGCGCAGCAGGCCTACCAGCCCGCCGGCGGCACCTACCGCAAGAAGCTGCACCTGACGAAGAACCCCAAGAGCGGGCAGTGGCGCATCGACGGACTGCCCGACGGCGTCGTCATGGGCAAGTCGGACTTCCAGCGGAACTACAAGTCCGTCGACAAGTACTACTTCGCCTCCGACACGGCGGTCGGGGCGGGCGGACAGCCGGTGGCGGTCGCCGACCCGGTGTTCGTGCGCGGCAAGGTGGACCCGATGACCCAGCTGGTCCGTTCGCTGTTGAACGGGCCCACCGCCTGGCTCGGACCGGTGGTCAGGTCGAGTTTCCCGACCGGTACGGCGCTCGCCAAGGGCACGTCCGGGCTGGCGCCGGACGACCAGAACCGGCTGACCGTGCCGCTGAACCTCAAGCCGTCGCAGGTCACGGCCGGCAAGTGCACCGAGATGGCGACGCAGGTGCTGTTCACCCTGCGGAACCTGACACCGACGCTGGACTCCGTCGAGCTGCGGGGCACCGGTGACGACCGGCTGTGCGAACTGTCCGAGGAGCGCGCCGAGTCCGCCGCCTGGCACGGCTCGTCCAAGCGCCCCGAGTACGTGTACTTCATCGACGGCAAGCGCCGGGTGGTGCGGATGCAGACCGCGAGCACCGGCACCGGCTCCGTCCCGGTGCCGGGCCCGCTGGGCGAGGGCGGCAGGGGGCTGCGCTCGGTGGCGGTGTCGAGGGACGAGCACACCGCGGCCGGGGTCGGGGACGAGGGCGCGTCGCTGTACGTGACCTCGCTGGCGGCGGACAGCTCGCTCGGCGAGCCGCTGGTGACCAGCACCGGTGCGACCCCCGAGGAACGGCTGTCCACGCCGAGCTGGGACGCGCGCGGCGACCTGTGGGTGGCCGACCGCGATCCGAACCGGACCCGGCTGTTCGTGCTGGAGCAGGGCGCCGAGAAACCGGAGCAGGTCGCCGTGCCCGATCTGTCCGGGACGATCGAGGAAGCGCGCGTGGCCGCCGACGGGGCGCGGATCGCGCTGGTCGTGGCCAAGGACGGCAAGCAGTCCCTGCTCATCGGCCGCATCCAGCGCGACGACGGCACCGGGCAGGGCATCTCGGTGGACGGACTGCGCTCCGCGACACCGGACCTGGAGCAGGTCAGCGCCCTGTCCTGGGCCGGGGACAGCAGGCTGTTGGTCGTCGGGCAGGAGCAGGGGGGCGTGCAGCAGATGCGCTACGTCCAGGACGACGGATCCACCCTCGACGGTCCGGCACCGGGCGCGCTGACCAGCGTCAAGGCGATCGCCGCGTCCGAGGACGAGCACGTGCCGCTGGTGGCCCACTCGGAGGACGGGATCGTGCGGCTGCCGTCCGGCGCGCAGTGGCAGAAGGTCGACAAGGACGGCACGGCACCGGTCTATCCGGGCTGACGGCACGCGCATGGCGCCGGTCCGTCCGGGCCGACGGCACGCACACGGCTCCGGTCCATCCGGGCTGACGGCACGCGCATGGCACCGGTCCGTCGGGGCCGACGGCACGCGTCGTCCCCGCGTTGGACCGCGCTGGCCCGTGCCGGTCCTTCGCCGGTGGCGGGAGGTTGTCCACAGGTGGTTTTCCACAGGGGTGGCCGGCCCGCGGTGGTGTCGGCACAGTGGTGGTCATGCGGGGCTGGTGGCAGGACCTCACCGACCTGGTGCTGCCGGCCGACTGCGCGGGCTGCGGCGCACCTCGTACGGCGCTGTGCCCACGCTGCCGGGCGGTGCTGGACCGGGGCGTGCCGCGGCGGGTGCGGCCGTCGCCGGAACCGGCGGGGCTGCCACCGGTGCTGGCGGTGGCTCCGTACGCGGCGGAGGCGCGGGAGCTGCTGCTCGCCCACAAGGAGCGGGGCGCGCTGGCACTCGCGCCGGTGCTGGGCGCGGCGCTGGCGCGGGCCGTGCGGGCGGGTCTCGGCCGGGGCGGCGGTGCCGGTGCGAGCGGCGGTGACCGGCCGGGGGGTCCTGGGCGCGGGCCCGTGCTGCTGGTCCCGGTGCCCTCCGCCCGGTGGGCCGTGCGGGCGCGCGGGCACGATCCGGTGCGGCGGATGGCGCTCGCGGCGGCCGGGGAGCTGCGGCGCACCGGGACACCGGCCCGCGTGGCGGCCGTGCTGCGCCAGCGGCGGGCCGTGGCCGACCAGGCGGGGCTGGACGCCCGGCGGCGCCTGGAGAACGTGGCCGGGGCCCTGGAGGTGTCCGCGGACGGTGGCCGGCTGCTCGGCGCGGGCCGTGTCGTGCTCGTCGACGACCTGATGACGACGGGTGCCAGCCTCGCGGAGGCGGCGCGGGCCCTGCGGGAGGCGGAGGCATCCCGTCGCGATGGCGGAACGGCTGTGTATCGGGCCATAACCCGGGAAGGTAGGGAGGAACGATGGATGGGTGTACGCCGGGAGAGGAGGCAGTGGGTGCGCAGAGCACCGGAAAAAGTGCTGTCGAACGCCCTCGGACGGGTGTCGCTTGCCGCAGTGATCGCGGCTCCCGGCGATTCTTTCGAAAAGAACAGGAACTGATCGCCAACGTGCGTCGTTCCAGGTAGCGAGAGGCTCAATTCACTTGAACGGAGGTAAGTCGCAGTAGAGGGTGACGCCATCCGTCCGGGCGAGATATGTTCGGTTGTGAGGAAAGCCGCAGGCCACACCTCGCTTATCCGAATGCCGTGCCGCGGGTTTTTCCGCAATCACCCGCGGCGATGGGGTGGAGAACTCGCCCATGGGGGAGGAGGAGGTGGAAGTCACCGAGTCCGAGGTCCGGTGAGTACCGGACCTGGTGCGAAAGGGAGATGCTCCGCCGAGGCGGCGGAGCGATCCGGGAACGGAGTTCTGCGTGGACATCGTCGTCAAAGGCCGCAAGACCGAGGTGCCCGAGCGGTTCCGCAAGCACGTGGCCGAGAAGCTGAAGCTGGAGAAGATCCAGAGGCTCGATGCCAAGGTGATCAGCCTCGACGTCGAGGTGTCCAAGGAGCCCAACCCCCGACAGGCCGACCGCTGTGACCGAGTGGAGATCACGCTCCGCTCCCGCGGTCCGGTGATCCGGGCGGAGGCAGCGGCCAGCGACCCGTACGCCGCGCTCGACCTGGCGGCGGAGAAGCTTGACGCGCGACTGCGCAAGCAGCACGACAAGCGGTTCTCGCGCCGAGGCGCGCGCCGGATCCCGGCGGCGGAGGTCGCCGACCACGTCCCGGGCGCGGCGACACTGAACGGCGCCGGCCTCCCCGTCCACGACGAGGAATCGGACGGAGTGCCCACCAAGAAGATCGGCTCGCTGGAGGTCAAGGGTGAAGGCCCCCTCGTGGTCCGCGAGAAGACCCACGTCGCCTCCCCGATGACCCTCGACCAGGCTCTCTACGAGATGGAACTGGTCGGCCACGACTTCTACCTGTTCGTCGACTCCGAGACGAAGGAGCCGAGCGTCGTCTACCGGCGGCACGCCTACGACTACGGCGTCATCCACCTCAGCACGGACCCGATGGTCGCCGAGGCGCAGAACCCCGCGGCGGGTGGCACGCTGGGCGGCTGATCCGCCCGGCTGAAGCTGAGCCGGTGCCCCTGGAGCGCGCGTGCGCCCCCAGGGGCACCGGCGTGCGACCAGTTCGCGCCCCGCACGTCACCTCGGTGTCGCCCGGGCATGGAATCATGGCCGGACCGGCCCAACCGGTGGGCCGTTGCCTTGGGTTGGCGATGGCACAGGACAACAGGCCACAGCCTTCAGGGGGAGGAACGATGGCGGACACCTTCGGACCGATGCGGGCCGGGGATGCCGGCGGCGATGCCGACGGCAGGCGCCCGGAGGCGGACTCCGCGCGCGCGGAGCCGATCCGGGTCCTGGTCGTGGACGACCACGCCCTCTTCCGGCGCGGTCTGGAGATCGTGCTCGCGGCCGAGGAGGACATCCAGGTCGTCGGCGAGGCGGGCGACGGCGCCGAGGCCGTCGACAAGGCGGCCGACCTGCTGCCCGACATCGTGCTGATGGACGTCCGCATGCCCAAGCGCGGCGGCATCGAGGCGTGCACCTCCATCAAGGAGGTCGCACCCAGCGCGAAGATCATCATGCTGACGATCAGCGACGAGGAAGCCGACCTCTACGACGCGATCAAGGCGGGCGCGACCGGATACCTCCTCAAGGAGATCTCCACCGACGAGGTGTCCACCGCCATCCGCGCGGTGGCCGACGGGCAGTCGCAGATCAGCCCGTCGATGGCGGCCAAACTCCTCACCGAGTTCAAGTCGATGATCCAGCGCACCGACGAGCGCCGGCTGGTGCCCGCGCCCCGGCTCACCGACCGGGAGCTGGAGGTCCTCAAGCTCGTCGCCACGGGCATGAACAACCGGGACATCGCCAAGGAGCTGTTCATCTCCGAGAACACCGTGAAGAACCACGTCCGCAACATCCTGGAGAAGCTGCAACTGCACTCCCGGATGGAGGCCGTGGTCTACGCGATGCGCGAGAAGATCCTGGAGATCCGCTAGCGCCTACCCGAGGAGAGCGGCCAGCTCCCTGGCGAGGGGCTCGCGCAGCTCGGGCGCGTCCGCGCGCTCGACGCGGACGTTCGTGCAGTCCACCCAGGCCGCCGCCTCGACCAGCGCCCGGGCGACCGCCGGGACCGCCTTCGGACCGTCCAGGGTGACCTGCCTGGCCACCAGCGTGCGGCCCTCGCGCGCCGGGTCCACCCGCCCGACCAGCCGGCCGCCGGCCAGCACCGGCATCGCGAAGTACCCGTGGACCCGCTTGGGCTTGGGGACGTACGCCTCCAGCCGGTGGCTGAACCCGAAGATCCGCTCCGTGCGCGCCCGCTCCCAGATCAGGGAGTCGAACGGCGACAGCAGCGTGGTGCGGTGCCGGCCGCGCGGCGGTGCGGCCAGCGCCTCCGGGTCGGCCCAGGCCGGCCTGCCCCAGCCCTCCACCTCGACCGGCACCAGGCCCGAGTCCGCGATCACCGCGTCGACCTGCTCGCCCTTGAGGCGGTGGTAGTCGGCGATGTCCGCGCGCGTGCCGACACCGAGCGACTCGCCCGCCAGCCGCACCAGCCGGCGCAGGCACTCGATGTCGTCCAGTTCGTCGTGCAGCAGCGCGTCCGGGACCGCGCGCTCGGCGAGGTCGTACACCCGCTTCCAGCCGCGCCGTTCCACGCAGACCACCTCGCCGTACATCAGCGCCCGTTCCACGGCGACCTTCGTGCCCGACCAGTCCCACCAGTCGTTCGTCTTCTTCGCGCCGCCCAGTTCCGTCGCGGTCAGCGGGCCCTCCGCGCGCAGTTGCTTGATGACCTGCTCGTAGGCGCCCGCGGGGAGTTCGTGGTGCCAGTGCGGACGGTCACGGTAGGCGCGGCGGCGGAAGGCGAAGTGCGGCCACTCCTCGATCGGCAGGAGGCAGGCCGCGTGCGACCAGTACTCGAACGCGTGCGTGTCCGTCCAGTACGCCGCCTCCACGGCCGGGCGGCCGACCGCGCCCAGCCGGGCGTACGGCACGAGTTCGTGGGAGCGGGCGAGGACCGAGATCGTGTCGAGCTGGACCGCGCCGAGGTGGCGCAGCACCCCGCGGACGCCCGCGCGCCGGTCGGGCGCGCCGAGAAGGCCCTGGGCACGCAGCGCGATCCGGCGGGCGTCGTCCGCGGTGAGAGTGGTGAGGGGGCGCGGAAGGGTCGTCATGCGTCGGACGATAGAGGGTGCCACTGACAGCCCGCGACGGGCCGTTCCCGGATCAGCGCGGGTGCGGGCACGCGCTTTCGGCGTGCGCGGGCAGATACGGGGCCGTGGACGGCAGACCCAGGTCCGAGGGGAGCAGGGAGCCGATCCAGCAGTCCCGGCGCACCCCCTTGTTGTTGATCCCGGAGCGCAGCGTGCCCTCGACGGTGAAGCCCGCCCGTTCGGCCACCGCGCGGGAGGCGTGGTTGCCGACCTCGGCCCGCCACTCGACGCGGTCGACGCCGACCTCGGTGAACACCCACCGGCAGGCGGTGAGCGCGGCCTCCACGACATAGCCGCGGCCGCGGTGCTCCGCGGCCGCCCAGTAGCCGACCTCGGCCGTGCCGAGCGTGCGCATGGTGAGGGCGAGCATGGCGGCCAGCTCGCCGCCGGGGAGGAACACGCCGAAGGTGAACATCGACCCCTGCGCCCAGCCGTCGGGGACGATCCGCTCGGTGAAGCCGGTCGCGTGCTCGGGCAGATAGGGCGAGGGGATCGTCGTCCAGCGCTGGATGCCGGGGTCCTGCGCGGCCGCGTACACCGCGTCGGTGTCGCCGGGGCCGACCGGGCGCAGCAGGAGACGGTCCGTGGTGAGCGTGACGGGTTCCATCGCCCGATTCTGCGGGGGACGCCCGGGCGGAGCCACGTATTTTCGCGGCGCGTGAGCGGGTGATCACAATTCGCGCAATTCCCGGCACCGGTGCGGCACCATCCGGACGCCCCGTCCGTTGTCCCGGATGAAGCAGTCGTCGGATCGCCAGGCCTCCCGGCGCGGCCGGGTCCTCGCATACGATGGCCGTTGCTCAGTACGTCAGAAGGAAAACCGACCGTCCCAGGCCCGACCGGCAAGGAGACCAGCCCCCGTGTCCGTCCTCTCGAAGATCATGCGTGCAGGCGAAGGCAAGATCCTGCGCAAGCTGCACCGCATCGCGGACCAGGTCAACTCCATCGAAGAGGACTTCGTCGACCTCTCCGACGCCGAGCTGCGCGCGCTCACCGACGAGTACAAGCAGCGGTACGCCGACGGCGAGAGCCTGGACGACCTGCTCCCCGAGGCGTTCGCCACGGTCCGCGAGGCCGCCAAGCGCGTCCTCGGACAGCGTCACTACGACGTGCAGCTGATGGGCGGCGCCGCGCTGCACCTCGGCTACGTGGCGGAGATGAAGACCGGTGAGGGCAAGACCCTCGTCGGCACCCTGCCCGCGTACCTCAACGCCCTGTCCGGCGACGGTGTCCACATCGTCACGGTCAACGACTACCTGGCCGAGCGCGACTCCGAGATGATGGGCCGGGTCCACAAGTTCCTGGGCCTGGAGGTCGGCTGCATCCTCGCCAGCATGACCCCGGCCCAGCGCCGCGAGCAGTACGCGTGCGACATCACCTACGGCACGAACAACGAGTTCGGCTTCGACTACCTCCGCGACAACATGGCGTGGTCGCAGGACGAGCTGGTGCAGCGCGGCCACAACTTCGCCATCGTGGACGAGGTCGACTCCATCCTCATCGACGAGGCCCGTACGCCGCTGATCATCTCCGGTCCGGCCGACCAGGCCACCAAGTGGTACGGCGACTTCGCCAAGCTGGTCACGCGCCTCAAGCGCGGCGAGGCCGGCAACCCGCTCAAGGGCGTCGAGGAGACCGGCGACTACGACGTCGACGAGAAGAAGCGCACGGTCGCCATCCACGAGTCCGGCGTCAGCAAGGTCGAGGACTGGCTGGGCATCGACAACCTCTACGAGTCGGTGAACACCCCCCTCGTGGGCTATTTGAACAACGCCATCAAGGCCAAGGAGCTGTTCAAGCGCGACAAGGACTACGTCGTCATCGACGGCGAGGTCATGATCGTCGACGAGCACACCGGCCGTATCCTCGCCGGCCGCCGCTACAACGAGGGCATGCACCAGGCGATCGAGGCGAAGGAAGGGGTGGACATCAAGGACGAGAACCAGACGCTCGCCACGATCACCCTCCAGAACTTCTTCCGCCTCTACAACAAGCTCTCCGGCATGACCGGTACGGCGATGACCGAGGCCGCCGAGTTCCACCAGATCTACAAGCTCGGCGTGGTCCCGATCCCGACCAACAGGCCGATGGTCCGCAAGGACCAGTCGGACCTGATCTACCGCACCGAGGTGGCCAAGTTCGAGGCGGTCGTCGACGACATCGCCGAGAAGCACGAGAAGGGCCAGCCGATCCTCGTCGGCACCACCTCCGTCGAGAAGTCGGAGTACCTCTCGCAGCAGCTCAGCAAGCGCGGCATCCAGCACGAGGTGCTGAACGCCAAGCACCACGAGCGCGAGGCGTCGATCGTCGCGCAGGCCGGCCGCAAGGGCGCCGTGACGGTGGCCACCAACATGGCCGGCCGCGGTACGGACATCAAGCTCGGCGGCAACCCCGAGGACCTCGCCGAGGCGGAGCTGCGCCAGCAGGGCCTCGACCCCGAGGAGCACATCGAGGAGTGGGCCGCGGCCCTGCCCGCCGCCCTGGAGAAGGCCGAGCAGGCCGTCAAGGCGGAGAAGGACGAGGTCGAGGAGCTGGGCGGCCTCTACGTCCTCGGTACCGAGCGGCACGAGTCGCGGCGCATCGACAACCAGCTGCGGGGCCGTTCCGGCCGTCAGGGCGACCCCGGCGAGTCCCGGTTCTACCTCTCCCTCGGCGACGACCTGATGCGTCTGTTCAAGGCCGCGATGGTCGAGCGCGTGATGTCCATGGCCAACGTGCCGGACGACGTGCCGATCGAGAACAAGATGGTCACGCGCGCGATCGCGTCCGCGCAGTCGCAGGTCGAGACGCAGAACTTCGAGACCCGTAAGAACGTCCTGAAGTACGACGAGGTGCTCAACCGGCAGCGCGAGGTCATCTACGGCGAGCGCCGCCGCGTCCTGGAGGGCGAGGACCTCCAGGAGCAGATCCAGCACTTCATGAACGACACGATCGAGGCGTACGTCGGGGCGGAGACCGCCGAGGGCTTCCCCGAGGACTGGGACCTGGACCGGCTGTGGGGCGCCTTCCGGCAGCTCTACCCGGTGAAGGTCACCATCGACGAGCTGGAGGAGGCGGCCGGTGACCGGGCCGGTCTGACCGCCGAGTTCATCGCGGAGTCCGTCAAGGAGGACATCCACGAGCAGTACCAGGCCCGTGAGACGCAGCTCGGCTCCGAGATCATGCGTGAGCTGGAGCGCCGGGTCGTGCTGTCGGTCCTGGACCGCAAGTGGCGCGAGCACCTCTACGAGATGGACTACCTCCAGGAGGGCATCGGCCTGCGCGCGATGGCGCAGAAGGACCCGCTGGTCGAGTACCAGCGCGAGGGCTTCGACATGTTCACCGCGATGATGGACGGCATCAAGGAGGAGTCCGTCGGCTACCTGTTCAACCTGGAGGTCCAGGTCGAGCAGCAGGTCGAGGAGGTCCCGGTCGAGGAGGCCCAGCCGGTCGGCGAGGGCGTGCAGGACACGGTGCCGGCCCAGGCGGGCGCGCGTCCCGAGATCCGCGCGAAGGGACTGGACGTCCCGCAGCGCCGGGACCTGCACTTCTCCGCGCCGACGGTGGACGGTGAGGGCGGCGTGGTCGAGCGCGACCTGGAGGACGACGAGCCGGTGCGCTCCGAGTCCGACGGTCTGACGCGGGCCGAGCGGCGCAAGCAGGCGAAGGGCGGCCGGCGCCGCAAGAAGTAGCGCCGACGAGCCGACGAGCAGAGAAGGGCCGGGTCTCCCACGGGACTCGGCCCTTCCGCGTTGCCGGCGGTACCGGCCCCGGCCGCCCCGCGCCCACGGCGGTCGTACGCAGGCCGGTACCGGCCCGGGCCCCGCCCCCCGCTCACGGCGGTCGTACGGCGGCCTCCCGGCCCCCTCCCGGCGCGGTGGCGGGCGTTCGGGCCCGGGGGCTACGTCGGGCCCGTCTCCACCGCCGTGCAGCGCCAGCGGAGGTCCTGGCCCAGCTCCAGGCGGAACGCCATCGCCCGCAGCCGGTCGCCGGCGGAGATGCGGGCGAAGACCTCCAGGGCGCCCTCGCTCGGGACGTAGTAGCCGATGTCGTGGACGGCGGGGCGGGTACCGAAGGCGCGCAGCGGGCCGCGCTCGGCCAGGCGCACCAGGTCGTCGTAGGCGCGGCCCGCCGTGTGCCGGAGCATCCAGTGGACGGGCCGCCGCCCGCTCAGGACGGCGAGCAGGCGGTCGGCGAAGAGGTCGGTCGGGCGCGGCTGCGGTACGGCCGTCCCGGGCGCCGTGCGGGGCCGCTCGGCGCGCGTGGCCGCCGGCCGGCTGGGCGTGCGGGGTGGTGCGCCGCCCGGCCGGCGGGAGTCGCGGCGGGTCGGCGGACGATGCCGCGGGCGGGGCTGGGGGGTACGGCTCATGACCTTGTTCATGGGGGTCCCCGTTTCGGCGGGCCCGGGGGATACCGGGCGGTAACTCGCTGGTGGGCATCTTGTACGGGGTGCGGGAGGCGCCCGCAAGGAAGGAGCGGCGGGCGGGACGGGCTCCGCAGGTTCACCTATCCGAGTGAGGCGGGAGGCCGCCGCCCCCGTGGGCGGGCGGCGGGACCGGGTGAAACGGCAGCGCGGGGTGGACGTCCGCACGGGTGCGGGCAGGGACCCGAAAGGGGACGGGCGCACGTATCCTGAAGGCCCTCCGGGAGACGCGCCAGCCGCTCTCCCCGGGGCCCCAGCGGAGCCTTTGACCAGGAAAGAGCGGCCAGCATGCGCGTCTACGTCCCCCTGACCCTCCCCGCTCTGGCCGAGGCGCACCGGACGGGTGAGCTGGGGAGCGGTCCGTTCGTCGCGTACGCCGTCACGCCCGCACTGCGCGAGTGGTACCTCTCCGAGGACATCGAGGAGCTGGAGTACGCGGCGCTCGGCCGTGCCGCGCTGGCCTCGCTGCGGCTGCTGGCGGCGGACGCGGGAGCCGTCCGGCGCCGGGTCGTGGTCGCCGTGGACGTGCCCGACGGCGCGGCGAGCGCCGACCCGGACCGCGCGCTCGATCCGTCCGCCCTCGGTGAGGTGACCGTGGCGGTGTCGGTGCCGCTCGTGAAGGCGGCCTCCGTGCACCTCGACGCCGACGACGCGGAGGCGGACGTGGCCGCCGCGGCGGACGCGCTGGGCGCGGCGGACGGCGGGGACGACGACGCCCGGTTCGTCGTGGACGGGGCCGACGACCACGAGCTGCTGTGGTACGCCACGCAGGAGATCCCCAACCTGGTCGGCCAGGGCTGACCTGCGCCGATCGGGCCCGCAGCGCTGACTGTCAGTGGGGGCGGGTACGGTCTTGGACATGGGGACGCAGGCAAACGCGCACATCGTCTGGGACTGGAACGGCACGCTCTTCCACGACAACGACGCGATCATCGGGGCGACGAACGCGGCCTTCGCCGAGCTGGGGCTCGCGCCGATCACGCTGGAGCAGTACCGCGCGCTGTACTGCGTGCCGGTGCCGAAGTTCTACGAGCGGCTGCTCGGCCGGCTGCCCTCCGACGCCGAGTGGGAACTGATGGACGGCGTCTTCCACCGGTACTACGCCGAGCACCGGGTGCGGTGCGGGCTCACCGAGGGGGCGGAGGGACTGCTCGCGGGGTGGCGGTCGGACGGACACAGCCAGTCGCTGCTGAGCATGTACGGGCACGAGGAACTGGTGCCGCTGGTCCGGGGCTTCGGGATCGAGACGCACTTCCTGCGGGTGGACGGGCGCACCGGGCCGTCCGGGGGCAGCAAGGCCGAGCACATGGTGCGGCACCTGGAGGCGCTGACCGGGGTGGCGGCGCCGGAGCGGACCGTGGTGATCGGGGACGCGGCGGACGACGCGGTCGCCGCACGGCACGTCGGGGCCCGGGCGGTGCTGTACAGCGGGGGCTCGCACAGCCGGGCCAGCCTGGAGGGCGTGGGCGTGCCGGTGGTGGACACACTGGCCGAGGCGGTGGCGGAGGCGCGGCGGATAGCGGCGTAGCGGCTCGCCGGGCAGATACCCGCCGGGCCGGGGCGCACGGGTCCGCGCCCCCGGCCGGGCCCTGCCTCAGCTCGCCGGTGCCGTCGTGCGCAGTACCGTCAGGAACTCCCGCATCCACGCCGGATGGTCCGGCCAGGCCCGCGCGGAGACCAGCGTGCCGTCGACGACCGCCTCGGAGTCCTGGAAGCCCGCCCCGGCCGCCTGCATGTCCGGCTCCAGCGCGGGATAGGCGGTGACCCGGCGCCCGCGCAGGGAGTCGATCGCGGCGGTGAGCAGCGGGCCGTGGCAGATCTGGGCGACGGGCTTGTCGGCGTCGAAGAACGCCTTGAGGATCTTGCGCAGTTCGGGGTCGTTGCGCAGGTACTCGGGGGCCCGGCCGCCGGGGATGACCAGGGCCGCGTACGCACCCGGGTCGACCTCGGCGAAGGCCAGGTCGGCGGGCCAGGTGTAGCCGGGCTTCTCGGTGTAGGTGTCGTAGCCGGGTTCGAAGTCGTGCACGACGAAGCGGAGCGTCTTGCGGGTGGGGGCCGCGATGTGGACCTCGTAGCCCTCCTCGAGCAGCCGCTGGTACGGGTAGAGGACCTCCAGGGACTCCGCTGCGTCGCCGGTGACGATGAGGATCTTCGTGGGCATGTCGGCTCCTCGGGGCAGACTCCGGGCCCCGCGCGCGGGACGCCGGGCCGGACGGGCGGGTGGAACGCCGGGCGGTGCGGTGGGACTCCGGGCACCGTGCCCCCGCCGGGCCCGCTTGCCAAGAGGGCCCGGTGGTTTTCAGGGTGCGACGCGGGGCACGCGGGCGCGACCGGATACGTCACGCGCCCCCGCCCCGCCGCTGTGCAGACCGTCAAACTTCACCCCTTCGTTTTGTACACAAGCGGCTCATGACGCACCCCGGGTGAGGGGAGATAGCCTTGTGGCGTGATCAGCGCGATATCTCGCGGGGGCGATGCTGCCCCCGCCCCGCGCCCGGGCCGCACGGAGCACCTCCGTGACCGGGCGGCGGTCGCTGGTCTTCGCGGGCGGGGCGGGGGCGCGGAAGCCCCCGGGGCGCCGGGGACGGCCGGGATGGCGGCGGTGCCGAGAGCAGCGTCACACCCGGCGAATGTCTCGACAATGGCCGAATTCCCCCCGCTCATCTCACCTCGCGGCATACCGTCGGAAGCGACCGGACATCCCGGGCCGTGGCGTGGTGTCGCAAGGGAAGAGACCGTACTTCCTTCTACGTCACGCAACGGCGCGCGACAGGAGCCAGAGGACAATGCAGACCAAGCTGGACGAAGCCAAGGCCGAGCTGCTCGAAAGGGCCGCCCGGGTAGCTGAGAACAGCCCGGTCGGGGGGCACCTACCGACCGGGACGACGAGCGAGGGCACCCCCGGCACCCCGGACAGCGAATCCGTGCTCGCGTTCCTCCAGCGCTATTACCTGCACACCGCACCGGAGGACCTCGCCGACCGTGACCCGGTCGACGTCTTCGGCGCCGCGGTCTCGCACCACCGTCTCGCCGAGACCCGCCCCCAGGGCACCGCGAACGTCCGCGTGCACACGCCCACCGTGGAAGAGAACGGGTGGACGTGCAGCCACACCGTCGTGGAGGTCGTCACCGACGACATGCCCTTCCTCGTCGACTCGGTGACGAACGAGCTGACCCGGCAGGGGCGTGGCATCCACGTCGTCATCCACCCGCAGTTCGTCGTCCGGCGCGACCTGACCGGCAAGCTGATCGAGGTGCTGCCGACCCCGCCCGGCGGCGACCTCCCGCACGACGCGCACACCGAGTCCTGGATCCACGTCGAGATCGACCGGGAGACCGACCGCGCCGATCTGAAGCAGATCACCGCCGACCTGCTGCGCGTCCTGTCCGACGTCCGGGAGGCCGTCGAGGACTGGGAGAAGATGCGGGACGCGGCGACCCGGATCGCCGACGGCCTGGAGAGCGAGCCCGTCCCGGGCGACATGCCCCGGCCCGAGGTCGAGGAGGCCCGCGAGCTGCTGCACTGGCTGGCCAAGGACCACTTCACCTTCCTCGGCTACCGCGAGTACCAGCTGCGCGACGACGACACGCTCGCCGCCGTGCCCGGCACGGGTCTCGGCATACTGCGCTCGGACCCGCACCACGCCGAGGACGACCAGCACCCGGTCAGCCCCTCCTTCGAGCGCCTGCCGGCCGACGCCCGCGCCAAGGCCCGCGAGCACAAGCTGCTGGTGCTGACCAAGGCCAACAGCCGCTCCACCGTGCACCGGCCGTCGTACCTGGACTACATCGGCGTGAAGAAGTTCGACGCGGACGGCAACGTCGTCGGCGAGCGCCGCTTCCTCGGCCTGTTCTCCTCCGCCGCCTACACCGACTCCGTGCGCCGGGTCCCGGTGGTCCGCCGCAAGGTCGACGAGGTGCTGGACCGCGCCGGCTTCTCGCCCAACAGCCACGACGGCCGCGACCTGCTCCAGATCATGGAGACCTACCCGCGCGACGAGCTGTTCCAGACGCCGGTCGCCGAACTCCAGTCGATCGTCACGAGCGTCCTCTACCTCCAGGAGCGCCGCCGGCTGCGGCTGTACCTGCGCCAGGACGAGTACGGCCGCTACTACTCGGCGCTCGTCTACCTCCCGCGCGACCGCTACACCACCGGTGTCCGCCTGCGGATCATCGACATCCTGAAGGAGGAGCTCGGCGGCATCAGCGTCGACTTCACCGCCTGGAACACCGAGTCGATCCTGTCCCGGCTGCACTTCGTCGTCCGGGTCCCGCAGGGCACCGAGCTGCCCGAGCTGTCGGACACCGACAAGGAGCGCATCGAGGCACGCCTGGTCGAGGCGGCCCGCTCCTGGGCGGACGCGTTCGCCGAGGCGCTGACCGCCGAGTGCGGCGAGGAGCGCGCGGCCGAGGTGCTGCGCCGCTACAGCCAGGCCTTCACCGAGGGCTACAAGGCCGACCACAGCCCGCGGGCCGCCGTCGCCGACCTGGTCCACCTGGAGCAGCTCAGCGAGGACAAGGCCTTCAGCCTGAGCCTGTACGAGCCGGTGGGTGCCGCGCCCGACGAGCGCCGCTTCAAGATCTACCAGAAGGGCGGCTCGGTCTCCCTCTCCAAGGTGCTGCCGGTGCTGAGCCGGCTCGGCGTCGAGGTCACCGACGAGCGGCCGTACGAGCTGCGCTGCTCCGACCGCACCACCGCCTGGATCTACGACTTCGGTCTGCGCATGCCGAAGTCGCTCGGCGGCGGCAACGGCGACTACCTGGGCGACGACGGCCGTGAGCGGTTCCAGGACGCGTTCGCCGCGACCTGGACCGGCAAGGCCGAGAACGACGGCTTCAACGCCCTGGTGCTGAGCGCCGGACTGACCTGGCGGCAGGCGATGGTGCTGCGCGCCTACGCCAAGTACCTGCGGCAGGCCGGTTCGACCTTCTCGCAGGACTACATGGAGGACACCCTCCGCAACAACGTCCACACCACCCGGCTGCTCGTCTCCCTGTTCGAGGCGCGGATGGCCCCGGAGCGGCAGCAGGCCGGCGTGGAGATCACCGACGCGCTGCTGGAGGAGCTGGACGCGGCGCTGGAGCAGGTGGCCAGCCTCGACGAGGACCGCATCCTGCGGTCGTTCCTGACCGTCATCAAGGCCACCCTGCGCACGAACTTCTTCCAGCGGACCGACGGCGACGCCCCGCACGACTACGTCTCCATGAAGTTCGACCCGCGGGCCATCCCGGACCTGCCCGCGCCGCGCCCGGCATACGAGATCTGGGTGTACTCGCCGCGGGTGGAGGGCGTGCACCTGCGCTTCGGCAAGGTCGCCCGGGGCGGTCTGCGCTGGTCCGACCGGCGCGAGGACTTCCGCACGGAGATCCTCGGCCTGGTCAAGGCGCAGATGGTGAAGAACACCGTCATCGTGCCGGTCGGCGCGAAGGGCGGCTTCGTCGCCAAGCAGCTGCCCGACCCGGCCCAGGACCGCGACGCCTGGCTGGCCGAGGGCGTCGCCAGCTACAAGACGTTCATCTCGGCACTGCTCGACATCACCGACAACATGGTGGCCGGCGAGGTCGTGCCGCCGCAGGACGTGGTCCGGCACGACGGTGACGACACCTACCTGGTGGTCGCCGCCGACAAGGGCACCGCGACCTTCTCGGACATCGCCAACGGGGTGGCCGGGGAGTACGACTTCTGGCTCGGTGACGCCTTCGCCTCCGGCGGCTCGGCCGGTTACGACCACAAGGGCATGGGCATCACCGCCCGCGGCGCCTGGGAGTCCGTGAAGCGGCACTTCCGCGAGCTGGGCGTGGACACGCAGTCCGAGGACTTCACGGTCGTCGGCATCGGTGACATGTCCGGCGACGTGTTCGGCAACGGCATGCTGCTGTCCGAGCGGATCCGCCTGGTCGCCGCCTTCGACCACCGGCACATCTTCATCGACCCCACCCCGGACGCGGCCACCTCCTACGCCGAGCGCCGCCGCCTGTTCGAGCTGCCCCGCTCCAGCTGGGCCGACTACGACACCGGGCTGCTGTCGGCGGGCGGCGGGATCTTCCCGCGCAGCGCCAAGGCGATCACGCTGAACAGCCACATCCGCGAGGCCCTCGGCATCGAGGGCAAGGTCGCCAAGATGACCCCGGCCGACCTGATGAAGGCGATCCTCAGGGCGCCGGTGGACCTGCTGTGGAACGGCGGCATCGGCACGTACGTGAAGTCGTCGGCGGAGTCGAACGCGGACGTCGGCGACAAGGCCAACGACGCCATCCGCGTCGACGGCCAGGACCTGCGGGTCAAGGTCGTCGGCGAGGGCGGCAACCTGGGCCTGACCCAGCTCGGCCGGATCGAGTTCGCCGTGCACGGCGGCAAGATCAACACCGACGCGATCGACAACAGCGCCGGCGTGGACACCTCCGACCACGAGGTGAACATCAAGATCTTGCTGAACGGCCTGGTCGCGGACGGCGACATGACCGTCAAGCAGCGCAACAAGCTGCTCGCCGAGATGACCGACGAGGTCGGCGCGCTGGTCCTGCGCAACAACTACGCGCAGAACACCGCCCTGGCCAACGCCCTGTTCCAGGCCAAGGACATGCTCCACGCCCAGCAGCGGTTCATCCGCCACCTGGTGCGCGAGGGCCACCTGGACCGGGCGCTGGAGTTCCTGCCGACCGACCGGCAGATCCGCGAGCGCCTCACCCAGAGCCAGGGCCTGACCGGTCCGGAGACGGCCGTCGTCCTGGCGTACACGAAGATCACGGTGGCCGAGGAGCTGCTGCGCACCTCGCTGCCGGACGACCCGTACCTGCGCACGCTGCTGCACGCGTACTTCCCGACGGCCCTGCGCGAGCGCTTCGCCGAGGCCATCGACAACCACCCGCTGCGCCGTGAGATCACCACGACCGTGCTGGTCAACGACACGGTCAACACGGGCGGTACGACGTATCTGCACCGGCTGCGCGAGGAGACCGGCGCCTCCCTGGAGGAGATCGTCCGGGCCCAGACCGCGGCCCGCGCGATCTTCCGCTCGGCGCCGGTCTGGGACGCGGTGGAAGCCCTGGACAACAAGGTCGACGCGGGCGTCCAGACCCGCATCCGGCTGCACTCGCGCCGCCTGGTCGAGCGCGGCACGCGCTGGCTGCTCAACAACCGGCCGCAGCCGCTCCAGCTCGCCGAGACGGTCGAGTTCTTCGCCGAGCGGGTCGAGCGGGTCTGGCAGGAGCTGCCGAAGCTGCTGCGCGGCGCGGACCAGGACTGGTACCAGCACGTGTACGACGAGCTGTCCGCGGCCGGCGTGCCGGACGAGCTGGCCACCCGCGTGGCCGGCTTCTCCTCCGCCTTCCCGGCGCTCGACATCGTGTCGGTGGCCGACCGTATGGGCAGGGAGCCGCTGGACGTCGCCGAGATCTACTACGACCTCGCCGACCGGCTGAACATCACCCAGCTCATGGACCGCATCGTCGAGCTGCCCCGCACCGACCGCTGGCAGTCGATGGCCCGCGCCTCCATCCGCGAGGACCTGTACGCGGCCCACGCGGCGCTCACGGCGGACGTGTTCGCCGCCGGCAACGGCAGCTCGACGCCCGAGCAGCGGTTCTCGGCGTGGGAGCAGAAGAACGGCGCGATCCTGGGCCGGGCCCGCACCACCCTGGACGAGATCCGCGGTTCGGACTCCTTCGACCTCGCCAACCTGTCGGTGGCGATGCGCACGATGCGGACGCTGCTGCGCACGCACTCGTAGCCGTACGACGACAGGCGCCCCGGGCCGTGGCGGCCCGGGGCGCCTTCGCGTCCCCGCCGCCTTCCTTCCCGGCTTTCCCCTTCGCGGCTTCCCCCTTCCCGGCTTCCCCCTTTCCGTTTTCTCCCTTTCCTGTCCGATCGGGGTGTTTCGGATAGGGTCGGTGAACCATGTACACCGCGCCGTCCGACACCGAGCCGGAGCGCCGTACGGCACCGGCGCGCGGCTCCGTGGCGCGCGCCGGCCGGGTATCGGCGCGGGCCGCCGCCGCGCTCGTCGTGGTGCTGCTGCTCCTGGTCGTCCTCCGGCTGCCGTGGGCGGGCGACCTCGGCATGCACGCGGCCACGATCCAGCGCCTCCGGCACAGCCTGGCGCACCCCGGCGACCCGCTGGTCGACGCCGCCGCGCCGAGCCCGTACTACTCGCCGTGGACGCTGCTGCTGGGCGCCGTGGCCAGGCTGACGGGCCTGTCGGTCTTCGTGGTGCTGCGGCTGGCCGCGCTCGCCGGACTGGCTCTGCTGGTGACCGGCGTACGGAGCTACGTGCGCACCCTCACCGACCACCGCGCCGCCCCCGCCCTGGCCCTGCTGAGCCTGCTCCTCCTGTGGGGTCCGCTGCTGTTCTCCTGGAGCGGCTTCCTCGGGCTGAACTCCCTGGCGCTGACGGTGTCGTACCCCAGCGTGTTCGCGCTCGGGCTCGCCTTCCACTTCTGGGCGTGGCTGACGCGGGCCGCGCGCGGACGGCCCACCTGGCGGACGGGGCTCGCGCTCGGCGTGCTGTGGGCGCTGATCCTCCTCTGCCACCAGTTCACCGGGGTGGTGGCGTCGCTGGGCGGCCTGGCCGTGCTGCTCGCGGCGCGGCCGGCGCGCGGGGCGCTGCTCCGGCTCGGCGCCGGGCTGCCGGCGGGACTTCTGGTGCTCGTGTGCTGGCCGTACTACGACTTCTTCGCGCTGTTCTCCGCGGGCGGGGACCTGGAGGCCGTCCACCGGCCGCTGTACCGGCACCTGGCCGGGCGGTTCGGCTTCGTGCTGCTCGGGGTGGCGGCGCTGGGGTTCCGGCTGCGCCGGGACGTCCGGGACCCGCTGGTCCTGTTCTTCGCGTTCGGTGTCCTGGTGTTCGCGGCGGGGGGCCTGACCGGCCACTACTCCTGGGGCCGTGCGCTGCCCGCCGCGCTGGTCCCGGCCCAGCTCGCGGCGGCGCTCGAGGTGGTGTCGGCGGGGCGGCGGCCGGTGCGCGCCGGATGGGCGGGCGTGCTGCTCGCCGCGCTGGCGGCCGGTGCGTGGACGCAGGCCGGGACGCTCGGGTACGTGGTGGGGCGGGACGCGCTGCCCCGGGTGGTCGCGGCGAAGTACCGGACGCCGTGGACGGGATACCAGTGGATCGTGCGGGCGGGGGTGCGGTACGGGGACGTGGTGATGGCCCGGACGACGCCGGCCCGGCAGATCCCCGCGTACGGGGCGTACACCGTGGCGCCGGGGTATCCGGATGTGTTCCTCGCCGACGAGGGGAGGCGCCAGGCGGCGGTGCGGCGGTACTTCGCGGCGGGCACGGAGGTGGCGCGGCGGCGGGCCATCCTGCGGGAGTACGGGGTGCGCTGGGTGGTCGCGGGCACGTCCGCGAAGGCGCCGTGGCTCAGCGAGACGGCCAGGGGGCCGGGCGGCCAGGTCCTGTACCGGGTGGTGCCCTGAGCCGGTGCCGCACGGGCCGGGCGGACGCGGCGCGGGGCCGGCCCCCTACCTGAGCACGCTCGCCACCAGCCGCGCGGCTGCCCGCACCCGGGGCCGTGCCACCCGTCGGGCCACCGGACGGATCACCCGTGCCGTCACCCCCGTCGGCCGCCAGCTCAGCTGGAGGCGGCCGGGGCCCATCCCCTCCGGTCCGACCGTGAGGTCGTGGTGCGCGACCCGGACGCGGCGCGGCGGGAAGTCGAGCGGCGCCAGGAGCAGGGCCGCGTTGGACAGGCCCTGCTGCTCCAGGCGGACCAGGGGGTGCCGGACGCCCGCGAAGCCCTGGAGCGGGAGCGAGGCCGCGGCGAGGTCGAGGCGGACCGTGCCGTCGAAGACGCCGGGGCGGACCGGGTCCAGCCGGAACGGCACCGTCATCCGGCGCCTGCCGGGCGTGAGCAGCAGCGAGGCACGCTGAGGACCCACGGGCAGGCGCAGGCCGGGGTCGTAGGTGCGGATCGCGAGGGTCAGGGTCGCGCCGGAGCCGAACGTCAGCTCCGTGATCTCGTGGCGGAACCACGCGGCGGGGAACGGGCGGGTGTCCAGTTCGAGGTCGGACAGGTCCAGTTCGCGGCGGGCCCGCTCCGTGACGGGCACGCCGTCACCCCAGTAGGGGACGCCCGTGCCGTCCGACGTCACCCGCCGCGGTGCCACCCCGTGCCCGAGCCCGCGCGCCGCCAGTCGGGCCTCGGCCGTGCGGCCCTGCCGCAGCAGTTCCAGCACCACCCGCTCGGGCCGCGGCAGTCTGGCGTAGGCGCCGGGGGACAGCGTGTCCAGATAGGGGTTCATGAGCTCCGCGAAGGACGCCAGCCACTCCTCGTCCCGGTACGGCAGGTCACCGGCGTACATGCGGAAGTCGTGCTTGAGGAACTTGTAGTCCTTGTCCTCCCGCAGCCCCGCGTGCCCGCTGGCGGCCAGGAACTCGTCGATCAGCCGCTGGACGTGCACCCGGTCGCGGACGTTGGAGATCCGGTGCCGCTGGTTGGAGATGGAGGCGGCGGACTCGGCGGCGAACGGCTCGATGTACCAGATGTACACCGGGTCCGGGACGATCGTGAAGGCCTTCGCCAGGCAGTACGCCTGCGCCGAGAACAGCTGGTCCTCGTAGTGGATGCCCTCGGGGAAGCGCAGCCGGTGGCGGTCCAGGAAGGAACGGGCGTACATCTTGCCGGTGGACAGGTGTTCGAAGAAGAGGCGGGGGTCCTGTTCGATGCCCTCCACCGTGCGGCGTTCGGTGACCAGGTGCGGCATCCAGGTGGAGCGGCGCCCGGTGTCCACCCGGACCCGGCGGACCGCGCCCATCGTGAAGTCCACCTCGCGTTCCCGGTGGGCGGCGAGCAGCGAGGCCACCGCCCCCGGCGGGAGTTCGTCGTCGCTGTCGAGGAACATCAGGTACGGCGCCCGGGCGATCTCGACGGCCCGGTTGCGCGGGGCGCTGCATCCGCCGCTGTTCTCCGGCAGCCGGATGTAACGGATGCGGTGGTCGCGCGCGGCCAGCCGCCGGGCCACCGTGGGGGTGTCGTCCGTCGAGTGGTCGTCGCTGATGACGATCTCGATGTTCGCGTGGGTCTGCGCGCGCAGCGAGGCGACCGCGCGGGGGAGGCGGGCGGCGTCGTTGTAGACGATGACCGTGACCGTGACGTCGGGGCGGGTGGTCATGCCACGGCCTCCTCGGGCGTCGGTGCGGGAGTGCGGTCCTCGACGGGGAGCACGGGCGGCAGCGCCTCCTCCGGTTCGCCGAGGAACACCCGTCGTACGACCCGTTCGGCGGCGCGTCCGTCGTCGTACTCGCAGAACCGGCGCCGGAAGGCGGCCCGTGCCTTGGCCGCGCCGGCGTCGCGCCAGGCGCCCGAGGTGAGGATCTCCGTGAGTTCCTCCTGGGTGCGGGCGACCTGACCGGGGTGCTCGGCCATCAGGTCGAAGTAGACGCCGCGGGTGGTCCGGTAGGTCTCCCAGTCGTCGGCGTGGATGACGATGGGACGGTCCAGGTTGGCGTAGTCGAACATGATCGACGAGTAGTCCGTGACCAGCGCGTCCGCGGCCAGGCACAGTTCCTCGACGGGGTCGTAGGCGGAGACGTCGATGATCCGGCCGGAGCGGCGCAGAGCGGCCGGCGGGGAGGCGGTGCCGCCGTAGAAGTAGTGGGCGCGCACCAGCAGGACGGTGTCGTCGCCGAGCCGGTCGGCGAGGGCGGCGAGGTCGAGGCGGGGGGTGAAGCCGGCCTCGTAGTCGCGGTGCGTGGGGGCGTACAGCACGGCCGTCCGGCCGGGGGCGATGCCGAGGCGGTCGCGGGCCGCGCGGACCGCCCGGGCGTCGGCGGTGTAGAAGACGTCGTTGCGCGGATAGCCGTAGTCCAGCGAGGTGAAGCGGGACGGGTAGGCGCGCTGCCACATGCGGGTGGAGTGGCTGTTGGCGCTGACGCTGTAGTCCCACTTGTCCACGCGGGCCAGCAGGGCGGCGAAGTCCAGGCCCTGGGCGGCGGCCGGGTGGTCCATCTGGTCCAGGCCCATGCGTTTGAGCGGGGTGCCGTGGTGGGTCTGGAGGTGGACGGCGCCGGGTCGTTTGACCACCGCGTTGGGGAAGTTGACGTTGTTCGTCAGGAACGCGGCGGTGGCCAGCGTCTCCCAGTAGCGGCGGGTGCCGGGGACCACGTGGTCGGTGCCGGGCGGCAGCAGGGCGGCGTTCTCCTTGCTCACCACCCACACCCGGCGGATGTGCGGGGCGAGTTCGGCGAGCTTCGCGGCGATCGCGGCCGGGTTGCAGGCCACCCCGCGGTCCCAGTAGGCGGCGAACACGGCGAGACGGGGGTCGAGCGGGCGGCTCAGGGCGCGGCGGTACCGGTGGTCGCGGAGCTGGGCGCCCAGCTTCCGCCTGCGGGTCCGTACGGCCGTACGGGCGGCGCGGCGGGCGCGGTTGGCGCATCGGAACGCGCGGTACCTGGTGTACGCGCCCTCCTCCAGCAGCGCGTGGCGCACGCCGTCCGGGCCGGGCGGGCGCCGGTGGTCCTCCGGGCGCCAGCGGACCGCGGCCAGGGAGGCGCGGCGGAAGAACTCGCGGGCCACCGGGTCGGGCAGGTCCTCGCGGGCGAAGGTGCGCACCAGGTCGCGCACCATCAGGTCGTACAGCACCGCCCGCGGGGCGCGGCGGTCGCGGGTGAGCGGGAGCAGGGCCTCGTAGCGGTCGACGAGCGCGAGCCGGTCCTCGGGGGCGCGTGGCGGCAGGCTCTCCGGGCGCAGCACCCGGTGCTCGTACGCCGTCTGGTTCAGGCAGGCGACACGGCCGGCGCACAGCAGCGCCGCGTGGGCGGCGAGCGGCTCGTCGTCGCTGTTCAGCCGGTCCTGGTGGGCGTGCCAGAAGGCGGCGCGCAGGGCGCGGTTGCCGAGCAGCGGGGTGAGCCGCAGCAGGTCGGCGGCCTCGTCCAGCGGCCGGGCGGCCCGGCCGACGGCGGCGAGGTGGCGGCCGTCGCGGGAGGGGGCGGAGGCGGTCCGCCAGGTGGTGGTGACGTGGTCGAAGAGGAGCACGTCGACGGGGACCGCGGGTTTCCCGGGGCCCGCCGCGCCCGCGGTGTCCGCGCGGTCCAGTTCGGCGGTCCGCTCGGCGATCAGCCGGGGGGCGCCGGCCGGCAGGCCGTCCTGGGCGTGGACGAAGTGCAGCCAGCGGCCGGACGCGCGGGCGGCGCCGGCCGCCCGTGCCGCCGCGTCACCGGTGCCGTCCGGCAGCGGGACGACGATGGTCTCGGGCGCGTGGCCCTCGGCCGTCTCCCGCGCCCAGTCGCCGACCGCGGCGACGATCACCTCGGCGTCGGGGAGGGGGTGCGCCGCCAGGGAGTCCAGCAGCTCGGTCAGATGCCCCTGTGCGTTCGGCCCGTGGACGATCACGCTCAGCTGGGGCATCGCGGTGGACTCCTTCGACTCGACGTCTCCCGGCGTACCTTCCATTACATAATGTCACTAAGTGGATGAAACGGGTAAGGGTGCGTCCGGATGGGTGATGGTCGCCCCGGCGGAGACCGGCCCGGCGGAGGCCGCCTCAGCGCCGGCCGGCCGCGGCGGCGGGCTGCGGTGCGGGCTTCTTCGGGGCCGGCTTCTTGTCGCCCGTGAAGGCCTCGTACTCCTTCATGACCTCCTCGGTCGGCCCGTCCATGCGCAGCTCGCCGCGCTCCAGCCACAGGACCCGCTCGCAGGTGTCGCGGATCGACTTGTTGTTGTGGCTGACCAGGAAGACCGTGCCGGCGTGCTGCCGCAGCTCGCGGATGCGTGCCTCGGACCGCTTCTGGAAGGAGCGGTCGCCGGTGGCCAGCGCCTCGTCGATCAGCAGGACGTCGTGGTCCTTGGCGGCGGCGATGGAGAAGCGCAGCCGGGCCGCCATGCCGGAGGAGTAGGTGCGCATGGGCAGGGTGATGAAGTCGCCCTTCTCGTTGATCCCGGAGAAGTCGACGATGTCCTGGTAGCGCTCCTTGACCTGCTCGCGGGACATGCCCATGGCGAGCCCGCCGAGGAAGACGTTCCGCTCCCCGGTGAGGTCGTTCATCATCGCCGCGTTGACGCCCAGCAGGGACGGCTGGCCGTCGGTGTAGATGTGCCCGCTCTCCACCGGGAGCAGTCCGGCCACCGCCTTGAGCAGGGTCGACTTGCCCGATCCGTTGGTGCCGATGAGTCCGATGGCCTCGCCCTTGTAGGCGGTGAACGACACGTTCCGCACCGCGTGCACCCGGCGCACGCCGGCCGCCTTCTCGGTCTGCTTGCGGCGCAGGATGCGGTTGAGGGCGGCGGTGGCGGTGCCGCGGCCGGCGCCGGTGCCGTTGACCCGGTAGACGATGTCGACGCGGTCGGCGACGACGGTGGGGACCTTCTCGGTGTTCTCGGTGTTCTCGGGGTTTTCGGGGTTCTGCTCAGCCACGGCCGTACGTCTCCTCAGCCTTCCAGAAGTAGATGAAGCCGCCGACGCCGGCGAGCAGGGCCCAGCCGGTGGCCGCCGCCCAGACGTGGGGAGGCAGGGCCGAGGCGTGGAAGCTGTCGATCAGCGCGAACCGCATCAGGTCGATGTAGACGGCGGCCGGGTTGAGCTGGAGCAGCACGGTGACCAGGTGCGGCAGGTCGTCGTGCTTGGTGATCTTGTCGATGCTCCACATCACGCCGGACACGTACATCCAGGTGCGCAGCAGGAAGGGCATCAGCTGGGCGATGTCCGGGGTCTTGGCGCCCATCCGCGCCACGATCATCGACACGCCCGCGTTGAAGGTGAACTGGAGGACCAGCGCGGGCACCGCCAGCAGCCAGGAGGCGGCGACCGGCACGCCGAAGCAGAGCAGGATGACGACCAGCGCGCACATCGAGAACAGCAGCTGCTGGAGCTGCTGGAGCGCGAAGGAGATCGGCAGGGCGGCGCGCGGGAAGTGCAGGGCGCGGACCAGGCCGAGGTTGCCGGAGATGGCGCGGGTGCCCGCCATGATCGAACTCTGCGTGAACGTCCAGATGAACACGCCCGTGACCAGGAAGGGGACGTAGTCCGGCACGTTGTGCTTGGTGCCGAGCAGCACGCCGAAGATGAAGTAGTAGACCGCCGCGTTCAGCAGCGGGTTCATCACCTGCCAGACCTGGCCGAGCTTCGCCTGGCTGTACTGCGCGGTGAGCTTGGCGGTGGCGAAGGCGCTGATGAAGTGGCGGCGGGCCCACAGCTGGCGGACGTACTCCGGCAGGGAGGGGCGGGCGCCGCTGACCGACAGGCCGTGCCGGGCCGCGAGCGCCGCGAGGTCGTCGTCGGCCGGGGCCTGGGTGGGGGGCGGTGTGTGGAGGACCTGGCTCACATCCGCTGCTTTCGCTCGGGGGAGGGGGTGCTGCGCCCGGCTCTCGCCGGGGGCGCCGCGTCCGTACCCGTCGTCCGGTGTTTCCTCACCGTTCTCTTCTCGTTCTCTTACGTCGGGACGGGACCGTATCGTCGCTACGCGAGAGTAGGCCCAATGGACGTCGGAACGCAACCGTTTCGTCGTCACGGCCTATGCTGTGCGGTATGACGACGAACGCCGCCGAGTCCGCCGACGAGCCGCCGGCGCGTCCGCGCCGCCGGGCGCCCGCCGGAGCCGCCGTGCTCCGGGAGGACGTGACCGAGGCCATCCGGGCGGCCGTCTTCGAGGAGCTGGCCGCCGTGGGCTACGCGCGCATGTCCATCGAGGGCATCGCCCGCCGGGCCGGCGTGGGCAAGACGGCGGTGTACCGGCGCTGGCGTTCCAAGCTCCACCTGGTCCTGGACGTCGTCTCGGCGATGGCGGTGACCGGCTTCCCGGTCCCCGACACGGGCTCCCTGGAGGGTGACCTGCGGCTGCTGTACGAGGTCACCTCCCGCGCCCTGCGCCACCCGGTCGCGTCCCAGATCATCCCCGACCTCCAGGCGGAGGCGGCCCGCAACCCCGACCTGGCGGAGGCCTTCCAGAAGGCGCTGCGGGACGGCCAGGACGGCGTCGCCAGCGGGATCGTCTCGGCGGCGCAGGCCCGGGGCGAGGTCCGCCCCGGCATCGACGCCGACCTGGCCCTGGACCTGATCTCCGGCCCGCTGTACTGGCGCTCGGTGGTGATCCGCGCGGGGAAGCCGCCCAAGGGCTACCTGGAGCGGCTGGCACGGGCCACTGCGGGGGCGCTCAAGGCCCTGTGACCGCCGGCCGCCGGCCGCCGCGGCCCGAGGGTCACAAGGCTCGGCTAGGAGCGTGCCGCCTGCGGGTGCCGGCCGATCCAGCCCTCCCACGCCGACGTGATCATGTCCGGTACGTCGTATCTGGCCCGCCAGCCCAGCTCCGTGGCGATGCGGGTCGCGGAGGCGACCACGCGCGCGGGGTCGCCGGGGCGGCGCGGGGTGACCGTCGGGGCGCGGTCGTAGCCGGTGACCGCGTTGACGTGGTCGATCATCTCGCGGACGGAGACGCCCTCGCCGCGCCCGATGTTCAGGGTCAGGGCGGTGCCTGGGGAGGAGCGGAGGGCCCGGGCCACGGTCACGTGGGCCTCGGCCAGGTCGGCCACGTGGATGTAGTCGCGGACGCAGGTGCCGTCGGGCGTCGGGTAGTCGTCGCCGAAGATGCGCGGTGCCGCGCCCCGCGTGAGCCGTTCGAAGACCATCGGGACCAGGTTGGACACGCCGGTGTCGGCGAGTTCCGGGGCCGCCGCGCCCGCCACGTTGAAGTAGCGCAGCGACGCCGTGGCCAGGCCGGCCGCCCGGCCGGTGGCGCGCACCAGCCACTCGCCGGCGAGTTTCGTCTCGCCGTACGGGGAGACCGGCCGGCAGGGGGTCTCCTCCGTGACCAGGTCGACGTCCGGCATGCCGTACACCGCGGCGGAGGAGGAGAAGACGAAGGACGGGATTTCGGCCGAGACCACCGCCTCCAGCAGGACGCGCAGCCCCTCCACGTTCTCCCGGTAGTAGTGCAGCGGCCGTTCGACCGACTCGCCCACCCGCTTCTTCGCCGCCAGGTGGACGACCCCCGTGATGCCGTACCCGGCGAGCGTCCGGGCCAGCAGCTCCGCGTCCAGCACCGAGCCGCGCACCAGCTCGACCCCGGCCGGCACCCGCGCGGCCAGACCCGTGGACAGGTCGTCGTAGACGACCGCGCGTTCGCCCGCCTCGGTCAAGGCCCGCACCACGTGCGCCCCGATGTATCCGGCACCGCCGGTGATCAGCCAGGTCATGTGCGGCCGTCTCCTCGTCGTTCGTCGGCTGTTCGTCGGCTGTTCGTCGGCCGGCCCGGTTCCCAGTGCAGCAGGCGGCGCAGCCGGCCGCGGGCCACCCGCAGCACGCCACCCGGGCCGGTCGCCACGCGCAAGGCCAGTGCGCCGGAGTGCGTGGCGTACGGCTGTGCCAGGAGTACGCCGTACACGGCGCTCGGCACGGCGTGCCGGCGCAGTCGGCCGGCGCCCGTGAAGGCGTGCGCCGTGACCTCGCGCCGCGCGCCGTCCGCGAAGCGGAGGGTCAGGCGCAGGTCCCAGGTGCCGGAGCCGAGCCCCGCCAGGTCCACGGGCACCCGGGCCGTCCAGCCGTCCGCGCCCGAGGGCGTGAGCGGCACGGTCGCGCGCCCGCGCGTGCGGCCGTCCTCGCGCGCCCGCCACTCCGCCCGCACCTCGCGCGGGCCCGCCCCGGCCACCCTGCCGTACAGCTCGTGCAGCCGCAGGCGCAGCAGCGAGGCACGCGCGCGGGGGCGCAGTTCCGCGTCCACCGCGAGCGGGAGCGTGGCGACGGGCCGGGCCAGCAGGGCGGCCAGGGAGACCTCCGGGAGGCCGGGGGACCAGACCGGGGCGCCGTCGGCGGCGCGCGCGTAGGGCGGCAGCAGGCGCGCCGGGCGGGCGGCGAGCTCCCGCAGCCGGGGCAGGTCGCGGGGCTCGGGGGAGGCCAGTACCACCCGGCCGAGCAGCCGGCCGGGGGCGGCGGGGTCGGGCTCCCAGTCGGCCGCGTCGTAGCGGGCGAGGTACTGCCGGGTGTGCGTCCACCACGCCCGCTGGTAGGGCGTGTCGCGCAGGATCAGGTCGCGCGCGTACATGCGCACCTCGTGGTCGAGGAACTTGGCGCGCGCCGCCCGCGCCAGCTCCCGCTGCCCGGCGCCCAGCAGGATGTCGTACGCCCGCGCGCACGCCTCGACGCGCGCCGTCCAGTTCGCGATGTGCTCGCGGTCCAGCGAGAGCGACAGCCGTTCGGCCGACCGGCGCACCTGCCACACGTACACCCGGTCCGGCACGAGCGCGATCCGCGGGCTCGCCGCCAGCACCCGCGCGGTGAAGACGAAGTCCTCGTAGAGGAAGCGGCCCTCGGGGAAGCGGATGCCGTGCGCGCGCAGGAAGCCGGTGCGGTACAGCTTGTTGACGCACAGCGTGTCGTGCACCAGCCGGGGGCGCTCGGCGGGGCGCTCGAGGACCGTGTGCGCCGTGTAGAGGGGCGCCTGCCACGGCTGTTCGCGCCCCGACGGCAGCTCCCGGCGCACGCACAGACCGCCCGCGACCTCGGCGTCCGCCCGGGTGGCCGCGCTCAGCAGCGCGTCCGCCGCACCGGGCGGCAGCACGTCGTCGCTGTCCAGGAACATCACGTACGGCGCCGTCGCCGCGTCGACCCCGGTGTTGCGCGGACTGCCGCAGCCGCCGCTGTTCGTCTCCCGGCGCACCACCCGCAGCCGGGGTTCGCCGGAGGCCAGCCGGGCGAGCAGCCCGGCACTGCCGTCGGTGGAGCAGTCGTCCACCGCGATCACCTCGGCGACCGCGGGTCCCTGCGCCAGCGCCGAGCGCACGGCGTCGGCGATGTGGGCGCGGTCGTTGTAGCCGATGACCACGACGGAGACCCGGGGCGCCGGCGCCCCGGCCGGTGCCGGGCGCGGGTCCCGGCGGGCGGTGTCTCGCGGTGCTGGGTGCCGCGGTGCTGGGTGCATGGGGTCCACGGGCCGAGGGTGGGGGTGGGGGAATGTTCAGTATTACCCCGTTAGGAGACGCTTAGCGCACGATCGGGAAGACGGTCGGCGCCGGCCCGGGACTGCGTCGCCGGCACCGCCGTCCGGGCCGGTGGCCGCGCGCCCCGCCACAGCCGTACGAGGGACAGCACGGCCGCGGCCGTCAGCACCCCGTTGCGGGCCAGCATCAGCAGGCACCCGGCCCAGCTGCCGTCGATCACCTCTCGGTAGCACATCGGGTACACCACCGTGCTCAGCGCGGACGCCGCCAGGACCAGCACCGCCACCGGCCGCTGACCGGTCTGCCGCGAGGTCAGGCACACGGCGGCCAGCCCGATCAGCCAGATCAGGTACTGCGGGCTGATGACCCGGCTGGTGACCGTGAACAGCAGCACCGCGCTCAGCGCCGCGTCGAACGGCGTGGCCCCGGTCCAGCGCCGCGCCCGCACCCGCCACAGCACCAGCAGCCCGAAGGAGAGCGCCGTCAACGCGAGCGAGGCGGTGGCGACGGCGTGCACGTGCGGGCCGACCAGCTCCATCGCGCCGTAGCGGTAGCGGACCCGGCCCGGCCAGCCGGCGTGCCGGGCCAGATTGAGCGCCGTACCGCCGAGCGACTCGAGCTGCACGCCCCGGCCGCCCTGCTCGCGGAGGAAGGACAGCGGATGGGTGAAGAAGACCGCGAGCAGGGCGAGGCCCGCGACGCCGGTCCACACCGCCGACGCCCACGCCGTGCGCGTCGGCCGGCCCCGGGGCGTGCCCAGCAGCACCAGCGCCGGCCACCCCTTCACCAGCGCGCCCAGCGCCCCGAGAACACCGCCCGCGCGCGGGGAGCGCGCCGAGGCCAGCAGGGACAGCACGGCCAGGGCGGTGACCTGGACGTCGTACCGGGCGAGCGGCAGGTGCAGCAGCAGCGGCAGCCCGCCGGTCCACGCGGCCGCGCCGAGCAGGCTGCGCCCGGGCCGGGTGCCCGCGCGCACCAGTGCCGCCGTGGTCAGCGCGTCCACGGCCAGGGTGAGCAGCACGAACGCCTGGAAGTACGTCAGCCCCGGCAGCAGCCCCGGCGCCAGCAGCACCGCGCCCGCGCCCGGCGGGTACTGCCACAGCGTGTCGTGCGCCGGGAAGGAGCCGTCCGCGAGCAGGCCGTACCAGTGGAAGTACAGCCGCCACACCTCCCGGGTCACCGCGCCCCCGCCGAGCAGCCGGGCGCCGCTGTGGACGGTCAGCCACAGCATCAGGGCACGGGTGGCGAGCCACAGGGCGGCGAGGGCGAGGACCGGGCCGGAGGTGACACGGAGACGGTTCATCACATGGGAGCCTAAGCGGTATGGATGGGGTATCCATGCTGATACGCCGTCAAGAACGGCAAATATTGGCTAATCGCAAGAGATCGGGCCGCCATGGTGAACGTCGGGCTTCCTGCGGAACCGCAGTCGCGTCGGCCGGCTGGAGCGACCACGGGCGTACCGACCGGTGCAACGAGCCACCCGCCGCGTCGGGTACCGGTGAGCCACCGGGCCGTCGCCGTCGCCGTGCCCGTACTGGTGATGCTGGCGCTCGGGCTGTGGCGGCTGGACCGGGGCGGGATGTGGCGCGACGAGGCCGTCACCTTCCAGGTGGGACGCCGTACGCTGCCGCAGATCTGGCTCCTGCTGCACGACGTGGACGCGGTGCACGGCCTGTACTACCTCCTGCTGCACGCCGTCCTCGCCGTCCACCCCGACGAGATCGTCCTGCGGCTGCCGTCGGTGTGCGCGGCGGCCGGCACGGCGGGCCTGGTGGCCGCCCTCGGCACCCGGCTGGTCCGGCCGCGCGTCGGCCTGTGGGCCGGACTGCTCTACGCCGTCACGCCGATGGCCGGCCACTACGCGCAGGAGGGCCGCTCGTACGCCCTGGTCGCGGCCGGCGCCACCGGGGCGAGCCTGCTGTTCGTGCGGGCGGTGCGGGGCGGCTCGTGGTGGCCGTACGGCGCCGTGCTCGCCCTCACCTGCTGGCTGCACGAGTTCGCCGTGCTCGTGCTCCTCGCCCACGCGGTGTCGCTGGCGCTGGCCCGGGCCGGGGCGCGGGTGTGGCGGGGCTGGGGGCGCTCGGCGGTGGCGGTGGTGCTCGCGCTGCTGCCGATGGCGCTGGTGTCGCGGGAGCAGGCGGCGCAGCTCGCGTGGCTGCGGGCGCCCACGACGGGGACGGCCGAACGGCTGCTGTACCGGTTCCTGGGGCCGACGGCCCCGGTGTTCTGGGTGTGCGCCGGGCTGGCCGTGGTGGGGCTGGCGGGGCTGGTGGGACGGCGCGGGGAGGTGACGTGCGCGGGGCTGGCCCTGCCGGTGGCGGTGGTGCCGCCGGTGGCGCTGATGCTGGCGTCGCAGGCGTCTCCGCTGTACGTCGACCGCTATGTGCTCTACGCGCTGTCGGGCGCCCCGCTGCTCGTGGCGTGCGGGGCCGACCGGCTGGCCGGGGCGGTGGGACGGCTGTCCGCCGGCGGCCGGCCGGAGGGGCGCCCGGCGGCGCGCTCCTCCGGCACGGCCCTCGCCGGAGTCCTCGCGGGGGTCCTCGCCGTCACCCTCTCCCTCGTGCACCAGTTCCCCCTCCTCCGGCAGGACCGGGAGCCGGGGTCGCGCGCCGATGACCTCGGTGCCGTCTCCCGGGCCGCGGCGCGGCGGACCGGCCCCGGCGATCCCGTGCTGTTCCTGCCGGCGGCGCTGCGGAACGTGGCGCTCACCTATCCCGGGGCGTTCCGGGGGACGCGGGACGTACTGCTGGTGGCGGGGGCCGCCGAGTCCGGGACGCTGTACGGGCGGGAGGCCGGGGCGGCGGAGGCGCGGCGCCGGCTCGCGGGGCTGAGCCGGGTGTGGGTCGTGGCGGACGGCAGGCTGCTGGCCGGCCGCCGGGCCCCGCGCGATCCCGTCGAACGGGTCAAGGCGGCCGTGCTGTGGCGGGAGTTCACCGGCCGGGAGCAGGCGGTGCGCGGCGGCACCGTCGTGCGGCTGTACGTACGGCCGGTCAGTCCGCGGCGCCTGCCTCCGTCCGCGCCGCCCCGTCCAGAGCGGCGGTGAGCCGGTCGAGCCGGGTGCGCAGCTCGCCGATCTCGGCCAGGTCGAAGCCGGTCGCCGACATGATCCGGCGCGGTACCTCCAGGGCCCGTCCGCGCAGCGCGTCGCCCTCCTCGGTGAGGTGGACCCGGACCGAACGCTCGTCCTCGGCGCTGCGCTCGCGCCGTACCAGACCGGCCGTCTCCAGCCGCTTGACCAGCGGGGACAGCGTGCCGGAGTCGAGCCGCAGCTGTTCGCCGAGCTTCTTGACCGGCAGCTCGCCCTGCTCCCACAGCACCAGCATCACCAGGTACTGGGGGTAGGTGAGCCCGAGGTCCTTGAGGATCACGCGGTAGACGCCGTTGAAGGCGCGGGAGGCGGCGTGCAGGGAGAAGCAGATCTGGCGGTCCAGGCGGAGCCAGTCGGCGTCGGGGGCGGCGGAGGCGGTCATGGCTCCAGGGTAACTCGGGTCGCGCCATTTAGTTGTGCACAACTTAATTGTGTGCTCTACTTGTCCTCGTACGGCGGCCGGGACAGGGTCCGCCGGGACACCGCGACTCAAGACAAGGGATGGTCACCATGGACGCGCTCTACACCGCCGTCGCCACCGCGACCCACGGCCGTGAGGGCCGCGCCGTCTCCTCCGACGGCAAGGTCGACGTCAAGCTGGCGCCGCCGGTGGAGCTGGGCGGCAACGGCGAGGGCACCAACCCCGAGCAGCTCTTCGCCGCCGGGTACGCGGCCTGCTTCGGCGGCGCCCTCGGCCTGGTCGGACGCAAGGCGAAGGTCGACGTCAGCGACGCGGCCGTGACCGCCGAGGTGGGCATCGGCAAGCAGGGCGAGGGCTTCGGGCTGAAGGTGACCCTGCGCGTCGAGCTGCCCGACACCGTGGACCAGGAGACCGGCCGCGAGCTGGTCGAGGCCGCCCACCAGGTCTGCCCCTACTCCAACGCCACCCGCGGCAACATCGAGGTCGACCTCGTCGTCGAGTAGTCGCCGCGTGCGGGACGGGGGCCGGTCCCGGCGGGGGCCGGCCCCCGCGCCGTACTACGCCGGGAACAGCGCGCCCGGGGCCGGTGCCTGGCCCGGAACGCGCGCCTTCGGGCCCGGCATCGCCTCGCCGAGCAGCAGGGTCCGCACCACCCGCTCGGCGGCCCGCCCGTCCTCGAACTCGCAGAACCGGTCCCGGAACGCGGCGCGCAGCCGCGCCGACTCCTCGTCCCGCCACGCCCCCGAGGCGAAGAGCCGGGCCAGCTCCCGGTAGGAGCGCGTGACATGGCCCGGCGGCTCGGCGGTGATGTCGAGGTAGGCGCCCCGGCTCGCCGTGAACGAGGGCCAGTCGTCCGCGTGCACCACGACCGGCCGGTCCAGGACGGCGTGGTCGAACATGACGGACGAGTAGTCGGTGACCAGCACGTCCGCCGCGAGCAGCACGTCCGCCAGGTGCGGTTCGTCGGTCGCGTCGACCACCACCCCGCGCCGGGCCAGCTCCGCGAGGCCCAGACCCCGGGCGGGGCCGTGCGCCAGCGACGGGTGCAGCCGGACCACGAGGGTGTGCCCCTCGCCGAGGTCGGCCGCGAACCGGGCCGGGTCGATCCGGTCCACGTGCCCGCCCCGGTGGTAGTCCCGGCGGGTCGGCGCGTACAGCACCACCGTGTGCTCCGCCGGGATGCCGTGCCGCTCCCGGAAGTCGCCGATGCCGCCGCGCACCAGCACGTCGTTGCGCGGGCTGCCGGTGCGCGCCGAGGCGAAGTGGCAGGGGTAGGCCCGCTCCCAGACCAGCTCCGAGTGGCGGTTGCCGACCAGGCTGTGGTCCCAGCGGTCCGCCCGGCGCAGCATCTGCGGCACGTCGAAGCCGAGCCGGGCACCCGGCTTGCCCAGCAGGTCGGCGCCCAGGTACTTCAGCGGGGTGCCCTGGTGGGTGTGGATGTGCACGCTGCCGGGGCGCTTGACCAGCGCGCCGGGCCAGTTGACGTCGTTGACGAAGAACTTCGCGCGCGCGGTGACCTCCAGGTAGCGCCGGGAACCGACGACCACGTGCTCCACGTCCGTCGGCAGCCGCGCGGCCGTCTCCGCGTCCCGCACCACCCACACCCCGCGCAGCTCCGGGGCGATCTCCCGGGCCTTGTGGTAGATCGCCGCCGGGTCGCCCAGCAGGCCCCGGTGGGAGGAGGCCGAGTAGACCACGAGCCGCTCGTCCAGCGGGCGGTACGCGTGCGCGGCCGCCCAGCCGGCCCGGGCCCGCGCGGCGGCCGTCCGGCGTACCCGCTCCGTCCGCCGGGCCGCCGCCCGCCCGGCCCGCTCCGCCCGCCGCCGCAGCCGGTACCCCGTCCAGGTCCCCTCCAGGACGGCGACCTCGCCGTCCGCCGGGGCGCCCTCGGGCCGGTGCCGGCGGAACAGCTCCGCCGTGCGCCGGAAGAACTCGGCCTTGTCGGCGGGCGGCAGCCGGTCCGGCTTGGCCAGGATGTCCAGGCAGTGCTCGCCCATCTTGCGGTGCAGGTACGGCCGCCACCGCGCCAGCTCCGGCCGCTCGGCCAGGAAGGCGAAGACCCGCTCGTACTGGTCGTGGATGTCGAAGTGCTTGCGGCTGGTGGTGGACAGGATGTTGCCCTGGCGGCGCTGCCGGTAGTTCAGGCAGATCCGGTCCAGGGCGGCGATCCGGTCGGCGCTGAGCAGCACCGGGAAGGTCCAGGGCGTGTCCTCGTAGTAGCCCGGCGGGAACGCGAAGCCGTGCTCCGCCACGAACTCCCGGCGGTAGACCTTGTTCCACACCACCATCAGCAGGTCGAGGATCTCCGGGTACTCCGCGGCGCCGAACGTGCCGTCCACGGCGAGCAGGTGCGCCAGCACGTTGCGCCGGGTGCCGCCCCACCAGTAGGTGCGCGCGTAGTCGAAGACCAGCACGTCCGGGTCGCCGGTCTCGGCGAGCCGGTCGGCGACGGCCCGCAGCGCGCCCGGCGTGAGCGTGTCGTCGCTGTCCAGGAAGAGCAGGTAGTCGCCGGTGGCGTGCGGCAGGCCCGCGTTGCGGGCGCGGCCGAGACCCACGTTCTCCGGCAGGTGCAGCACCTTCACGCGCGCGTCGCGCCCGGCGTACTCGTCCAGGATGGCGCCGCAGCCGTCCGGGGAGCAGTCGTCCACGGCGATCAGCTCCACGTCCGAGAAGGACTGCCCCAGCACGGAGTCCAGGCACTCCCGCAGGAAGCCCTGCACCTTGAAGCAGGGCACGATCACACTGAAGCGGGGCACGGCGGATCAGCTCCTCACGAGGGTCGCGGCGGCGGGGGCGGGGATGCGCTCCGCGAGCGGGATCACGGGCGGGACCGTCTCCGGCGGCTGGCCGAGCAGCACCCGCCGCACGACCCGCTCCGCGGCCCGTCCGTCGTCGAACTGGCAGAACCGCTCCCGGAACGCGGCCCGCAGCGCGCGGGACCCGGGACCCGCGTACGAGCCGTCGCGGAAGACGGCGGCCAGCTCCCGCGGGGTCCGGGCGACCGGACCGGGCGGCTCGGCCATCAGGTCGAAGTAGACGCCCCGGGTCTCCCGGTAGACGTCCCAGTCGTCCGCGTACACGACGATCGGCCGGTCCAGGTTGGCGTAGTCGAACATGATGGACGAGTAGTCGGTGACCAGGGCGTCCGCGGCCAGGCACACGTCCTCCGAGGAGCGGTGCGCGGTGACGTCGATGACCCGGCCGGAGCCCCGCGCCGCCCCCCGGTCGTAGAAGTAGTGGGCGCGCAGCAGCACCACGACGTCCTCGCCGGCGGCCTCGCAGAACGCCTCCAGGTCCAGGCCGGGCTCGAAGCCGGTGTGGTGGTCCCGGTGGGTCGGCGCGTACAGCACCGCCGTCCTGCCCTCCGGGACGCCCAGCTCGCGGCGAATCCGGGAGACGTCGCGGGCGGTCGCCGTGTAGTAGACGTCGTTGCGCGGATAGCCGTACTCCAGGTGCTCGTAGGAGCCGGGGAAGGCGCGCTCCCACATCTGGGTGGAGTGGCGGTTGGACGACAGGTTGAAGTCCCAGCGGTCCACCCGGCCGAGCAGCTTGGTGAAGCTGCCGGACTGCGCGGCCACCACCGGGTACGTCGACTGGTCCACGCCCATCGTCTTCAGCGGGGTGCCGTGCTGGGTCTGGAGATGCACGCTGCCGGGCCGTTTGACGACGCCCTCGGCGAAGTTCGCGTTGTTGATCAGGAACTTGGCGCGCGCCAGCACCTGCCAGTAGCGGCGGGAGCCGATCACCGCGTACTCGACGTCCCGCGGCAGGGTGTGTTCCCGGCCCGCCTCCACCAGGAACACCGAGCGGATGTGCGGGGCGAGTTCCCGGGCCCTGGCGTGGATCGCGGCCGGGTTGCAGGCGTAGCCGCGGCCCCAGTAGGCGCAGTACACGGCGAGGTTCTCGTCGAGCGGGCGGCGCAGGTCGCGGGCGTAGCGCAGCCGGGTGCGCAGCAGGTGCGGGCGGGGCAGCCGGCCGGCCGCGGCCCCGGCCGCCCGGTTGGCGCCGCGCAGCGCCCGGAAGGCGGTGTACGCGCCCGCCGCGAGCAGCCGGTGCTGTACGCCCAGGCTGCCGTCCGGCACCCGGTGGCCGGCCGGCCGGTACCGCCGGTACAGACGGGCCGCGCGGCGGAAGAACGCCCGGTGCCCGGTGAGCAGCCGCTCCGGGCGGGACGCCGTCTTCAGCACCAGGGCGAACAGCTGGTCGAACAGGGGGGCCGTCCGTTCGGCCGGCAGGGCGTGCCCGGCCGCCCCGGTCAGCACCCGCTCCACCTGGTCCAGCAGGGTGTGCTGGTGCGGTCCCGGCAGGTTGAGCCGGCTGCCCTGACGGCGCAGCCGGTGCCGTACGACGGCCCGGCGCAGCACCGCGATCCGCCCGGCCGCGACGCCGGTCAGCCCGCTCCACCCGAGGTCGGTGAAGTGGCCGTCGGGGAAGGTCAGTTCCCGCTCGGTGAGGAAGGCGCGGCGGTAGAGCGTGCCCCAGGCCGGCAGCAGCACACCGGTCAGCTCCGGCAGCTCGGCCGGGGCGAACGCGCCCTTCGGGGCCCCGGCCAGCAGCGGTGCGGCCGGGTTCGTCGGCTCGCCCTCCCACCAGGGGGCGCGCTCGTGCTCGGCGTACAGCACGTCCACGCCGCCGGTCTCGGCCAGCCGGGCGTCCAGCGCGGCGAGGGCGCCGGGCAGCAGCAGGTCGTCGCCGTCCAGGAAGAGCAGATAGGCGCCGGTCGCCGCCCGCATCCCGGCGTTGCGCGCCCCGCCCAGCCCGGCGGACGGCGGCGAGTGGACGGGGGTCACCCGGCGGTCCCGCCCGGCGTACCCGGCGGCGACCTCGGCGGCCGGGGCGTCGGGGGCGTCGCAGACCGGGATCAGCTGGAGGTCGCCGAAGGACTGGCCGAGAACCGAGTCCAGCGCCTGGGACAGCCGGCCGGCGACCCCGTGGGACGGGACGATGATGCTGAAGCGGGGCATTTCGTTCTCTCTGTCGTCTTGCGGACGCGGCCGGGCCGCCCCGCCGGGCGCCAGGTGGACGGCCGGCTCGGGGTGGGCCGCGTCGAGCCGAGGGGCGCGGGAACTCCCGGGAGGAACAACGCCGTTCAGCGGCTCTCGGTGACGGTGCGGGGACCGGAAGGTTGCGCCGGGGTGGACGGGTCCGGCGCGAAGCCCGCACGGGCCGGCGGCGCCGGGACCCGCTCCCGGAGCGGCACCACCGCCGGCACCTCCGTCTCGCCCAGCACCACCCGCCGTACGACCCGTTCGGCGGCGCGCCCGTCGTCCCACGGGCAGAACCGCTCCCGGAACGCCGCCCGCAGCCGCGCCGCGCGCTCGCCGCGCCAGTCGCCGCCGGAGAAGACGCCGATCAGCTCGTCCTCGTCGCGCGCGACCGCGCCCGGCGGGAAGTCCCGCAGGTCGAAGTAGACCCCGCGGGCCGCCGCGTACGCCGCCCAGTCCTCCGTGTGCACCACGATCGGCCGGTCCAGGTTCGCGTAGTCGAACATCACCGGGGCGTAGTCGGTGAGCAGCGCGTCCGAGGCCAGGCACAGCGCGGCCGGGTCCGGGTGGCCGGAGACGTCGATGATCCCGGGGCCCCGGACGGGGGCGTGGGCGCGGGCCAGGACCACGAAGCCCGGGCCGAGGCGGCGCAGGACCCGCTCCAGGTCCAGCGGCGGGGTCTGGGTGCGCCGGACGTCGCGCCACGCGGGGGCGTACAGGATCGCGACCGCGCCCTCCGGCACGCCCAGGGACGCCCGCAGCCGGGCGGCCTCCGCAGCGGTCGCCCGCTGGAGGACGTCGTTGCGGGGCAGTCCGTACTCCAGCGTGGTGTACCGGCCCGGGTACACCCGCTCCCAGGTCAGGGTGGAGTGCCGGTTGCCGGACAGGACGTAGTCCCACTGGCCGGCGGCGCGCAGCAGTTCCGCGAAGTCCGTGTCCCGGGCCGCCGCCGGGCGCTCCTGGAGATCGAGGCCCGCGTGCCCGAGGGGGGTGCCGGGCTGGGTCCGCACGACGACCTGACCGGGCCGCTTGCGCAGCCGCACCCCGAAGCCGGCGTCGGTGACCAGGTAGCGGGAGCGGGCCAGCGCCGACCAGTGGGCGGCCGTGCCCGGACGCAGCGGGCGCGGCCCGGGCGGCACCGCGTGCTCCTGCCCCGGCCACGCGATCCACGCCGTACTCAGATGCGGGGCGTACGCCCGGAACGCCTCCTCCAGCGCCGCCGGGTCGCCGCGTCCCTCCAGCGCCGTGAACACCGCCCGGTCGGCGCGCAGCGGCAGCCGCAGCTGGACGCGGTAGTGCAGCCGCAGCACAGCGGCGCGCAGGGCGCGCGCCGAGCGGAGCGCGGACCTGAGCACCCGCCGGCGCACCGCCGCGGCCAGCCGGAGCGCCCGGAACGTGCGGTGCAGACCGAAGCGGACCAGCGCGTGCCGGAGGCCGACGCGCGCCCCGGGCACGTGGTGGCGGCGGTAGTGGGCGCGGGCCCGGCGCAGGAACTCGCCGTGGCTGCCGCGCGGCAGCCGGCCGGGCTTGGTGAACACGGTCGCGCAGTGGTCGACCATCCGCCGGAACAGCTCCGGCCGCCAGCGGGCGAGCGCGGGCCGCTCCGCGATGTACGCGAACACCCGGTCGTACTGGTCGAACAGGTCGAAGTGCCGGCGGCTGGTGGTGGCGAGGATGCTGCCCGGCCGCTGCCGGTAGTGCACGCACACCCGGTCCAGGGTGGCGATCGACCGGGCCGTCAGCAGCACCGGGAAGGTCCAGGGGGTGTCCTCGTAGTAGCCCGGCGGGAACGCGAAGCCGTGCTCCCGGACGAACTCCCGCCGGTACGCCTTGTTCCAGGCCACCATCAGCACCCGCAGCAGCCCCGGCCGGTCCTGGAGCCGGAACGGCGCCGGGCCCTCCTCGGTGAGCTGGGCGGCGAGCTGGTTGCGCACCTGGCGGCCGTCCCAGTGGGTGCGCGCGTAGTCGAAGACCAGGACGTCCGGGTCGCCGGTCTCGGCGAGCCGGTCGGCGACGGCCCGCAGCGCGTCCGGGGCGAGCGTGTCGTCGCCGTCCAGGAAGAGCAGGTAGTCGCCGGTCGCCTCGGCCAGCCCCGCGTTCCGGGCCCGGCCCAGACCCCGGTTCTCGGCCAGGTGCACGGGCCTCACCCGGGCGTCCCGCGCCGCGTACTCGTCGATGACCGCGCCGCAGGCGTCCGGCGAGCGGTCGTCCACGGCGATCAGTTCCAGGTCGGGGTACGACTGCGCGAGCACCGAGTCCAGGCACTCGGACAGATACGCCTGGACCTGGTACGCGGGGACAATGACACTGAACCTGGGCACGGGACATCCATGGGTCGGTCGGCGCGGGCGTCTGGCCCGGGAACGGCCGATGGAGTGACGTGGTTACGGCCCGTACGGCATTCGGGTCACATCAGGTGAACGCGGAGGGGCGGGCCACCGCGGACCCGCCTCCCCGCGCCGTGGCGCCCGGCGGTCACTTGACCGCGCCCGCCATCACCCCGGACACGAACTGCCGCTGGAACGCGAAGAACACGGCCAGCGGGATCACCATGGAGATGAACGCGCCGGGTGCCAGCACGTCGATGTTGTTGCCGAACTGCCGTACCTGCGTCTGGAGGGCGACCGTGACCGGCTGCGTGCCCGACTTGGTGAACACCAGCGCGACCAGCATGTCGTTCCACACCCACAGGAACTGGAAGATGCCGAGGCTGGCGATCGCGGGCCCGCCGAGCGGCATCACCACCCGTGCGAACAGCCGGAGTTCACCGGCGCCGTCCAGCCGGGCCGCCTCCAGCAGCTCGCGCGGGATCTCCGCGAAGAAGTTGCGCAGCAGGAACACCGCGAACGGCAGTCCGAAGCCGGTGTGGAACAGGACCACCCCGAGGATGGAGCCGAACAGGCCGATGTCACCGAAGAGTTCGGCGATCGGGATCAGCGCCACCTGGACCGGCACCACCAGCAGGCTCACCACGCCCAGGAACCACCAGTCCCGGCCCGGGAACTCCATCCACGCGAAGGCGTACCCGGTCAGCGCCCCGATCACCACCACGAGGACCGTCGCCGGGACCGTGATCAGCACGGTGTTCAGCAACGAGTGGGTGATGTCGGAGTTCTCCAGCAGCTTCCGGTAGCTGTCCACGGTCAGCTGGGAGGGCTTCGTGAACACCGTCCACCAGCCGCTCGCGCTCATGTCCTCGGGCGCGCGCAGCGAGGAGACGAGCAGACCGATGGTCGGCACCAGCCAGAACAGACCCACGACGATCAGCACCACGCGGACCAGGCCGCCGCTCAGCGCGTCGGCGATCCGGGAGCCGGCCGACCGCCCGGCCCGCACCGGTGCCGCCGCCCGAGCCTTCCCGGCGCTCTCGGCGGTCGCCGTCATCGCCGCACCTCCCGCCGCAGCCGGCGCATGTTGAACAGCATCACGGGGATCACGAGCAGCAGCAGGAACACCGAGATCGCGCTCGCGACGCCCGGCCGGCCCTCCGCGAAGCCCTTGCGGTACAGCTCCAGCGCCAGCACGTTCGCGTCGTCCTGGGAGGAGCCCGGCGCGATGATGAACACCAGGTCGAAGACCTTCAGCACGTTGATCATCAGCGTGACGACGACCACCGCCAGCACCGGCGCCAGCAGCGGCACGGTCACCTTGCGGAACACCTGCCACTCGGTGGCGCCGTCCACCCGCGCCGCCTCCAGCAGCTCCCGGGGCACGCCCGCGAGCCCGGCCGCGATCAGCACCATCGCGAAGCCCGCCCACATCCACACGTACGCCCCGATGATCGCCGGGGTGACCAGCGCCGGGCCGAGCCAGCCGACCCCGTCGTACGGCTCCCGGAAGTTGCTCTCCGGCAGCCTGAGCCGGGCCCCGTCGGCCGCGGCGGGCAGCGTGAAGGTGCCGTCCCCGGCCGCCTTTGCGGCGGCGACGACCTCGCCGTCCTTCACCGCCTCGATCCGCATGCCCGCGTACCCCACCTCGGACGGGTCGGGCACGCCGAGCTTCCCGACGCCCTTGCCGCGGGTGAAGTCCTGCCAGGCGGTGCCGGTGACCTTGCCCGGCTCCGGCCGCGCTGCGACGGCCTCGCGCACCCCGTCCGGCAACCGGTCCGGGGCCACCCCGACGAGCGGCAGGGCGACCGGCCGCCCGGCACGGACGGGGGCCTCGGTGATGAAGCCCCCGCCGTCCGGCCGGAGCGGGGAGCTGCGGCCCGGGTGGGCCTTCGGGAACGCCGACGACTGCGCGAACGTGTCGTGCACGCCCACCCACACCGCGTTCGCGACGCCCTTGTCCGGGTCCTGGTCGTACACCAGCCGGAAGATGATCCCGGCGGCCAGCATCGAGATCGCCATCGGCATGAAGACGACCAGCTTGAACGCGGTTCCCCAGCGCACCCGTTCGGTCAGCACCGCGAAGACCAGGCCGAGCGCGGTGGAGACCGTCGGCGCGAACACCACCCAGACGACGTTGTTCCGCAGGGCGGTGCGGATGCCGTCGTCGGTGAACAGGGTCCGGTAGTTGTCGACCCCGGCGAAGCCGTCGCCGGAGCTGTCGTAGAAGCTGCGGACGACCGAGTACCCGATCGGGTAGACCACGAGCGCGCCGAGCAGCACCAGGGCGGGCAGCAGGAACAGCGCTGCCACGGTCCTGCGGGTGCCGGTCACGCCTCTGCGACCGCGGGGCGCGGCGGGGCCCGGTGGGGTCCCGGCCGCCGCTGCCGACGCCATGGCCGGATCAGCCCTTGTTCCCGTACGCCGCCGCCGCGTCCTTCTCCAGCCGCGCCTGGGCGCCCGCGACGTCCCCCGGATTCTTCAGGAAGTCCTGGAGGTCCTTCCACTCGCCCTTGCCGGGCGTCCCGCCGAAGGCCTGCGGCGCCTGGTCGGACATGTCGAAGCGGAAGTCGTCGCCGGACGCGATCAGCGCCTCGGCGATCTTCCGCTGCACCGCGTTCGGGTAGGCCGTAAGCGGCACGTTCCTGTTCGGCGAGAGGTAGCCCCCGAGCTTCGCCTGGATCGTGGCGGCGTCCGGGGAGGCGAGGAAGGTGACCAGGGCCTGCGCCGCCCTGGAGTCCTTCAGGATCACGGCCGCGTCACCGCCGGAGACCACCGGCGCGGCCGGGCCGACGGCCGGGAACGGGAACACCTTGGCGTCCGAGCCCACCTTCGCCTTGGTCTCCCCGATGTTGACCTGCACGAAGTCGCCCTCGTACACCATCGCGGACTTCGGCTGGTCGCCACCGGTGAAGGTCTGGGTGACCGACTGCGGGAACTCCGTCTGGAGGGCGCCGTTCCGCCCGCCCGCCAGGTAGTCCTCGCGGCCCCAGAGCTGGGCCAGGGTGGTCAGGGCCTGCCGCACCGACGGATCGGTCCACTTGATCTTGTGCTGGGCGAGCTGGTCGTACTTCTCCGGGCCCGCCTGGGACAGGTAGACGTTCTCGAACCAGTCGGTCAGCGGCCAGCCGTCCGCGCCGGCCACCGAGAACGGGGTGACCCCGGAGTCGTACACCGCCCGCGAGGCGGTCAGCAGGTCCTGCCAGGTCTTCGGTTCCCGGGCGCCCGCGTTCTCGAAGACCTGGGTGTTGTACCAGATCAGCGACTTGTTGGCGGCCTTGTAGTAGACGCCGTACGGCTTGCCGTCGACCTTGCCGATGTCCTGCCAGCCCTGCGCGTAGTTCGCCGCCAGCTGCTTTTGGCCCTCCGGCCCGACCGGCTTGGCCCAGCCCTTCTCCACGGCCTGCTTGATGGCACCGGGCTGCGGCAGCAGCGCGACGTCCGGCGGCTGGCCGCCCGCGATCTTCGAGCCGAGGAAGTTGATGATCGGGTCCTGCGCGGGGACGAAGGTGACCTTCGCGCCGGTGCGCTTCTCGAACTCGGCGAGGACCTGCTTGAAGTTGGCCTGCTCGCCGCCGGTCCAGACGGCGGACACCTCCAGACGGGCGCCGTCCAGCTTCGGCAGGGTGACGGTGGAACCGGTGGTCCCGCCGGTCCGCTCGCCGTGTCCCTTCTCGTCGTCGTCCCCGCCGGAGCACGCGGAGAGCGCGAGGGCTCCCGTGAGCAGGACGGCGAGCGTGGTGACGGCCCTGTGGTTCCGGAACGTGCTGCTCTTGCTGCGCATCACTTCCCCGTTCGTCGTTCTTCGTTGAACGTCGCTGAACGTCAGAACTCTGTCCGTGCGGTCCGGTGTACGCCGGGCCGCTCCGGGCGGGCAAGAGCGCCTGCGGGGTCCACCGGGGCATCGTGACCGGCTCGTGACCGTGGGTGTATGCGCACCGGTTTCCGGTGGCCGGGGCACGGAAGATCCCCCGGCGCGGGGGACGGCACTTCGGAGGAGGGGCGGCACCTCAGAGGAGCGAGGGCACCTCCGCCGCCGAGACCTGGCGGGCCGCCCGCTCGACCGCGCTCGCCAGCAGGGCCAGGTCGGTCGGGCCGTTGCCCAGCTCCCGCACCGGCCGGCGGGCCGGCGGATCGCCCATGCGCTCCCAGTCCAGCGGGACCACCGTGGGCCGCTGCGTCGCGGTACGCGGGATGCGGCCCGTCACCCGGCCGCCCTGGAAGCCCACGGCCCGCCCGTCCGCGTACGCCAGCCTGCCCCGACCCGGCGCCGGCAGGTCCGGCCCGGGCTGGAAGGCGTCCAGCACGACCCGCAGGGCCGCCTGGCGGGCCGGCTCCGACTCCGCCGTACGGCCGCCGGTCCCGGCCGCCGCCACCAGGTGCACACCGAGTCGCTCGCCCTCCCGGGCGACCGCCTCCAGCGCCCGTATCACCGATCCGGCGGCGGGCCGGCCCGGTGAGCCGAGCGGAGGGGAGACCAGCGCGTCCAGGTCGTCCACGACCACCACCAGCCGGGGCAGCGGGGGCGCCGCCCCGGCGCTCCGCCTGGCCGCCGCGCCCGGCCGCAGACGGAGGGTCGAGCTGGGCGGCGCCTCTATGTCACCGGAGGCGGAGACACCGGCCATGGAGGCACCGGCGGCGGAGGCGGACGCGGTGCGCTGGGCGACGATCCGGCCGGACGCCTCCCGCCCCGCGTGCCACCCGGCGAAGTCCGACCGGCCCAGCAGCTCCGCCCGGCGTTTCAGCTCGGCGGCCAGTGACTGGGCGAACTCCCGCATGCGCACCGGGTCGTTGGCGATCAGGTGGGTGGTCACGTGCGGTATGTCCGTAGCCACGCGCAGGCCCTCACCCCGGCCGGCGCCCGTGCCGACCCCGTCGCGGCCGTCCAGCAGCACCACGGCCAGCCGGTCCGGCCGCTCGGCGGCGGCCAGCGAGGCGACCACGGTCCGCAGCAGCTCGGTCCGGCCGCTGCCCGCCGGTCCCTCGATGAGCAGGTGCGGCCCGTCCGCCACCAGGTCGGCGGTGACCGGGCCGCGCGGCCCGGCGCCCAGCACCGCCCGCGCCCGCCCGCCCGGCGACTCGGTGTCGTCCGCCGCGTCCGCCCAGCGCGCCATCAGCGAGGCCGGGGTGGCCCGGGCCAGCCCCAGCTCGTCCAGCAGCCGCGCCGACAGCGGCAGCGGCGCGGCCACGCGCGCGTGCGGGTCGCCGGCCGGGTTGTCCGGGCGCAGCGGCGCCAGCGCCCGCGCGAACCGCTCCGCCCAGGCGGCGGAGACGGCGTCGACGGTGGCGCTCGTCCCGGGGCCGGCCGGGCCGCCCGGCGCGACCCGCAGCAGCTGGAGCGCGGTGGCGACGTCACCGCTGAGCAGCGCCACGGCACCGCAGTGCCGGAACGTCGGCGTCACCGCGCACGCGGCCTCGTACGTCCGCGCCACCGGGGAGGCCGGCGAGGCGGGCTCGGTCTCGGCGAGGCACACCACGTGGATACCGGCCCGCGGTCCGGCCACGGCCAGTCGCGCGAGGGCGTCGCGCAGCGCGGAGCCCCCAGGGTCCCCGTCCACCACGACGACGGTGAACGGCCCCGGGAACACGCCGGCGCCGGCCGGACCGGCGTCGTCCCGCGCCCAGGAGGGCCGGCGGACGGCCCCCTCGGCCCGGGCGCCCTCGCCGTGCGGGACGCGGCCGGGGGTCTCCCGGCTCGCGGCGCCGGTCGCCGGCTCCGCCCCGGGGACGACCGCGGGGCCGTGCGTGCCGGTCTTGGCGGAGGACGGGAAGGACCCGCCCCGGTCGTCGGTCCGGCCGTCGACGCGGGGGTGCCCGGTGTCGCGGAGGTGTCCGGCAGCGCCCGGCGCGCCCGGCGCGCCGGGTGTGCCGGTTCCGGCGGTGGGTGCGAAGGACGCGCTCCGGTCGTCGGTCCGGCCGTCGACGCGGGGGTGCCCGGTGTCGCCGCGGGCGGCATCACCGGGGCGCCCGGCACCGCCCGGCGCGCCGGACGGGGCGGTGCGCCCCTCGGCACCGGCCGCCGCCGCGGGGTGCGCGTCGCCCGCCGTGCCGGGGCGGGCCGTCGTCCGGCCCGTCGCCGCGTGGTCGTCCAGCCGGCGCAGCAGCTCCTCCGCGCGGGCCGCCGCCTGTTCGCGGTCGTAGGCCAGCAGCAGGCGGCAGTCCTGGCCGTGGCCCGGCCGGACGTGCGGCAGCCAGCCCAGCCAGGCCCACTCCGCGGTGCGGTCCGCGACCGGCCGCGCGTGGTCCGCGCTGATCAGCACGATCTCCAGCAGGTCGGGGGAGTGCAGCGCGGCGAGCTGGGCCAGCACCGCGCGGGCCAGCCCGGACAGCCGGGGGCGCGGGCCGGCGAGGCCCAGCGCGCCCGCCTCGCGCAGCGCGGCCGTCACGGGCACCGCCGGCAGCAGGCCCGAGCCGTCCGGCGCGCTCCGGTCGGCCGTGCCGAGCCGCACGGTCAGCGCCTCGGGGTGGTGCGGTCCGCGCTCCCACAGCCGGGGCCCGGGCCCCAGCGCCGTCAGCAGCAGCGCGGCGGGGTCCGGCCAGCTCTCCGGCCGACGCGGGGCAGCGGCCACGGGTCCGCCGGCGGCGCGGCCGGCCTCGTCGTACGCCGGCCCGGCGGCCTGCTCCCGGCGGGCGCCGGTCAGCCGCCGCGCCCAGGCGCCGAGCCCGCGCCGCCGGGGGCCCTGCGCGGCGTCCGCCGGTCCGGGGCGGGCGCCCTCCGGGAAGTCCGTGCCCCTGACCGGGGTGCCCTTCCGCCCGCCCGCCGGTACGTCCCCGGCAGCCGGTCCGCCGACCCCGGAGCGGCCCGCGTGCGTGTCCGCGCCGGACCCGGTGCCGGGCGCGCCGGAGGACGCGGACCAGCTTTCCACGCCCGGTGCCCCGGCCTGTCCCGGCACCACCGGTGACTGCCCGCGCCGGTGCTCCTGGGCCCCCGCGCCCGCGCCGGCGGCACCCCAGCCGCCGGCGTCGTGACGGTCGTACGCGTGCTGCGCGCCCCCGCCCGCGCCCCGGACGCCTCCGTCCGTCCCGGCGCCCGGCGCGCGCGTGGCGTCCCCGCCCCAAGCCGGCTCCCCGGCCCCGCCCGGAC
>NZ_JOCB01000065.1 GCF_000718775.1 Streptomyces sp. NRRL S-31
GGGGTGCGGGAGGGGGTGGCTGCGGGGGCGTGGCGCGGGGGCGTGGTGGGTATGCCTGCGGCGCCTGTGCGGGGGCGTCGTGGTCGCTGTCGCGCCTTGGGCGGGTCGTGGGGCGGTGCCGCGCCGGGCGGTGTCCGTCCTCGGGCCGGCGCCCTGTTTCCGGTGCGTTGCCGGAGTTGTCGCCGGCCGCTGCGGGCGGACACCGCCCGGCACGTCCCCTTCCCGCCGTACGCGAGTGCGGGACGTCGCCGGTTCCCGTCGGAGGGCGTGGGGGTCGTTCCCGGGTGCCGCCGGGTGCGGGGGTGTCCGTCTCCTGTTACGGCCGGTCGGGGTTTCGGGCGGGTTCGTTCAGCAGGGTGCGCATCGTTTCCGCCGCCCTGGGGGCCGCGTCGCCGCAGCAGTTGTTGAAGAGGAGGTGGATCTCGGCCGTGGTCGCCGCCAGGGCGCGGACTCGGGGCAGCCAGGCCGTGAGTTCCGGCTCGGTGTAGGTGTGGCGGAAGCGGTCCTCCTTGGTGCCGGTGCCCCAGTGGGGGCTGCGGCCGTGGAAGCGGACCAGTGCGAGGTCCGTGGTGGGCGGGGCGGTCGGCGGGTCCTGGACCGTGTCGACGGCCACCGCCGTGGCGTCCAGGTCCTTGAGGAAGGCGGTGGTGCGGGGGGCCCGGGCGGGGTGCCACCAGGCGGGGTCGCGGAACTCCACGGCGAACGGCCAGCCCCGGGCGCGTTCCCGGGCGGTGCGGACGAAGTGCTCGGCCTCCGGGCCGGGGGTGAGGGAGGGTGGGTACTGGAAGAGGAGGGTGCCCAGACGGCCGGAGTCGTGGAGGGGGGCCAGGGCTTCGGCGTAGCGGGTCCAGACCTCGGTGCGCAGGGCGTCGTCGCGGCGCGCGTCGCGCAGGTCCGCGGGGAGCGCCGCGGAGCGGGTGGGGTGGCCGGTGAGGAGGGAGAACGCCTTGACGTCGAAGCGGAAGCCGGGGGGCGTGCGTTCGGCCCAGAGGGTGGTGGTGCGGTGGCTGGGCAGGGCGTAGTACGGGGAGTCGGCTTCCACCACGGGGAAGCGCGTGGCGTAATGGCGCAGCCGTTTCTCGGGGTCCCGGTGGCCGGGCGGGTACCAGCCGCTCCTGAGGAGTGCCGGGTCGGTCCAGCCGCAGGTGCCGATGAGGATGTCCGCCATGGGGCCCCGGTACCCGGCGTTCACCCGGTCTTCACCCGTGGGGTTGGGCTTGGTGGGCTGCGGGAATGTTGGCGTGTGCATGCTCTGTCCGCACCGCCAGCCGTCCATCCACATCCGGAGGTTGATGTGTCCGGCAGTTCCGTGTACCGCCGTGCCCGTGCCGTCGTGGCGTCCGCGGCGGCCCTCGCCGCGGCCGCGGTCGGGCTGTGGACCGGGCTCGGCGAGGGCTCCGCGCACGCCGCGGGCGCCGTCCCCAGCCCGGACCACGTCGTCGTCGTGGTCTTCGAGAACCATGCCTACAGCCAGGTCATCGGCTCCTCCAGCGCGCCGTACATCAACTCGCTGAAGTCGGGGGGTGCCAACCTGACCCAGTCCTACGCCGAGACCCATCCGAGCCAGCCCAACTACTTCGCGCTGTTCTCCGGTTCGACGCAGGGCATCACCGACGACAGCTGCTACACCCCGGGCTTCTCGTCGGCGCCCAACCTCGCCTCCGAGCAGATCGCCGCCGGCCGCAGCTGGGCCAGCTACAACGAGACCCTGCCCAGCCAGGGCTCCACGACGTGCAGCAGCGGCACCTACGCGCGCAAGCACAACCCCTGGTTCGGGTTCGGCAACGTGCCGACGTCGAGCGCCAAGACGTTCGCGCAGTTCCCGTCCGACTACTCGACGCTGCCGCAGCTGTCGTTCGTGGTGCCGAACCTGTGCAGCGACATGCACGACTGCTCGGTGTCCAGCGGTGACACCTGGCTGAAGAACAACCTGGGCGCTTACGCGACCTGGGCCAAGACCCACAACAGCCTGCTCGTCGTCACCTTCGACGAGGACAACCGGCTCAGCGGCAACCGCATCCCGACCGTGTTCTACGGCCAGCCCGTCACCGCCGGGTCCAGCTCGGCGACCACGTACAACCACTACGACCTGCTGCGCACCCTGGAGGACACGCAGGGGCTGGGCACGCACGCGGGCAACGCGGCCTCCGCCAAGGACATCACCGGCATCTGGGCGTCCTGACGTGTACGTAGCGGACAGCCGTGCCAGTACGTCCGCTCATGGTGCCGTCCGGCCTTCCGCCGGGCGGCGCCGTGCGGCGCTCGCGCCGACCGTGCTCGCGCTGGGGACGGTCAGCCTGGTCACCGACGTCTCGTCGGAGATGGTGACGGCGGTGCTGCCGCTGTACCTGGTGACCGGGCTCGGCCTCTCCCCGCTGGGCTTCGGACTGCTGGACGGCGTCTACAACGGTTTCTCGGCCCTCGTCCGCCTCGTGGGCGGGCACTTCGCCGACCGGGGCGGCGGGCGGCACAAGTGGGTCGCCGGGCTCGGGTACGGCATCTCGGCCGTGTGCAAGCCACTGCTGCTGGTGGCCCACGCGCTGACGCCGATCGGGGTCGTGCTCGCCGCCGACCGGACCGGGAAGGGACTGTGGACGGCGCCGAGGGACGCGCTGATCTCGCTGTCCAGCACGCCCGAGACGCGCGGACGGGCCTTCGGGGTGCACCGGGCGATGGACACGGCCGGGGCGCTGCTCGGGCCGCTGGTGGCGTTCTGGATCCTGCGGGCCACCGTGGACGGCTACGACGCGGTGTTCACCGTCAGCTTCTGCGTCGCCGTGCTCGGCCTGCTGGTGCTGGTCCTCTTCGTGCCGGGCGGGCGGGGCGGGGCGGTCCCGGCCGAACGGCCGACGCTGCGGGCGGCCCTCGCCCTGCTGCGCCGCCGCGAGCTGCGCCGGATCACCGTCTGCGCGCTGCTGCTGGGCCTCGCCACGGTCAGCGACTCCTTCGTCTACCTGCTGCTCCAGCGCCGCCTCGGGGTCCCCGACCGCTGGTTCGCGCTGCTGCCCCTGGGCACGGCCGCCGCGTTCCTGCTGCTGGCGGTGGTGTTCGGCCGGCTCGCGGACCGGGTGGGCCGCTGGGCGGTGTTCCTGGGCGGGCACGGCGCCCTGCTCGTGGTGTACGCGCTGCTGCTCACCTCCTGGCGCGGATCGGGGCTGCCGTACCTGGTGCTCGCCCTGCACGGCGCCTTCTACGCGGCCACCGACGGGGTGCTGATGGCGACGGCCTCGGACAGCGTGCCGGAGGCGCTGCGCTCGTCGGGGCTGGCCGTCGTACAGACCGGGCAGGCGCTGACCCGGTTCGCCTGCTCGCTGCTGTTCGGCGCGGCCTGGACGGTGTGGGGCGACCGGGCGGCGCTGGCCGCGGCGGCGGTCGCGCTGGCCGTGTGCGCCGCGTCCTCCCTCACCCTGCGCCCGAAGGGGACGGTGACCGCATGACCGTACGCAACCGCGTCCTGATCCTGGCCGCGGCCGTCGCCGTGCTGGCGGCGGTCGGGCTGGCGTCCGTGCTGCACGCCTCCGCGCGGGCGGAGCGCCGGGACCGCACCCAGGCGGGCGGGCCGCCGGTCGCCTCCGGCACGGTGACGCTGACCGGGCCGGGGCGGCTGGTGTTCCGGAACATGGCGTGGGGGCCGCACCGGGACGAGCTGACGGCCGTCCCGGCGGACGACCCGGACGGGCCGCGCACCGCCGCCGGCCTCAAGTGCCTGCGGTTCCACGCCGCCTCGGGCACCGGGGTGTGCCTCCAGGCCGTCCACGGGCCGGTCTCGGACACCTACCGCGCGCTGGTCCTCGACGCGCGCCTGCGGATTCTCGACCGCTACGACGTGCCGGGCATCCCGTCGCGGGCGCGGGTCTCCCCCACCGGGCACTTCGCCGCCTGGACGGCGTTCGTGGGCGGCGACTCGTACGCCGGGACGGACTTCTCCACCCGCACGGCCGTGGTGGACACCCGCAGCGGGAAGCTGATCCCGTCGCTGGAGGACTTCCGGATCGTCAAGGACGGACGGCCCTACCGGGCGGCGGACGTCAACTTCTGGGGGGTGACGTTCGCGGCGGACGACCGCGCCTTCTACGCCACGCTGGCGACCCGGGGGCACACCTACCTGGTCCGGGGCGACCTGCGGGCCCGTACGGTCACCACCCTGCACACCGACGTCGAGTGCCCCTCGCTGTCGCCGGACGGCACCCGGGTCGCCTACAAGAAGCGGGTCGAGGGACTGCCGAAGGACGCGCCCTGGCGCCTGTACGTCCTCGACCTGCGGACGATGCGGGAGACCCCGCTCGCCGAGTCGCGGAGCGTGGACGACCAGCCGGTGTGGGAGGACGCGCGCACGGTCGTGTACGCGCTGCCCGGGGACTACGGCGCCGATCTGTACCAGGTGCCGGCGGACGGCTCGGGACGACCACATCGGATCAGCCCGGCCGCGGTGTCGCCCGCGTACCTCGGCTAGGGGGCGACCGGCTCCGTCGTCCCGGCGGGCACGCACCGCCAGGCCAGGGCGGCGGCGGCCAGGTAGGCGGCGGCGCCGACGGCCAGGGCGGCGCGCGGGCCGGTGCCGCCGGCCAGCAGGCTGCCGCCGAGGGCCACGCCGGTGGCGCTGCCGATCTGGCGGGCGGTGTTGAACAGCGCGGAGGCCGCGCCCGCGTAGGACGGGGGTACGGCGCCCATCACCGTGGCGGTCGAGCCGGTCAGGGCGAAGGACGTGCCGAAGCCGGCGGCCGCCATCGGGGCCACCAGCAGCGCGTAGGCCGGGTCGGTTCCGGCCGCGGCCCAGCCGCCGAGGCCGAGGGCGCCCAGCAGCATGCCGGAGACCACCAGCGGACGGTGACCGGTGCGGCGGGACAGCCGGCCGGACAGCACGGAGGCGAACATGGTCACCGCGACCGCCGGGAACAGCGCAAGCCCGGTGCGCAGGGCGCTGTAGCCGCGCTCGTGCTGGAAGTACAGGCTGGCGGTGAACACCATGCCGTAGAAGCCGAAGTTGAACAGCAGCCCCACGGCGGTGGCTCCGCCCAGCTCCCGGGAGCGCAGCAGCCGCGGCGGCAGCGCGGGCGTCCGGGCGAACCGCTCGCGCAGGACGAAGGCGGCCCCGGCCGCGAGGGCGAGGGCGAGCCCGGTGAGCACGGCGGGGTCGGACCAGCCGCGCCGGCCGGCCTCGTTCAGCGCGGCGGTCAGCAGGGCGACCGCCGCGACCACGGCGGCCTGCGCCGGCCGGTCCAGGGCGCGGTCGGTACGGCGGGGCGAGGGCGCGACGTACCGCGGTGTCAGCGCCAGGCAGGCCGCGCCGACCGGCAGATTGACGAGGAAGACCCAGCGCCACCCCAGGGTGGACACCAGCAGCCCGCCCAGCAGCGGCCCGGCGGAGGCGGCGATGCCCGCCATCGCCCCCCACAGCCCGAAGGCGCGCGAGCGCGCCGCCGGCTCCGGATATGCCTCCTGGAGCAAGGCGAGCGAGCCCGGCACGATCAGGGCCGCGCCGAAGCCTTCGGCCATCCGGGCCGCCACGAGGAAGGCGGCGCCCGGCGCGGCGGCGCACGCGGCAGAGGCGAGGGTGAACACGGTGACACCCGCGCAGAAGACCCGTCGGTTGCCCAGCCGGTCGCCCAGCGCGCCGCCCGTCATCAGGAACCCGGCGAGGACCAGGGTGTAGCCGTCGGTGATCCACTGGATGCCGGTGAGCGAGGCCGCCAGGTCCCGGCCCACCACGGGCACGGCCACGTTGATGATCGTGACGTCCAGGATGACCATGAAGTACCCGGCGCACACGACCGGCAGGGGCGCGAGGGACACGGAGCCGACTCCGTCCTGGTCGAGACCGACGGAGCAGCAGGTTAACGGCCCGGAACCACGGCCTGGCGGAGCGGCGGCACGCGCCGGGGCCGGCGGTTGCCGACCGCCGGCCCCGGCGTCCGCGGCGGACGGCCCTCGGTTACAGCACCGGCAGGTTCTTCCGCAGTTCGAAGGCCGTGACCTCCGAGCGGTACTCCTCCCACTCCTGGCGCTTGTTGCGGAGGAAGAAGTCGAAGACGTGTTCGCCGAGGGTGTCGGCGACCAGGTCGCTGTTCTCCATGAGGGTCAGGGCCTCGCCGAGGTTCTGCGGGAGGGGTTCGATGCCCATCGCGCGGCGCTCGGCGTTGGAGAGGGCCCAGACGTCGTCCTCGGCGCCGGGGGGCAGTTCGTAGCCCTCCTCGATGCCCTTGAGGCCGGCGGCGAGGAGGACGGCGTAGGTGAGGTACGGGTTGGCGCCGGAGTCGATGGAGCGGACCTCCACGCGCGCGGAGCCGGTCTTGCCGGGCTTGTACATCGGGACGCGAACCAGGGCGCTGCGGTTGTTGTGGCCCCAGCAGATGTACGAGGGGGCCTCGCCGCCGGCGCCGGCCGTGCGCTCGGAGCCGCCCCAGATGCGCTTGTAGGAGTTCACCCACTGGTTGGTGACGGCGGAGATCTCCGCGGCGTGCTTGAGCAGGCCCGCGATGAAGGAGCGGCCGACCTTGGAGAGCTGGTACTCCGCGCCGGACTCGTAGAAGGCGTTGCGGTCGCCCTCGAAGAGGGAGAGGTGGGTGTGCATGCCGGAGCCGGGGTGCTCGGAGAAGGGCTTCGGCATGAACGTCGCCTGGACGCCCTGTTCCAGCGCCACCTGCTTCATGACCAGGCGGAAGGTCATGATGTTGTCGGCCGTGGAGAGCGCGTCGGCGTAGCGCAGGTCGATCTCCTGCTGCCCGGGTGCGCCCTCGTGGTGGGAGAACTCCACCGAGATGCCCATCGACTCCAGCATGGTGATCGCCTGGCGGCGGAAGTCCATGCCGACGTTGGTCGGGGTGTGGTCGAAGTAGCCGGAGTTGTCGGCGGGGGTGGGGCGGGAGCCGTCGAGCGGGCGGTCCTTCAGCAGGAAGAACTCGATCTCCGGGTGGGTGTAGAAGGTGAAACCCAGGTCGGAGGTGCGGGCGAGGGTGCGCTTGAGGACGTAGCGCGGGTCGGCGAAGGACGGGGAGCCGTCCGGCATGAGGATGTCGCAGAACATGCGGGCAGTGCCGGGGGTCTCCGCGCGCCACGGCAGGACCTGGAAGGTGCCGGGGTCCGGCTTGGCGATCATGTCGGACTCGTAGACGCGGGCGAAGCCCTCGATGGCGGAGCCGTCGAAGCCGATGCCCTCGTCGAAGGCCTGTTCCAGCTCGGCGGGGGCCACGGCGACGGACTTGAGGAAGCCCAGCACGTCCGTGAACCACAGGCGTACGAACCGGATGTCACGCTCCTCCAACGTCCGGAGCACGAACTCCTGCTGCTTGTCCATCTTCCGCTTCCCCATCCTTGCTGGTCAGGCCGCCTGTCCCCCACACCGCGGGAGGCGGTCGGGCACCTGAGCATCCCACCACAACACCATTTCACGCGCGTTGCGGACCTTGATCGCCCGAGCATCCGCGTCCTGAACGCCTCCCGCACGGCGGGTGTACTGCGCTCCCGCCCATCTTGCCCGTTCGCACCGGTATCCGTAATGGCCGGTCCGCCCGGACCGTGAGCGACACCACTCCCGTTTAATTTGCATCCTCAATGCATATTTTCCTACCGTGACGATCAGCCGAGTTCCCCGAGGAGCCTTGATGCTGACCGAGCAGTCCGCAGCCACCGTCCGTGCCACCCTGCCCGCCGTCGGCGCGGCCATCGGGGAGATCACCGAGCGCTTCTACGCCCGGCTCTTCGACGCCCACCCCGAACTGCTGCGGAACCTGTTCAACCGCGGCAACCAGGCCGCCGGCACCCAGAAGCAGGCCCTGGCCGGCTCCATCGCCGCCTTCGCCACGCACCTGCTGGACCACCCGGAGCAGCGCCCCGACGCCATGCTCGGCCGGATCGCCCACAAGCACGCCTCCCTGGGTGTGACCCCCGAGCAGTACCGGGTCGTCCACGAGCACCTCTTCGCCGCGATCGCCGAGGTGCTCGGCGAGGCCGTGACGCCCGAGGTCGCCGCCGCCTGGGACGAGGTCTACTGGCTGATGGCGAACGCGCTCGTCGCGATCGAGCGGCGGCTGTACCAGGAGAGCGGCGGCCTCGGCCCGCGCGCGTGGGAGGTCGTCGAGCGGGTCGAGGAGACCGCGGACGTCGTCACCTTCCGGGTGCGGCCGGCGGACGGCTCCCCGGTGGCCGGCTTCCGCGCCGGGCAGTACGTCTCCGTCGGCGTCACCCTGCCCGACGGAGCCCGGCAGATACGCCAGTACAGCCTGTCCGGCGCGCCGGGCGGGAACGTGCGCCAGTTCAGCGTGAAGCGCGTGCACGGCGGCACCACGCCCGACGGCGAGGTCTCCCACCACCTGCACGCGCGCGTACGTCCCGGTGACGTGCTGGAGCTGTCCGAGCCGTTCGGCGACCTCGTCCTGGACGCCGCCCCGGGCGCCCCGGTGCTGCTCGCCTCGGCGGGCATCGGTGTCACGCCGATGATCGCGATGCTGGCCGACCTCGCCGCCACCGGCCACGGCGGCCCGGTCACCGTCGTGCACGGCGACCGCTCCCCCGCCGAGCACGCCCTGCGCGCCGACCACGAGACGTACGCCGGGAAGCTGCCCGGCGCCGCCGTGCACTTCTTCTACGAGCGGGACGCCGGACCGGACCACCGCACCGGCCTGGTCGACCTGGCGGACATCGCCGTACGGCCCGGCACGCGCGCGTACCTGTGCGGCCCGCTGCCCTTCATGCGCGCGGTCCGCGCCCAGCTGATCGGCAAGGGCGTGGCCCCGGCCGACATCCACTACGAGGTCTTCGGCCCCGACCTGTGGCTGGCGCGGGGCCGGTGAGGCACCGGCCGTCAGGGCCCCGTCCGGTCGTCCGGGCGGGGCCCCGCCGTGTGCCGGGCCCGGCTCAGTCCCGCGCCGCCGGGCCCCGGCCGATGCCGAGGAGCAGGGGGCCGGTCGGGGCGGTGACCAGCTCGTCGATGGTGAGGGGGTCCAGCGCGGCGTAGAAGGCCTCCTGGGCCCCGCGCAGGGCGCCGCGCAGGCGGCAGCCGGAGCGCAGCGGGCAGGGGGCGGTCGCGCTCGCGGTGCCGTCGCAGTCGACCACCTCGCCGTCGCCCTCGAAGGTGCGGACCACCGCGCCGACCGACGCCGTACGGCCCCGCTCCGTCAGCGCCAGACCGCCGCCCCGGCCGCGGCGGGCGTCGACCAGGCCCAGGTGCTGGAGTTCGGCGACGACCTTCGCCGCGTGCGTGTAGGGCACGTCCATGTCGGTGGCGACCTGGCGGGTCGTGGGGGTGGCGTCGGCGGTCACCGCCAGTCGCATCAGCACGCGCAGGGCCAGGTCGGTGGAGCGCAGCAGCCGCATGACACGAGCGTAGGTAATACGCATCGCCGCTTCAAATTATCCGGGCGCCGTGCCCCGTCTACGGCGGCGGGCGCCTTCCGCACTACGATCGGCACGCCCCACCATCCACGCTCGTTCCTCTCCAGAAGGACACGTCTCATGGGTTCCGGCAACAACAGCAGCACCGCGGCGCGCAAGGCGCGCATAGACGAGATGCGGCGCGCCGAGCGTGCCCGGGAGCGCCGCAACCGGATCCTCGTCGTCGCCGGCGCCGTGGTGGTCGTCGCGGCGCTCGCCGTCGGCGGTGTGGTCCTCGTGAACGCGCGGGGGGACGGCAAGGACTCCACCGCGAGCGGTGACGGCAAGGGCTCCGGCGACTCCGGGCACTTCACCGCCGGCGAGGACGGGGTGAAGACCTGGTCCGGCAAGCTGGCCCGGACGCACGTGACGACCAAGGTGTCGTACCCGATGCACCCGCCGGTCGGCGGCAACCACAACCCGGTCTGGCTGAACTGCAACGGCGAGGTCTACACCAAGGCGGTGCCGGAGGAGAACGCCGTGCACTCGCTGGAGCACGGCGCGGTCTGGGTGACGTACACCGGCAAGGCGCAGAAGGCGGACGTCGACGCGCTCGCCGCGAAGGTGCGGAAGACGCCGTACTCGCTGATGAGCCCGTACGAGAACCAGGACGCCCCGCTGCTGCTGTCGGCCTGGGGCCACCAGGTGGCGGTGAGGAGCGCGCAGGACCCGGAAGTGGACAAGTTCTTCGAGACCTATGTGCAGGGGCAGCAGACGCCCGAGCCGGGTGCCTCGTGCACCGGCGGGGTCATGAAGTGAGCCGGCGTCACGTCGGCTGGGTCGCCGGGACCGCGGCGGCGGTGCTCGTCGCGGCCGGCGCGATCACCTACGCGGTCGCCCAGGACTCCGGCGGGACGGGCCCGCGGACGCCGGGCGCGGAGTCGGCCGACGCCGGTTTCGCGCGGGACATGTCGGTCCATCACCAGCAGGCCGTCGAGATGTCGTACATCGTGCGGGACCGCACGAAGAACGAGGAGGTGCGGCGGCTCGCGTACGACATCGCGCAGACCCAGGCCAACCAGCGCGGGATGATGCTGGGCTGGCTGGACCTGTGGGGACTGCCGAAGGTGTCGGCCGAGGCGCCGATGACCTGGATGGGCATGGGCGACATGCCGCCGGGCAAGGACGGCGCGCTGATGCCGGGCATGGCGACCGACACCGAGCTGAGGAAGCTTCAGGCGCTGAACGGCAAGCAGGCGGAGATCCTCTACCTCCGGCTGATGACGGCCCATCACCAGGGCGGCATCCACATGGCGGAGGGCTGTGTCGCCAAGTGCTCCGTCGGCGTGGAGAAGCGGCTGGCCCAGGGCATGGTCGACGCGCAGCAGTCGGAGATCGAGCTGATGGCCGGGATGCTCAAGGAGCGGGGCGCGCAAGCCCGTCCGTAACACCGCCGTAAGGACAAAGGGCCCGAATCGCCCTCGATGACGGGTCCTTGAGCTTCTCTTGACCCCCGCGTTCCCCTGGCATGAACGGTTCATCGCAAGAGTGACCCCCATCGTGTGATCCATTCGCCGGCCGAACCGCCGCGGGCCGGCGCGCGCATCGCATGACGCACCAGCCACTACATGCATGCGAACCGCATCGCAGGGGGTTCTATGAGATCCAACCGTGCCACCGTGCGCGCCGGCGTGAGCATGGCGGCGACGCTGCCCATGATCGTCGGCGCGCTGGCGCTGGGCATACCCGCGGCACACGCCGCCGGCGGCCCCGCCCGTGACGTACTGAAGGGCAGCAAGCCGCTGTGGGCCACGGCCAAGGCGGACAGGGGCGCGACTTCGGACAGCGCCCGGGTCAAGGCCCGCGTCTACCTGGCCGGCCGGGACGCGGCCGGCCTCGCCGCCTACGCGAAGGCGGTGTCCGATCCCGGCTCGCCACTGTACGGCGAGTACCTGAGCGCCAAGAAGGCGCAGGCCCGCTTCGGCGCCACCAAGGCCCAGGTCGCCGCCGTCAGGTCCTGGCTGAAGTCGGCCGGTCTGACCGTCACCGCGGTCACCCCGCGCTACGTCGCCGTCTCCGGTGACGTGGCCGCCGCCGAGCGCGCGTTCGGCACCCAGCTGCACAACTTCGCCAAGGGCTCGAAGACTTACCGCGCGCCGGCGCGGACGGCCTCCGTCCCGGCCGCCCTCGACGGCGCCGTGCTGACCGTCACCGGTCTGGACAACGCCCCGCACAAGGCGCACCACGACGACCAGCTGCCGCCGCCGGACGCGGTGTTCCGGAACTCCGGGCCGTTCTCCTCGTACTACGGCTCGAACACCGCCACCACGCTGCCCGACGCGTACGGCGGGAAGATCCCGTACGCGGTCAGGGGCTACAACGGCGGGCAGCTGCGCGCGGCCTACGGCGCCGGCACGTACACCGGCAAGGGCGTCCGCATCGCGATCACGGACGCCTACGCCTCTCCGACCATCGCCCTCGACGCGGCCGCGTACGCGAGGAAGAACGGTGACGCGGCCTGGAAGAGCGGCCAGCTGCACCAGGTGCTGCCGAAGAACTACACCAAGACCGAGGAGTGCGGCGCGGCCGGCTGGTACGGCGAGGAGACCCTCGACGTCGAGGCCGCGCACGCGGTGGCCCCGGCCGCCGACATCACCTACGTCGGCGCGGCCTCCTGCTACGACGACGACCTGCTGGACTCGCTCGGCAGAATCGTCGACAACCACCTGGCCGACATCGTCTCCAACTCCTGGGGCGACATCGAGGCCAACCAGACGCCGGACCTCGCCGCCGCCTACGACCAGGTCTTCCAGCTGGGCGCGGTGCAGGGCATCGGCTTCTACTTCTCCTCCGGCGACGACGGCGACCAGGTCGCGGCCTCCGGCACCAAGCAGGTCGACACCCCGGCCAACTCGGCGTGGGTGACCGCGGTCGGCGGCACCTCGCTGGCCGTCGGCAAGGACGAGAAGTACCTGTGGGAGACCGGCTGGGGCACCCGGAAGGCCTCGCTGTCGGCCGACGGCAAGAGCTGGGAGAACTTCCCCGGCACGTTCACCTCGGGCGCGGGCGGCGGCACCAGCAGGACGGTTCCGCAGCCGTACTACCAGAAGGGCATCGTCCCGAAATCCCTGGCCACGGCCAACAACGCCGCCGGCAACCGCGTCGTGCCGGACATCGCGGCCATCGCCGACCCGAACACCGGCTTCCTCGTCGGACAGACCCAGACCTTCCCCGACGGCTCCGAGCGGTACAGCGAGTACCGCATCGGCGGCACCTCGCTGGCCGCCCCGGTGATCGCGGCGGTCCAGGCCCTGGCCCAGGAGGCGCGCGGCGGCAAGCCGCTCGGCTTCGCCAACCCGGCGATCTACGCCAAGTACGGGAAGAAGGGCGTCTTCCACGACGTCACGGACGACCCGACGGGCTCCGGCCTCGCGGTCGCCCGCGTCGACTTCGCCAACGGCTACGACGCGGCGGACGGTCTGCTCACCTCGGCCCGCGTCCTCGGCGAGGACAGCTCGCTGTCCGCGGTCAAGGGCTACGACGACGTGACGGGCGTCGGCTCACCGGCGAACGGATACGTGCAGTCGTTCCGGCGGTGACGCTCCGCTGAGTGGCAGGGGGTGTGGGGTCCTGGTGGCCTCACACCCCCTGCGCGTCGCGCGCTACGCGATCGGCAGCCCCAGGGAATGGAGCGTGCCCGGCGGCACATCGGCACCGTCGAGCGCGTCGGCGAGACGCAGGGCGCGGTCCGCGATGACGAGGTCACGGGGCTGTTCGGGCACGACGTGACCAGTGCGCGCCAGCCAGGCGGCGATACCGCGCCAGGAGTAGAACTCCGTACCGCCGGCCGCGCTTTCCGGCTCCGGGAACCCGTCCGGCCTCCCCCGCCCTCCGATCGGCCCGAGCAGTTCCCGTCCGCAGCGCTGGGCGGCTTCGGCCAACGTCACGGTGTCGTCGTACCGCACACCGACCGCCCGCAGGCCCGGGATGAGCCGGACGTCGCGCGCCACCTGTGCCACGGCGTCCAGGAGTGTCGGGGCTTCCACATCGCACGACAGCTCCCGCAGCGTGGCCGGGTCCGGAAGGCGCGCGTACTCCGCGGGGTTCTCGGGGCCCAGTGTGTAGGACACCGAGCCGTCGGCGAAGGCATCGCAGTGGTCGAAAGCATCGGCCTGCTCGGCGTTCAGGGGCTGATTGACCAGAAGGGTGAAGCTCCACTCGGGCACGGTGGCGGTTCCTGGATGGTCACGGTGTCTTCAGGGAGGCGATGAAGGGGGTCCAGGCGGTGGGGGTGAGGAGGAGCGCGGGGCCGTCGGGGACCTTGGAGTCGCGTACGGGGACTACGCCGGGGATGTTGTCGGCGACTTCTACGCAGTGTCCGCCGTCGCCGTTGCTGTAGCTGGACTTGCGCCAGAGGGCGGCGCCGGGGAAGTCGGTGGCCACTTCTACGCAGTTGCCGCCGTCGCCGTTGCTGTGGCTGCTCTTGACCCAGAGTGCTTCACTCAAGTCGATCCCCTTGCTTGCCATTTCGGTAATCCTCTGCCGCGGCCTTGATCATGGCGAGGGACGTGTCTGGTGACAGCGCAACGGCCCTGAGCCGATCGTATGCCTTGCGGTACTGCTTCACGAGGGCCGGATCGTCGATGGTGTCACCGCTGTAGGACGCCTCGGTGTAGACCAGCGGTGGTGCGTCCGGGAAGTCCATGACCATGATGGACGCGGCCATGAGCGGATACGCGCCGCTGTTCCGCGGAACGATCTGCGGAGTGATCCGGTGCCGGTCCGCCAGCTCCGCGATGTGGTCGAGCTGCGCCGTCATGTCCTGTACCGCCAGGAACGGTTCGGTGATCAGCGACTCGTGCAGGATCGCCCAGTACTCCGGAGTCTCGTGATCGTCCTCGAAGAGGCGGGCGCGGGCGAGTCGGGCCGTCACCTTCTCCTCGACCCACTCGCCGGAGGCCGCCGGGTGGGCCGACCGGACCAGCGCACGCGCATAGGGCGCCGTCTGGAGCAGCCCGGGAAACGTGACGGGGCTCCATTCCTCGATGGACTCCGCGTGCCGCTCCGCTTCGAGGACCTTCTCGAAGTACGCGGCATGCGGCCCCCGCCTCGCCCTCCGCACATCCTCGCACCGCCGCTCGAAGAACCCGTCCGTCCCCAGTACCCGGTCCGCGTGCCGGGCCAGGTCGAGCGGCATCCTCCTCTCCCCGCGCTCGATGTCGCTGAGGTAGGTCTTGCCGTAGAAGCTGCCTTCGAGGAACGCCTCCAGTGACAGGCCCGCCGCCTCCCGCTTCCAGCGCAACTCCTTGCCGTAGAAGGTCGGGACGCTCATCGAGCCGTCGATGTCCTTGCCCTTGGCCACCTGCTCACCGCCGTAACTCACCGTGCCGTTTTCGCTCTTCGCGCCGCGGACGCGAATCGGCTTTCACGGTAGCGAGCGGGGCGACACTCTGTGAGGTGTTCGTCACACATCACACAGAAGGCCGCACCCCCACATGCCCGACGACTCCCCCACCGCCCACGACGTCATCCGCTGCGTGGAGGAACTCCGCGCCGCCCTCGCCCTGCACGGCATCACGCTGCCCTCGCTCCGGGTCGATCTGCCGACCTTCGCGGGTACCTACGACCCGCCCGCCGGACTCGTCACGCTCGGCAACTGCAACACGGCCACGGCACACGCCCTCGCCACCGCGCTGCGGAAGGCGGCGGCCGGGTGCTGACCTCGCTGGAATTCCGGCTCCTCGCGACAGCGAAGGCCGCGCCGGAGCTGCGCCACCGCCTGCGCGACCACGGCCACGACGTCCGGCTGTGCGCGACGGAGCTGCTCACGAACGTCATCGACCACCTGGGCGAGGGCACCCCGGTGACCGTACGGGTGATCGGGACGGCTGCGGAGCACGGCCGTGTCCGCGTCGAGGTGACCGACCCCGCCCCCGACTCGCCGCCCGTCCTGCGGTCCGCCGCCGGGTGGGAGGAGTCGGGCCGGGGGCTGGCCCTCGTGGACGCGCTCGCCGAGCGGTGGGGGGTCGACGTGGGGCCGGACCGCAAGACGGTCTGGTGCGAGCTGGTGGGCGACGGGCGGGCGGACGGCCGCCCGGTCAGTGGTGCAGCGCGCCCGACGGCTCCGGCACGTGGGAGGTGACGACCCGCCCCACCGACGGCGTCTCCCGGCGGCGGTCGACCGCGTACGCCACGCTCGCCACGCCCAGGCCGATCACGGCCAGCGCCGCGCCGGTGACGGCGGGGGACGTCGTGCCGAAGCCGGCCGCCAGGGCCAGGCCGCCGATCCAGGCGCCGCCGGCGTTGGCCAGGTTGAAGGCCGCCTGGTTGGCGGAGGAGGCGAGGGAGGGGGCCGCCGCGGCCTTCTCCATCACCATCAGCTGGAGCGGGGAGCCGGTGACGAAGGCCGCCATGCCCAGCAGGGCCACCCCGAGGGCCGCGCTCCACTCGGCGCGCATCAGCAGCGGGAACAGCGCGAGCACGGCGGCCAGCGACGCCAGGCCGCCGAACAGGGTGCCCCGCAGCGAGTGGTCCGCGAGACGGCCGCCCAGCAGGTTGCCGGCCGTCGCGCCCACCCCGAAGAGGGCCAGGAGCAGGGTCACGTTCGTCTCGGCGAAGCCGGCCGCGTCCGTCAGCATCGGCGTGATGTAGCTGTACGCCGAGAAGAGCGCGCCGAAGCCGGCCACCGTGGTGCCGAGGGCCAGCCAGACCGGCAGGGACCGCAGGGCGGCCAGTTCGCCGCGCAGGCCGGCGGGCGGGGCGGAGTGGGCCCGCTCGCGGGGGATGAGCAGCGCCAGGGAGGCGATCGCGGCCAGGCCGATCGCGCTCACGCCGACGAAGGTCGCCCGCCAGCCGAGGTGCTGGCCCATGAGGGTGGCGGCGGGGACGCCGGCGATGTTGGCGACGGTCAGGCCGAGGAACATCAGGGAGACCGAGCGGGCCTTGCGCTCCGGCGGGACCATCGACGTGGCGACGACCGCGCCCACGCCGAAGAAGGCGCCGTGCGGCAGACCGCTGAGGAACCGGGCCGCCAGCAGGGAGCCGTTGCCGGGCGCGAGCGCGGAGAGCGCGTTGCCGACGACGAACAGGCCCATCAGGCCCATCAGGACCGTGCGCCGGGACATGCGCGCGGTGACGGCGGCGAGCAGCGGGGCGCCGATGACGACGCCGAGCGCGTACGCCGAGACCAGGTGCCCGGCGGCCGGGATCGAGATGTGCAGGTCGTCCGCGACGTCGGGGAGCAGGCCCATCATCACGAACTCGGTGGTACCGATGCCGAAGGCGCCCACGGCGAGGGCGAGCAGGGCCAGGGGCATGAAGGGACCTTTCGAGACGGAGCGAAGTGCCGTGCGGGTGGGAGACCCGCAGTATGTTCCTCGGCGGAACATACGCTCCCAGGTCCGGTATTCCAGCAGGTTACGAGCGTGTGTCCAGGTTCACACGGGCCGCCACCGGCAGATGGTCGCTGTCGGTGCGGGGCAGCGTCCAGGAGCTCTCCGGCTCCACGCCCTTGACCATGATCTGGTCGATGCGGGCCATCGGGAACGACGCCGGCCAGCTGAAGCCGAACCCGCTGCCCGCCGCGCCCTGCGTGGAGCGCAGCTGGGAGGTGACCGCGTTGAGCGCGCGGTCGTTCATCGTGCCGTTGAGATCGCCGAGCAGGACGACGCGCCCGACGGTCTCGTCGGCGATCGCCTCGCCGAGCGCGTCGGCGCTCTTGTCCCGCTGCCGCGCGGTGAACCCGGCCTCCAGCTTCACCCGGACCGAGGGCAGGTGCGCGACGTAGACCGCGACCGGGCCCTCGGGCGTGGTGACCGTGGCGCGCATCGCCCGCTTCCAGCCGAGCTTGATGTCGACCGCCTTGACGCCGGTCATCGGGTACTTGCTCCACAGCCCGACCGTGCCGACCACCGCGTGGTGCCGGTAGGTCGGCGCGAGCGCCTTCTCGTAGACGGGGACGGAGGAGGCGGGCAGCTCCTCCAGGGCCAGCAGGTCGGCGCCCGAGGCGGCGACGTCGCGGGCGGTCGCGGCCGGGTCGGGGTTGTCGGCGTTGACGTTGTGGGTGGCGACCATGAGGTCGCCGCCGCCCGCCTCCCGGTCGGTCAGCAGTCCGCCGAAGAGGTTCAGCCAGACGATCGCCGGCAGCAGCACGGCGATGAGCGCGGTCGCGGACCTGCGCACCACGCCGAGCACCAGCAGCACCGGGACGGCCAGCCCCAGCCAGGGCAGGAACGTCTCGGTGAGGCTGCCGAGATTGCCCACCACGTTGGGGATGTGCGCGTGCACCAGCATCACCAGGGCGAGCAGCAGGGAGAGCGCGGCGAGGACGGCGCCCCGGCGCCAGATGCGGTGATCGCCCCGCCAGCCGGCGAACAGGCCGCGCGCCAGGCGCCGGAGCCGGGACCCCGGTCGCTCGGGCCCCGAGCCGCCGTCCGCCGTCTCCGTCATGTACGCCTGCTGCGCCATACCGTCTGCCTCACTGCCTGCCGTGCACACCGTTCATCCCGACACTAGGGGATGATCGGCTCCGTTCCCGCCGTCCCATGACGGGCCGTACGGAAGACGAGGACGAGCGGGCCGGTGGCGCGAGTTCCGGTCGCCCCCACCGTGGGCGGATCTGTGACGAAACGCTCACACGAGTGCTACGAGGCTGTGGAACTGACGGGGCGTAGGCCGGCCAGGACCATGTCGACGATCTGCTCGGCCAGCCCCTCGGGCAGTTCCGCTTCGGGGCGCAGCACGGCGCGGACCAGGAGCGGCCCGACGAACAGGTCGTTCGCCAGCTCCACGTCCACGTCCGCGCGCAGTTCGCCGTCGCGCTGGCCCCGGCGCAGCACGTCCAGGACCTGCCGGCGCCGGGGCGCTATGACGTTCTCGTGGTACGCGGTCCAGATCCTGGGGCTGGTCTTCATCTGGGTGTGCGCGTTGTGCAGCAGGGCCGAGGAGCGGCTGGCCAGTGCCCGCTGCCGCAGGTTCTCCAGCAGGGCGAGGAGGTCGTCGCGCATGGAGGTGCCGGGCAGCTCGGGCTCGGGGGGCTCGGCCGCGCGGACCACGTCGACGAGGAGTTCCTCCTTGCCGCTCCACCGGCGGTAGATGGCGGCCTTGCCGACCCCGGCGGTGCGGGCGATGCGCTCGATGGACAGCTCGGCCAAGGGCACGCCGTCCTCCAGGAGCCGCATCACTCCCTCCAGGATGGCGCGTTCCACCGCCTCGCTGCGCGGGCGGCCCCGCGCGGGTGTGTCCGGTCGCGGCCGGCTGCCGGCAAGGCTCACGTCGTTCCGTCCTCTCGCTGTGCCGCGGTGATTGTCCCGCGGCCGCCTCCTTCCCCCGTGAGCGGTGTCCGCCGGCCCTCAGTCCGCGGCCTCGATCAGTTCCGGTTCCCGCTCGCCCCGCCGCCCGGCCGGCGGTCTGCCCGGCAGGAACAGGGCGGTCACCACGGCGCCGGCGAGCGCGACACCCGTACCGCACAGGGCGGTGACGTGCATGGCGTGCAGGAACGCGTCGTGGGCGGGGCCGACCAGGGCCTCGCCCCGCGGGCCGAGCTTCTCGGCGACGCCCAGGGTGGCCTCGATGGACTCGGCGGCGGTGTCGCGCAGGCCGGGCGGCAGCACGCCGAGACTGCCCTCGACGCGGTCGCGGTAGGAGGTGGCGAGGACCGAGCCGAGGACGGCGATGCCGAGGGCGCCGCCGACCTGGCGGAAGGTGTTGCTGAGCGCGGAGGCGGAGCCGGCCTTCTCGCGCGGCAGGGCCTGCATGATCACCACCGAGGTCGGCGTCATGATGTGCGCCATGCCGGTGCCCATGAGGAAGAAGTCGGCCTCCAGCAGCCAGATCGGGGTGTCGGCCTCGAAGCCGGCGAACGCGGCCAGGGTCACCGCGATCAGCAGGAGACCGGTGGTGGTGGTCGCCCGGTTGCCGAACCGGTCGACCAGCAGCCGGGCGCGCGGCGCGAAGACCAGCTGGGCGAGGGCGAGCGGCAGCATCAGCAGGCCGGACTCCAGCGGCGAGTAGCCGCGCACGCTCTGGGTGTAGAAGACGCCGAAGAAGGTGACGCCCATCAGCGCGAAGAAGACCAGCGCGATGGCGCTCATGGCGGCCGAGAAGACCTTGTTCCGGAAGTAGGTGACGTCCAGTGACGGATGGTCGCTGCGCGCCTCGAAGACGACGAAGCCGGCCAGCACGACGACCCCGGCGAGGCTGGTCGCCAGCACCTTGGCGTCGGTGAAGTCGGCCAGTTCGCCGCCCTTGATGATGCCGTAGACCAGCAGCACGAGGCCGACGACGGACAGGACGACGCCGATGGGGTCGAGGCGGCCGGGCCGGGGGTCGCGGGAGTCGGGCACCAGCCACGCCATCAGCGCCAGCGCGACGATCACGATGGGCACGTTGACGAGGAAGACCGAGCCCCACCAGAAGTGGTCGAGGAGCGCGCCGCCGGTGATCGGGCCGATGGCGATGGCGAGGCCGACGCCGCCGGCCCAGATGCCGATGGCCTTGGGCTGTTCCTCGCGCTCGAAGACGTTCATGAGGACGGCGAGGGTGGCGGGCATCACGAAGGCCGCACCGAGGGCCATCAGCGCCCGGTAGGCGATCAGCTGGCCCGGCGAGCCGGACTCGGCGGCGAGGGCCGAGCCGATGCCGAACACGGCGATGCCGGCGAGCAGCACCTTCTTGCGCCCGAGCCGGTCGCCGACGAGTCCGGCGGTGAACAGCAGACCGGCGAAGACGAGGGTGTAGGAGTTGATCGCCCACTCGATCTCGCTCTGGGTGGCGCCGAGGCCGGTCGGCGCAGGGGTCGCGATCGTCTTGATGGCCACGTTCAGGATCGAGTTGTCGAGTACCACGATGAGCAGGCTCAGCATCAGGACGCCGAGGATCGCCCAGCGGCGGCGGTGGACCGCCTCCGGTATTCGGGCGGCGGGAACGGGACGTGTCATGTGTTCGAGGCTAGGAACATTCCGATACGGAACGGTCCCGTATCTTATTTCTTTGCCAAGGGCTTACGTGGGCCGGGATCACTGGGCCCCCCTCTGGTTCCTTCCGGCACGAGGTGCCACCATGGAGGCGATCCGGGGACGCCGTCAGGGCGCCTCGAGATGACTGAAGGAGCCGTTGCCATGACGCAGCTTTCGGCTGCCCGGAACACGCCTGCCGACGGCGGCAAGGCGCTGTACGGCGGGAAGGGCACCCGCCGCATCACCGTCCGCGACATCGCCCTCGCCAAGGAGCGGGGCGAGAACTGGCCCATGCTCACCGCCTACGACGCGATGACCGCGTCGGTCTTCGACGAGGCCGGCATCCCGGTGATCCTGGTCGGCGACTCGGCGGGCAACTGCCACCTCGGGTACGAGACCACCGTGCCCGTCACCCTGGACGAGATGACCATGCTGTCGGCCGCCGTGGTGCGCGGCACGCAGCGCGCCCTCATCGTCGGCGACCTCCCGTTCGGCTCCTACCAGGAGGGTCCGGTGCAGGCGCTGCGCTCGGCGACCCGGCTGGTGAAGGAGGCCGGGGTCGGCGCGGTCAAGCTGGAGGGCGGCGAGCGCTCGCACGAGCAGATCCGGCTGCTGGTGGAGGCCGGCATCCCGGTGATGGCCCACATCGGGCTGACCCCGCAGTCCGTCAACGCGATGGGCTACCGGGTGCAGGGCCGCGGCGAGGAGGCGGCGCAGCAGCTGCTGCGGGACGCGAAGGCGGTGCAGGACGCGGGCGCGTTCGCGGTGGTGCTGGAGCTGGTCCCGGCCGAGCTGGCGGCCGAGGTGACGCGGGTGCTGCACATCCCGACGGTCGGCATCGGCGCCGGGCCGCAGACCGACGCCCAGGTGCTGGTGTGGACCGACATGCTGGGGCTGACGTCCGGCCGCGTGCCGAAGTTCGTCAAGCAGTACGCGGACCTGCGCGCGGTCATGACCGGCGCGGCGAAGGCGTTCGCCGAGGACGTCGTCGGCGGCGCGTTCCCGGCGGAGGAGCACTCCGTCCACTGAGCCACCGCCGCACCACGGACAGCCCGCCGATCCTCCCCCGTCGGCGGGCTGTCCGCTTTTCCCGGCGGTCGGCCCGCCGGAGCCGGCCACGCCGACCCCGCACAGCCAGGCTCTGGCCACAACTCGTGTTCCCCTCGGGGCAGTTGACACCGCGCCGTGTAACGGAGTGGCGTCGATAACCCGCCGGGGCCTGACCCGCCTCCGGGTCGGTGGTGCACTGGTCGGCGTGGGACGTCTCACATCCGGGGGAAGCGACGATGACCGAGACCCAGACCCAGACCTTCTGCTCCGAGTGCTCCGCCGCCACCGTGCCGGGAGCGGCCTTCTGCGGCACGTGCGGGGCCGCCCTGGCGACCGCCGGCCACGCGGACGCGCCGGACGGCCTCGCCGGCCCCCGCTGGGACGGCGGCCGGGACCTCACCCGGTACATGTGCGCGGCCGTCTTCCTGGACCGCCGGTACGCCGACTCCCTCATCCGGGACGTCGCCGCGGAGCCGCACCTGAGCGTGGCCCCGGCCCCCGGGTGCGACGTACCGGTGGTGCTGCGCCACGCCTACGAGGCCAACGCCCGGCGGCACGCCAGGGACCTGGTCCTGGCGGTCGAGTTCCTGGTGCTGGTCATCGGGCTGCTGGTGCTGGGCAGCGGCCTGACCGTGCTCCTGATGCTCCTGCTGGGCTGGCTGACCACGCTGGTGTTCGCGCTCTCCACCCAGTACGGCGAACGCCTCCAGCGGCTGCGGCCGGACCGCTTCGACCCGGAGCAGGCGCCCCCGCCGCCCAACGAGTCCGTCGCCCGGCGGCTGCGCCAGATCGACGAGTACGCGCACGGCAACCTCTCCGTCTACAGCGGTTTCTCGCCCTTCACCGGTTACGGCCAGCAGCTGGCCTCGTGGTCGCTGACCTTCGACGTGACCGCGTCGGGGCGGCCCGGCGTGACACCGCGAAACTTCGACGTCGCCGACCTGTACGCCCACGTCGCCCGGCGGGTCGGCGAACTGTCGCTGCCCTGCCTGGAGATGCAGGAGCGGGTCTTCGTGGAGGGAACGGCGCTGCTGGGCGACACCCGCTTCCTGCCCGACCCCCTCGGCCGCCCCGTCGCCCGGATCGGCGCCGACCAGCTGGACGCGCTGAAGCGGGCCCCGGAGGAGACGGCCCGCGCCTATCTCGTCACGCACTCCTCGGGCTGGGGCGGCGAGCTGGTGACGTCGATGTTCCTGCGGCTCGTGCGCTCGGACTCCAACCTGTTCGTGGAGGCCCTGCCCACCGTGCTCTGCCCGCTGCTGGACCGCTACCGCACCATCGACGACCTCATGCTCCGCCCCTCGCCGCGCGAGTTCCTCACGATGGTGCTCCAGACCCTCGCCAGCACCCCCTTCGTGCTGTTCGCCTCGCCGGCGCGCGCGGTCACCGGCTTCTTCCCGGACTTCGGCATGCGCGGGCGGCTGCGCAAGCAGCACCGGCAGATCACCCGGCTGGGGATGTTCGACTACGGGGCACGCCACAGCGTGCGGCAGCTGGCCTCCGCCACGGACCACCGGCGGTACTTCCAGAAGGTCGACTCCGGCATGGTCCTCAAGACCGTGGAGCGCCGCATCCTGGTCGCCCTCGTGGAGTTCGCCCTGGAACACGACATCGACGCGGGTGATCTGATCAAGCGTCAGGAGACCATCATCAACAACGGCATCATCGCCGCCGCGGGGGCGACGGTCGAGTCCAGCTCGGTCGCCTCGGGCGACCGGTCCCGTATCTCGACCATCCTCAAGAAGATCCCGCTGCCCAACACGGACTGACAGCGGCGGTACGACGCCACGAACGGGGAGCGACATGCACGGACACAGCAACGACGGCGTCATCGCCACGGGGAACGCCCAGGTCAGGAACGCGGTGGTGGCGAGCGGCAGCAACGCCCGCGTCGACTTCCGCGTCACGGAGGGGGAAGGGGCCCGGGCCGCCGACGGCCGACCGCCGACCCCGCAGGAGATCAGCGCGCTGCTGGCCCGGTTCGTCGAGGAACTGCGCCGGTCGGACCACCCGGAACGGGACGACCTGGCGGAGTTCGCCGAGGACGCGCGCGAGGAGCTGGCCGCGCCGGAACCCCGTGCGGGGAAGCTGCGCCGGGTCGCGAAGGCGCTCGTGGAGGCCGTACCCGGCTTCACCGCGCTGGCCTCGCTCGCGGTGACCATCGAAGAAGCCGTGCGCGGCCTGTAGGCGGAGGCGGGCCATGCACTTCTGTGTCCACTGCGGCGCACGCGTCGAGGACGCGGCGCAACCGCTCTGCCCGCGCTGCGGGGCGCCGCTCGCCGCCGGGGAGCGGCGGCCCGGCACCACCGGTCCGGGCGGCTACTTACGCGTGGGCGCCACCCGGCTGCCGGGCTGGCTGCCCTGGGCCCTGGGAGCCGTCCTGGTGGCCGGCGGGGTGACGCTCGCGGTGGCGGTCGCCGACCGCCCCGACAGCTCCTCGGCGGGCGGCTTCCCGGCGGGCCTGGTGACCCCCGGCCAGTCGTACGACGGCGCTGGCCTCTCCCCCTCCCCCTACGACCCCGGATACGAGACCCCGCCGACCCACCCCGCCGACGACTACTCCTCCCCCGCCGGCCAGCCGTCCGACGACAGCGGCGGCGACACCCCCGAGCCCTCGGACACCGGCGACGGCAGCACGGTCGTCACTAGGTACTACGACCACATCAACGCCGGCGACTACACGGCGGCCTGGAACATGGGCGGCTCCACCCTCTACCCGGGCTCGTACGCGGACTGGGTGGCAGGCTTCGCCACCACGGCGCACGTCGACGTCACCGCCTCCGACGACGGCTCCGGCACGGTGAGCGTCGACATCAGGGCGACCCAGGACGACGGCACCGTCAGCGTGTTCAAGGGCACCTACGCCGTCTCCGGCGGAAAGATCACCGGCGCCGACATCCGGCAGGTCTCCTAGGGCCTCTCCGGCAGCCCCCGCCGGAGCCGGGCGGCGGCTGTCGGCGGTCTGTCGGTGGTCTGTCGGTGGTCTGTCGGTGGTCTGTCGGTCGCGGCTGGCACCGTTTCCGGCATGACGCGAATCGACGACGACCCCGCCGGCGGACGTTCCGCCGTGACCGTACGGGGGCTGGTCAAGCACTACGGCGAGACCAAGGCGCTGGACGGTGTCGACCTGGACGTGCGCGAGGGCACCGTGATGGGTGTCCTCGGGCCGAACGGCGCCGGCAAGACCACCCTCGTACGCATCCTGTCCACCCTGATCACCCCGGACGCCGGCCGGGCCACCGTGGCCGGCTACGACGTCGTACGGCAGCCCCGGCAGCTGCGCCGGGTCATCGGCCTGACCGGGCAGTACGCCTCGGTGGACGAGAAGATCCCGGGCTGGGAGAACCTGTACCTGATCGGCCGGCTGCTGGACCTGTCCCGCAAGGACGCCCGGGCCCGCGCCGACGAGCTGCTGGAGCGGTTCTCGCTGACGGAGGCCGCCCGGCGCCCGGCGGGCACGTACTCCGGCGGTATGCGCCGCCGGCTGGACCTGGCCGCCTCGATGATCGGCCGGCCGGCCGTGCTGTACCTGGACGAGCCGACCACCGGCCTCGACCCCCGCACCCGCAACGAGGTGTGGGACGAGGTGAAGGCGATGGTCGGCGACGGCGTCACCGTGCTGCTCACCACCCAGTACATGGAGGAGGCCGAACAGCTCGCCTCCGAGCTGACCGTGGTGGACCGCGGCCGGGTCATCGCCAAGGGCGGCATCGAGGAGCTGAAGGCCCGCGTCGGCGGGCGCACGCTGCGAGTGCGCCCGGTCGACCCGCTCCAGCTGCCCCCGCTCGCCACGATGCTGGACGAGCTGGGCATCACCGGGCTCGCGGCCACCACCGTGGACACCGAGACCGGCACCCTGCTGGTGCCGATCCTCAGCGACGAGCAGCTGACCGCCGTGGTCGGCGCGGTCACCGCGCGCGGCATCACCCTCTCCTCCATCACCACCGAACTGCCCAGCCTGGACGAGGTCTTCCTGTCCCTCACCGGCCACCGCGCCGGTGCCCCGCAGGACGCCACGCCCGCCGACGACCGCCAGGAGGTCGCCGTATGAGTTCCGCCGCCCTCTCCCCGGCCGCCGCGCAGGCCGACACGCCGATCCCGCTCCGCGCCCACCTGCGGCACACCGGCGCGCTGATCCGCCGCAACCTGCTGTGGATCCGGCAGGACCCGGAGTCGATGTTCGACGCCATCCTGTTCCCGGTCGTCTTCACCCTGCTGTTCGTGTACGTCTTCGGCGGCTCCATCGGCCAGTCCCTGGGCGGCGGACAGGACCGGTACGTCCAGTACGTGATCCCCGGTCTGCTCGCCATGATGGGCATGAACATGGCCCAGGGCGTGGGCACCGGTTTCAACCAGGACTTCAACTCCGGTGTGATGGACCGGTTCCGCTCGCTGCCCATCGGGCGCGGCTCCGTCCTCTTCGCGAAGATCGCGGTGGAGCTGCTGCGGATGCTGTTCGCCACCGGGGTGCTGCTGGTGGTCGCCCTGCTCGTGGGGTACGACGTGCGGAGCTGGAGCGGTCTGCTGGCCTCCGTGGCACTGTCCGCGGTGTTCGGTTCGGCGCTGATGTGGGTGTTCCTGACCCTCGGCGTGGTGATGAAGAGCGCCCAGTCGGTGCAGGCGATGGGCTTCCTGGCGCTGATGCCGCTCCAGTTCGGCTCGTCGATCTTCGCGCCGACCGCGTCGATGCCGGGCTGGCTCCAGGCGTTCACCGACTACAACCCGCTCTCCGCGCTGGCCGACTGCGCGCGCGGACTGATGCAGGGCGGACCGGTCGCGCACCCGCTGTGGGTGACGCTGATCTGGTCGGTGGGGCTGACCGCGGTGATGGCCCCGGTGGCCGTCCACAAGTTCCGCACCAAGAGCTGACGTCCGGCGCCGGTCAGAACAGGGCGGTGGCCTCCGCGAGGGAGAGGCCACCGCCCTCGGCGTACGCGGCCCGGTAGGCCGGTCCGTCGAGCTTCTCCCTGATCCGGGCCTCGGCCATGGCGTGGCTCCGCCGTTCCACGCCGGAGACGACATGGCCGGACGGCAGCAGCGCCCGGGAGGCGGCCAGGCAGCGGGCGGCGTCGGCGGCGCGGCCGTCGTCACCGGCGAGGGCCATCGCGGCGACACCGAGGCAGGCGGCGGGCAGGTGCGGGGTGACGGCCCGGGACAGCGGGTCGGCGGAGAGGGCCAGCGCCCGGCGCACCCCGGCCAGGGCCCGCTCGGTCCGCTCGTCCACGGCGTCCAGCCATGCCTCCTGGCACAGCAGCATGGCGTCGAAGACGACGAAGCGCGCGATCGGCAGTTCCTCGCGCAGCAGCCGCACCTCCTCGCGCGCCTCGGCGGTGCGGCCGGTCAGGCCCAGCCAGCCGGCGAGGAAGAGCCGGGCCATCGGCATGGCCTCGTGCAGGGCGCTGTCCTGGCTGTCGATGACGTCCCGGAGCATCCGCTCGCCGTGCTCGGTCTCGCCCGCCTCCACCAGCACGCTGCCGAGGCGGGAGCGGAGCACGGCGACCTGGGCGCGGGCGCCGAGGCGTTCGGCGTGCTCGATGGCGGCCCGGTAGTCGGCGGCGGCCTCGCCGTAGGCGCCCTCGCGCTCGCGGGCCTCGCCGCGGGCGGAGAGCGCCTCGGTGACGCCCCAGCCGTCGCCGAGGCGGCGGAAGATCTCCAGGGACTCGTCGGCGTCCCGGGCGGCGTCACCGGCCCAGACGGCGCGGTTGGCGCGGAAGTTGGCGCGCAGCTGGAGCACGCCCGCCAGCTCCCACTCGAAGCCGGGGGTGTCCCGGCAGGTGCGTACGCAGGCGTCGACGATGGTGGGCAGCCGGTCGGCGTCGCCGGTCAGCAGCACGGCGAAGAACCACAGCAGGCCCGGCGCCCGGCAGGTCTGCGGGATGCCGGGCTCGTAGACCCGGGTCACCGCGCGCAGCTTCTCCTGCGCCTCGGGCGTCTGCCAGGCGTCGATCTCGGTGTCCATGCAGGCCAGGTGGGCCAGGTGGACGCCGCGCCGGGCCTCGGTCAGGGTCTCGCCGGTGTACGGGGGCGGGGCGTCGGTGCAGCGCCGCCACACCGGGGCGGCACGGCGGACCGGGGCGGCGAACGGGTCGGGGCCGAGCGTCATGACCTCCTGGCACCAGGTGCGGGTCTCGACGCGCTGGTCGCGCATCTGCCAGAACCAGAGCAGGGAGTGGACCAGGCACAGCCCCTCCTGTTCGTCGCCGAGGGCGACGGCGTGCCGGAGGGCGGTGCGCAGGTTCTCGTACTCCAGCTGGAACCGGTCGATGGCGGCGCGCTGTCCGGGGCCGCGCAACAGCGGGTCGGTGGTGCGGGCGAGTTCCCGGTAGTACGTCAGGTGGGCGCGCTCGGTCTCGGTGCGGCGCCCGGTCTCGGCGAGCCGTTCGGCGGCGTACTCGGCGACGGTCTCCAGCAGCCGGTAGCGCATCCCGCCGTCGTCGGCGGGGGCGGCCACCACCAGGGACTTGTCGACCAGGGAGCCGACGGCGTCCAGCGCGGCCGGTCCGCACACGGCCTCGGCGGCGGCCAGGTCGCAGCCGCCGGCGAAGACCGACAGCCGGGCGAGGACGTCCCGTTCGGCCGCGTCCAGCAGGTCCCAGGACCAGTCCACGACGGCCCTGAGGGTCTGCTGGCGGGGCAGTACGGTCCGGCTGCCGGAGGTGAGCAGCCGGAAGCGGTCGTCGAGCCGGTCGGCGATCTGCCGGGGGGTCAGCATCCGCAGCCGGGCCGCGGCCAGCTCGATGGCGAGCGGCAGGCCGTCCAGGCGGCGGCAGATCTCGGCGCACGCCTCGGGGTCGTCGTCGGTCCGGAAGCCGGGGCGGGCCGCCGCGCCCCGGTCGGCGAGCAGCCGCAGCGCGACCGGCTCGGGCAGCGGTTCCACCGGCCGCACCAGCTCCCCCGGTACGCCGAGGGGTTCGCGGCTGGTGGCGAGGACGGTCAGCTCGGGGCAGCGGGCCAGCAGGGTCTCGGTGAGCCGGGCGGCGGCGTCGACGACGTGCTCGCAGTTGTCGAGGACGAGCAGCATCCGGCGCCGGGCGCAGTGCTCCACGAGCCGTTCCAGGGGGTCGTCGTGCCGGTCGGCGACCGCGCGCATGCTGTCCACGCCGGCGCCGTGCAGCACGGTCTCGCGGGCGCCGATCGCGGTGAGCACGGCCTGCGGCACCGCTTCGGGGTCGTCCACGGGGGCCAGTTCGGCGAGCCACACGCCGTCCCGGACGGTGGGCCGCAGCACCGCCGCGGCCTCCTGGGACAGCCGGGTCTTGCCGGCGCCGCCGGGCCCGAGCAGGGTGACCAGGCGGGCCCCGGCGAGGTCGGCGCCGATGGTCCGCAGGTCGGATTCGCGGCCGACGAAGGAGGTGAGCCGGGCGGGCAGGTTGCCCGGGCGGGCCGCCGGCCGGAGGTCGTCCGGTTCCTCGCGCAGCAGCTCGGCGTGGAGGGCGCGCAGTTCCGGTCCGGGGTCGGAGCCGAGCCGGTCCGCGAGCAGCCGCCGCACCTCCTCGAAGGCGGCGAGCGCCTGGGCGGGGCGGCCGGCGTCGCGCAGGGCGCGCAGTCGCAGCGCCTGGAGCGGCTCGTCCAGCGGGTGGTCGTCGCACAGGGCGGTCAGTTCGGGCAGCGACCGCCCGGCCTGGCCGAGGGCGAGGGCGGCGGTGTGCCGGGCGCGCAGGGCGTCGAGGCGGCGGGTCTCCCAGCGGGCGGCCTCGGCGGTGCGGTCGGGCAGGTCGGCGAGGGCGGGCCCGTGCCACAGGGCGAGGGCGTCGTCGAGGACGGCGGCGGCCTTGGCCGGGTCGCCGTCGGCGAGGGCGGCGAGGCCGTCGCCGGTGAGCCGGTCGAAGCGGGTGAGGTCGACGTCGTCGGGGGCGGCGGTGAGCCGGTAGCCGCCGTCGGCGGAGGCGACGGCGGAGGCGCCGAGGGCCCGCCGGAGCCGGCCGACAAGCGCCTGGAGCGCGCCGGTGGCGTCGGCGGGCGGGTCGGCGCCCCACACCTCGTCCACCAGCACGGCCGCGGGTACGGTGCGGCCGGCGCGGAGGGCGAGCACGCTCAGCAGGGCGCGCAGCCGCGCCCCGCCGACCGGGACGGCGGTGCCGTCGGGGCGGATGGCCTGGGTGGTGCCGAGCAGCCGATAACGCACGGGGTCCATTGTGTCCGGAGCGGTCAGGAACGGTCTTTGGCGGTCGGAGTCAGGTCGGGAGGCAGGCCGGGGTCGGGTCGGGTGCCGGGTGGCGAGGGCCCGGCCCGCCGGCCCGCGGGGAGCACCCGCGGCGGTGCCCTTCCCCCACCCTCCAGGAACCGGGCGGGCACCGCGAGACGTTTTCCCCGCGTGTCCGCGGCCGGTACGGTCGCAGTCCCCGATCATTTCCGGCCGTACAGGAGTCCGCCCATGACCACCGCCACCACCCGCCACGGCGACCGGCAGGTCAGTCCCGTGTTCGTCGGCATCCTGGCCGTGACGGCGGTGACCGGCTGGGCCACCTGGACCGGGTTCGCCGCGCAGCCGGGCGTGGCGGTGTTCCTGTTCGTGACCGCGGCCTGGATCGTCTCCCTGTGCCTGCACGAGTACGCGCACGCGCGCACCGCCCTGCACGGCGGGGACATCACGGTCGGCGCGAAGGGCTACCTCACGCTGAACCCGCTGAAGTACACACACGCGCTGCTGAGCATCGTGCTGCCGGTGCTGTTCGTGATCATGGGCGGGATCGGCCTGCCCGGCGGCGCGGTGTTCATCGAGCGGAACCGGATCCGGGGCCGCTGGCGGCACAGCCTGATCTCGGCGGCGGGCCCGCTGACGAACGTGCTGTTCGCCGCGGTGTGCACGGCCCCCTTCTGGCTGCACGCCCTGGACGGCGTGCCCGCGGACTTCCGGTACGCGCTGGCCTTCCTGGCGCTGCTCCAGGTGACGGCGGCGATCCTGAACTTCCTGCCGGTGCCGGGCCTGGACGGCTACGGCGTCATCGAGCCGTGGCTGTCTTACCAGGTGAAGCGGCAGGTGGAGCCGTTCGCCCCGTTCGGTCTGCTGTTCGTGTTCGCGCTGCTGTGGCTGCCGTCGGTGAACAGCGCGTTCTTCGACGTGGTCGACGCGGTCATGCGCGCGCTGAACGTGGACGCCTTCTCCCAGTACTGCGGCGAGGCGGGGTACCGCTTCTGGGAGGACGGCCCGGAGATCTGCTCGCTCAGCTCGTGACGGACGTGTCCCGCGCGGCGGCGGTCCGGCCGCGCTTGACGTAGTACCAGGTCATGTTGGACGACAGACCGGCCAGCAGCACCCAGACGATCCCCAGCCAGCTGCCCTGGACGAAGGAGACGACCGCCGCGGCCACGGCGAGCACGCAGACGACGAGGGTGTAGAGGGCGAGTCGCCGGGTCGGGCTGGGCGGGGGCACGGGGGGCATGACGGGGGGCTCCTGTCGGGGACACTGTTCGGGCACTGCTTCGCCGACCAGTGTCCCCCATGGCTCCGCGCGGCTCACACGTCGGTGACCCGCAGCCCGGCGTGCGCCTTGTAGCGGCGGTTGACGGAGATCAGGTTCGCGACGAGCGACTCGACCTGGTGGGCGTTGCGCAGCCGGCCCGCGAAGACACCCCGCATGCCGGGGATGCGGCCGGCCAGCGCCTGCACGATCTCCACGTCGGCGCGCTCCTCGCCGAGCACCATGACGTCGGTGTCGATCCGCTCGGTCTCCGGGTCCTGGAGCAGGACGGCCGACAGGTGGTGGAAGGCGGCGGTGACCCGGGAGTCCGGCAGCAGGGCGGCGGCCTGTTCGGCGGCGCTGCCCTCCTCGGGCTTCAGGGCGTAGGCGCCCTTCTTGTCGAAGCCGAGCGGGTTGACGCAGTCCACGACGAGCTTCCCGGCCAGTTCCTCGCGCAGGCCCGCGAGGGTGTCGCCATGGCCGTCCCACGGCACGGCGACGATCACGATGTCGCTGCGGCGCGCGGCCTCGGCGTTGTCGGCGCCCTCGACACCGTGCCCCAGCTCGTCGGCGGCGGCCCGGGCGCGGTCGGCGGAGCGGGAGCCGAGGATCACCTTCTGGCCGGCCCGGGCCAGCCGGTGGGCGAGGCCCTTGCCCTGCGGTCCGGTGCCGCCGAGCACGCCGACGACGTACCCGGAGACGTCGGGCAGGTCCCAGGGGTCCTTGGCGGGGGCCTTCTGTGCGCTGTCGGTAGAGGTCATGGGCCGACTCTACGTCCGCGCCGGCCGGGGTACCGGATCAGGTCAGCCGCCGCAGCGGCACCCGGCGGAAGGTGATCGTCTCGTACGGGCCGAAGTCGCCCGTCTCGTACAGCAGCCCGACCGTGTGCGGGTCGACGCGGACCAGGTCGGAGTAGGCGGCGGGCAGGCCGTCGACGGTGTACGCCGGGCGCCAGGTGGTGCCGCCGTCGGCGGAGACCCGGAGGGTCATCAGGGCGCGGGCGGCGGGGTCGGCCGGGCCGGAGAACAGCAGCAGGTCGGGGTCGCGGAGCTGGAGCACGCTGCCCTCGCAGACCGGTGCGGCCAGCCCGGCCTGCGGGCGGAAGGGCTTGACGAGGGTCTTCCCGCCGTCCCTTGAGTGGGCGTCGGCGCGGTTGCCGGGGGAGGGCGAGTCGTTGCGGGTGTTGAGGTAGACGCGGCCGTCGGGGAGTTCGGCGGCGGTGGTCTCGTTGACGTTGACGTAGCCGTCGGTGTTCTCGTCGAGGTAGCCGAGGTACCAGGTCGTGCCGCGGTCGTCGCTGAGCAGGCAGTGCCCGGCGTTGTACCTGGCCTCGGCGCCGGTGTCGGTGCCGGTGGGCGGCAGGGTGTGGTTGGCCGGGATCAGGACGCGGCCGGAGGAGAGCTGGAGGGCGTGGCCGGGGGTGGTGGCGTACCACCGCCAGCCGGGCTTCTTCACCTGCGGGGTGATCTCCCGCGGCGCGGACCAGGTGCGGCCGTCGTCGTCGCTGTGCCGCACCCATACGCGGCGGCCGTCGGCCTCCCCGACCCGGCCGCGCAGGATGGCGGCCTCGGTGGCCGAGGCGGCGGCGCGGACGTGGACGAGCAGCACGCGGCCGGTGTCCAGGACGACGGGGGCGGGGTTGCCGGCGAGGCCGGGCCCGTTGCTCGCGGCGACCTGGAGCGGGCCCCAGGTGCGGCCGCCGTCCGTGGACCGCTTCAGCACGATGTCGATGTGCCCGTGGTCGGCGGCGGAGTCGGCGCGGCCCTCGCAGAAGGCGAGCAGGGTGCCGGAGCGGGTGGCGACGACGGCGGGTATGCGGAAGCTCGCGTAGCCCTCGCGGCCCGCGCGGAAGGGGACGGTCGTCTCGGTCATCGGGCGGCTCCTCGGTCGGGGTGGTCGGGGCCCTTCCCCGGGCCGGGCGAATTCCCGGTGAACTCCGCGTCACGAGTCGCGTGTTGCGGCAGGATGCGGCCATGGACGCCGTACGGGTCGCGTTGCTGCGGGAAGTGCTCGCCGGGACGGAGTGGCTGGGGGCCACCCGGAGGTTCGCGGGGGTGCTGCGCGGCTCGGTGGTGGCGCACGGCGGCGGACTGCTGCTGGTGGGCACGCCGGAGTACGAGCCGTGGCACCTGGCGGCGCACCTGGTGGACGAGGCCGCCTGGTCGGGCACGCCGGAGCTGGCGCCGACGCTGGTACGGCAGCACCCGCGGCCCGGTGATCCCGCGCACCTGGCGGTCGGGCCGGGCCGGATCGCGGCGGCGCGGCGCGGTGAGACCCTGCTGGTGGTGGCGCCCGGGGAGCCCGCGCCGCTGCTGGAGCGGGTGCACGACGCCCGGCGGGCCGGGGTGACGGTGCTGGCGCTGGGCGCGGACGGCGGCGAGCTGGCCGCGATGGCGCACGACGCGCTGGCCGTGCCGGCGGGGGCGGAGCTGGACCTGGACACCGTGCAGCACCTGGTGAGCGCGGCGGCCGGGGAGAACGCGGGGGTTCCCGCACGGGGCCGGCACGGCTTCCGCGACCGGGTGTCCAGGCTGCTGGAAGTCCTGACGGCACCGCCGCCGGCCTCGTGGTGAGCCGCCGCACGCCGACCCGCCTGATCCGGCCCCGCCGGATCGCAGGGGGAAGGGGTCAGTCCTCGTCGGCGGGGGTGCCGCCGGACGACGCGTCGTGCCAGCGCGGGTCGTTCTCCCACTGGAGGTTGCGCTCGGCGGCGGTCTCCATGGCGTGCCGGGCCTCCTCCGGGGACGCGTACGGCCCGAAGCGGTCCTTGCCCGGGCAGTCCGGGCCCTCCTCGACCTTCTTGTGCTCCAGGCAGTAGAACCACTCGCCCGCCTTGCCGGCGGTGCGCTTCTTGAACAGGGCCATCGACAGCTCCTCTCGCCACCGACATGTTCCCCCATGTCCGCTGGTTAGACTCGCTGGCATGTCTGGCCAGTCGCTGCTCGTACCAGGGGAGCTGTCCCCCACCCGTCCGGTTCCCGGAAACATCCGCCGCCCCGAGTACGTCGGCAAGCCCGCGCCGGCGCCGTACACCGGGCCGGAGGTGCAGACCCCCGAGACCATCGAGGCGATGCGGACCGCGGGCCGTATCGCCGCGCGGGCGATGGCGGAGGCCGCGAAGATCATCGCGCCCGGGGTCACCACGGACGAGCTGGACAAGGTCGCGCACACGTACATGTGCGACCACGGCGCCTACCCGTCCACGCTCGGCTACCGCGGTTTCCCGAAGTCGCTGTGCACCTCCGTCAACGAGGTCATCTGCCACGGCATCCCGGACTCGACGGTCCTCAGGGACGGCGACATCGTCAACCTGGACGTGACGGCGTACATCGGCGGGGTGCACGGCGACAACAACGCCACCTACCTGGTGGGCGACGTGGACGAGGAGTCGCGGCTGCTGGTGGAGCGGACCCGGGAGTCCCTCGACCGCGCGATCAGGGCGGTGAAGCCGGGCCGGCAGATCAACGTCATCGGCCGGGTCATCGAGTCGTACGCCAAGCGCTTCGGGTACGGCGTGGTGCGGGACTTCACCGGCCACGGCATCAGCACCTCGTTCCACTCCGGGCTGATCGTCCCGCACTACGACAGCCCGCACGCGACGACGGTGATGCGGCCCGGCATGACCTTCACGATCGAGCCGATGCTGACGCTGGGCACCCACGAGTACGACATGTGGGACGACGGGTGGACGGTCGTGACGAAGGACCGCAAGCGGACCGCGCAGTTCGAGCACACGCTGGTGGTGACGGAGACGGGCGCGGACATCCTGACCCTGCCCTGACCCGCCCCGGCCGCCGCCGGCCCGCCCGAGCCCGCTCCCTGACGGGGGCGGGCTCCCTCTTGTAGGCTTTTACCGACAGACTGTCGGCAAAAGGGGGCGGCCCATGGCGGCCCATGGACTCCTTCTCGACGCTCATCCGCACCGCGTCGCGCGAACAGCACACGGCGGCGGAGACCTCGGCGTTCATGGGCGACCTGCTCGGCGGCCGGGTCATCCGGGACACGGCGGAGCGGACGTGGGGCTTCGCGAGGAAGGGTGACGGGGTCCGGTTCTACGTCTTCGAGGGCATCGCGAACCCGGCCGCGTTCAAGCGGGGTTACCGGCGGCTGCTGGACGCGATACCGGTGGACGACCTGGAGAGGCAGCGGGTCGTGGCCGAGTGCCGGGCCGCGTTCGCGCTGAACGCGGCCGTCTTCCGCGCGCTGGGCGAGGAGTTCCCGCTGTCGGCGTGAGCGCCGCCCGCCGGGGGGCTCAGCGCTCCAGGTGGACGCGGCCCCCGACCTCCACCCAGCCGTGCGGCTGCGGTGCGGTGAGGATCTGCGAGCCCCGGCCCTGGGCGATGTTCAGGGCGCGGCCCAGCCGGTCGGTGAGCAGCAGCGCCCCCGTGCCCGTGGCCTCGTCCTCCTCGGGGCCGTCGGCACGGCCGGGGAAGGCGCGGGCCCGGACCCGTCCGCCCGCCTCGTCCTCCCAGGCCCAGGCGTACAGCCTCTCCCCGGCCCCGTCCGCGGGGACCTGCGCCCCGCCCGGCCCACCGGGCGGCGGCACCTCCAGCGCGTCCACCTCGGCCGCGCTCGCGTACCGGCGCAGGGTGTGCGGCGGCGCCCACTCCGCGCGGGCCTCGATCCAGCTGAACTCGCCGTCCAGCCGGACCCCGACGACACCGGCGGGCGTGACCAGTTCGGGCACGTCGAGCAGCCAGGCCGCACCCACGCAGGGACGGCCGGCGAAGGGCAGACGCCGGGCGGGCGTGTAGATGTCGATCACTCCGCGCTCGGGGTCGTCCACGAACACGGTCTCGCCGAAGCCGAGTTCGGCCGCCAGCGCCTGCCGGTCGGCGCGCGCGGGCAGCACCGAGCCGTCGCGGACGACGCCCAGCTCGCAGCCGTAGCCGCCGTCCGGCCCGCAGAAGACGCGGAGTACGTCATAGTCGGTCACCGGGGCATTGAAACACCGCCGCCCGCCCCGGCGCCCGCCGGACCGGGTGGCCGCCGGGCAGGGGTCGCGCCCGCCGTTTTGACCTCCGCTTTGCCGACCTGTTGCATCGACTTTGAGCCATCGCGTTCAGGCCGTGTCCGTGTTCGCGCCGTGAGAGCAGAATCACCGACGGCGAGGGTGTCGGTGAGGTAAGCCTCATGTAAGTTAGGGCAGCCTCACCAGATCAGATCCGCCTGGAGCCTGTATGCGAGCCGTCCGACCGACCGTCATCGCCGCCGCGACCGCGGCCGCTCTGACCGCCCTCTCGGCCTGCACCGCGAAGAGCGATGCCAAGGGCGGTGACGCCATCCAGGTCACGGCTGCGGACTCCACCTGCGAGACCTCCGCGAGGTCGGTGCCGGCCGGCCAGGTCACGCTGAAGATCGAGAACAAGGGCGCGAAGGCGACCGAGGTCGAGATCCTGTTCCCGGACGACCGGATCGTCTCCGAGAAGGAGAACATCGGACCGGGCACCAAGTACACGCTCACCGCCGAGGTGAAGGCCGGGTCGTACGAGATCGCCTGCCGGCCCGGCATGAAGGGCCACGGCGTCCGGCAGAAGCTGACCGTGACCGGTGGCGGCGCCACCGCCAAGCGCGACCCCCGGCTGGACAAGGCGGTCGCCGACTACCGCCGGTACGCCCAGGACCAGGCCGACGAGACGCTGCCGAAGGCCGAGGCGTTCGCCGAGGCCGTCCAGGCCGGCGACCTGGACGCGGCCAGGAAGGCGTACGCCCTCTCCCGCCTCGGCTGGGAGCGCACCGAGCCGGTCGCCGAGTCCTTCGGCGACATCGACCCGAAGGTCGACGTCCGCGAGGACGGCCTGGAGGACGGTCAGAAGTGGACCGGCTGGCACCGGCTGGAGAAGGCGCTCTGGCACGACAAGAAGATCGGCGCCGAGGAGAAGGCCCTCGCCGGGCAGCTGGTGACGGACCTCAAGGACTGGCAGAACCGGGTCGGCAAGGCCGAGATCACCCCGACCTCCATGGCCAACGGCGCCAAGGAACTGCTGGACGAGGTCGCCAAGGGCAAGGTCACCGGCGAGGAGGACCGCTACGCCCACACCGACCTGGTCGACTTCAAGGGCAACGTCGAGGGCGCCCGCAAGGCGTACGAGCTGCTGGAGCCGGTCGCCGCGAAGAACGACCCGGCGCTGGCGAAGGAACTGGACAAGCAGTTCACGGCGCTGGACACGCTGCTGGACAAGTACCGCACGGACAAGACGTCGTACGACTTCGTCTCCTACGACAAGGTGACCGGGGAACAGCGCAAGGAGCTGTCGGACGCGGTGAACGCGCTCGCCGAACCGCTGTCCAAGCTCGCCGCCACGGTCGTGAAGTAAGCGAGGGACAGGGCGATGACCGAGACCCAGGGCAGCAGTCCGTCGCGCCGGGCACTGATCGGCTGGGGCGGAGCCGGGCTCGCGCTCGGAGCCGCCGCGGCCGGCGGGGCCGTGGCGGTGGCCAGGGCGGGCGACGGCACGGACCCGGCGGACGACGGGACGGGCGGCGCGGTGCCGTTCCACGGCGCCCACCAGGCCGGCATCGCCACCCCCGTGCAGGACCGGCTGCACTTCGCCGCGTTCGACGTGAAGACCGAGGACCGCGACGAGTTCGTCCGGATGCTGAAGGACTGGACGGCGGCGGCCCGCCGGATGACCGCGGGCCGGACGGTCGGCGAGGGCGCGTACGGCGGGCTCGCCGAGGCCCCGCCGGACGACACCGGTGAGGCGCTCGGGCTCAAGCCGTCCCGGCTGACGCTGACCATCGGGTTCGGGCCGTCGCTGTTCGACCGGTTCGGACTGCGCGACAGGCGGCCGGAGGCCCTGGTCGACCTGCCGAAGTTCCCCGGCGACAACCTCGACCGCGCCCGCACCGGCGGCGACCTGTGCATCCAGGCCTGCGCCGACGACCCGCAGGTCGCCGTGCACGCCATCCGCAACCTCGCCCGGATCGGCTTCGGCAAGGTGGCCGTGCGCTGGTCCCAGCTGGGCTTCGGCAAGACCTCCTCGACCACCCCGGACGCGCACACCCCGCGCAACCTCTTCGGCTTCAAGGACGGCACCCGCAACATCGCGGGCACCGAGACCGCCCGGCTGAAGGAGCACGTGTGGGTCGGCGACGGGGACGAGGGCGCGGGCGCGGCCTGGATGACCGGCGGGTCGTACCTGGTCGCCCGGCGCATCCGGATGAACATCGAGACCTGGGACCGCACCTCGCTCCAGGAGCAGGAGGACGTCTTCGGCCGGGACAAGCGCGAGGGCGCCCCGGTCGGCAAGGCCAAGGAGCACGACGAGCCGTTCCTGAAGGCGATGAAGCCGGACGCGCACGTACGGCTGGCGCACCCGGACGCCAACGGCGGGATCACCATCCTGCGCCGCGGCTACTCCTTCACGGACGGCACCGACGGCCTCGGCCGGCTCGACGCGGGCCTGTTCTTCCTCGCCTACCAGCGGGACGTGCGCAAGGGCTTCATCCCGCTCCAGCGCAAGCTGTCGGCGCACGACGCGCTCAACGAGTACATCCAGCACGTGGGTTCGGCGGTCTTCGCGGTGCCACCGGGCGTCCGGGACTCCGGCGACTGGTGGGGCCGCACACTGCTGACGAAGGAGGCGTAGCCCGTGTTCTCCAACTACCTGATCGGTCTGCGCGAGGGGCTTGAGGCCTCGCTCGTCGTCTGCATCCTGATCGCCTACCTGGTCAAGACCGGCCGCAGGGACGCCCTGAAGCCGATCTGGACCGGCATCGGCGTGGCCATCGCCATCGCCATGGGCTTCGGCTGCGCCCTGGAGTTCGGCTCCCAGGAGCTGACGTTCCAGGCGCAGGAGGCGCTCGGCGGCTCCCTGTCGATCATCGCCGTGGGCCTGGTGACCTGGATGGTGTTCTGGATGCGGCGCACCGCCCGGCACCTGAAGTCGGAGCTGCACGGCAAGCTGGACGCGGCCCTCGCCCTGGGCACGGGCGCGCTGGTCGCCACCGCGTTCCTCGCCGTCGGCCGGGAGGGCCTGGAGACCGCGCTGTTCGTGTGGGCGTCGGTGCACGCGGCGCAGGACGGCACCCCGCGCCCGCTGATCGGGGTCGCCCTCGGTCTCGCCACGGCCGTCCTGCTCGGCTGGCTGTTCTACCGGGGCGCGCTGAAGATCAACCTGGCGAAGTTCTTCACCTGGACCGGCGGCATGCTGGTCGTGGTCGCGGCGGGCGTGCTGGCGTACGGCTTCCACGACCTCCAGGAGGCCGGCTGGGTCCCGGGCCTCACCGACCTGGCCTTCGACATCAGCGGTGTCATCCCGCCGGACAGCTGGTACGGCACCCTGCTGAAGGGCGTGTTCAACTTCCAGCCGGATCCGACGGTCGTCCAGATCACGGTGTGGGCGCTGTATCTGGTCCCGGTGCTCGGGCTGTTCCTCTCCCCGGTAGGGTTCGCCTCCGGGAAGGGGAAGGTGAAGGAGCCCGATGACCAGGGAACGCAGCCGTCGCCGGCTTCGCAGGCGTGACCGGAACGCACTCATAGCGGCCTCGCTGACCGCTTTGTCGCTGACGGCGAGCGGATGCGTCGTGGTGCACGGGGAGCGCGAGGTGCTGCCCGCCGCCACCCGCGCCGAGGCCGTCAAGGCGCTCACCGCGTTCACGGACGCGTACAACAAGGCCGACAAGGCCTACGACAGCTCCGTGGACGCGCCCTACGTCACCGGTGCCCTCGCCGACATCGACTCCGCCCGGCTGAGGGCCGGGCACGTCAACAGCCCGTCCGGCAATGCCCGCCACACCCCGCTGACGCTGACGGACGTGAAGATCACGATCGTCGAGAAGGCCGGCTGGCCGCGCTGGTTCGTCGCCGACGCCCGGGGCAACAAGGCTGGCGACTACCGCTGGGTGCTGGTCTTCACCCGCGGCGACCTCGGCGAGCGCTGGCGGGTCGCCTATCTGACGCTGATGGCGCCCGGCACCGTACCGGAGTTCGAAACGGACCGGGACGGCCGGGCCGCGGCCGTGCCGGCCGGCAGCACCCGACTGGCCGTCCGCCCGGACGAGTTGAGCAAGACGTACGCGGCCTACCTGAAGAACGGCGGCAAGACCTTCGCGGACGGCCGCAACACCAGCGGGCTGCGCGCCGACCGCGCGCGGGCCGCCGAGAAGCCCGGCCTGGTCCGGCAGTACATCGACGAGCCGCTCACCCACGGCGACTACGCGCCGCTGGCGCTGCGCACGGCGGACGGCGGGGCCCTGGTGTTCTTCAGCACCCACCACTACGAGAAGCAGACCGCCTACAAGGGCGCCACCGTGCCGGTCACCAACCAGGACGTGCGGGCCCTGATCAAGGGCGACGTGAAGCAGAACCTGACGCTGGAGTCGGTCGCCAACCAGGCCGTGCTCGACCCGGCCGGCAGCGGCCCGGTGCGGATGCTCGGGCGGGTGCAGGGGCTGACGTCCGCGCAGGGCGGGTGAGGGCCGGCGGGCCGGTCAGCGGCCCAGCGGCCAGGCCGCGCCCTGCGGGCCGGCGTCGGCGCCCGCGTGCCGGGCACAGGCGTCGGTGAGCGCCTCCAGCAGGGTCAGCGGGTCGGGCAGCGGATGCTCGGGGCCGCGCACCCAGCTCACCCCCCGGTCATCGCCGGGCAGCCGGGCGGGCGGTACGAGGACGTAGGAGCCCCGGCAGTGCCAGCGCAGCCCCGGGTGCTCGTCCATCGTCTCGGGGTGGCAGTCCAGCTCGCAGGGCCACCACTCGTCCTCGTCCTCCGGGGTGCCCCGGGTGAGGGTGAAGAAGAGCATCCGGCCGTCGTCGCTCTCGGCGACCGGTCCGACCTCGACGCCGGAGCCGAGCAGCCGGTCCAGCGCCTCCCGGCCGGCCGCCAGCGGCACGTCCAGCACGTCGTGCACCATGCCGGTGGCGGTGACGAAGTTCGCCTGCGGCTGGTGCCGGGCCCAGCGCTCGATCTGGGCGCGGTCGGTGGTGGACTGCGTCTGCCAGGCGAACGACACCGGGTGCCGGGCCGGGGTGGGACAGCCGACGCGGTCGCAGGAACAGCGGTAGCCGGGCGCGGGGTGCGCGGCGGGGGCGAGCGGCAGGCCCGCGCCGGCGGCGGCGAGCAGCAGGGACTCACGGCCGCCGGCGTCGTCGGCGGCCTCCTTCGGACGGCGTCCGCGCAGCCACTGGGAGAGTCTGCCCTGCCGGCCGGACCGGTCGCCGAACGTCCCGCTCATCTATCCCCTCGCCCTCGCTGGTGTGCGGACAGCATGCCCCATCGTCCCATCTTCTCCCGATCCGGGGGGTCGCCCGGCGGGAGAAGGGCCGTCACGGGCGGGCGGGCGGCACCGGGCGGGGCGCGATGCCGTACAGCGCGTAGTCGACGAGGGTGTCCGTGTAGGCGTACGAGATCGGCCCGGTGTGCTGGAGCCACCGCTGCGCCAGCGGCGAGACGAACAGTTCCAGCGCGATCCGGGGGTCGACGTCGTCCCGTACCGCCCCGGCCCGCTGCGCGGCGCGCAACCGGTCGACGTACAGCTGCAACTGCGGCTCCAGCAGTCCGGTGACGAACTCGCGGCCGAGCTGCTCGTTGACGACGCCCTCCGCGGCCAGCGCCCGCGCCGGCACCTCGAAGCGCGGGTCGAGCAGCTCGTCCACCGTGGCCCGCAGCACCGCCTTGAGGTCGGCGGCCAGGTCGCCGGTGTCCGGGATGGCGTCCGGCTCCTGCCCCGCCGCCCGGGCCGCCTCTCCGGCGAGGTCCAGGAACGCCTCCAGCAGGACGTCCGCCTTGGAGGACCACCACCGGTAGATGGTCTGCTTGCCGACCCCGGCCCGGGCGGCGATGGCCTCGACGGTGGTCCTGGGGTAGCCGACCTCCCCGACCAGGGTGAGGGCGGCGGCGTGGATCGCCCGGCGGGATCTGTCGCTGCGGCGGGTGGCGTCGGGGGCGGGCTTGTCGACCATGGGGTCGAAAGTAACAAGCGGCGGGGGCGGGCTACGACGGGGAGCCGTACGGCGGCCAGGCGTCGCCCCAGTCGGCGTCCCGGGCCGCCTTGTACAGGTCGCCGTGGCGCTTGGTGACCGTCGTGCGGCCCAGCCGCTCCTCGGCCTCGCACAGGTCGAGGAGGACCTGGCCCTTGCGGATCTGCGGGCGCCGGACCACCCGGGCGGGGGCCGGCGCGGCGGGCAGCCGGGTGGCGGCGACGTAGGAGAACTTCTCGTCCTCGTACGCCAGCGAGCCGCCCTTGACCTGGCGGTGCAGGGAGGAGCGGCCGACCCGGGCGGAGAAGTGGCACCAGTCGGTGCCGGGGACGATGGGGCAGGCGGCGCTGTGCGGGCAGGGGGCGGCGATGCGGAAGCCGGCCCGGATCAGCCGGTCGCGGGCCTCGATGATCCGCTCGTAGCCGGCCGGGGTGCCGGCCTCCACGATGACGACGGCCCGGGCGGCGCCGGCGGCGGCGTCGACGAGGGCGGCCCGGTCCGGCTCCGACAGCTCGTTGAGCACGTACGACACCGTGACCAGGTCGGTGGGGTCCAGGGTGAGGCCGGCACCGATCCGGGCGCGCTGCCAGCGGGTGTCCTTCAGGGCGGGGTGGGCGGCGGCGAGCCGCCGGCCGAGGGCGAGGGCGGGCTCGGCCCAGTCCAGCACGGTGACGGGGCGTTCGCCGGGCCAGGTGGCCGGGACGGCCCAGGTGGCGGCGCCGGTGCCGCCGCCGACGTCGACGTGGCCGGCGGGCGTCCAGCCGGGGACGGCGGCGGCGAACGCCGCCAGCGCGGAGCGGACCGCCTCGAAGGTGGCCGGCATCCGGTAGGCGGCGTAGGCGGCGACGTCGGCGCGGTCGCGGAGGATCGGCGCGTGGGTCGGGGTGTCGCCGCGGTAGTTGGCGATCAGCCGCTCCACGGCGGCGGCCACCTCCGTGGGGGGCAGTCCGTCGAGCAGCTCGGCCAGTGCGGTGCGGAGGGCGGCGGCCGGGGAGGCGGGGTCGTTCACCTGCCGATTCTACGGCGCACGGGGCAGGCACCGACGCGCCGGGCTGCCGGGGGCGGGGACACGGGGTGCCTGGGGTTTCGGGGTGCCCGGGGTTTCGGGGTGCCCGGGTGGCCGGGGTGCCCGGGGTTTCGGGGTGCCCGGGTGGCCGGGGTTCCGGGTGGCCGGGGTGCCGGGGGCGCGGGGTGCCCGGGGTGCCCCAGGTGCCGGGGTGCGCGTGGGGTGGCAGGGCCACTGGGCAGCGGGGCGTCGGGCTGCCGGGGGCGCGGGATTCCGGGGGGCCCGGAGGTTCCTCGGAGGTTTCCCCAGGGGTGCCCGGGGTTCCTGCGGGGCGGGGCCTCAGGGCCGCAGGCCACGGGCGACGGGGCACCGGGGGCGGGTGCTCAAGACGCCCGCCGGGCGGCAGAGCGGCGGGGCCACAGAGTGGCGGGACGCAGGGTGCCCAGGGGTGCCCGCAGGGCGACGGGGCATCTCAGGGCCGCAGGTCGCAGGGCGCAGGGCGCAGGGCGACAGCCTGCCGGGGGCGCGGGGTCCCCGGGGTTCCCGGGGTTCCCGGGGTGCCCGGGGTGCCCGGGGTTCCTGCGGGCCGGGGCCTCAGGGCCGCAGGGCACGGGCGACGGGGCACCGGGGGCGCGGGTGCTCAAGGCGCCCGCCGGGCGGCGGGGCGGCGGGGCGGCGGGGCCACAGAGTGGCGGGACGCAGGGTGCCCAGGGGTGCCCGCCGCGAGGGCGCGCCGGGCTGCCAGGGGCGCGGGATTCCCGGGGGGCTCCCGGAGGTCCCCTGGGGGTTCCCCCAGCGGTGCCCGGCATTCCTGCGCGGCTGGGCCTCAGGCACAGGCGACGGGGCGCGGGGCCGCAGCGCAGTGGGGCGCCAAGCTGCCGGGGCGCGGGATTACCCGGGGGTTCGTGCGGGACGGCGGGGCCGCAGGCCACAGGCGGCGGAGCGCAGGGTGCCCGGGGTGACCGCGGGGTGGCGGGGGGCGTCGCCCTCGCCGGGGGCGACGCCGGGGAACGTGCCGGTGACGGCCGGTGTGGCCCGCCGCGCCGTGGCCCGTCGGGGCCGGTCCGGCCCGGTGCGCTCAGCTCTCGTCCTCCCCCGACCCCGCGCGGGCGGTGCCCCGGGCCGGCCAGGGGCGGCACAGGCCCACGAAGCAGGCCGCCGCGATCAGCGCCGCGGCCAGCTGGACCACGGCCATGGGGACGGCGGTGTGCTCCCCGGCCACGCCGACGAGCGGGGTGGCGATGGCGCCGACGAGGAAGGAGGAGGTGCCGAGCAGGGCCGAGGCGGAGCCGGCGGCGTGCCGGGTGCGCAGCAGGGCGAGGGACTGGGCGTTGGGCAGGGTCAGGCCCATGGCGGACATCAGCACGAACAGGGCGGCGGCGACGGGGGCGAGGCCCACCTCGCCGAAGACGCCCGCGGACAGCAGCAGCAGGGCGGTCGCCGCGAGGACGATCGCCGTCAGGCCGACCGCGAGGACCTTGTCCAGGCTGACCCGGCCCACCAGGACCTTGCCGTTGACCTGACCCGCGATCATCAGGCCGACCGAGTTGACGCCGAACAGCAGGCTGAAGGTCTGCGGCGAGGCGCCGTAGATCTCCTGGATCACGAACGGCGAGGCCGATATGTAGGCGAACAGCGCGGCGAAGGCGAAGCCGCCGGCCAGCGTGTAGCCGGTGAAGGGCAGGTCGGCGAGGAGGCCGCGCATGGCGCGCAGGGCCGGCCCGACCCCGCCGCGGTTCCGTTCGGCGGCCGGCAGGGTCTCGGGCAGCCGCCGCCAGACGACGACGGCGAGCACCGCGCCGACGACCGCGAGCACCACGAACACGCCCCGCCAGTCAGTCACCCGGAGGATCTGACCGCCGATCAGCGGGGCCGCGATCGGGGCGACTCCGGAGATGAGCATGAGAGTGGAGAAGAAGCGGGCCATGGCCACCCCGTCGTACAGGTCGCGTACGACGGCCCGGGCGATGACGATGCCGGCCGCCCCGGCGAGGCCCTGGGCCAGCCGGAAGGCGACCAGGGTCTCGACGTTCGGCGCGACGGCGCACAGGGCGGTGGCCAGGACGTAGACGGCGAGACCGGCCAGCAGCGGGCGGCGACGGCCCCAGCGGTCGCTCATCGGGCCCACCACCAGCTGGCCGAGCGCCATGCCGGCCAGGCAGGCGGTGAGGGTGAGCTGGACGGTGGCGGCGGTGGCGTGCAGCGAGCGGGTGACCTCCGGCAGGGACGGGAGGTACATGTCCATCGCGAGCGGGGGTGTGGCGGCGAGACCACCGAGGACGAGGGTGACGAGCAGGCCGGTACGGCGGGTGGCGGCCGGCCCCGGGGCGGTGGCGGTCCCCCTCCGCTCCGTCCCCGGTGTCGGTGCCGCCGTGTGCTCGGGCATGTGCCCCTCCCTCTCGTTTCGGACCGGCACCTATGCTCTCAGCTCGTACAGAGTGCCGGGGTACACATGAGCGAGGGCGGGGCGGGGATGGCGGAGCAGGGCGTGCGGTGGGGAATCCTGGCGACCGGCGGGATCGCGGCGGCGTTCGCGGCGGACCTGGTGGATCTGCCGGACGCGGAGATCGTGGCGGTGGCCTCGCGCCGGCGGGAGTCGGCGGAGGCGTTCGGGGAGCGGTTCGGGGCCCGACGGGCGTACGGCGACTGGGCGTCGCTGGCCGCGGACCCGGAGGTGGACGTGGTGTACGTGGCCACTCCGCACGTCGCGCACCGGGCGGCGGCCGGGCTGTGCCTGGAGGCGGGGCGGAACGTGCTGTGCGAGAAGCCGTTCACGCTGAACCTGCGGGAGGCGGAGGAACTCGTCGCGCTGGCGCGGGAGCACGACCGCTTCCTGATGGAGGCGATGTGGATGTACTGCAATCCGCTGGTGCGGCGGCTGAAGGCGCTGGTCGACGACGGGGCGATCGGCGAAGTGCGCACGGTGCAGGCGGACTTCGGGATCGCCGGGCCGTTCCCCGCCCAGCACCGGCTGCGGGACCCGGCGCTGGGCGGCGGCGCGCTGCTGGACCTGGGGGTGTACCCGGTGTCGTTCGCGCAGTTGCTGCTGGGCGAGCCGGACGGGGTCGCCGCGAGCGCGGTGCTCTCGCCGGAGGGCGTCGACCTCCAGACGGGGGCGGTGCTGTCCTGGGAGAGCGGCGCGCTGGCCGCGGTGCACTGCTCGATCGTCGGCGGTACGCCGGTCACCGCGTCGGTGACCGGCACCCGCGGCCGGATCGACGTGCCGTCCGGCTTCTTCCACCCCGACCGGTTCGTGCTGCACCGCGACGGCCGGGAGGCCGAGGAGTTCGCCGCGGATCCGGCCGACGGGCCGCGCACCAGCCTGCGGCACGAGGCGAGGGAGGTCATGCGGGCGCTGCGCGCGGGCGAGAAGGAGTCGCCGCTGGTGCCGCTGGAGGGCACCCTGGCGGTGCAGCGCACGCTGGACGCGGTGCGGGAGCGGATCGGGGTGCGGTATCCCGGGGAGGCCGTCACGGTGACCGCGTAACCGTATGGCGGACACCTGATTCCGTATCGTGGATTCGACACCTACGCTGCGGTGTCATGACTGACAGGCAATCGAAGATCGCGGTGGTGACGGGCGCCGGTTCCGGCATCGGCCGGGCGGTCGCCGCCGAGCTGCTGCGCGCCGGCTGGTCCGTGGCGCTGGCCGGCCGGCGCGCCGAGCCGCTGACGGAGACGGCGGCCCTGGTGCCGGAGGCGGCCTCGCTCGCCGTCCCCACCGACGTGTCCCGGCCCGAGGACGTCGAAGCGCTGTTCTCGGCGGCCGTGGGGCGGTTCGGCCGGGTGGACCTGCTGTTCAACAACGCCGGGATCAACGGGCCCCGCGAGGTCCCCGTCGAGGAACTGCCGTACGACGCCTGGCGGGAGGTGGTGGACACCAACCTCAACGGGGCGTTCCTGTGCGCGCGGGCGGCCTACCGGCGGATGAAGGAGCAGGACCCGCAGGGCGGCCGGATCATCAACAACGGTTCCATCTCGGCCCACACGCCCCGTCCGCACTCGGTCGCCTACACCACGACCAAGCACGCGCTGACCGGCCTGACCAAGTCGCTGTCCCTGGACGGGCGGCCGTACCGCATCGCGGTCGGCCAGCTCGACATCGGCAACGCGGCGACCGACATGACGGAGCGGATGCGGGCCGGCGCACTCCAGGCGAACGGGGAGGTCACCCCGGAACCGGTGATGGACGTGGCCGACGTGGCGCGCACGGTCCGGCACATGGCGGAGCTGCCGCTGGAGGCGAACGTGCAGTTCGCGACGGTGCTGGCGACCACGATGCCGTACATCGGACGAGGCTGAGCCGCACTTTTCCCGGGGGGCAAACGGAATTCGAACATCCGCGGTATTGCGGCCCGTAGTGGAATCATGCTCAACTTTCCTCCACCAGAGCTTCACAGTTGGGGTACGGAAGTTCCGCGGCCATTCCGAGGGGGGAGGCGGCGGCCGTTCCACCGGACCGGAGCAAGGGGGGTGCACCTCGCGGCGACCGCGGGGCGCACGCCGGTCCCTGGAACGGCCGCCGCACCGACGTCCGCCGGCCGCGCCCGGTCAGCGGCCGTCCAGGCCCGCGGTGTCGGTGCCCGTGGCGTCCGGGGCAACGGCACCCCCCGGTGCCGGCCGGTTCCGGCGGCGGCGCAGGGTCCAGGCGCCCGCGCCCAGCAGCGCGAGCGCCCCGGCGGCGCCCCCCGCGAGGGGCCATGCCG
>NZ_JOCB01000066.1 GCF_000718775.1 Streptomyces sp. NRRL S-31
GCGCACCGCGCGCGGGCGCGCCGTCGGCCGACCCGGGCGCCCCGCGCCCGGGAGCACCACCGGCGGTCCCAGGCGTCCCGTGCGCGGGCGTACCGCCGGGAAGCCCGGAGGAGGCGCCGGAAGCGCCGGAAGCGGGGGTACGGCCGGAACGCTCGGAGGTGCCGGGCGCGGGCGATCCCGCGCCGCCGCTCCCGCGGGCCCCGTCGGGGGGCTCGGGCACAGCGCGCGCCGGGGTGCCCTCGGGCGGCCTCGGCGTGCCGGGCGCCGGGGAGGCTCCGGAAAGCTCCGGGCCACCCCGCGCGGAACCGCCGCCGGAGGCTCCCACACCACCGCCGGAGGCCCGCGGCGCGCCCTGCGCGGCCGTGCCGCCCGACGGCCGCGCCGAGCCCTGCACGGATGCGCCGCGCGGCGACCGTGGCGCGTCGTGCGGCGACCGTGGCGCGCCCTGGAACGGCGCGTCGTACGACAGCCGGGGCGCGCCCCGAAGGGGTACGCCGTCCGGCGGCCGGGGCGCGCCCGGGGGCGGTGTGCCGTCCGGCGGCCGGGTGGTGTCGTCCTGGGGGACGTCGGAGCCCGCGCCCCGTCGGCCGCCCCGCTTCGCGTCTATATCCGTCGACTCGGCCTTCGGGGCCGGTCCGCGGCGGCTGTGGCGTCCCACCCTGGCCCTCAGCTCCCCGCGCCCGCGGCGGGGCGGTCGGTGCCCTCGCCGTCGCGGGCCGTCTGTGCCGTGAATTCCCGGAAGGCGCCGGCCACCACACCGGGGTACTCCATCATCGCCACGTGCCCGGCGTCCGGCAGGGTCAGCAGCCGGGAGTCCCGGAAGGCGCGGGCGGCCTTGCGGGCCATCCGGAAGCCGACCAGCTGGTCCCGGCCGCCGTAGACCAGCAGGGTGGGGGCGAGCACCCGCTCGGCCTGGCGCCACAGCCCGTGCTGTCCACCCAGGGTGTAGGCGTTGACGATGCCGCGCGCGGAGCGGGCCATCGCGTCCCAGAAGTACGGCAGTTGCTGCCGCCGCTCCAGCTCCTCCACCGCCAGCCGGAACGCCTCCGGCGAGACCCGCCCGGGGTCGCCGTAGCAGAGTGCCATGACCCCGCGGACCCGCTGCTCGGCGGTCCACTCCCGGGTGAGCCGGGTGAAGAGGGCGGCGATGCCGGGCACCCCGAGCAGTCCCGTCGGCACCGCGGTGCGCTGGACGCGCAGCTCCGGCAGGGCGGGCGAGACCAGCGTGAGCGTACGCACCAGGTCCGGGCGTACGGCGGCCACGCGCGTGGCGACCGCGCCGCCCAGCGAGTTGCCGAAGAGGTGCACCGGGCCGTGGCCGGCCGCGTCGAGATAGCGGAGCACCGCGCGCGCGTGGCCCGTGACGGAGTAGTCGCCGTCGTCCGGGGGCGGGGAGTCGCCGAAGCCCGGCAGGTCGACCGCCTCGCTGTCCACGACGCCGTCCAGCTCGGCCATGAGCGACGACCAGTTCTGCGAGGAGCCGCCGAGCCCGTGGACGTACAGCGCGCGGGGCAGGTTCTCGCGCGCGGGCGGCCGGGAACGGACCGACAGGGTGACACCGGGAAGGCCCACCGACCGCAGCCGCTCGCCCTCGCCGACCCGGACGGGCGCCACTCTGGGAAGCACACTGGCGGCCGGCACGGACGGCGACTCGGTCGAAGACATGCGGCAATGTTACGAGGTGATCACGTCGGGATTCATGTGTTCGCCGTCACAGAGTGAACCACGCGCGGGCGGAGAACCGGGGTGCGAACAGGCCCGACGGCATGGCGTCCGGATCAGCAGTCTCCTAGGCTCGTACAGAGGGCACCCGCGTGTGGCCCCTGCTGCTTCCAGGGACGTCCGTAGGAAGGGAGCCCACCATGGCCTATGACCCCACCGAGCCCGACGCGATCCGGGACTTCGACGGCGCGGAGGCCGACACGGCGCCGGAGATCGATGTCGAGGCGCCCGAGGTGGACGCCGCCGAACAGCACGCGGACATCGCCCCGGACCGCGACGACCCGCTGACCGGCGTCGACCCGGACCGCGGGAACGAGGCCGATCTCCTGGAGCAGACGCGCGTGGTCTCGCTCGACGAGGACGACTACCGCTGACCTTGAGGGCCATCACCGCCGACCTCGACGGCCAAGACCGCCGATCTTGAGGGCCGTGATCGCTGACCTTGAGGGCCTGACCGCCGGCCTCGTGTGACGACCGGCGCCGGCCTCACGGGGCCCGGCCGGCCGTCCCGGGGGCACCGCACGGCTTTCGCCGCCGTCCGGTACGTGAAATTCTGCGCTCGCACCGCGCACACCACGGTTACCGAAAAGTACGATGGCCGCGCGGCCGACACCGCATGAGGACGACTTTGGGAGGCGGCGTGACAGCCATCGAGCAAACTGAGGCAGCACGCCCGCGCGGCACCCGACTGCCGCGCCGAGCCCGGCGGAACCAGCTGCTGGGCGCCGCTCAGGAGGTTTTCGTCGCGCAGGGCTACCACGCGGCGGCGATGGACGACATCGCCGAGCGGGCCGGCGTGAGCAAGCCGGTGCTCTACCAGCACTTCCCGGGCAAGCTCGACCTCTACCTCGCCCTGCTGGACCAGCACTGCGAGGCACTGATCCAGTCGGTGCGCGGCGCACTGGCCTCGACGACCGACAACAAGCAGCGCGTACGGGCGACGATGGACGCCTACTTCGCCTACGTGGAGGACGACGGCGGGGCCTTCCGGCTGGTCTTCGAGTCCGACCTGACGAACGAGCCCGCGGTGCGCGAGCGCGTGGACAAGGTCACCACCGAGTGCGCCGAGGCGATCTGCGACGTCATCGCCGAGGACACGGGTCTCTCGCGCGCGGAGTCGATGCTGCTCGCCTCCGGTCTCGGCGGACTCGCCCAAGTGGTCGCCCGCTCCTGGCTGCACAGTGACCGCAGCGTCCCGCGCGACCAGGCGGTGCAGCTGCTGGCCTCGCTGGCCTGGCGGGGCATCGCCGGTTTTCCGCTGCACGGCAACGAGCACCACTGACGGACGTCGGCGCCGGTCCGTCCCGGGTTCGCCCCCGGTCCGTCTCCGGCCCGCTCCCGATTTGTTCCCGCGCGGTGTTCGCTCCTGGCGTGCGGGCCCGCAGCGTGTACGTCCCCTCACCGGGCTAATGTGTGCGGAGTACGGCGCGATGATCGCGCACATCACTGACCGTCGGAGGGACATAGCCGTGGAGGTCAAGATCGGCGTGCAGCACGCGCCCCGCGAGATCGTTCTGGAGAGCGGTCAGAGCGTCGAGGAGGTCGAGCGCGTGGTCAACGACGCGCTGTCCGGGAAGACGCAGCTGCTGAGCCTCCAGGACGAGAAGGGCCGGAAGGTCCTGGTGCCGACGGACCGTCTGGCGTACGTGGAGATCGGCGAGCCGACCGTGCGCAAGGTGGGTTTCGGCACGCTCTGAGAGCACGCCTCGGGACGACCTGGGAGCACGCCCTGAGAGCGCGCTCCGAAGTCAGGCGGGGAAGGCCCGGCGGCCATGTGCCGCCGGGCCTTCCGCGTGAGACCCACGCCCGTCCGGACACGTGAAGCGCACGCCCGTCCGGACACGTGAGGCGCACACCCGTACGGACGCGTGGGGCGCACTCACATTCGGGGCACAACTCCTCCACAGCCAAGGATTGCAATCCGCAGGTCACGGGTAAGACGGGCTACGACCGTCGAGCCAGACCGGCCGTGGGAGGGACCCCGACATGATCCTCGAAGCACTCGGCTCCGCCGTGCTCGGTCTGATCCTCGCCTGGGCCGCGGCACACGGCCTCGCCCACCGGCTGCCGGCCCGGCCGCTGGTGTACTCGACGGGCGTCGCCGGGGCCCTCTTCGGGGACTTCGTCACCCGCACCGCCCTGGGGCCGGGCACCGTCCTGCTGAGCATCCTGGGCGCCGCGGTCGTCTCGGTGGCGTCCCTGTCCCTGCTCCTGCGCCCGACGGGCCGCCTCCGCCGCCGGTCACTGACGGCGTAGCCGCGGCCGGGCCACCCGAATCATCCAAGCCACCCGAACCGCTCCGAGTCGCCGAACCGCTCCGGGCCACCCGGACCGTTTCGAGCCGTCCGAGCCTTCGGGGGCACTCGGTGCACCACGGCTCCCCGTGACCGCGCGCCCCCGCCAGACGTACCGGCTCAGGCCGCCAGGCCCAGCGCGGACATCCGCTTGGTGTGCGCCTCGGTGATCCGCGAGAACATCCTGCCGACCTCGGCGAGGTCGAACCCGTCGGCCACGCCGCCCACGAGCATCGTCGACAACGCGTCCCGGTCGGCGACCACCCGCTGGGACTGCGACAGCGCCTCGCCCATCAGCCGCCGCGCCCACAGCGCGAGCCGGCCGCCCACGCGCGGGTCGGCGTCGATGGCGGCCCGCACCTTCTCCACCGCGAACTCGGCGTGCCCGGTGTCGTCGAGCACGGCGAGCACCAGCTCGCGCGTGTCGGAGTCGAGGCGGACCGCGACCTCCCGGTAGAAGTCGCTCGCGATCGAGTCACCGACGTACGCCTTGACCAGGCCCTCCAGCCAGTCCGACGGCGCGGTCTGCCGGTGGAAGCCGTCGAGCGCGGCCACGAACGGGTCCATGGCGGCCGTCGGCTCCTCGCCGATCTCGGTCAGCCGGTTCCGCAGCCGTTCGAAGTGGTGGAACTCGGCCGAGGCCATCTTCGCCAGCTCCGCCTTGTCCGAGAGGGTCGGCGCGAGCTTGGCGTCCTCGGCGAGCCGCTCGAACGCCGCCAGCTCCCCGTACGCGAGCGCCCCGAGCAGGTCCACGACGGCGGCGCGGTACTGCGGATCGGCGGACGCCCGCGTCCAGTCCTGGGCGGCGACGCCGGTCGGGCCGGCAGGTTCGGCGGACGCGTTCTCAGGCTTGTCAGAGCTAGTCATGAGGCGCACAATAGCCCGCTCGGTGCCCCCTCAAGCCGTTGGCCGATCACCGTGGCCACGGCTACGTGACCAATTCGGCCATCACATGTGCGTGAATCCGGGGTATGGTGGTAATGCGCCTGCTGAGTGCGTCGACGGTGTTCGACGTGTCCGACAGGCCGCACGCATGAGGATGCCCGGTCGGTGGCCCGATCGGCTCCGACCCGACAGCCCTCCCTGGCCGTACGAAGCAGTACGTACGACGACAGGAGGGACACCCTCAGCGGTACGAGCGCTAGAGCGTCGGCAGAGGTCCCGTGTCTTACGGCTCGCCTTGACAGGCTGGCCCGTACGGCAGCCGACGTCCCCGGCACGGTCGCACATGACCCCCCGCGCTCGCCTCGCACCGCGCACACAGAAGAGGCATGACCCTGACTACGACGTTTCGAGAACTCGGAATCCTGCCCGAGACCGCCGAGGCCCTGGAGGCCGTCGGCATCGTCACCCCCTTCCCCATCCAGGAGATGACACTCCCCGTCGCCCTCTCCGGCACGGACGTCATCGGCCAGGCCAAGACCGGCACCGGCAAGACCCTGGGCTTCGGTCTGCCGCTCCTTGAGCGCGTCACCGTCCCCGCCGACGTGGAGGCCGGACGCGCCACTCCCGACGCCCTCACCGACGCCCCGCAGGCCCTCGTCGTCGTCCCCACGCGCGAGCTGTGCACCCAGGTCACGAACGACCTGCTGACGGCGGGCAAGGTCCGTAACGTGCGGGTCGTCGCGATCTACGGCGGCCGGGCCTACGAGCCCCAGGTCGAGGCCCTGAAGAAGGGCGTCGACGTGGTCGTCGGCACCCCGGGCCGGCTGCTCGACCTCGCGGGCCAGAAGAAGCTGGACCTGAAGCACGTCAAGTGCCTGGTGCTCGACGAGGCCGACGAGATGCTCGACCTGGGCTTCCTGCCCGACGTCGAGAAGATCATCAACATGCTGCCGGCCAAGCGCCAGACCATGCTGTTCTCGGCGACCATGCCGGGCGCGGTCATCGGCCTCGCGCGCCGCTACATGTCGCGGCCCACGCACATCCGCGCCACCGCGCCGGACGACGAGGGCGCGACGGTCGCGAACATCAAGCAGTTCGTGTACCGCGGTCACTCCATGGACAAGCCGGAGATGGTCGCCCGCATCCTCCAGGCCGAAGGCCGCGGGCTGGCGATGATCTTCTGCCGGACCAAGCGCACGGCCGCCGACATCGCCGAGCAGCTCCAGCGCCGCGGGTTCGCCTCCGGCGCGGTCCACGGCGACCTCGGCCAGGGCGCCCGCGAGCAGGCGCTGCGCGCCTTCCGCAACGGCAAGGTCGACGTCCTCGTCTGCACCGACGTCGCCGCGCGCGGCATCGACGTCGAGGGCGTGACCCACGTCATCAACTACCAGTCCCCGGAGGACGAGAAGACGTACCTGCACCGCGTCGGCCGCACCGGCCGCGCGGGCGCCAAGGGTACGGCGATCACGTTCGTCGACTGGGACGACATCCCGCGCTGGCAGCTCATCAACAAGGCGCTGGACCTGGGCTTCAACGACCCGGTGGAGACCTACTCGACCTCCCCGCACCTCTTCTCCGACCTCGGCATCCCCGCGGGCACCAAGGGCATACTGCCCCGCTCGGAGCGGACCCGTGCCGGTCTGGACGCGGAGGAGCTGGAGGACCTGGGCGAGACCGGCGGGCGCGGTGCGCGCGGCCGTGGCCGTGGTGGTCGCGACGACGGCCGGAACGGTGGCCGGGACGGCAGCCGTGACGGTGGCCGGGCCGAGTCGGCCGAGCGCGAGCGTCCGGCCCGCACGCCGCGCCGGCGCCGCCGTACGCGCGGCGGAGCACCGCTGGACGCCTCCGCCACCGCGCCGGCGACCACCGAGACCGCCGGTACGGAGGAGACCCAGGCCGCTGCCCGGACCCCGCGCCGTCGTCGCCGCACCCGTGGTGGAGCGCCCTCGCAGCAGGTGACGGCCGCCGCGGTGGCGACACCGGCCGCCGAGGCCGCCGCCGTGGAGCCGGTGACCGCGACGGAGGCCCCCGCCGTCCCGGACGCGCCGGAGCAGCCGCGCCGCCGCCGTACCCGCAAGGCAGCGGAGGCCGAGGTGGCGACGGCTCCCGAGCCGACCGTGGCCCCGGCGGCCGAGGCCGTGGTCGCGGAGGCCGCCCCGGTGGCGGAGCCCGAGGCGGCTCCGGCCGCGGAGACCAAGCCGCGCCGTCGCACGCGGAAGACGGCCGAGCCGGCCGTCGAGGCGGAGGCCGCACCGGAGACGACCGGGACCGTGGAGCCGAAGCCGCGCCGCACCCGCAAGACCGCAGCCGCCGCCGAGACCCCCGTGGCCCCCACGGAGGTCGCCGAGGCCGCGGAGACCAAGCCGCGCCGTCGCACCCGCAAGGCCGCGGAGCCGGCCGCGCCCGAGGCGCCCGCGGCCGAGGCCGTGGCGCAGGCCCCGGAAGCCCCGGAGACCAAGCCGCGCCGCACCCGCAAGACCGCCGCGGCCGTGGAGGCCCCCGAGGCGGAGACCGAGGCCAAGCCGCGCCGCACCCGCAAGACGGCCGCCACCGCACCGGAGGCCACCGAGACGGAGGCGGAGGCCAAGCCGCGCCGCACCCGCAAGGCCGCGGCCACCGCCGAAGCCGTCGTGGACACCGCGGAAGCCCCGGAAGCCAAGCCGCGCCGCACCCGCAAGACCGCCGCAGCCGCGCCGGAAGCGACCGAGGCCGAGGCGGAGACCAAGCCGCGCCGCACCCGCAAGACGGCCGCCACCGCACCGGAAGCGACCGAGACGGAGGCGGAGGCCAAGCCGCGCCGCACCCGCAAGGCCGCCGCAGCCGCGCCGGAGGCCACCGAGGCCGAGGCGGAGACCAAGCCGCGCCGCACCCGCAAGACCGCGGCCACCACGGCGGAGGCTCCCGAGGCCGAAGCCGAGGCCAAGCCCCGTCGCACCCGCAAGACCGCCGCCAGCGCGGCAGCGGACGCGGTCGACGGTGAGGCGGTCGCCGCTCCGAAGGCGCGGCGGACCCGCAAGGCCGTCGCCGAGGCGGCCGCTCCGGAGATTCCGGCGCAGGCCACCGAGGAGCCGGAGGTCAAGCCGCGACGCCGCACCCGCAAGACGGCGGCGTCCGCCGCCGAGGCGGCCGGTGAGGGTGCCGAGGCGACGCCGAGGCAGCGCCGCACACGCAAGACGGCGGCGGCCACGGAGGCCCCCGAGGCCTGATCCCGCGCCGTGTGCCAGGCGGTGCAAGCCGGTCCGATGGCCGGGTCCACGATCGTGGACCCGGCCATCGGCGTGTCGGCCCGGAACCCCGTCAGGCGCGCCCCTGCCGGACCGCGCCCGGCCCGCCGCCCGATAGCCTCTCCCCCATGAGCAGGCCCGTCACCTTCGTCCCGCCGCCCGGCGCCCGCGCCTACCCGCTGCGGACCGCCCGCGGGGAGTTCGCGGTGGTCGACGCGCCGGCAGCCGCCGGCGTCGAGCCCAGGGGGGTCGCGCTGCTGCTGCCGGGGTTCACCGGGAGCAAGGAGGACTTCAACCCGCTGCACGTGCCGCTCGCCGAGCGCGGTTACCGGACCATCGCGGTGGACGGGCGGGGGCAGTTCGAGTCGGACGGGCCGGCGACGGACGAATCGGCCTACGCGCAGGAGGAGTTGGCCCGGGACGTCCTCGCGCAGGCGGCGGCCCTCGACGGCCCGGTGCATCTGCTGGGGCACTCCCTCGGCGGGCAGATCGCCCGCGCGGCGGTGCTGCTCGACCACTCGCCCTTCCTGTCGCTGACCCTGATGTCCTCCGGCCCCGCCCGGATCGCGCCGTCCCAGCGGGAGCGGGTGAAGCTGCTCCGGGACGCGCTCGCGGCGCTGAGCATGGCGGAGGTGTGGGAGGCGATCCAGGCGATGGAGCCGCCGGAGGAGACGGACACGCCCGCGCTCGACGCCGGTCTGGACGGCCGGGACGACCTGCGGCGCCGCTGGCTGGGCACCAGGCCCGCCCAACTGATCGCGACCGGACGGCAGTTGTGCACGGAGCCGGACCGGGTGGCCGAGCTGGCGGCCGTGCCGCTGCCGTTCCACGTGCTGTCGGGCGCCAAGGACGACACCTGGCCGCTGCCGCTGTTCGACGACATGGCCGTACGGCTGGACGCGCGGCGGACGGTCGTCGAGTGGGCCGAGCACTCCCCCAACACCGACCGGCCCCTCGCCACGGCCCGCGCATTGGCCGACTTCTGGGACGGCGCCCCGGCCCGTTCGTAGGCCGCGCCCGTACTCCCCGGCCGCGGTCAGGCGGGCGGTGGCTAGGGAGTTTCGTTTGGATCAGCCCGGGTCCGCGACGCCCGGCACGGCGCTCCCCCAGCCTCCGGCCGGGGGGACCCCCACGCCGCGTTGTCGGACCACCCGAGTACGCCCAGTAGGAGGGTGATCCTCCGCCTCGCGATGCACCGCACCGGACGCCGCGGCCTGATCCGACCTGATCCAAACGAAACCCCCTAGAACTGCGCCTGGAGGTGCTCCCAGAAGCCGTCCCGGAGCGCGCGCCGCAGCTCCGCCTGGCCGCGCAGGGAGTACTGGAGCAGTTCCTCGGCCTCGACCAGCAGGTCCTGGTCGACCGAGCCGGGCAGGTAGGGATGGCCGGGGAAGAGTTCGAGCATGGCTTCCCGGCCTCGGGAGGAGAGCCACTTCGCCGCGATCTGGGCGCCGACGAAGCGGACGTCCTCGCGGGTGGGGCGGGCGGTGCCGGTGGGCTCGTAGGGGGTGGCGGCGCGCCGGGAGACGTAGGGCTTGAAGAACTCCAGGTCGAAGGTGCGCTGGCTGTCGACCTCCCAGAGCAGCGGCTCGGCCTGGTTGCGGCCCTCGGGCGCCTCGATGCCCCAGAGGTGGACGCGGGCGCCGTAGCCCTGGGCCGCCTCGACCGCCGAGACCAGGTCCTCGTCGCCGCCGAGGAGGGCCGCGTCGCTGATCGCGCGGTGCCTCGCCAGGGACTCCAGGTCGGTGCGGATCAGCGAGTCCACGCCCTTCTGCTGGTTGTTGGCGTTGAGGTTGCCGAGCCGGACCTTGACGTCGGGCAGCTCGGCGATGGACTGCTGCTCGGCGGTGTGGATGCGGCGCCGGGCGCCGTCGTACCAGTAGACGCGCAGCAGCCGGCTGTCCGCGAAGATCGTGCGCGCCTTGTCGATCAGCGCGTCGATCAGGCCCTCGGCGTCCAGGTCGAAGGCGCGGCGGTCCTCGGTGCCGGTGGCGAGCCGGCCGACGGCCGCGTACAGGTAGCCCGCGTCGACGAAGATCGCGTGGGTCGAGGGTGTCTTCGCCACCTCGGCGAGCATGCGTACCAGCAGCTCGTTGGTGCGGTCGATACGGGCGGCGAGGGCGGCCAGGTCGTCGTTCATCGCCCCTATTGTCCCGGTGGTCACAGTGCGAACACAACCGGTCCCGATCGGTTCCTCCTCGGCCGCTTACCGGTCAGTAATTAGTCGTTCGAAAAATTTCTTTAGCGTAGGGAATGTTCGTAACAAACGGAGCGTTGACTCGTACGACACCGGACACTCCGGATGCCACACCAGTAGTTCTCCGCAGGAGGATGACCAGACGAAGGGAGAAGCCCATGCGCTTCGAAATCATGCGACTCGACGAGGTCGACGGCACCGCCGTGGACAGCACCGTCGTGGACGCCGCCTCCGTCAACCGGATCGTTCAGCAGGCCGCCGCCATCGGGCAGCGCCTGTGGATCCGCCCGGCCGACACACCGGCTTCGTAGCCCGCACGCGGGCTGTCGCCACTCAAGCTTTCCGGGGGAGCCGAACCGACGACGGCTCAGCTCCCCCGGATCACCTGAGTGACACCGTTGATGATCTGCTGGACGGCGATCGCGGAGAGCATCATGCCCGCGAGCCGCGTCACCAGCACGACGCCGCCGTCCTTGATGACCCGGATGATCAGCAGCGAGTAACGCATCACCAGCCACAGAACGACGTGGATCGCGAGGATCGCGGACCACACCGAGATCTGCGTGGTCACACTGTCGGCCTTCTGCACGGCCAGGATCACGGACACGATCGCCCCGGGCCCCGCCAGCAGCGGCATGCCCAGCGGCACGAGCGCCACATTGACGTCCTTGGTCTGCTTCGGCTCGTCGGTCTTGCCGGTGAGCAGGTCCAGCGCGATCAGCAGGAGCAGCAGTCCGCCCGCGATCATCAGCGCGGGCACGGACACATGCAGGTAGTCGAGGATCTGGTGCCCGAGGACGCCGAAGACGGCGATGACCCCGCCCGCCACGCAGACGGCCTGGAACGCCATCCGGCGCTGCACCTTGGCCGGCCGTCCGGCGGTCAGGGCGAGGAAGATCGGGGTGATCCCGGGGGGATCCATGATGACGAACAGGGTCAGGAACAGGGAACCGAAGACAGCGATGTCGAACATGGTGGTGCTAACTGGCCTTGCTGGAAGAGGAAGAAGTGGTACGGGCGTGAGGGGTCGCGGTCCGGCACGGTCCGGCCCCGCGGGGCTCAGGCTCCGCCGGCGCCCGGCACCGGGAACGCGCCCGTCGCCCGCCGGGTGATCTCCCCGTACACCTCGGGGTCGGTCGTGTAGGCGCCCAGCGCCACGGTCTTGCGGCTGCCGTGGTAGTCGGAGGAGCCCGTGACCAGCAGGCCCACGTCCTTGGCCAGGCCGCGCAGCCGGTCGCGCGCGGCTGCGTCGTGGTCCATGTGGTCCACCTCGACACCGTCCAGACCGGCCTCGGCCATCTCCGCGATGCGGGACTCCGGCACGGTGCGGCCCCGTTTGGCGGCGGCCGGGTGCGCGAACACGCAGACCCCGCCCGCTGCCTTGACCAGCCGGATCGCCTCGAACGGGTCGGTCTCGTGCTTCGCCACGAAGGCGCGCCCGCCGTCGGCCAGCCACTCCTCGGTGAACGCGTCGCCCACCGTCGGCACGACACCCAGCTCGACCAGCGCGGAGGCGACGTGCGGGCGCCCGACGGAGCCGCCGGCGGCGATCCGCTCGACCTGCTCCCAGGTGACCGGCACGCCCAGCGCGTTCAGCTTGGCGACCATGCCCTGGGCCCGCGGCACCCGGTCGTCCCGGACCAGCTCGCGCTCGGCGAGCAGGGCCGGCTCGTCGGGGTCGAAGAGGTAGGCCAGCAGGTGCATCGAGACGCCGTCGACCCGGCAGGACAGCTCGGCGCCGGGGACCAGCGTGAGCCCCCCGGGCAGCGCGGCGACGGCCTCGGCGTGCCCGCGGGTGGTGTCGTGGTCGGTCAGCGCGACCACGTCCAGTCCGGCGGCGGCGGCGTTGCGCACCAGCTCGGCCGGGGTGTCCGTACCGTCGGAGGCCGTGGAGTGGCAGTGCAGATCGATGCGCACGCGAACTCCAGGCAGGACGGACGGAAGAGGACACCTAAGGATAACCGGGTTTTCCGCCCTCGATGTCACACCCGAAACCGCTCATCGCCCTTTACTTCTACGCCTGCCGCCCTTCACTTCCACGCCCGGAACGACCCCGCCGCCCGGGCTCTGCGGGCGCGGCTCTACGGGCGCAGCAGACGCGGCGACAACGCCCCGCACGGCACCAGGTCTATCTCCGCCCCGGCGTCCCGCAGGTCGGTCAGCACCAGCTCGTCGTACAGCAGCAGGCCGGCCCGCTCGGGCCACATCACCGCCCACAGCCACATCCCGAGCGCCTCCCCGGCGAAGACGGCCCGGTCGTCGGGGGTGCGGTAGACGTGCCAGAGCGGGGTGGGGCGGCCGGCGGCCAGCACCTTGGCCTGCGGCGGCTTCTCCACGTTCATGTACGACCCCGGGTCGGGGCCGTCGATGCCCGCGTACCACGCGCCGAGGCCGACGCCCAGTTCCTCGGCGATCAGGATCAGCTCGCCGGGTCCGCCGAGCGGGCCGGGGCCGGAGCAGGCCACCGCGGTCGCGCGACCGCCGCTGCGGTCGTCCCCGGCGTGCGCCACGCCCGTGAACAGCCATCCGACCGGCAGCGGCCACGGCATCCACACGGGTACCTGCGTGCGGCGCACGACCACGTTGAGCGCCTCGACGCTGGGCGGGATCACGGGCTGTAGCGGATACACCGTGCCGTGCACATCGCACTGCCACGCATCGGCGAAGAGTCCGGGAGCCCTGACCCGGCCACCGCACTTCGGGCAACTGGGTTCGCCCCTCATAGGGCTCCACGGTCCTACCCCTGCCCGCCCACGTCAAGGATGATCACCCGTCCGGACGGAACCCCCGGTCAGCGGGGTGACCGGCCACGATAGATGCATCTTGCATTAATTAGCCGCACTAACTTATTATATGCATAAGCCAACTACCTAGTGAGGATGGGAGAAGCGACATGGACCCCTTCGACGCGGGAGCCGGTGGCATCCTGCGACAGCCCAAGGCGGTCTGGGCCACGGCCGGCGCCTCCGTCGTCGCCTTCATGGGCATCGGCCTCGTCGACCCGATCCTGCCGTCGATCGCCCAGGGCCTGCACGCCACCGCCAGCCAGGTGTCCCTGCTCTTCACCTCGTACTTCCTGATCACCGCCGTCGCGATGCTGCTGACCGGCTTCGTCTCCAGCCGCGTCGGCGGCCGCAAGACCCTGCTGCTCGGCCTCGCCTTCGTGGTCGTCTTCGCGGGCCTGGCCGGCACCTCCGGCTCGGTCGGCCAGCTCGTCGGCTTCCGGGCCGGCTGGGGTCTCGGCAACGCGCTCTTCGTCTCCACCGCGCTCGCGGTCATCGTCGGCGCGGCGGCCGGCGGCAGCGCGGCGGCGATCCTGCTGTACGAGTCCGCGCTCGGCCTCGGCATGGCCTGCGGCCCGCTGCTCGGCGCGGTCCTCGGCAACGTCAGCTGGCGCTACCCCTTCTTCGGCACAGCCACGCTGATGGCGATCGGCTTCCTGTGCATCACGGTGTTCCTGAAGGAGCAGCCGAAGCCCGCCCGCAAGACGTCGATCCTGGACCCGCTCAAGGCGCTCGGCCACGGCGGGCTGGCCTCGGCGGCGGTCTCGGCGTTCTTCTACAACTACACGTTCTTCACCGTGCTGGCCTTCACCCCGTTCGTGCTGGACATGACGCCGTACCGGTCGGGCGCGGTGTTCTTCGCCTGGGGTCTGCTGCTCGCGGTGTTCTCGGTGATCGTGGCTCCGCGCATGCAGGCGCGGTTCGGCTCGCTGAAGGTGCTCGGCGGCTCGCTGCTGCTGCTCGCGGCGGACGTGCTCGTGCTCGGCTACGGCGACCACACCACGGCGATCGTCTGCACCATCCTGTCCGGTGCCTTCATCGGCGTGAACAACACCGTGTACACAGAGCTGGCGCTCGGGGTGTCGGACGCGCCGCGCCCGGTGGCGAGCGCCGGCTACAACTTCGTCCGCTGGTTCGCCGCCGCCGCGGCGCCCTACTTCGCGCCGAAGATCGAGGAGTGGACCGACATCCACGTCCCGTTCGTGGTCGCGGCCGTCACGGCGGTACTGGGCGCGCTCGTGGTCGTCGTACGCCGCCGGGCGCTGACGCACCGGGCGGCGGAGCTGGAGCCGCGGCACGCGACCGAGGACGGGGTCGGCGTCTTCGCCGGCTGACCGCCCCCGGGGGCCCTTCGGTGAGCTTGCTCACTCACCCGCTCACTCCAGCGTGACGGACCGGCGGGCGGGGTCCCGCAGGTCCGTCCCGTTCGCCAGCCACCGCTCCTGGAGGGCCTGGGCGCCGTGCACCCGCTTCCAGGCGGCCTCGTTCGGGGTCATCGGCAGCAGCGGCAGGAACCGTACGGGGTCCATCGGGGCGTCCAGTTCCAGGTCCTCCACGAGCCCGCCGGGCTCGCCCACCAGGACCGAGGTGAAGGGAGCGCCGGGCCACAGCGGTTCGCCCACGTCCAGCGAGGCGCCCGGGGTCACCACCAGACCCTCCACCTGCGGGGACGCGGCGAGGACCGCGAGCGGTCGGAGCACCTTGCCGGTGTCGGCGAGGCCCGCGCGGACGGAGAGCACCAGCTCGGCGCGGGGTCCCTGGACCGGATCGGCGACCAGTGCCGTGGGGTCCGTCATGGGGTGCGCGGACATGCCGAGGGTGGCGTACCGGACGACGTCCCCCTCCTGGAAACGGAGCACCTCGATGCGGTCCGTGCCGAGGAAGGTGACGGCGGCGCGCGCGTCCGGTGCGCCCAGCGCGGTGGTCAACCGTGCCTCGACCAGAGGAAGAACATCAACCATGCGGCGAGCATAGAACTCGTCAGCAGCGGGCAAAGCGGCACCTTGACAGTACGGGCGGCTGGTACTCTGAGCCGGTGGTTCGGGGCAGCACGCAGAAGCGTCGCTATCGAGTCCCGACGCCGAGAGGACTCCCTTACGAGGGACCGGCCGGAGGAGGTGGGGCTGTCATGGATCGAAGTCGACCGTGCAGTACCACTCGCTCTTCCGGCTGTTGACGTAGTTACCCGGCTGGCCGCCGCCTTCCCTTGCGCATCGTCGTTCGGAAGAGCACCTCGTTTCGCCTTGCCTGATCTGTCTGACCTGAATCAGTTCTGCGTCAGCAGCGATGTCGCCACCGCGACGGTGCGGTGCTCCCCGCTTTGTGGACGTGCCAAACATGCACGGTCCGAACGTCCCCATTCCGGGTAGTTCCACCCGTCGCCGCGTCGCGCTTTCGCTGCCCGCCCGCGAAGGAGCCTGCCCATGTCGATGATCCGCGACCTGCGCGCCGTGGTCCGCCCGTCGTCCCGCGTCTCGCTGCGCAAGGACACGAGTCCGTCGTCGTACGACAGCACGCGGGACCCGGCGACGCCCTCGGCCGTCGTCGACTGCGCCGTCTACCGCGACGGCGCCCGGGTGCAGAGCGGCAAGCCGCTGACCCCGCAGGAGGCGATGCGGCAGGTGCGCCGCGACGGCGGGTTCGTCTGGATCGGCCTGCACGAGCCGACCCAGTCGGAATTCGCGGGAATCGCCGGTGAGTTCGGACTGCACCCGCTGGCCGTGGAGGACGCGGTCCAGGCGCACCAGCGGCCGAAGCTGGAGCGGTACGACGACTCCCTCTTCACCGTCTTCAAGACCATCCACTACGTCGAGCACGACCGGCTCACCGCCAACAGCGAGGTCGTCGAGACCGGTGAGGTCATGTGCTTCACCGGCCGGGACTTCTTCATCACCGTCCGGCACGGCGGCCAGGGCTCGCTGCGCGCCCTGCGGCACCGCCTCCAGGACGACCCGGAACTGCTCGCCAAGGGCCCCTCGGCCGTGCTGCACGCCATCGCCGACCATGTCGTGGACGGTTACATCGCGGTCGCCGACGCGGTCCAGGACGACATCGACGAGGTGGAGACCGAGGTCTTCTCGCCCGGCCGCCGGGGCGGGGTCTCGCGTGGTGTGGACTCGGCGCGCATCTACCAACTCAAGCGCGAGGTGCTGGAGTTCAAGCGGGCGGTGGCGCCCCTGCTGCGGCCCATGCAGCTGCTGAGCGAGCGGCCGATGCGGCTGATCGACCCGGACATCCAGAAGTACTTCCGGGACGTCGCCGACCACCTGGCCCGGGTGCAGGAGCAGGTCATGGCCTTCGACGAGCTGCTCAACTCCATCCTCCAGGCCAACCTCGCCCAGGCGTCCGTCGCGCAGAACGAGGACATGCGCAAGATCACCGCGTGGGCGGCCATCATCGCCGTGCCGACGATGGTGTGCGGGGTGTACGGCATGAACTTCGACTACATGCCGGAGACGCACTGGAAGTTCGGTTATCCGGTGATCATGGGCATCACCGCCGCCATCTGTCTCGGCATCCACCGCACGCTGAAGCGCAACGGCTGGCTGTGAGCGGGCCGGTCCGGCCTGGATAGGCTGGTCCGTATGACAAGCGAGCTGCTCGACCGGGCCCTCATCGAGGAGGCCACGAAGAAGTCCGGCCTCATCTGGGTCCGGGGCGCCGGGGCGCCGGCCGCGCGTGCGCTGTGGCACGTGTGGCACGAGGGCGCGGTGTGCGTGGTCGGCGACGGGCCGGGTGAGCAGCCACTGGCGGGGCTGGCCGCCGGGGGCCTGGCCGAGGTGAGCGTGCGCAGCAAGGACAAGGGCGGCCGGCTGGTGACGTATCCGGTGACCGTGACCGAGCCGGCGTCCGGTTCGCCGGAGTGGGAGGCGGCCGTCGCCGAGCTGAAGGGCAAGCGGCTGAACGCCCCCGACGCCGAGGAGATGCCGGCCCGCTGGGCCCGCGAGTGCCGGGTGTTGCGCCTGGTGCCGGCCGGGACGGTGGCGCCGCTGCCCGACGGGGACCTCGCCGAGCGCCCCGTGCCGACACCGGCCACCACGCGCGGAGCGGTGCCGGCCGGACTGCCGAAGCTGCTGCTCAAGCGGCGCGGGAGGAAGTGAGCGCGGGGGCCGGGCGCGGGGGCGTGAGCGCCCGCCGGACGGCTCACGACGTCGGCAGTTGCCTGCCGTAGTCCACCGTGTCCGACGCGGCCGGTTCCTCGACGGTGAAGTCCTTGCCCCAGTCCGAGAAGCGGAGCGAGCCCGCGCCGCCGCCGCGGACCAGGCGGAGCGGGTACGGCTGCCCCTGGAGGGAGACGTCCAGCGTGCCGCCCGAACCCTTGTCGCCGGTGATCCGGATCGTGCGGGTACCCGACTGATCGGTGTGGCGGCCGTCGATCGCCAGCGTGCCGTGCAGGGTCAGCAGACCGTCGAGGAGGACGTCCTTGTCCGTGAAGCCGCTGAACTTCTTGTACGCGGGGTCGCCCTGCGGCACCTTCACGTACTTGCCGTCCAGCTTGCCCGTGGCGCCGTCGCTGCCGTCGGCGTGGTTCCAGAAGCCCGCGTCGGCCTTGAGGTACAGCTCCTCGCCGACCCGCAGCAGCTTGAAGGCCGTCCCCTGCGAGGTGACGGACCCGCTGCCGCCGTCGGCCTTCAGCCGCATGTCCAGCCGGTACGTACGGCCGCTGGTGGTCACGGACCCGGAGAGCCGCACCGCGTCCGCCGCGTCCGCCGCCGCCCGTGTCTTCGCCTGGATCCGGGCGGCGGGCAGCTTGCCCACCCCGTTCGTCCCGGCGTCCGGATCGTCGCCCCCGCCACCGCACCCCGACAGCACCATCGCTCCCGTCACGGCCAGCGCGCAGGTCGTGGCCACCAGCGCGGTGCGGCGGGTACGGCCCGGGGGAGTCGCAGTCACAGGGGGAGCTGCCTTTCTGACGGTTCCTGAACGGCGTACCGCAGCGTACCGGTGCCCCGGCCACCCGTCGGAGCCGGTCCGTCCGGACCCCCCACCGGGACGCGGCCGACCGGCACGGGCTAGCCTGAAGCGCACCCGCGCGGGCAAATCCGAGCAAATCCCACACAGTCGTCCCCCACGATCCCCAGGCAAAGGAAGCAGAGCCATGGCAGCCGGTGCCCCCCGGATCTTCGTCTCGCACCTCGCCGGGGTCCCCGTCTTCGATCCGACCGGCGACCAGGTGGGCCGCGTACGCGATCTGGTCGTCATGCTGCGCGTCGGACGACGGCCCCCGCGCGTCCTCGGGCTGGTCGTCGAGCTGTCCACCCGTCGCCGTATCTTCCTGCCCATGACCCGGGTGACCGGCATCGAGTCGGGCCAGGTCATCACCACCGGTGTGCTGAATGTCCGCCGCTTCGAGCAGCGGCCCACCGAGCGGCTGGTCTTCGGCGAGCTGCTGGACCGGCGGGTGACGCTGGTGGAGACCGGCGAGGAGGTCACCGTCCTCGACGTGTCGGTGCAGCAGCTGCCCGCCCGCCGGGACTGGGAGGTCGACCGGGTCTTCCTGCGCAAGGGGAGGAAGGCGGGCGCCTTCCGGCGGGCGAGGGGCGAGACGCTGACCGCCGAGTGGTCGGCCGTCACCGGGTTCTCCCTGGAGGAGCACGGACAGGGCGCCGAGAGCCTGCTCGCCACCTTCGAGCAGCTGCGCCCCGCCGACCTCGCCAACGTGCTGCACCACCTGTCCCCCAAGCGGCGCTCCGAGGTGGCCGCCGCCCTGGACGACGACCGGCTCGCCGACGTCCTGGAGGAGCTGCCCGAGGACGACCAGATCGAGATCCTCGGCAAGCTGAAGGAGGAGCGCGCGGCGGACGTGCTGGAGGCGATGGACCCGGACGACGCGGCCGACCTGCTCGCCGAACTGCCCGAGGAGGACCAGGAACGGCTGCTGAGCCTGATGAAGCCCGCCGACGCGGCCGAGATGCGCCGTCTGATGTCGTACGAGGAGCACACGGCCGGCGGTCTGATGACGACGGAGCCGATCGTGCTGCGCCCGGACGCCACCGTCGCCGACGCGCTCGCCCGGGTCCGCAACCCGGACCTCTCCCCCGCCCTCGCCGCTCAGGTCTACGTCTGCCGCCCGCCCGACGAGACCCCGACCGGCAAGTACCTGGGCACCGTCCACTTCCAGCGGCTGCTGCGCGACCCCCCGTACACCCTGGTCAGCTCGCTGGTCGACGACGATCTGCAACCCCTGGCCCCGGACGCGGCCCTGCCCGTCATCGCCGGGTTCTTCGCCACGTACGACATGGTGGCGGCGCCCGTGGTGGACGAGTCCGGGTCGCTGCTCGGCGCGGTGACCGTGGACGACGTGCTCGACCACATGCTCCCCGACGACTGGCGGGAGACCGAGTTCCACCTGGACGACGGGAAGGAGGCGCCCACGCATGGTTCCTGAGCGCGAGACCGGGACACGCGAGCGTCCTCCGGCGGGTGCCACGGCGGCCGGGCGGCCCCGGTCGGCCCGGCTGGACCAGCCGCGCCCGCCCCGGCGCCGGCTGCTGCCCGAGTGGGACCCGGAGGCCTTCGGCCGGCTGTCGGAGCGGATCGCCCGGTTCCTGGGCACCGGACGGTTCATCGTCTGGATGACGATCGTCATCATCGCCTGGGTGCTGTGGAACGTGGCCGCCCCGCGTCACCTGCGCTTCGACCAGTACCCGTTCATCTTCCTCACCCTGATGCTGTCCCTCCAGGCGTCCTACGCCGCCCCGCTGATCCTGCTCGCGCAGAACCGGCAGGACGACCGGGACCGGGTCAACCTGGAGCAGGACCGCAAGCAGAACGAGCGGTCCATCGCCGACACCGAGTACCTGACCCGGGAGGTGGCCGCGCTGCGCATGGGCCTGGGCGAGGTGGCCACCCGCGACTGGATCCGTTCGGAGCTCCAGGACCTGATGAAGGAGCTGGAGGAGCACCGCCGCCACGACGGGCACGCGGGCCAGGTCGTATTTCCGGCGGAACGGGCGGAACACCCGCCGGGACGTGACACAGACGACCGTTGAGGGGCATCCCGGAGGTCGCTCGGTGCGCCGTACCATCGTCCTTATGGCTACGGAAGACGCGGTGCGCGAGGCACTGGCGACGGTGAACGACCCCGAGATCAACCGCCCGATCACCGAACTCGGGATGGTCAAGTCGGTGGAGATCGGCGCGGACGGAGCGGTCGCGGTCACCGTGTACCTGACGGTGTCCGGCTGCCCGATGCGCGACACCATCACCCAGCGCGTCACGGAGGCGGTCTCCCGGGTCGAGGGCGTCACCGGCGTCGGCGTCACGCTGGACGTCATGAGCGACGAGCAGCGCAAGGAGCTGGCGGCGGCGCTGCGCGGCGGCCAGGCCGAGCGCGAGGTGCCGTTCGCCAAGCCGGGCAACCTCACCCGGGTGTACGCGGTCGCCTCCGGCAAGGGCGGTGTCGGCAAGTCCTCGGTGACGGTGAACCTGGCGGCGGCGATGGCGGCCGACGGCCTGAAGGTCGGTGTGGTGGACGCCGACATCTACGGTCACAGCGTGCCGCGCATGCTCGGCGCCGACGGCCGGCCCACCCAGGTCGAGAACATGATCATGCCGCCCTCCGCGAACGGCGTGAAGGTCATCTCCATCGGCATGTTCACCCCGGGCAACGCGCCCGTCGTGTGGCGCGGCCCGATGCTGCACCGCGCGCTCCAGCAGTTCCTCGCGGACGTGTACTGGGGCGACCTGGACGTGCTCCTGCTCGACCTCCCGCCGGGCACGGGTGACATCGCGATCTCCGTGGCCCAGCTGATCCCGAACGCCGAGATCCTGGTCGTGACGACCCCGCAGCAGGCGGCGGCCGAGGTCGCCGAGCGGGCCGGCTCCATCGCCGTGCAGACCCACCAGAAGATCGTCGGCGTGGTCGAGAACATGTCCGGCCTGCCCTGCCCGCACTGCGGCGAGATGGTCGACGTCTTCGGTACGGGCGGCGGGCAGACGGTCGCGGACGGCCTGACGCGCACGACGGGTGCGACCGTGCCGGTGCTCGGCAGCATTCCGATCGACGTCCGTCTGCGCGAGGGCGGCGACGAGGGCAGGCCCGTGGTCCTGACCGACCCCGGCTCCCCGGCGGGCTCGGCGCTGCGCGCCATCGCCGGCAAGCTCGGCGGCCGTCAGCGGGGCCTGTCGGGGCTGTCCCTGGGGATCACCCCGAAGAACAAGTTCTGACGGCTCCGCGAGCCGCGTGCCGAAGGGGCGCCGTCCGTGCGGACGGCGCCCCTTCGGCGTACCCCGGCGTACCCGGTGCGCTCAGCGGTCGTCCCGGTCGTCCCTGGCGCTCCGGACGTCACGACCGCCCCGGACGTCACGACCGCCGTCACCGCCGTCGTCCGTCCGGCCCGGGCAGAGGTCGAGCGTGGTGCACAGCATGACCTCCTGGTAGCCCGCCTCGGGGCCCTCGCCCGGCTCCCGCCCGGCGTGCGGCACGAACCGCCACTGCGACGCCTTGGCGTGCCGCGTCCGGTCCGCCTTCTCGACGTGCACGTGGAGCGTGCGGGCTCTGGTGTCGTTCGTCTCCACCAGCACCTCGTCCGCGGCGAGCGGGAAGTGGTCGTGCAGCAGACACAGGCCGAAACGGCCGAGGTTGCCGTGCTTGGCCAGCACCGCCGCCAGGTCCCGGACGAACTCCGCGTCCTGCGGGCCCAGTCCCTCGGCTTCCTCGAAGCGGGGAAGTGGCGCGCGCCGAGCGGAAACGTTTATGTCCGTCATGACCCCTCCGTCAATAGTTGGCGGTCATCGAATCCCATTATCAGCCCCCGGCCGATGTCCCGCAATTCTGCCCGGTACACCCCGGGAGCAGGTCGCCGATCCGCCGTCGCGTGTCACGGAGAGCATCGCACGACATACGTTCTAAATTGGCCCGGGAGGAGGTGCGGCGGCGATGCGGCGAATGCGGTGGTGGCTTTTTTTACTGCTCCTTACGGCGACCATGACCTGCTGGGGGTGTTCCTCCGCCGAGGCGCGGCAGCAGTCCTGTTGGGAAAATCAGCTGTCGACCAGCATGGTGGACGCCAAGCTGAAATTCCATCAGCACGGCGAGAGTTTCGTCAGAGTGGATTCACACCTGCGGGTCGAGGTTCCCCTGGAGGAATGGAGCCTTGCGCGGAAGCTGACCCTCAGCAAGGATTCCGCCGATTACCGGGTGGCAATGCACTGCCTGCTCCGCGGGCCGGACAACACCCAGCACAACGCGGAATGGCGCACCCATGATCCGGCGGTGACGGAAACCGGGAACAAAGTCACGGTCGAGTACGACTCCTTCGCCTGGATCAAGAACTACCAGCCGATCCAGCTCGGTCCCTGGCTCATCGAGAGGCTGCGGGACGACACCTGGACGGTCCGCCTCCGGTCGCCCACCCTCCGGAAGGCCCACTGGCGGCAGGTCGAGGTGGACACCGGCGGACTCCGGTTCAGCGACCTCTCCCAACGGGCGTCGTCCTCGGACGCGGACACCCTGATGTGGACGGACTGGCCGCCCGGCCGTATCGCCTTCGAGATCGATCTCCCATGGCGCCGTTACTGGCTCCTGTCCTACGGCAACTCCTTCTGGGGCCAACTCGGGATCGCCGCCTGGTGGGTGTGCGCCTCGGCCCTGATCGTCCTGGCCGCGCGGCGCGCGCAACGGGCGTCCTCCACCACCCCGGCCACGGCACCGGACCCGCCGAGACCGGGCGGCGCCTCCGGTCCGAAGGCCACGCCCGGTCCGAAGGCCGCGTCCGGTCCGAAGGCCGCGTCCGGTCCGGGCCGCGCTTCCGGTGCGGCGGCCGTCTCCGGTCGGGGCGGCAATCCTGGTCCGCACACGGCCTCCGGTCCGGACGGCAATCCCGGTCCGGACACCGCCTCGGCACCGGACACCGCCTCCACTCCGAACGCCGCCTTCGGTCCCGGCCGCGCTTCCGGTCCGGGGGACGACGACAACCCGGCGACGGCCGTCGTGCAGTGGGCGCTGGTCAGCGCCGCGGTCGCCCTGATGGTCATCCTGCTCTTCGCCCAGAAGCCACCGCACCCGCAGTGGGGCATCCCCCTGAGCATCGCCGCCGGCCTCACGCTGCTGTTGGTCGCCCGGCCCTGGTACGGCGGCCCGCACCGCACGGCGCGGGGCCACACCTCCGAACCGCCCGCCGACTTCGCGGACCGGCGGCGCCGTCAGGCCCGTGCCGTCGTCGGCACGGCGGCGGCGGTGGCGGTGCTCGGTCTGTTCGTGGTGCCGGCACACCGGTTGTTCGGCCTGCCGGAGAGCCTGGTCTCCGAGCGGGGCGTGGGTTTCCCCGGCCAGGTGGGCTACGCCCTCATGGGCCTGGCGACCGTCTGGCTGTGGCTGGCCGCCATGGTTGCGTGGGCGTGGCGCTTCGCCCGCGAGGGAGCCTTGCTGCCCGACTCCTGGACCCGGGCGTGGGACACGTCCCCGGCGCGGTGCGTCACCGCCGTTTCCGTGCTGCTCGGCGTGGTCGCCGGGAGCCTGCTCTGGTGCGCCCGGTGGACGAGCGAGAACCAGTGGAAGAGGGTCACCTGGCTCACCGACCCGGACCCGGTGAAACACCGTGCGCACACCAGCGGAGTCATGGCCAACTTCGCCTTCACCGACCTCACCTGGATCTTCTCCTACAGCTGGATCCTGACGGTCGTCGCGCTGTGCGCCCTGCTGCACTTCCGCGTCATGACGCAACGGACCAAGCGCAGACACGCGTCACTGGGCCCGGAGGGACCCGATCTGCTGCTCACCGCCACGGTGTTCGCCCTCACGGCGGGTCTGGAGGGGGCCGGATTCGCGGGCAGCCAGGCCCAGTTCAGCTTCTGGCTCGTCCTCAACATCTGCTCGCTGTTCGCGGTCCTCGCCGTGGGGCGGCGATGGTCGGTGCTGAGCCGGCTGGGCGACGACCTCTGCGCCAAGCGGCTGAAGAACAAGAAGCGCCACGCCGAACTGCTGCTCAAGTCCCGCGAGTACCGCCACCTCAACCAGCAACTCCACCTGCTGGACCAGGGACGCGCCACGACCCCGACGCGCGAGGAGGTGGAGAGCCAACTGGCCGCGCTGCGGACCTGGCTGGTGAGCGGGTGCTCCGGCCAGATGCCGCCCGCCCACATCTCCGTGCTGGACACCGCGCTGGCCTTCGGGCCGGAAGGCCACTGGTGGGCCAATGCCGTGCGCGCCGCGCGATGGGCCTTCTGCTTCGGGATTCCGGCCAGCATCGCGCTGCCCTACCTGGACGTGAAGGAGTCCTGGAACCTGATACAGCTCACCTTCGAGCCGACCGCGATCCCGCAACTCGTCGCCACGGTCATCACCTACCAGTTGGCGTGGGCGGGCGCCGGTTTCACCCTGGGCGCGCTGTGGCGGCTGCTCCCCGGCCACCACAGCCCCGCCCGCGCGTGGAGCCTGACCTTCTCCTACGCGGTTCCCGCCGGGCTGACCGTGCTGCTCAGCCTGTTCACCGACGTGAACTTCCGCAACCTGCTCCTCTACTCGCTGATCATGCTCACCATCCTGACGCTCACCAGCATCTGGATGGACACGTTCACGCTCAGGGAGGACCGGCAGTACTGGCCGAGCCGGTTCGCGCTGCTGCTCTCCGTCTACCAACTGCGGGGCGTGTCGACCCACGTCGCCTGGATCGTCGCCCAGGTCGCGGCGGCGGTGGCCATCTTCCACACGCTGGCCGGCAGCTGACGGCCGACGGACGGGGGGAACGGAAGCGGAAAGGGGCCGCCGCGTGGTCGCGGTGGCCCCCCGGTCACTGCGCTAGGCGTAGGCGGTGATGTCCTTGACCACGGCGAAGCCGAGGCCGTACGCGCTCATCCCGCGCCCGTACGCCCCCAGGTGCACCCCGGACTCCGTCGTACCGGCGAGCACCCAGCCGTACTCCGACTCCCGGTAGTGGAACGAGGCCGCGGCCCCGTCCACCGGCAGCGAGAGCCGGGACCACTCCGGTCCGTCGAGGTCGTCGGCGAGGGCCCACGCCGTCTCGGTCTGCTGGTCCAGCCAGTCGTCGCGCAGGCTGTGGTCCATCTGCCCGGGCCAGGTGAACGACAGCAGCCCCACCCCGGCCAGCCAGGCCGCCGAGGACACCGACGTGGCCTCCAGCAGCCCCGTTCCGTCGGCGCTGCGCCGGGACGGCTGCGCGGCGACGGTCACCACGACCGCGAACCTGTCCCGCTGCTCCCCGGCGGAGCCGGTCTCACCGCGCACCGAGGGCTCGTCGCCGTGCCCGATCGAGCCGTGCTCGACGGCTCCGTCGGCGGCCGTGCCCACCTGCATCAGCCAGCGGGGTCCCGTGAACGCCTCGTCCAGCCCGTACCACGGGAAGGGCGCCCTCAGATAACCGTCGATCGTGCGCCGGGCAGAGGGGAGCTGTTGTCCACCCTCCGCGGCCGGCGCCTGCGCGCCCACCCGACTCGTCGTCTCCATCTGCCCGGACGCCTCCTCGCTCTCGTCGGACCGGGTGGCCCGCCCCCCTTCGGGCGTACGCGTCCGGACCGCACAACAACTCGGCAGCATATCCACACCGCTGACGGCGGCAGGGCAGGCACTGCATGCGTGGGTCGCGTGAACGGCCTGTTCAGGCCGGGTGCGGAGGGGGTGCGCTATGACGCGCGTCACGTGCGCGGAGTACGCCCGTGTGCGCGTGTCGCCGGGGAGGAGCGGTGCTTACGTGGCGTCCGCGTCGAAGGGCGGGCGGTCGGTGTCGTCGGGCGCCTGGGGCTTCTTGGTCATGTCGACGCGCCCGCCGGAGGAGGCGGGGGAAGAGGACCCCGAGGCGGAGGCCGAGGGGGACGCGTCGCCGTCGCGGCTGTTGACCGCGTCCGTGACCTCGGCCATCTCCTTCTTCAGGTCGAACCCGTTGCGGATCTCCTTCAGCCCCAGGTCCTCGTTGTCCAGCTGCTTGCGGAGGAACGTCTTGGGGTTGAGGTCCTCGAACTCGAAGTCCTTGAACTCCGGACCCAGCTCGGTGCGGATGTCCTGCTTGGCGCTCTCCGAGAACTCGCGGATCTTCCGGATCGTGCGCATGACGTCCTGGATGACCTTGGGGAGCTTGTCCGGGCCGAAGACGAGCACGGCGAGCACGATGATGGTCACCAGCTCCAGTGGCCCTATGTCATTGAACACCTGATGCTCCCAGTGCGATGTCCTCGGTCGCTCAACCGTACCCGGCGTTCCCGTCCGACCGGTACCGCCCCGAGGTGAGACTTCTGTCAGTTCTGCTCCGACTCGCCCAGCACGAGCGACACCTCCCGCTCCGTACCGCCGCGTGCCACCGTCAGCCGCAGCCGGTCGCCGGGGCGGTGGGCGCGGATCTTGACGATCAGCTCCTCGCCGGTGTGCACGCGTTCCCCGTCGACGTCGGTGACGACGTCACCCGCCTTCAGTCCGGCCCGCTCGCCGGCGCCGCCGACGGCCACGGCGGGGCCGCCGCGCGCGCTTTCGTCGTCGATCCGGGCGCCGTCGCCGCCGTAGCCCATGTCGAGGGTGACGCCGATCACCGGGTGCGTGGCACGGCCGTCGCTGATCAGCTCCCGGGCGACCCGCCAGGCCTGGTTGACCGGTATGGCGAAGCCGAGACCGATGGAGCCGGCCTCACCGCCACCGGCGTCGGAGCCGCTGCCCGCGGAGCGGATGGCGGAGTTGATGCCGATGACCTGGGCGCGGGAGTCGAGCAGCGGACCGCCTGAGTTGCCCGGGTTGATGGGGGCGTCGGTCTGGAGCGCGTCGACGTAGGCGACGTCGCTGCCGTCGCTCTTCTCCCCGCCGGCCGTGATCGGCCGCTCCTTGGCGCTGATGATGCCGGCGGTGACCGTGTTGGCGAGGTCGAAGGGGGCGCCGATGGCGACGACGGGGTCGCCGACCTGGACGGTGTCGGAGTCACCGAGGGGCAGCGGGGTGAGTCCGTGGACGCCGCGCACCCGGACGACGGCGAGGTCGTAGCCGCTGTCCCGGCCGACGACCTCGGCCTTCACGGTGTCGCCGCTGCTGAACGTCACGGATATCTCGCCGTCCGGCCCGGCGGGCTGGACGACGTGGTTGTTGGTGAGGATGTGGCCCCGGTCGTCGAGGACGAAGCCGGTGCCGGTGCCCGCCTGGTCGGCCCCCCGGACGTGCAGCGTGACCACGCTGGGCAGGGCGCGGGCGGCGATCCCGGCCACGCTGTCCGGCGCCCGGCCGGCGGGCACGCCGGCGGCCCGCGGCAGCCGTACGCCGTCGCCGAGGCCGTCGCGTGCGACGTAGGCGCCGGCGATGCCGCCGACGCCCGCGGAGACGACGGCGACGGCGAGGGTCCAGCCGGCCAGGTGCCGCCAGGCCCGGCGCCTGCGCTGCGCGCGCGTCGGCACCTTGGCCCCGGTCTGCTGCAACGGCCCCCGGGCCGACGCCTGCTCCTCGGCGGTCCCGGCGGCCCAGGGGTCGTACCGGCCCCAGGGATCACCCCCCTGCGCCCCGGAACCGCCGGGCGGCACCGCCGCGGACCCGGCGGCCACCGGCGCGGGCGCGTGGGGCGCGGGCCCGGGAACCACCGGGGCGGACACGGCACCGGGAGGCAGGGGCCCGGCGGCCACCGGCGCGGGCGCCTGCGCGTGGGACGCGGACGTGTCGGCCGGGGTCTGGGGCGCGGACAGGGGCACCGGCGGGGCGACGGCAGGGGGTACGGCGGAGGGCGGCGGCAGGGTGACGGGCGCGGGTACGGCCGTGCCGTGCGCGGGGGCGGCGGCGGAGGCGACCGCCGGGTGCTGCACCGGCGGCGCGGGCGCCCAGGGGCCGGGCCGGCCGTAGGGCGGGGTGCTGTACGGATCGGGGTCGTGCAGCGGCCTGGGCCGCTCGCCGCGCTCCGCCCCGGCGGTCCCGGAGGCCGTGTGCGCCACGCCGTCGACGGCGACGGGGTCCCTGGCCACCACGACGGCTGCGCCGGCCGCCGGAGCCACGTCCCGACCCCCGTCGGCACTCGCCCCGGACGTCACGACCGCGTCCCGGACCCCGGCGACAACCTCTCCGGCCCCCTGAGCCACCTCCCGGCCCTCGACCACGCTCTCCCCGGAGGGCCTGGCCGCGCCCGGGACCCCGGCGGCGGCCTCTCCAGCCCCCTGAGCCACACCGCTGCCCGCAACGACGTTCTCCCCGGGCGTCACGACCGCGTCCCGGACCCCTGTGGGGGTCTCCGCCGTCGCGGTGAGCCTCTCCCCGTCAACACCCGCACCCGCGGCTGCCGTCGTATGGGGTCCGGCGTCGCTGCCCCCCGTGCTCGGGTTCCCGTTCCCCTGCGGCGTCACGGAGTGGGCGCGGGGCCGTGGTGGGGTCGGTGCGGCGAGTTCGAAGTCGCCGGCCGTCCCGGTGGCCTCCCGTGCGGCGCTCTCGGTGCGGTCGGCCGGTGTCGTCCCCGCCGCTCCCTCCGGTTCGCGTGCCGGCGGGACGCGGTTCCCCTCGTTCATGCTCTCCCCAGGGCCGGGCCGTGACCGGGTGCTGCCACGGTCACGGGACATCGTCTGCCGCCCCGGGTCGGCGCCGCGGGCACGGTCTCACAGGATCTAACCAGGTTCGCGAGGGGCGGCGCGGCGACCGGTCAGGGCGACGAGGGGGAGACGGTGCCGTCGGGCAGGGAGGCGGACCAGTCGGCGAGGGGGAGGGCCATGGCCTCGTCGACCGGGCGTATCAGCGGCGAGAGGGCGGCCGCACCGGCGAACACCGGCGTGGTCAGCCCGCGCACCGCCTCGGTGCGGGACTGTCCGTCGGCCGGGGCGGGCACCCCGGGCAGCAGCGGCGCGGACAGCGTGGTCGGGACCACGGGGGCGGGGCCGAGCAGCGCGCCGCCCTGGGCGAGCAGCGGCCCCACCGGGCGGCGGCGCTGGCTGTCCGGCGTGGCCGCTCCCCCGCCCGCCGAGCGTGCCGGGATGACGTTGCTGCCGGCCCCGGAGCCACCGCGGGCGTCCGCGGCCAGGTCGCCGGGGAGGACGGTGGTGACGCCGCCGAGGGCGACCGCGGCCAGCGACACCGCGCCGGCGGCGGCGAACGCGAACCGCCGTCCGCGCGAGGCGGAGCGGCCGTCGTCCGGGCGGGCGACGGGATGGATGCGGAAGCCGCCGTCCTCCGGGCCGCCGGGCGTGCGGGCGGGGACGTACCCGAACGGGAGGCGCTCGTCGCGTCTCACTCCGAAGGGTCCCGGGCCGTCGCCCCCTAGCGGTGGCGTGCCGCCGCCGTCCGGGTCACCTCCCTCGGAGAGGCCCTGGAGGCGGGCCAGGAAGCTCGCCGAGGGCGGGGGCGGGGCCGCCTCCGCGAAGACGTTCTTCAGTGCGCGCTGGGCGTCCGCCTCGGCCTTGCACCGGGCGCAGGTGGCCAGGTGCGCGAGGACCCGCTCACGCGTCTCATGACCGAGCTCCCCGTCCACCAGGGCGGAGAGCCGGTCTCCCAGGTGCTGCTCCGCGAGGTGCGCCTCCCCGGCGGATTTCGGTCGTGATCCACTCACGCGGTCGCGCCCCCTCCCCCCAGAGCGGGGACCCGGGACAGGAAGGAGCGCCGCTCGGCCGCGCGTGCCTCCGGGGAACGGTGCGCGAGCGCCTTGCGGAGCTGGGACCGGCCGCGGTGGATGCGGGAGCGGACCGTGCCGAGCTTCACGCCGAGGGTGGCGGCGATCTCCTCGTACGACAGTCCCTCGATGTCGCACAGGACGACGGCGGCGCGGAACTCGGGCGCCAGGGTGTCGAGGGCCTGCTGGACGTCGGCGTCGAAGTGCGCGTCGTTGAAGAGCTGCTGCGGGGTGGGCTCACGGCTGGCCAGGCGCTCGGCCGCGTCCTCGCCGAGGGCGTCGAAGCGGATGCGCTGCTTGCGCCGGACCATGTCCAGGAAGAGGTTGGTGGTGATGCGGTGCAGCCAGCCCTCGAAGGTGCCCGGCGAGTACGTCGACAGGGAGCGGAAGACGCGGACGAAGACCTCCTGGGTGAGGTCCTCGGCGTCATGCTGATTGCCCGTCAGGCGGTAGGCGAGGCGGTAGACCCGGCCGCTGTGCGTGCTGACGATCTCGTCCCACGTGGGCGGAGTCCACGCCTGCCCGTCCGCGTCGGTGGCGAAGGTCGCGGTCTGGGTCTCGCCCGCGGCGAACCCGGAGGCGTGGCTGTCAGCTGCGGTGTCGGTCACGGATTTCGGCCTGCCCGCCGACCCGAGGAAGCGCCGCAGCACTCCGCCCCGGTCCCCGGGCGCAGCCGCACCTCCCCTGTCGGCTCTGGTGGTGTCCAGTGGAGCCCCTACCATAGCCACCTCGCCCGTTAGCTCCGGATAAGCGGTTTTACGAGAATTTGATACATGCTGATACGGCTCATGCGGCTGCGTCAGCAGTTGCTCGGCGCGCTGCTCCACCTCTCGCCCCCCGTCGCATCCGCGGTCACCGGCTCATCCCTCTAAACGCCCGGGCTCATCTGCGGGTTCCCGGCGCCAACGGATACAGTCACGCCGAGGCAACCGCGGGGACAGGAGAGGGTCATTACCGGCAACCGGCAGACGAGCTGGGCGTTCGCCGACGCCTTTGTCGCCGAGGACGACGCGCTGCACTGGGCCCGCGACCGCGCCCGGGAGGCGGGGCTGCGCTCGGTGTCGCCCAGCACGGGCGCCGCGCTGCGACTGCTCGCCGCCTCCGTGGACGCGAAGGCGGTCGCGGAGATCGGCACCGGCTGCGGGGTGTCCGGCATCCACCTGCTGCACGGGATGCGGCCGGACGGAGTGCTCACCACGGTCGATCCGGAGCCGGAGCACCAGCAGTTCGCCCGGCAGGCCTTCCGCGGCTGCGGCTTCGCCAGCAACCGGGCCCGCTTCATCCCCGGCCGCGCCCTGGACGTGCTCCCGCGCCTCGCCGACGCCGGCTACGACCTGGTCTTCTGCGACGGTGACCGGCTGGAGTACCCGGACTACCTCGCTGAATCGTTGCGTCTGCTGCGGCCCGGCGGCCTGGTGGTCTTCGAGGGGGTCTTCGCGAGCGGCCGCACGGTCGACTCCGGGCCGCAGCCGACCGAGGTGCTGCGGCTGCGGGAGCTGCTGCGCACCGTGCGGGAGAGCCAGGAGATGGTGCCGTCGCTGCTGCCGGTGGGCGACGGGCTGCTGTGCGCCGTCAGACGGTGACCGGGGGCCCCGGCGACCCCCGGAACGCGGCTGTCCCGGCACCGCGTACGATGCCGGGACAGTCGCAAGGACAGGATCTCTGGGACCTCAGACGACGACCTTCTTGAGGGCGTCGCCGAGCGCCTCGGCCTCATCAGGGGTCAGCTCGACGACGAGTCGACCGCCGCCTTCGAGCGGAACGCGCATGACGATGCCCCGCCCCTCCTTGGTCACCTCGAGCGGGCCGTCGCCCGTCCGCGGCTTCATGGCCGCCATGCTCGTTCCCCTTCCTGAAACCAGCTCATCGTCTGCCGACAGCCCACGAGGGCACCCCGCCATCCGGAACGGACACGCGACACGGCATCGAACACATTGCTTCCCAGCCATTATCCCGCATCGCAGGACCCGAAGACCAACATCAGTCGGCATCGCTTGGGCAACGCGCGCGAGCAAAACCACCCAATTCGGGGATCTGCCTGCGATACTTCGCCGCCCCGCGAGGATTCGCCGCCCCGCCGCCACCTGCTTTTCTTTGACGCAGGTCACACGTCCGGTCCGGTCGGCGGGCGGTGATCTCCGTCATGCTGTCCTCAGACGTGGACGTACCGAGCGGTACGTCACCAGCCGCGACACCGGAGGGGATACGCCATGGCCGACACCGTGCTCTACGAGGTGGGCGACGGACTCGCGACGATCACGCTGAACCGCCCCGAGGCGATGAACGCGCTGGACATCGCGACCAAGGTCGCCCTCCGGGAGGCGGCGGAATCGGCGGCCGGCGACACGGCCGTACGGGCGATCCTGCTGACCGCCGCCGGGGACCGGGCGTTCTGCGTGGGCCAGGACCTCAAGGAGCACATCGGGCTGCTGGCCCGTGACCGGGAGACCGGGGCCGGGCAGACGATGAGCACGGTCAGGGAGCACTACAACCCGATCGTGCGGGCGCTCGCCGGGGCGCCCAAGCCCGTGGTCGCCGCGGTCAACGGCGTCGCGGCCGGGGCCGGGTTCGGCTTCGCGCTCGCCGCGGACTACCGGCTGGTCGCCGACACCGCCTCCTTCAACACCTCGTTCGCGGGCGTGGCCCTGACCGCCGACTCCGGCATCTCCTGGACCCTGCCCCGGGTGATCGGCCCGAGCCGCGCCGCCGACCTGCTGCTGTTCCCGCGCAGCATCAGCGCCCCGGACGCGCTGGAGCTGGGCATCGCCAACCGGCTCGTGCCCGCCGCCGAGCTGCGCGCCGAGGCCGCGAAGGTGGCGCGGAAGCTGGCCGAGGGGCCGACGGTGGCGTACGCGGCGCTGAAGGAGTCGATGGCGTACGGGCTGACGCACTCGCTCGACGAGACGCTGGAGAAGGAGGACGAGCTCCAGACCCGGGCGGGGCGCTCGGAGGACCACGCCATCGCCGTGCGGGCGTTCGTGGAGAAGCGGAAGCCGGAGTACCTGGGGCGGTGACGCCCCGCCGGGGCCGCGCCCCCGTGCGGCCCCGCACCCCGCCGCGGCCCCAAGCCCCTCACACGGCTCCCCCGGGCGGTGCTCTCAGGCGGCGCCCCTCGCCACGCAGGTCTCCAGGTGGTCGTCGACCAGGCCGCACGCCTGCATGAGCGCATAGGCGGTCGTCGGGCCGACGAACCTCAGCCCCCGCTTCTTCAGCGCCTTCGACAGGGCCGTCGACTCCGGGGTCACGGCGGGGACGTCGGTCAGGGTCCGCGGGACCGGACGGGTGGCCGGGTCGGGGGCGTGGGACCAGATCAGCTCGTCCAGAGCGCCCTCGGGCCAGTCGGCCAGCAGCCGCGCGTTGGCGAGCGTGGCGTCGATCTTGGCCCGGTTGCGGATGATGCCGGGGTCGGCCAGCAGGCGGTCGCGGTCGGCTTCGGTGAACGCGGCGACCTTCTCGACGCGGAAGCCGGCGAAGGCCGCGCGGAACCCCGGGCGGCGGCGCAGGATCGTGATCCAGGACAGGCCCGACTGGAACGCCTCCAGGCTGAGCCGTTCGAACAGGGCGTCGTCGCCGTGGACCGGGCGGCCCCACTCCTCGTCGTGGTACGCCACGTAGTCGTCGGTGGACAGGGCCCACGGGCAGCGCAGGGCGCCGTCCGGCCCGGGGACGGCGGCCGTGCTCGTCATCGCCCGTCCTCCCGGCCCTCGCCCTGGTCCGGCCGGATGTGCCGGTCGTGCGCCGCGGCGGCCCGGGCGCCGGCCAGCGCGGACTCCAGGCCGGTGATGCGGGCGTCCCGCTCGGCCAGTTCGGCGGCGAGCCGGCCGAGCGCGTCGTCGACGTCGGCCATCCGGTAGCCGCGGGGCGCGACCGGGAAGCGCAGGCTCTCCACGTCCGCGCTGTCCACCGGGCGGTCCGCGGGCAGCGGGTCCTGGAGCCGCTCGGGCGCCGCCTCGGGCAGCGGGCCGCTCTCCCCGCCGCCGATCACGCCCAGCGTCACCGCGGCGACCACGACGGCCAGCGCGACGACCAGGAACAGGAACATCATCATCGCCTCAGGGTCCCCACGCTCGTACCGGCCGCCGGGCCGGCAGCGGAAACTGTCAGGCTCCGATCGTGCCATGCGAGTGGGGCGGTTAGGGTCACAGGCGGCCGCACAGCGGGACGCACTACGAGAGGTCACAGCGGATGCTCAGGCTGGGCAGGCGGGAATTCGGGCCGCGGGAACCGGTGATCATGGCGATCGTCAACCGGACGCCGGACTCCTTCTACGACCAAGGAGCCACCTTCCGCGACGAGCCGGCCCTGGACCGGGTGGCGCGGGCGGTGGCCGAGGGCGCCGCGATCATCGACATCGGCGGGGTCAAGGCGGGTCCCGGCGAGGAGGTCACGGCGCGGGAGGAGGCACGCCGGACGGTCGGCTTCGTCGCGGAGGTACGGCGCCGCTTCCCCGATGTGATCATCAGCGTGGACACCTGGCGGGCCGAGGTCGGCGAGGCCGTCTGCGAGGCGGGCGCGGACCTGCTGAACGACGCGTGGGGCGGGGTCGACCCGGGGCTCGCTGAGGTCGCGGCACGCCATGGGGTCGGTCTGGTGTGCACGCACGCGGGCGGGGCGCAGCCGCGGACCCGTCCGCACCGGGTGACGTACGACGACGTGATGGCCGACATCCTGGACGTGACCGTGGGGCTGGCCGAGCGGGCGGTCGCGCTCGGTGTGCCGCGGGAGTCGGTGCTGATCGACCCGGGGCACGACTTCGGGAAGAACACGCGGCACAGCCTGGAGGCGACGCGGCGGCTGGACGAGATGGTCGCCACGGGGTGGCCGGTGCTGGTGTCGCTGTCCAACAAGGACTTCGTGGGCGAGACGCTGGACCGGCCGGTGAAGGAGCGGCTGATCGGCACGCTGGCGACGACCGCGGTCTCCGCGTGGCTCGGGGCGCAGGTGTACCGGGTGCACGAGGTGGCGGAGACCCGTCAGGTGCTGGAGATGGTGGCGTCCATCGCGGGGCACCGGGCACCCGCGGTGGCCCGCCGGGGCCTGGCCTGACCCACCGGGGCACCATCCGCCCCCGCCGCCCTCGCCGGCCCCTGCCCGCCCCGGGCCGGGACCGGCGGGAACCGGCGAGGACCGGCCAGGCACCTGCGCGGACCGGTAGCCCGACGGAACCTAGCGGCCCGCCTCCTTGGAGACCAGGGCCACCGCCTCCTGCACGTCGTCCGTGACGTGGAACAGGAGCAGGTCCTTCTCCGCCGCCTTGCCCTGGGCGACCACCGTGCTGCGGAGCCAGTCCACCAGGCCGCCCCAGTACTCGCTGCCGAACAGCACGATCGGGAAGCGAGTGACCTTCTGGGTCTGGACCAGGGTCAGGGCCTCGAAGAGTTCGTCGAGGGTGCCGAGGCCGCCGGGGAGGACCACGAAACCCTGCGCGTACTTCACGAACATCATCTTGCGGACGAAGAAGTACCGGAAGTTCAGGCCGATGTCGACGTAGGGGTTGAGCCCCTGCTCGAAGGGGAGCTCGATGCCGAGGCCGACCGAGACGCCGCCCGCCTCGCACGCCCCCTTGTTGGCCGCCTCCATGGCACCCGGGCCGCCGCCCGTGATGACCGCCCAGCCGGCCTCCACCAGTCCCCGGCCGAGCCGCACGCCCGCGTCGTACTCGGGCGAGTCCACCGGCGTCCGCGCCGAGCCGAACACGCTGATGGCGGGCGGGAGTTCGGCGAGCGTGCCGAAACCCTCGATGAACTCGGACTGGATGCGCAGCACCCGCCAGGGGTCGGTGTGCACCCAGTCGGTGGGGGCGCGCTCGTCCAGCAGCCGCTGGTCGGTGGTGCTGGCGGTGACCTGGCCGCGCCGCCGGAGGACCGGTCCGAGCCGCTGCTCGTCCGGCGGCTGCTTCTTCCCCTCGGGGTTCCCGGTAGCCATGTGCGCTCCCTCCGCTCGCCGGTAGTTCGGTCTCAGCCTAGGGCCGGCCGGGTCGCGGAGCGGGGACCCGCGCGTGTCCGCCGCGCGTGCGTCCCGCGGGCCCGGCCGGCCGCTTACGCGGTGAGCCAGTTCCGCAGGCGCTCCTCGCCCGCCAGGATCTTCGCGGTCTCCACGCGCTCGTCGCGCTTGTGGGCCAAGTGCGGGTTGCCGGGGCCGTAGTTGACCGCGGGGACACCGAGCGCGGAGAAGCGGGACACGTCGGTCCAGCCGTACTTCGGCCGCGGGGTGCCGCCCACCGCCTCGATGAAGGCCGCGGCGGCCGGGTGGGAGAGGCCGGGCAGCGCGCCGCCGCTGTGGTCGTCGATCACGAACTCCGCCACGCCGCAGTCCGCGAACACCTCGCGGACGTGCGCGACCGCCTCCTCCTCGGTGCGGTCGGGGGCGTACCGGAAGTTGACCGTCACCACGCACTCGTCGGGGATGACGTTGCCGGCCACGCCGCCGCCGACGGCCACCGCGTTCAGGCCCTCGCGGTACTCCAGGCCGTCGATGACCGGCCGGCGCGCCTCGTAGGAGGCCAGCCGGGCCAGTATCGGCGCCGCCGCGTGGATGGCGTTGGAGCCCATCCAGCCGCGCGCCGAGTGGGCCCGCTCGCCCTCCGTCCTCAGCAGCATCCGCAGCGTGCCCTGGCAGCCGCCCTCGACCTCGCCGTCGGAGGGCTCCAGCAGGATGGCGAAGTCGCCCTCCAGCCACTCCGGGTGGGCCTCGGCGATGTGCCGCAGCCCGTTGCGCTCCGCCTCGACCTCCTCGTTGTCGTAGAAGACGAAGGTCAGGTCGCGGTTGGGGGCGGGGACCGTGGCGGCGATGCGCAGCTGCACCGCCACGCCCGACTTCATGTCACAGGTGCCGCAGCCCCACAGCACGCCGTCCTCGTCGAGCCGGGAGGGGACGTTGTCCGCGATCGGGACGGTGTCGATGTGGCCGGCCAGGATGACCCGCTCGGCGCGGCCCAGGTCCGTACGGGCGATCACGTTGTTGCCGTACCGCTCCACGGTCAGGTGCGGCAGGGCGCGCAGGGCGGTCTCGATCGCGTCCGCGAGCGGCTTCTCGGTGCCGCTCACGGACGGGAAGTCCACGAGCCGCGCGGTGAGCGTGGCGGCGTCCAGCGTGAGGTCAAGCGAGGTGTCGGCCATGCCACCGACCCTAGCGCGCCGCGCGCGGGGGGCGGCCCGGACCTGCGGCGCGGTCCGCCGCCGGGGGTCCGGCGGGGCTCCAGTACCTTGTACGCGTGCCAGAGCCGTCCCCTTCCCGTACCCGGCGACGCGGTCGCCTCTTCCGTTACGCCGCGGCCCTGTTGGTGCTGTGCGGTGTCGCCGCCTACCTCGTGGTGCAGTACGTCACCGGAGGCGGCGGAGCGCACGGCTGCCAGGTGGTGTCGGCCTCCGGCGACGGGGCCTCGTACGATTTCACGCCCGAGCAGGCGGCGAACGCGGCCACCATCGCCGCCGTCGGCACCGGGCGCGGGATGCCCGAGCGGGCCGTGACGATCGCGCTCGCCACCGCCCTCCAGGAGTCGGAGCTGCGCAACATCGAGCACGGCGACCGGGACTCGCTGGGCCTGTTCCAGCAGCGGCCCTCGCAGGGCTGGGGCACCGCGCGGCAGATCATGGACCCGGCGTACGCGGCGGGCATCTTCTACGCGCACCTGGCGAAGGTGCCGGACTACTCGGGCCTGCCGCTGACGGTGGCCGCGCAGCGGGTGCAGCGCAGCGGCTACCCGGAGGCGTACGCCAAGCACGAGCCGGACGCCACGCTGCTGGCGGCGGCCCTGACCGGCCGGGCGGCGGCCACGCTGACCTGCGACGGGCGTCCGCAGCGCACGGCGTCGGCGACCGGCCCGGCCGCGGTGCGGGCCGCGCTGGTGCGGGACTTCGGGCGGGACGCGCTCCAGGAGACCGGCGCCGTGGTGGGCGGTACGCCCGTGCCGTCGCCGTCCCCCTCTCCGAGCGTGACCGCGACCGCGCGCGGGCGGACGGTGACCGTGCCGGTGACCGGGGGCGCGGGGTCGGACGCGACCGGGCGCGACGAGCGGACGCGGGGCTGGCAGCTGGCCCAGTGGGCGGTCGCCAACTCCTCGGCCCTGCACATCGAGCGGGTGTCGTACGCGGGGCGGGAGTGGACCGTGGGCAGCGACAGCGACGAGTGGCGGCCGGCCGGCCCGGCGGGGGCCGGCGGGGCGGAGTCGTCCGTGGGCGCGGTGCGGATCGTGGCCGGACAGTAGTACGGCGGATCACTCCGGCGGGTTGTCCGCCGCCCGGCGGCCGGGCCGGGCGGGTGAGCGGCGGACCGGGCGGGGAATCCCTTGTGCGTCAAGGGCCGTAAGGATTCTGCGCGCCGCCGGACAGATGTTCTTTGCCCGTTTTTATCCACACCTGATAATGCGATGCGTTATCCATTCTTTACCTGGGGCGTCCGCAACCTTCGCGGGCTTCGAGCGGTAGTCACGGCGTCCGAGCCGGACACGGACTCGGGCACACACCGTTCTCTCCCGTCGAATGGAGCATCATGTCCCTCCCCCTGACCCGCCGGATCGCCCGTGCCGCGCTGCTCGTCGCAGCGGGAGCGGCTGCCGGGGTCGGTGCGGCCGGCTCCGCCGGTGCGGCCACGAACCTGCCGGCGTCCACCCCGGACCTGGGCGGTCTGACCGCGCTGGACGGGGCGCACGTCGGCAACACCGCCGACGGTGCCGCGCGGAACGTCACCTCGCTCGCGGGCACCGCGGGCGGCAAGGCGGTCCGGCAGGCGGTGCCGGCCGCGGGCCGGACCGGCGGCGCCGCCGTGAAGAAGGCGGCGCCCGTGGCGCAGAAGGCCGCCGGGGAGGCGGCCGGGACCGCGGGCGGTCTCCTCGGGGACGCCGCCTCGGGCGCCACCAAGGGCGGACTGCCGACCGACTCGCTCACCAAGGGCGGCCTGCCGACGTCCTCGCTGCCCACCAAGGGCCTGCCGCTCGGCGGCTGAGACCCGGCTCGCGAAGGCCGACGGGGTTCAGGGACGTCCCTGAACCCCGTCGGCCTTCGTCCGTGCGCCCCTGGCCGCGCCGAAGCGCCCGGGTCCGCTCCGTCGCGGCTACGCCGTCAGGCGGGACACCGCCGCCCGTACGCGCTCGTCGGTCGCTGTGAACGCCACGCGTACGTGCCGGTCGCCCGCCTCGCCGTAGAAGTCCCCCGGAGCCACCAGGATGCCCAGCTCGGCCAGGTCGGCGACCGTGGTCCAGCAGGACTCCTCGCGGGTCGCCCAGAGGTAGAGGCTCGCCTCGCTGTGCTCGATGCGGAAGCCCCGGGCGAGCAGTGCCGACCGCAGGGCCTCGCGCCGGGCCGCGTAGCGGGCGCGCTGTTCCTGGACGTGGGCGTCGTCGCCGAGGGCGGCCACGACCGCGGCCTGGGTCGGCGCGGAGGTCATCATGCCGCCGTGCTTGCGGATCTGGAGCAGCGGGTGCAGGACCTCCGGGTCGCCGGCGACGAAGGCCGCGCGGTAGCCCGCCAGGTTGGAGCGCTTGGAGAGGGAGTGGACGGCGACGATGCCGTCGTGGGAGCCGCCGTTGACGTCGGGGTGCAGGACCGAGACGGGGTCGGCCTCCCAGCCCAGCTCCAGGTAGCACTCGTCGGAGAAGACCAGGACGTCGTGGGCGCGGGCCCAGGCGACGATGTCCGTCAGCTCCCGCCGGGACAGGACCTTGCCCGTCGGGTTGGACGGGGAGTTCAGCCAGAGCAGCCTCAGGTTCGCCGGGTCCAGGTCGCGCGGGTCGTCGTAGACCTCGTACTCGGCGCGGGCGAGGCGGGCGCCGACCTCGTAGGTCGGGTAGGCCAGGCGCGGGTAGGCGACCTTGTCGCCGGGGCCGAGCCCGAGCTGGGTCGGCAGCCAGGCCACCAGCTCCTTGGAGCCGACGACCGGCAGGACGTGCCGGTGGGTGATCCCGCGGGCGCCCAGGCGGCGCTCCAGCCAGCCCGTGATCGCGTCGCGCAGGGCGGGGGTGCCCCAGACGGTCGGGTAGCCCGGCGAGTCGGCGGCGTCGATCAGGGCCTTCTGGACCAGCTCGGGGACCGGGTCGACGGGGGTGCCGACGGAGAGGTCGACGATGCCGTCCGGGTGGGCCGCGGCCGTCTTCTTGTACGGCTCCAGCTTGTCCCAGGGGAAGGTGGGGAGCCGGTCGGAGACTGCGGACACGGGTATCAGGCTCACTTTCGTACGGTGCGGCGAACGCCTCGGTCCCGTCCGGCCGTGATCGGGTGATCGGGCCGTACGGGACCGAGGCGGCGCGGTCGCGGCCGCTTGGCGCTCAGACCGTCACTCGCCCTGCGGCGGCAGCGCGGCGACGAAGGGGTGGTCACGCTCGATCAGCCCCAGCTTGCTGGCGCCGCCGGGCGAGCCCAGCTCGTCGAAGAACTCGACGTTCGCCTTGTAGTAGTCCTTCCACTCCTCGGGAGTGTCGTCCTCGTAGAAGATCGCCTCGACCGGGCAGACCGGCTCACAGGCACCACAGTCGACGCATTCGTCCGGGTGGATGTACAAGGACCGCTGGCCCTCGTAGATGCAGTCGACCGGGCACTCCTCGATGCACGCCTTGTCCTTGACGTCGACACAAGGCTGCGCGATGACGTAGGTCACGCTGTCGTTCCTCCTCGATAGGGCGCTGGCGGGCCTCCTCAGGCTCCGCCGCCTGGCGCGCGGGAGCGCGGCGTCGTCGATGCCCGCCCCTAGTATCTCCGTTCCGGAGCATGATCCGAACAGGAGGGGTGAACTCACCGGTGGAAATCTCGGCGACAGGACGTCCGGAAGTCCGAATCACCCCGGCTGACGTGGGGAAAAGGGTCTCTGTACGGCGGTTGGGCGAACCCGGTTCCGGGCCGGAGAAGTTCACTGACACGGTGGGTGTTCTCACATCATGGGACGGTGGCGTGCTCATGATCACACGGCGCGACGGGGAAAGTGTCGGAATCCCCGAATCCGTGCTGGTGGCGGGGAAAGTGGTGCCGCCCGCCCCGGCGCGTCGCCGCGGTCCCGCCGCCACCTACCCGGAACTCGCCCGGGCCGCCGCGCGCGCCTGGCGGCCGGTGGAGAGCGAGCGGCTCGGCGAGTGGGAGCTGCGGGCGGCCGGCGGATTCACCCGGCGGGCCAACAGCGTGCTGCCGCTGGGCGATCCCGGAACCGGGCTCGACGCGGCCCTGGACGCCGTGCGGCGCTGGTACGGCGAGCGCGGCCTGCCCGCCTACGTGCAGACCGCGACCGGCGCCGAGGGCACCCAGGAGCTGCTCTGCGCGGAGCTGGAGCGGCGCGGCTGGGTGCGGGAGGTGAGCGCCGAGCTGTGGACCGGTGCCCTGGCTCCGGTCGCGGACCGGGCCCCGGGCGCGGGCGTCGTGCTGTCCCGGACGGCGGACGAGGCGTGGCTCGCCCGGTACCAGCGCAAGGGGGTGAGCGAGGTGGCCCTGCGGGTCCTCCAGGGAGGCTCGGGCGGCGGGGCGGAGCCGTCGGTGTGGTTCGCCGCCGTGCCCGGTGCCGGGCCGGGCGAGCCCCCGGCGGCGATCGGGCGGTGCGCCGTGGACGGCCGCTGGGCCGGGTTCGCCGCCGTCGAGGTGGACCCCGACAGGCGCCGGCAGGGGCTGGCCACCGAGGTGATGGCCGCGCTGGCCCGGCGCGCACTGGACGAGGGCGCCTCGGCGGCCTGGCTCCAGGTGGAGGCGGACAACGAGGGCGGCCGGGCCCTGTACCGCGCGCTCGGTTTCCTGCCGCACCACGCCTACCACCACTACCGGGCGCCCGGGGAGCCGGGGACGCCCTCCGGTTCCGCCCGGCCCGGACGCCCGTGGAACTCCCGTGGAAGGGCATGAGCCTGCCATGCGTCACCCGTATCTGCCGCCCCCGTACCCGCCCGGCCCCGAGCGCTCCGCCGAGCTGCGACGGCGGTTCGCCGAGGAGTGCCGGAACGACCGGCCGGACCTGTCCGCGCTGTGCCTGCTGATCGGCGCGGAGACGGACGGCTCGCTGGACGAGGCCGGCATCGACGCCGCGCAGGCGGAGCTGGACCGGCTGGCGGGCGAGCTGCCGTACCGGCCGGGCGGCCCGCGCGCGTGGGCGGAGGCGATACGGCGGCTGCTCGGCGACCGCCACGGGTTCCACGGCACGCCGGGCGACTACCAGCGGCTGGAGTCCTCCCTGCTGCACGAGGTGCTCCGGCGGCGGCGCGGGCTGCCGATCCTGCTGTCGGTGGTGTGGCTGGAGGTGGCCCGCCGGGCCGGCGCCCCGGTGTACGGGATCGCGCTGCCGGGACACTTCACGGTCGGGTTCGGGACGGCGGCCGAGCAGGTGCTGGCCGACCCCTTCGAGGGCGGCCGGGTGCTGACCGGGACGGACGCCGAGCTGCTGGTGGCGGGGGCCACGGGCGCGCCGCTGCGCCCCTCGATGCTGGAGCCGGCACCCCCGCTGGAGGTCGTGCAGCGCGTCCTGAACAACATACGGGCGTGGGCGGCGGCGCGGCCGGAGCGGTCGGACGTGGCGCTCAGGGCCGTGGAGCTGGCGCTGCTCATCCCCTCGCACCCGGCGCGGCTGCGCTACGAGCGCGGGCAACTGCTGGTGCAGCGCGGGCAGTTCACCGCGGGCGCCGAGGAGCTGGAGCACTACGCGGATCTGATCGAGGTGGTGGACGAGCCGGCCGCGCGCCAGGTGCGGCAGGAGGCCGGGACGGCCCGCGCCAAGCTCAACTGAGCCGGTGCGTCACAGCCAGCCCTTGTCCCGGGCGGTCCGCACCGCCTCCGCCCGGTTGCGCACGGCCAGCTTCTGGATCGCCGTCGACAGGTAGTTGCGGACCGTGCCCTGGGAGAGGTGCAGGGCGCGGGCCAGCTCGGCGTTGGTGGAGCCGTCGGCCGCCGCGCGCAGCACCTCGCGTTCGCGTTCGGTGAGCGGGTTCGCGCCCTCGGCGAGCGCGGCGGCGGCCAGGGTGGGGTCGATCACCCGCTCGCCGGCCAGCACCTTGCGGATCGCCTCCGCGAGCTGGGCGGCCGGGGCGTCCTTGACGAGGAAGGCGTCGGCGCCCGCCTCCATGGCGCTGCGCAGATAGCCGGGCCGGCCGAAGGTGGTCAGGACCACCAGCTTGACCCGCGGGAACGCGCGGTGCACCCGCGCGGCGGCCTCGATGCCGGTGCAGCCGGGCATCTCGATGTCGAGCAGCGCCACGTCCACACCGTGCGCGCCGACGGCCGCGAGCACCTCGTCGCCGCGCGCGACCTGGGCGACGACCTCGATGTCGTCCTCCAGGCCGAGCAGCGCGGCCAGCGCCTCGCGGACCATCGACTGGTCCTCGGCCAGCAGGACCTTGATCATGCTCGTCATGCCCGGGATCCTACGTCCGCCGGTCGGCCGTGGGCACGCGCGCGACGAGCCGGAACCCGTGCCTGACCCGGCCCGCCTCCAGCACGCCGCCGGCCTTCTGGAGCCGTTCGGTCAGACCGGTCAGACCGTTGCCGGGGCCCTTTCCCGAGCCGCCCGCCCCGTCGTCCTCCACGCGGAGTTCGAGCATCGGTCCGTCCAGGGTCTGGCGGCGCGACAGCTCGACCGCGCAGCGGTCGGCGCCGCTGTGCCGGACCACGTTGGTGACCGCCTCGCGCAGCGCCCAGGCGAGGGCGGACTCGGCCTCCTCGGGGACGCCGGCCAGGTCGGGCTCGGCGGGGACCTCGGCCCTGACCCCGGCGGCGGTCAGCGCGACCTGGGCGCCGGCGAGTTCGGCGGCGAGCCGGGGCCGCCGGTAGCCGGTGACCGCCTCCCGGACGTCGACCAGGGCCTGCCGGCTGACCTGTTCGATGTCGGCGACCTGCCGGGCCGCCTGGTCCGGGTGGCCGGGCAGCATCCGGCCGGCCAGCTCGCTCTTCAGCGTGATCAGGGAGAGCGAGTGGCCGAGCAGGTCGTGCAGGTCGCGGGCGAGGCGCAGGCGTTCCTCGTTGGCGGCGAGCTGGGCGACGGTGGCCCGTGCCTTGCGCAGCTCGATGGTGGTGCGGACGAGCTGGCCGACGCCGCTCATCGCGAACCCGATGAGCAGGACGAGCACGACCAGGCCGCGCGCCTCCGCCTCGTCGGAGCGCAGCCCGATCAGGTACATCACCAGGGCGGACGCGGGGATGGCCCAGTAGGCCGCGCGCAGCGGCAGGGTGGCTCCCCAGGCGACCGACAGGTAGACGAACAGGCCCAGCCAGGCGCTGCCGAGGGTGACGGCCAGGACCGGCGCGAGCACCCCGAGGACGCCGCCGAGGACGAGCACGACGCGCGGGGAGAACGGCCGGCCGATGTTGCGGAAGACCAGCGTCAGGTAGACCCCGACGAAGACGGCGAGCCCGGCGGAGCCGGCCACGGTGGCGCCGGTGGAGTGCCGTCCGCTCACCAGGTCCTCGACCGGGGAGCTGAGGAAGACCAGCCAGACCCCGATCCACAGCGACTTGACCAGCAGCTCGCGCCGGTTGCGGGGCGGCCACCCGACGGTGGTGTGCCGCGGCGTGCCGGTCTCCCGGTCCTCCGTCGTCGTGCTCACGCCTTCAGCGTGTCCTTCCGGTACAGCCAGGCCGCGCCACCCGCGAAGAGGACGAAGGAGACGGCGAGGACGGCGAGGTCCCGGGCGTGCGGTGCCCGGCTCTGTTCGATCGCCCGCCCCAGGGAAGCGTACGCGTGCGTGGGCAGCCACTCGGCGATGTCCTGGAGCCACCCCGGGAAGGTGGTGGTCGGCATCCACAGGCCGCCCAGCAGGGACAGGCCGAAGTAGACGATCATGGTGATCGGGCGGACCGCGTCCCCGGTGGCGAGGTAGCCGATGGCGACGCCGAGCGCGGCGAAGACCAGGCTGCCGGCCCAGATCGCGCCGCTCAGCGCGAGCCACTGCCAGGCGTCGAGGCGTACGTCCTTCACCACGGCGGCGACCACGAACACGATCACGATGGACGGCAGGCTGACCACGGCCGCGCCGGCCGTCTTGGCGAGGACGTAGCCGCGCCCGGGCAGCGTGGTCAGCCTCAGCTGCCGTACCCATCCGCTCTCGCGCTCCTTGGCGATGCGCTCGCTGTTGCCCATCAGGACGGCGGTCAGGGCGCCGAAGGACGCCATCGAGACCATCATGTACGTCGGCAGGGTCAGGCCCGTGCCGTCGACCTCGGTGTGGGTGTCGGCGTTGCCCGCGATCAGCAGGAACAGCGCCGAGGGGTAGACCACCGAGAAGAACAGGAACTTGCGGTTGCGCAGGGCGCGGACGAGTTCCAGCTTGATCAGGCTGTTCACGGCTGCTTCGCCTCCTCGGCGGCGGTGATGGCGACGAACGCCTGCTCCAGGCCGAGACCGGAGACTTCGAGGTTGCGGGGGTAGACGCCGAGGCCGTACAGGGCGTGGACGGTCGCGTCGGCGTCGGCGGACTGGATGCGGACGGTCTGGCCCGAGACGTCGATCCCGGTGAGGAACGGCAGGCCGCGCAGGGCGGCCTCGTCGATCTCGCCCGCCAGGTCGAAGGAGACGCGGCGGGCGCCCGCCCGGGCCTTGATCTCGGCGGCGGTGCCGTCGGCGAGCAGCCGGCCCCGGTGCAGCACCAGGACCCGGTCGGCGATGGCGTCGGCCTCTTCCAGGTAGTGGGTGGCGAACAGCACCGTGCGGCCCTGGTCGGCCTGTTCGCGCATGGTGGCCCAGAACGCCTGGCGGGCGGAGACGTCCATGCCGGTGGTCGGCTCGTCCAGGATGATCAGGTCGCTGTCGCCGGCGGTGGCGAGCGCGAACCGGACCCGCTGGGCCTGGCCGCCGGAGAGCTTGTCGACCTTGCGGTCGGCGATCTGCGCGATGCCCGCGCGTGCCAGCACGTCGGGCACCGGGTACGGCCGCGGGTGCAGCGAGCAGGCGAGCCGGACGAGTTCGGCGACGGTGACCCCGTCCATCAGCCCGCCGCTCTGGAGCATGGCGCCGACTCGGCCGGCCGTGATCGCCTCGCGCGGGCCGGTGCCGAACAGGCTCACCGAGCCGCTGTCGGGGTGCTTCAGCCCGAGGAGCAGGTCCAGGGTGGTGGACTTGCCGGCTCCGTTCGGGCCGAGGAGGGCGACGGTCTCGCCCGGGTCCAGCCGGAGCGAGAGGCCGTCGACGGCCCGCACGCTCCCGTATGTCTTGGTCACCTGGTCGAACCCGACCACCGGGGTGGTGGTGGCCGGTGCCGCTGTCGTCGTCATGGCACCCATGGTCGCGGCGCGGGCCGGGTGCCGGGCAGTGTCGGGGGTCCCGAGTGCCGGATGACAGATGTCATACGGACCGGGTGACGGTACGGCGACGGGGGCGCCCCCTGGCGAGGACGCCCCCGTGGCCCGGGCGTCCTCGTCGTGGAGGCGCCCCCGGTGCGCGGTGTCTAGCTCGGGTCGGTGTCGATGATCCCGACCCGGTTGGTCTCGCTCATCAGCGCCGGGCGCAGGGCGGCGTAGACGTCCTGCGGGGTGACGGCCGTCTTCTTGCCGTTGCCGCGGGTGATGAGGACCCCGTCGAACGCCTGGCCGTAGAGCTGCTGGAGGGCGTTCAGGTCGGGCTTGTCGACCAGCTTGCCGTCGACGGCGGTGACCTTGAGGAACTTCCACAGCGAGTTCTGCGGGCTCAGCGGCACGGAGTGCGCCGGGTCCGTCTGCACGGTGACCCGGCCCGACATCGCGGGCTTCGCGAACTCCTTCATCATCCGGTCGACCTCGGCGTCGGAGACCGTCGGCTGCCTGGTGGTGCTCGGCACGGCGACCGGGGCCGCGTTGTCCGTCTCCACCAGCGTGCGGTAGGCCTGTTCGACCGCCTGCGTCGACCGGGCGGCGTCGACGGCCTTGCCCGCCTTGCCGTAGACGGCCACGGCCCGGCCGGACTTGAACTCGATGGTGCCGTCGGTGGCCGCGCCCGCGCCCGAGCCGCCCCCGGCCTGCCGGAGGGCGGCCTGGAGCTTCTCCTCGTCCACCGGCATGACCGGTTCGACCACGCGCTTCTGCCCGAAGAGGGAGCCGACGACGTGGACCGGGTTGTAGTCGCTCTTGGCGGCTGCGCTCGCCGTGGCCTGGTAGTCGAACTTCAGGCCCGCGTTCTCCGGGGTGAGGGTGACGGTCTTGCCGCCCACGGACAGCTTCAGCGGCTTGTTCGCCCGGCTGCCGAAGGCGTCGTCCAGCTTCTTGACGGCGTCGTCGCGGGTGCCGCCGCCGATGTCGAGACCGAGCACGGTGGTGCCCTTGGGCACGTCGGTGTGGTTCATCAGCAGTCCGGCGCCGTAGGCACCGCCCGCGATGACGATCACACCGGCGACGAGCAACACCAGTTTGCTGCGGCCCTTCTTCTTCGGCTTGGCCGCCGCCTTGGGCGCGGGGGCCGCGGGCTTGGCCGCCGCGGGCGCCGCCGGTCCGGAGCCGGGGGCGTCGAACGGGGACTTGCCCGCGCCGGGGACGACCGGCATGCCGCTGGTGACGGTCTGCCCGGAGACGTTGCCTGCGGCCGGCGGGCGGTAGCCGGGCGTGCCCTCGGGGGCGGGCTTCTGCGGGGTGAGGATCGCGGTGTCGTCGCTGAGCCCGCCGCCGGGGCCGCGTCCGGCGGGGCCGCCGGGCGCGTCGAGGCCGGCGAGGTCGGTCAGGGCGCTGCGCGGCGGGGTGCCCTGGGCGGCGAAGCCGGTGCCCGCGGGGCCGTCGAAGGGCTCGCCCGCTCCGCTGCCGGGACCGCCCGCGGCGGGCGGGACGAGAGTGCCGTCGCCGGTGACCGGGCCGCCGGTGGGGCCGGCCGGGCC
>NZ_JOCB01000067.1 GCF_000718775.1 Streptomyces sp. NRRL S-31
TATCAGATCTTTTCTCGATCCGATTTCCTCGGTGCTTTCCAGGTCTTCGCTTTCGCGTTTCCCTTTCCGGCGGTTCCGACTCTATCAGATCCTTTCGGCTCCGATTCCCGGTCGGCGGGTTTTGTCTGCGGGCTTTTCGGCTTTCGCCTCCGGCCTTTCGACATCCACTACGTTAGCCGATTCCCTCGACGACTCATAATCGAGCCCGGCGAGTTCGAATTCCGGGCGCGCGGGCGCGCTGGAAACGACCCCGCTGAGGGGTTGGAGCTGAGTGGTGGTTTGGCCGCTCCGGCTGCTGGCGATCGCCGTACCCGGTTCAGCGGCTCCCGATACATTACGCACCTCCACGAGCCGCGTCAACTCCGACGGCGCCTCGGCACATGAGCCCGGTAGGGACTGACGGTCGGGTCGTCCGCCACCCAGTACCGCCACGGGTGGAGGTCGCCGTTCCCGCCCTCGCCGGCGACCCCGGTGCGGGGACCGCTGCGTACCTGGTGGGAGGGGACGGGCGTGCCGGTCAGCATCCTCAGGGGCGTCTCGCCGGTGGCGCACGCGTCCGTGCCGTCGAGTGCCCGGTCGACCCCCAGCGCCGTGGCCAGCCGGGCCGGGCCCTTGGCCAGTTCCCTGTCGTTCCGGGCCGAAAGTCGTCGCTTGCGGGCCGGCTCGACGCCCTCCACCACCTCGCCGGCACGCAACAGCACGGCGCACGCCCGGCCCTCGGGCCCGCAGACGAGGTTCATGCAGTGCCACATGCCGTAGGTGAAGTAGACGTACACGTGTCCGGGCGGTCCGAACATGACCGCGTTGCGGGCCGTGCGACCGCGGTAGGCGTGCGAACCGGGGTCGTTCGGGCCGTCGTATGCCTCGACCTCCGTGAGCCGGAGGGCGATCGGGCCGGCGGGGGTCGTCCGGACCAGGATGCGCCCGAGGAGGTCGGGTGCGACCTCCAGCACCGGGCGGTCGAAGAAGGAGCGGGGCAGTGGCGTACGGTCCGGGGGCGCGATCATGCCCTCCGAGGGTAGTCCAGAGGGGGCCGCGCGCCGGCGGAACCGGTCGCGGGCGGATCGCGTATGTACGGGTCGAGGGTTCATTCGTAGAGGGAGTGCCATGGCGTTCAAGAAGCTGCTCGCGAGCCTGGGGGCCGGCGGGGCGTCGGTCGAGACGGTGCTGACCGAGGTCAACGTCGTACCGGGCGGGGTCGTGCAGGGTGAGGTGCGGATCCAGGGCGGTTCCGTGAACCAGGCCGTCGAGGGGCTGTCCGTGGGGCTCCAGGCCAAGGTCGAGGTGGAGAGCGGCGACCAGGAGTACAAGCAGGACATCGAGTTCACGAAGGTGCGGCTCGGCGGCGCCTTCGAGCTCCAGGCGGGTGCCGTGCACGCGGTGCCGTTCGGGCTGGAGATCCCCTGGGAGACGCCGGTCACGATGATCGACGGCCAGGCGCTGCGCGGGATGCACATCGGTGTGACGACCGAGCTGGCGATCGCGCGGGCCGTGGACTCCGGCGACCTGGACCCGATCAACGTGCACCCGCTGCCGGCGCAGAAGGCGATCCTGGACGCGTTCATCCAGCTCGGCTTCCGTTTCAAGAGCGCGGACATGGAGCGCGGCCACATCCGGGGGACGCGGCAGAAGCTGCCGTTCTACCAGGAGATCGAGTTCTTCCCGCCGTCGCAGTACCGGGGCCTGAACCAGGTGGAGCTGAGCTTCGTGGCGGACGAGCACGCGATGGACGTGGTGCTGGAGATGGACAAGAAGCCGGGTCTGTTCAGCGAGGGCAGCGACACCTACCGGTCCTTCCAGGTGGGTCTGGACGACTGGCAGGGGACCGACTGGGCGGCTTACCTCAACCAGTGGCTGTCCGAGGTCGGCAGCAAGCGCAACTGGTTCTAGGCTCGGGAAGCGTTGGTTCCAGATCTTCGATCAGGAGGTACCGAGGTGACCGAGCCCAAGCGGCGGCCGCTTCCCCACGATTTCCATCCGCCCGTGCCGTCGTTCACGGTGACGAGCGAGGACATCGAGGACGGCGGGACGCTCAAGAGCGCCCAGGTGCAGGCGGAGGGCGACACCTCTCCGCAGTTGCGCTGGGAGGGCTTCCCGCCGGAGACCAAGAGCTTCGCCGTGACCTGCTACGACCCCGACGCGCCGACCGGCAGCGGGTTCTGGCACTGGGTCCTGTTCGACATCCCGGCCTCGGTGACCGAGCTGCCGGCGGGTGCGGGCGGCGGCGCGTTCGAGGGGCTGCCCGCGGGCGCCGTGCACGTGCGCAACGACTACGGGTCGAAGGACTTCGGCGGTGCCGCTCCGCCGCCCGGGGACGGCCCGCACCGGTACGTGTTCACGGTGTACGCGGTGGACCAGGAGAAGCTGGGTCCGGACTCGGACGTCTCCCCGGCCGTGGTCGGCTTCAACCTGCGGTTCCACACCATCGCGCGCGCCCAGCTGATCGGTGAGTACGAGAACCCCGCGCAGGGCTGACCGCACCGACGCGTTCCAGCCGAGCGTTCATTGAACGTTTGCCCGCCTCCGCACTTGGAAGTGATCGGAGGCGGGCATTTTTTATTGCGTTGTCCATCTCGGCGCGCCCGTCCAGAGTTGACCCGAGCCCGCCGGGGGGTGGGCAGGCGCACACGGGAGGTGGGCTGGATGCGTGACACGTTGGTCCTGAACGCGAGCTTCGAGCCGCTGTCGACGGTGACCCTGAACCGAGCCGTGGTCCTGGTGCTCCAGGACAAGGCCGTGGTCGAGCAGGCCCATCCCGAACTGCGCATGCGCGGTGCCGATGTGGACATACCCGCGCCCCGGGTGATCCGGCTGTGCCGGTACGTACGGGTGCCGTTCCGAAGACGAGCCCCGTGGTCGCGGCGGGGGGTGCTGGTCCGGGACCGGCACCGGTGCGCGTACTGCGGGCGCCGGGCGACGACCGTCGACCATGTGCTGCCACGGGCGCAGGGCGGGCAGGACACATGGCTGAACACGGTGGCCGCGTGCGCGGAGGACAATCACCGCAAGGCGAACCGGACTCCGGAGGAGGCCGGTATGGCTCTGCTGCGGGCGCCGTTCGAGCCGACGCCGGCCGATGCGATGCTGCTCGCGCTGGGGCAGGAGGACTTGGCCGCGCTTCCCGACTGGCTCGCCAGGGACGCGGCCTAGGAAGTTCCATCCGGCGGATCTCTCGCCGGGTGCGGTCGTGGCCGCGGGCCGTCACGGGGCGCTCGCGCGGTTGCCCGCGCCCCCGGGAGGGACGCGGGCAACCGGTGTCGTGCGGGACCGCTAGTCGATGTTCGGCTTCTCGCGGCGCTCCGCGCCCGTACCGCCCCCGTTGCCGGACGAGCCGTTGCCGCCCGAACCGCCGCTCAGGGGACCGAAGTTGCCCACCGCTCCGGAGAGTCCCTTGAGGGCGTCACCGATTTCGCTGGGCACGATCCAGAGCTTGTTGGCGTCGCCCTCGGCGATCTTCGGGAGCATTTGCAGGTACTGGTAGGAGAGCAGCTTCTGGTCCGGGTCGCCGGCGTGGATGGCCTCGAAGACCGTGCGGACGGCCTGGGCCTCGCCCTCGGCGCGCAGCGCGGCCGCCTTGGACTCACCTTCGGCGCGCAGGATCTGGGACTGCTTCTCGCCCTCGGCGCGCAGGATCTCGGACTGCCGGACACCCTCGGCCTGGAGGATCGCGGCGCGCTTGTCGCGGTCGGCCCGCATCTGCTTCTCCATCGAGTCCTGGATGGAGGTGGGCGGCTCGATGGCCTTCAGCTCGACGCGGTTGACGCGGATGCCCCACTTGCCGGTGGCCTCGTCCAGGACACCGCGCAGGGCCGCGTTGATCTCCTCGCGGGAGGTCAGGGTCCGCTCGAGGTCCATGCCGCCGATGATGTTCCGGAGGGTGGTGACCGTCAGCTGCTCGATCGCCTGGATGTAGCTGGCGACCTCGTAGGTGGCGGCCCGGGCGTCGGTGACCTGGTAGTAGATGACCGTGTCGATGTTCACGACCAGGTTGTCCTGGGTGATCACCGGCTGCGGCGGGAACGGAACGACCTGTTCGCGCAGGTCGATGCGGTTGCGGATGGTGTCTATGAACGGGACCACGATGTTCAGGCCCGCGTTCAGTGTCCGTGTGTAACGGCCGAAGCGCTCGACGATGGCGGCGCTGGCCTGTGGGATGACTTGGATGGTCTTGATCAGGGCGATGAAGACCAACACCACCAGGATGATCAAGACGATGATGACCGGTTCCATCGTCGGTTCCCCGTACCCTTCTCCGCCTCGGCTCTACGGCAGATCACGTGACTGTTGAGGATCTTGCTGGTCGAGTCTGACAGACTGCCGCCCAACTCGTGTGTCGTTCTCGGTGAGTTGTCTTCACAGGATGATCGCGGTGGCTCCTTCGATGTCCACGACGTCCACCTCCTGGCCCACCTCGTAGGCGCGGCCGGTGTCGAGGGCGCGGGCCGACCAGACCTCTCCGGCGAGCTTGATACGGCCGCCGGAGGCGTCGACCCGTTCCAGTACGACGGCCTGTCTGCCCTTCAGCGCGTCGACGCCGGTGGCGAGTTGGGGGCGCTGTCTGCCGTGCCGGGCCGCGATGGGCCGGACGACGGCGATGAGGGCGACGGAGACGACGACGAACGCGAGGACCTGGATGACCGCGTCGAAGCCGAGGGCGGACACGGCGGCCGCCGCGACGGCGCCCACCGCGAGCATGCCGAACTCCGGCATCGCGGTGACCACGAGCGGGATTCCGAGCGCCGCCGCGCCGACGAGCCACCACACCCATGCGTCGATGTCGTTCACATGGTCATGGTAGGGCCGTGGTCGGGCGGCGGACAGGGCGCGAAGGGGAGTGCGGCGCCGAGGGCCGCCGGGAGAGCGGCGAGGAGGGCGACGGGGTCAGGACAGGGGCAGGCCCTGCGCGGTCCAGCGGTCGCCGAACTGCTCGACGACGAGCGGGAGGCCGAAGCAGAGGGAGAGGTTGCGGGAGGTCAGCTCCAGCTCGATGGGTCCGGCGGCGAGCACCTTGCCCTGGCGGATCATGAGGACGTGGGTGAAGCCGGGGGCGATCTCCTCGACGTGGTGCGTGACCATGATCATCGAGGGGGCGATGGGGTCGCGGGCGAGCCGGCCGAGGCGGCGGACCAGGTCCTCGCGTCCGCCGAGGTCGAGACCGGCCGCGGGCTCGTCCAGCAGGAGCAGCTCGGGGTCGGTCATCAGGGCGCGGGCGATCAGGGTGCGCTTGCGCTCGCCCTCGGAGAGGGTGCCGAACCTGCGGTCCAGGTAGTCGGTCATGCCGAGGCGGTCGAGGAAGGCGCGGGCGCGCTGCTCGTCGACGTCCTCGTACTCCTCCTGCCAGCCGGCGGTCATGCCGTAGGCGGCGGTGAGGACGGTCTGGAGGACGGTCTGGCGCTTGGGGAGCTTCTCCGCCATGGCGATGCCGGCCATGCCGATGCGGGGGCGCAGCTCGAAGACGTCGGTGCCGGGCTTGCCGAGGGTCTCGCCGAGGATGGTGGCGGTGCCCTTGCTGGGGTAGAGGTAGCTGGAGGCGACGTTGAGGAGGGTGGTCTTGCCGGCGCCGTTGGGACCGAGGATGACCCAGCGCTCGCCCTCCTTCACCGACCAGGAGACCTGGTCCACCAGAGCCCGGCCCTCACGGACCACGGATACGTCCTGAAGCTCCAGAACATCGCTCATGAGCGCGTTGTCTCCCCTTGCAGTGTGGCCGGTCTCGGCTGTCGCGTACGCCTGTGGCTCGGGTCCGCTGCGCCCGCGGGCGCAGCCCATATGAAATCTACGCCACGAGTGCCCCGCTCCATTCCATCGGTCCGGTCCTTAGGGTGGGGGCATGCTCTCGGAACCGCGTTCAGGACGCCTTGCCGCTTGGGGAAACGCCCTTTTGGCCGGACTTGTCTCTCCGGATGACGCCGTGCTCGCCATCGTGGGCGAGGACGCGGTGCACCGGGTGGAGGGGCTGCCCGGGGAGTCCGCGCAGGTCGGGTTGACGCTCGCCCTGGGGCGGCTGCGCACGCTCGGGGTGACCGGGCTGCGGGTGGCGCTGCCCGCGCCGGGCCATCCGCTGGGGCTGAGCGGGCCGCCGGAGTTCAACGCCCGGGCGCTGGAGGCCGAGCAGGCGGTGGTCTGCCACGGCGCCGCGCTCGGGCTGGTGCCGGAGGTGTACGAGGCCGGGCCCGAGGGTGACGTCCATGCCGAGGTGGTCTGGCACGTGCTGCCGGTGCGGGAGGCGCCGCCCGCGGACGTGCCGTCGCTGGGCGAGGCCGAGCGGGAGCTGGCGGAGGCGCTGCGGGAGGCGACCGAGGTGCTGTCGAGGCTGGACGTCGCCGGGTCGGGGCCGGTGGCGGAGGCGGCGATCGACGCGTACCGGGCGCGGGCCGCGCGGGGGCGCGAGGTGCTGGCGCCGGGGTACCCGCCGCGTGCGGTGCGGGTGCTGGAGATGGCGCAGCGGGTGGGGCTGCTGGTGTCGCTGGCGTACGACAACGGGCACGGGGGCGCGGTGAGCGCCTCGGAGATGGCGGCGCGGGGGGCGGCGCTGCGGCCGGTGGAGCGGACGGCGCGGCGGGCGCAGGTGGCGGCGTACAACGCGTTCGTGGAGGAGCGGGAGCGGGGGGCGCGGTAGGCCGCTCCACGGGCGCCGGCACCGGCGGGCGTCCGAGTCGGCTGACTGTCGGCGCCCCCGCCGGACGGCTCGCCCTCGGTGACGTGCCGGGGCTCGGGCCGCTCCTGTCCTGGCGGGGGCGCGGCACAGCGGACGCCGGGGGCGCCCGTCCGGAATCCCGGCCGAGCCGTGACCCTCCGTGCCGGCGCGGGCGGGGCGTCCGGCCGGGACCGCGTGTGTCAGCCGGCCATGCCGTGGCGTACGGCCCACAGCGCGGCCTGGGTGCGGTCGGAGAGGTCGAGTTTCATCAGGATGTTGGAGACGTGCGTCTTGACGGTCTTCTCGGAGAGGACGAGGGCGCGGGCTATCTCCCGGTTGGAGCGGCCGTCCGCGATCAGGCCGAGCACCTCGCGCTCCCGCTCGGTGAGCGCACTTCCCCGGCCGTGTCCGCCGCCCGACTCCTCCTGGGAGAGCAGGGCGTCGGCGACCTCGGGCTGGAGCAGGATGTGCCCGGCGTGCACGGAGCGGATGGCGCCGGCGAGGGCGTCGGGGTCCACGTCCTTGTAGACGTACCCCGCGGCGCCGGCGCGCAGGGCCGGCACGACGGTGCGCTGCTCGGTGAAGCTCGTGACGATCAGCACGCGCGCGCGGTTGCCGAGCTCGCGCAGTCCGCGCAGCGCGTCGATCCCGTCCGTGCCCGGCATCTTGATGTCCATGAGGACGACGTCGGGCCGCAGTTCCTCGGCGCGGGCGACCCCTTCGGCGCCGTCGGCGGCCTCGCCGACGACCTCTATGTCGTCCTGCACCTCCAGGAAGGTGCGCAGGCCCCGGCGGACGACCTGGTGGTCGTCGACCAGCAGCACCTTGATCGGCTCAGCCACCGGGGACCTCCATCTCGATCGTGGTGCCCTTGCCCGGCGCCGATTCCACGCTCAGCGAGCCGCCGACCCCGTCGGCCCGGTCCCGCATCGAGACCAGACCGAGGTGACGGCCGGCGCGGCGGACCGCGGTGGGGTCGAAGCCGCCGCCGTCGTCGGTGACGCGCAGGACGGCGCCGTTGCCGCGCCGCCCCACGCTCACGTGGACATGGGCCGCGCCGGAGTGCCGCAGGGCGTTGTGCAGTGCCTCCTGGGCGACCCTGAGCAGGGCCTCCTCCTGGGCGGCGGGCAGGGCGCGGAATCCGTTGCCGGTGAAGGTCACGCGGGCGGTGTGGGCGCGGTCGAGGACCTGGGTCTGGGTGCGCAGGGTGGCGATCAGGCCGTCCTCGTCCAGCGCGGCGGGCCGCAGCTCCACGACGGCGGCGCGCAGTTCGTCGGCGGCCTCGGCGGCGAGCGAGGCCACCTGGTGCAGCTCGCCCTTGGCGCGGGCGGGGTCGCGGTCCACGAGTCTGGCCGCCGCCTGGGCGGTCAGCCGCAGGGAGAACAGCTTCTGGCTGACCGCGTCGTGCAGCTCGTGGGCGAGGCGGGAGCGTTCCTCGGCGATGGTCAGTTCGCGGCTGCGCTCGTAGAGGCGGGCGTTGGTGAGGGCGATGGCGGCGTGCTGGGCGAGGATGCCGAGCAGCTCCTCGTCCTCTTCGGTGAAGCCGCAGCCGCCCTCCGGCCTGGGGCAGCGTTTGTTGGCGAGGAAGAGCGCCGCGATCACCTCCTCGCCGTCCTTGACCGGCAGGCCGAGGAAGTCGGCCAGCTCGGGGTGGGCGGCCGGCCAGCCCTCGAAGCGGGGGTCCTCTCGTACGTCGGCGAGGCGCTCGGCCCGCGCCTCGTGCAGCATCGCGGCGAGGATGCCGTGCTGCCGCGGGAGCGGGCCGATGGCACGCCACTGCTCCTCGCTGACCCCGTCCACGACGAACTGGGCGAAGCCGCCGTGGTCGTCGGGGACGCCCAGGGCGGCGTACTGCGCGTCGAGCAGTTCACGGGCGGAGGCGACGATCGTCTTGAGGACGTCGCGCACCTCCAGGTGCCTGCTCATGGCCAGCAGCGCGGAACTCACCGCGGCGAGGCCGGACCGGGGGCCTTGACTCATGTCCTCACGGTACCGGCGGGGTGTGACAGCCCGGATCGGCCCCGTGCCGGCGGCGCCCCGGTCCGCTGGGCGTAGGACCGGCGGTGTAGGCCCGCGGGCGGGACCGGGGTCCGGGACGGGGGCGCGGGGGCGTCGTGGCCGAGCGGGCGCGGTGCTATGCGCGCGTGCGGGCTCGCGTGCGCCTCGCGTACGGACGGGAAGAGTGGCGTCGTCGCCCGGGTGCGCGTGGCGGCCGGCCGCGTGCGTGGCACGAGTCCGGCGACGCGCGTCTCGTCCGCCGGCATCCTCCGGGGGAGGTTCCTCACGCTTCGCTTCGTCGCGGCCACGGAGGGCGAGACGGCATGGCGTTGTGTGTGACGCCGCGCATAAGGCCCACATCACATACGAAGGGGCTTAGGAGACGGCCCCTCCCGCATGAACGGGACAGACGGTCCCGTCTGTCCTATTTTGCCCTTCCCTGATCCACTATCGGGGTTCGTACATCACACCTTTGCCTGGGCATTTTGCGCCCGCTAAGAATGGCTTCCGTCGCTCAGCGCCGCAGTCCTGGACCGCGGCGTTCGTGCGGGAGGGAGCTGATTCCCCCGGCGGACGCAGGAGCGACCTCCGCGCTACTCGAAGAGGTCCATCAGCCATGCCCAAGAACATCCTCAGCCGTGCTCATAGTCGTGCCAGTCGTACGCTGACCAAGCCGCACAAGATCGCCGTCGCCGGTGTGGCCGCGCTCGGCGCCGCCGCCGTCGCGGTCTCGGCCGCCCCCGGCGCCACCGGCACCATCGCGACGGGTGCCCCGGCCACCACCGCGCAGGCCGCCTCCGGCACGGCCCTGAAGAACGTCAAGGGGACGGTCACCGACCAGTTCGCCACCGCGAACGTCAAGCTCGACACCCTCGCGGCCCAGAAGAAGGCCGCCGACGCGGCCGTCGCCAGGAAGGCCGCCGAGGCCGCCGCCGCCAAGCCCGCCGTCGTACGGGCCGCCACCCGCTCCACGCAGCGTCTGGACATCCAGCCGGTGGCCGCCAAGACGTACGCCAACAACCTCGACGGCTGGATCCGGCAGTCGCTGGACATCATGCGGGCCAAGGGCATCCCGGGCAGCTACAACGGCCTGCACCGGAACATCATGCGGGAGTCCTCCGGCAACCCGATGGCCATCAACAACTGGGACATCAACGCCGTCAACGGCATCCCGTCCAAGGGCCTGCTCCAGGTCATCCCGCCGACCTTCAACGCGTACCACGTCCCCGGCACGTCCTGGAACATCTACAACCCGGTCGCCAACATCACCGCCGCCGCCAACTACGCGGCCCACCGGTACGGCTCCATCGACAACGTCAACAGCGCGTACTGAGACCTGGCGCGGACCTCAGCGACGTCACGCACGCCGAAGGGCGGCACCCATGACCGGGGTGCCGCCCTTCGGCGTCGTACGGGCGCGGTTACTTGCGCATGACCTCCGGCTCGTGGCGGCGCAGGAAGCGGGAGACGAAGAAGCCGCAGACCACACCGAGCAGGATCAGCACGAACATGTCCAGGCCCCAGGCCGAGGCCGTGTGGTCCCACAGCGGGTCGGTGCTGGTCGGGTCGTCGGTGTTCGGGGCGATCCGGTTGAAGTCCAGCGTGGTGCCGGCCGCGGCGACCGCCCAGCGCGACGGCATCAGGTACGAGAATTCGTTGACGCCGGGCGTGCCGTGCAGGGTGAAGAGGCAGCCGGTGAAGACGACCTGGATGATCGCGAACATCACCAGCAGCGGCATGGTCTTCTCCGCGGTCTTCACCAGCGAGGAGATGACCAGGCCGACCATCATCGCGGTGAAGCCGAGCGCCATGACCGGCAGGCACAGCTCCAGCAGCGTGGAACCGCCGAGCACCAGCCCCTTCTCGGGGATGTCACGGCTGGAGAAGCCGATCAGGCCGATCAGCAGGCCCTGGAGCACCGTGACGGTGCCTAGCACGACCACCTTGGACATCAGGTACGCCGAGCGGGACAGGCCGGTCGCGCGCTCCCGCTCGTAGATCACCCGCTCCTTGATCAGCTCGCGGACCGAGTTGGCGGCACCCGCGAAGCACGCGCCGACGGCGAGGATCAGCAGGACGGTGGTGGCCGTGCCGTTCGGTGCGGACAGTCCGGTCTTGGGGTCGGGCCGGTTCACCAGCAGACCGTGGTCGTGCTGGATCAGCAGGCTGACCGCGCCGAGGACCGCGGGCAGGATCACCGTCAGCGCCAGGAAGCCCTTGTCGGAGGCGATGACCGCGACATAGCGCCGGACCAAGGTGACCAGCTGCGAACCCCAGCTCTGCGGCTTGGGCGGCCTCAGCGCCTGCGGCGTCGGCGCGGGTGCGGACTGCGGGGCGGTCGCGTCGATCTCCGCCGCGTACATCTGGTAGTGCTGCGAGCCCTTCCAGCGGCCCGCCCAGTCGTAGTCGCGGTAGTTCTCGAAGGCGGAGAAGACATCGGCCCAGCTGTCGTACCCGAAGAAGTTCAGCGCCTCCTCCGGCGGGCCGAAGTAGGCGACCGCGCCGCCCGGCGCCATCACCAGCAGCTTGTCGCACAGTGCCAGCTCGGCCACCGAGTGGGTGACGACGAGGACCGTGCGGCCGTCGTCGGCGAGACCGCGCAGCAACTGCATGACGTCCCGGTCCATGCCCGGGTCGAGGCCGGAGGTCGGCTCGTCCAGGAAGATCAGCGACGGCTTGGTGAGCAGTTCCAGGGCCACCGACACGCGCTTGCGCTGGCCGCCGGAGAGCGAGGTGACCTTCTTGTCCTTGTGGATGTCGAGCTTCAGCTCGCGCAACACCTCGTCGATGCGGGCGTAACGCTCCTGCGCCGTGGTGTCGGCCGGGAAGCGCAGCTTGGCCGCGTACTTCAGGGCCTTCTTGACGGTCAGCTCCTTGTGCAGGATGTCGTCCTGCGGGACCAGGCCGATGCGCTGGCGGAGCTGGGCGAACTGCTTGTACAGGTTCCGGTTGTCGTACAGCACGTCGCCCTGGTTGGCGGGCCGGTAGCCGGTGAGCGCCTTGAGCAGGGTCGACTTGCCGGAGCCAGACGGGCCGATCACGGCGATCAGCGACTTCTCGGGCACGCCGAAGGAGACGTCCTTCAGGATCTGCTTGCCGCCGTCGACCGTGACGGTCAGGTGGCGGGCCGAGAAGGAGACCTCACCGGTGTCGACGAACTCCTCGAGGCGGTCGCCGACGATCCGGAACGTGGAGTGGCCGACGCCGACGATGTCGCTCGGGCCGAGCAGCGCCGAGCCGCCCTTCGCGATCGGCTGGCCGTTGACGTAGGTGCCGTTGTGCGAGCCGAGGTCGCGGATCTCGAAGCGGCCGTCGGGGGTGGCGTGGAACTCGGCGTGGTTCCGGGAGACCTGGAGGTCGGAGACGACCAGGTCGTTCTCCAGGGCACGGCCGATGCGCATCACGCGGCCGAGCGCGAACTGGTGGAACGTGGTCGGGCTGCGGTCGCCGTGGACCGGCGGCGCCCCCGCGCCGCCACCGGGCGTGTGCTGCGCGTACTGCTCGGCGGGCCCGCCCTGCTGCGGGAACGCGGGCTGCTGGGGCTGCTGGGGCTGCTGTGCCTGCTGCCAGCCCGCCTGCGGCGCCTGCTGGTGCGCCGGCGCCTGGTGGACGGGCGCCTGCTGGTGCACGGGCGCCTGCGGTGCGGCGGACTGCTGGGCCCAGCCGGGCGCGGCGGCGCCCTGGGCCGCGTACGACGCCGGCTGCTGCTGGTCCGGGCCGCCTGCCGGGACCCCACCCGGGGTCACGGCCGCCGCCGCGGTCGCCGACAGGTTCAGCCGCGGTCCGTCGGTCGCGTTGCCGAGGTGCAGCGAAGAGCCGGGGCCGATCTCCAGGTGCTGGATCCGCCGGCCCTGCACGTACGTGCCGTTGGTGCTGCCGTGGTCCTCGATGACCCAGCCGCGGCCGTTGAAGCTGACCGTGGCGTGCCGCCAGGACACCCTGGCGTCGTCGAAGACGATGTCCCCCTGCGGATCACGCCCCAGGCTGTACGCCCTGGACGGATCGAGCGTCCAGCTGTGTCCGTTTGTTTCGAGTACGAGTTCCGGCACTCCATGCCCCACCTGAGTTGTCCCCCGAATTGCCCCCGAAGCGGGGAGTCTAGGGATGTCGAACATCGTGGGGAACTATTCCAGGCTCCGTCCCCCGACCGAAATCCGGGCCTTGCCAAGCGCTCCGCCGCGCGTGCCGGCCCGCCCTGTTCACTCGCCCTGTTCACCGCCGGTGTGCGCGTCTCCCCACGGCCCCTTCCCCCGGCCGGAGTTGGGGCCGCTCCTGGCTGACTCCCGGCACTTTCCCACATGGTGGTCGTGCCCTTCGGTGCGATGCCGGGCGGTCCCGCCCGGGCCGGGCACGGCGTGCGGGAGCCGATACCGTCGCCGGACCGCTTGGCTTCTCCTCTCCCACGGCCCTGGAGGCGGACATCACCACGCCCGCCCGGAGCCGCCACAGTCACCTCAGCCGCCTCAGCCGCCTCAGCCGCCCGGGGCATCGGCGCCGCCCGGACCGCCGTCACGGTCCAAGCCGCCGTCGCCGTCCCCGGGCCGCCGTGGCACTCTCGAGAGGGCCGGCGCGGTCTCCCCGCGGGCGGGCCGGCGCCGGTTCCGGGTGGCGAGGTCGCCGACACCGGACCGCCACTCATTGTTCCGTGTCCGTCAGGCGGACCTCGGCGGCGGGAGGCACTGGGTGCCGGTTACGGTGGTGACACCATGAGCGCTTCGCAGACCGCTTCGCAGACCTCCGAGGTCCCCACCCTCCTCGTCAAGATCTTCGGCAAGGACGGGCCGGGCATCACGGCGGGCCTCTTCGACACCCTCGCCGCCTACCTGGTCGACGTGGTCGACATCGAGCAGGTCGTCACCCGGGGCCGCCTGGTGCTGTGTGTGCTGGTGACCCAGCCGCCGGCCGGCCTGGAGGGCGATCTGCGGGCCACCGTGCACAGCTGGGCCGAGTCGATGAAGATGCAGGCCGAGATCATCTCCGGACACGGCGACAACCGTCCGCGCGGCCTCGGACGCTCCCTGGTGACCGTGCTGGGTCATCCGCTCACCGCCGAGTCGACGGCCGCGATCGCCGCCCGGATCGCCAAGACCGGCGGCAACATCGACCGTATCTTCCGGCTCGCCAAGTATCCGGTGACGGCCGTCGAGTTCGCGGTGTCCGGCGTGGAGACCGAGCCGCTGCGCACCGCCCTGGCCTCCGAAGCCGCGGCACTGGGTGTCGATGTCGCGGTGGTCTCGGCGGGACTGCACCGGCGTGCCCAGCGGCTGGTGGTCATGGACGTGGACTCGACCCTGATCCAGGACGAGGTCATCGAGCTGTTCGCCGCGCACGCCGGCTGCGAGGACCAGGTCGCCGAGGTGACGGCGGCGGCGATGCGTGGGGAGCTGGACTTCGAGCAGTCGCTGCACGCGCGCGTGGCGCTGCTGAAGGGGCTGGACGCGTCGGTGGTGGAGAAGGTGCGGGAGCAGGTCCGGCTGACGCCGGGCGCGCGCACCCTGATCCGCACCCTGAAGCGGCTCGGCTACCAGGTGGGAGTCGTCTCCGGTGGGTTCACCCAGGTCACCGATGATCTGAGGGAGCGGCTGGGGCTGGACTTCGCGCAGGCCAACACGCTGGAGATCGTGGACGGCAAGCTGACCGGGCGGGTCACCGGCGAGATCGTGGACCGGGCGGGCAAGGCGCGGCTGCTGCGCCGGTTCGCCGCGGAGGCCGGGGTGCCGCTGGCGCAGACGGTGGCGATCGGCGACGGCGCCAACGACCTGGACATGCTGAACGCGGCGGGCCTGGGGGTGGCCTTCAACGCCAAGCCGGTGGTGCGGGAGGCGGCGCACACGGCGGTGAACTTCCCCTTCCTCGACACCGTCCTCTACCTCCTCGGCATCACCCGGGAAGAGGTCGAGGCGGCCGACACGCACGACGAGGGCTGAGCGGGCCGATCCGCGTCAGCCGCCGCGGGGCCCGGCATCCGGTGGGGTGCCGGGCCCCGCGCTTCCCGGCGTGCCGGGCCGGGGCCGGCGTCTGTGTCAGGTCACTCGGAGGGCGCCCAGTAGTCGGCGAGCGTGGCCACGCCGGGTTCCACGCCCTTCCAGGGGCCGTCGTGGGTCAGCAGGGCGAAGCCGGCGGCGGGGAAGCCACGGCGGTTCATCCGGTCACGCGCGTCGCCCTCGGCCGAGCCTGCCAGGATGTCGGCCAGGCCGTGCACGCCCGGGTTGTGGCCGATCAGGATCACGTTCCGCACGTCGTCGGGCAGCTCGTTCAGCACGGCGATCAGCTCGCCGGGCGATGCCTCGTAGATCCGCTCCTCGTAGACGGTCTTCGGGCGGTGCGCCAGCTCGTGGACGGCGAGCTTCCAGGTCTCGCGGGTGCGGGTCGCCGTGGAGCACAGGGCCAGGCCGAAGGTGATGCCGGTGTCGGCCAGCCTGCGTCCGGCGACCGCCGCGTCCGCACGGCCCCGCTCGGCGAGCGGGCGCTCATGGTCGGGAACCTGGGGCCAGTCGGCTTTCGCATGCCGGAAGAGGACGATCCTGCGGGGTTCTGCGACGCTCATGAGATCCAGCTTCGCATGAGACAGGCCGCCCGGCGCAGGGAGTTGACATGGGGATTCATCGCACGGGGAGGGAGGCGGTCAGCGGGTGAGGAGCTGCTGGGCGTGTTCCAGCAGCCGTGCGAGCGCCGGGTCGCCGCTCGCCGCCCGGGCCTCCGAGGGGTTCGGTATCAGCGTGAGCAGCGCGATGAAGGCGAGGGCGGGCAGGGCCAGCGCCCACCAGGGCAGCCGGGTGCCGACGCCGCCCGTGGTCGCCGGGTGGGGGCGGGGGTGGGTGCGGGTCGGCATGGTCGCCTCCGTGGGTCTCCGAGCGGGTCCGTGACCGCTTGCCGCGGGCACTCCTCGAAACTACGGAATCCCGGGCCGCCAACCCATCCGGAACTCCACCCAGTTGACCCTGACCCTGGCCCCCTAGGGGAGGGTGGGGCCAGCCCCACCCCTGGTGGGGGACAGGAGCACCGGCCGCCGGGGCCGGGAGCGGCGGCCGTCAGGGGGACGCGATGGTCGCCACGATGGCGATGATCACGAAGATGGCGAGGAACGCGCCGAAGACGATCAGCATCTTCTTCTGGCCGTTCTGCGGGTTCGGGTCGAGCACAGGCTGCATGCGCCCAGTCTCGCACTCCGCCCCCCGCTCGGCCGCGCCGGGGCGCCCGGCCCGGTCAGCGCGTCGCCTCCTCCTCCACCGTGCGGTCGCGGCCGGCCAGGAAGCCCACCGCCATCTGCGGCACCATCAGGGCCGCCATCAGGGCGATCGGCAGCCCCCAGCCGCCGCTCTGCTGGTAGAGCACGCCGATCAGCAGCGGGCCGGGTATGGAGATCAGATAGCCGGTGCTCTGGGCGAACGCGGACAGCTGGGCCACACCGGGGCCGCTGCGGGCGCGCATGCCGACCATGGTCAGGGCGAGCGGGAAGGCGCAGTTGGAGACGCCGAGCAGCAGGGCCCAGGCCCAGGCGCCGCCGGCCGGGGCGAGGTACAGGCCGGCGTATCCGGCGAGTCCGCACACGCCCAGCACCAGGACGATGGGTCCCTGGTGGGGCAGTCGCGTGGCGACCCGCGGGATGACGAAGGCGAGCGGTACGCCCATCACCATGGTGACGGCGAGCAGCACGCCCGCGGTGCCGGCCGGGACACCGGCGTCCCGGAAGATCTGCGGCATCCAGCCCATGGTGATGTAGGCGGCGGTGGCCTGGAGGCCGAAGAAGACGGCGAGCGCCCAGGCGGTGCGGCTGCGGGCGATGCGCAGCGGGGCGGCCGGCTCCGCCGTCCCGGGCGCCGGCTCCTGCGGCCGGGCGGCGGTGGTGCCGCGGTCCCGGAGCAGGGGCAGCCAGGGCAGGACGGCGGCGGCGGCGATGGTCGCCCACACGGCGAGGCCGGCCTGCCAGTCGCCGCCCATGGCGTCGGTCAGGGGGACGGTCACGGCGGCGGCGAGGGAGGTGCCGACGGCGAGGGCCATCGAGTACAGGCCGGTCATGGAGCCGACCCGGTCGGGGAACCAGCGCTTGACGATGACCGGCATCAGGACGTTGCTGACGGCGATGCCCATCAGGGCGAGCGCGCTGGCTGCCAGGAAGCCGGCCGTGCTGCCGACGTACGGCCGGATGATCAGTCCGGCGGTGATGGCGGCCATGCCGGCGCACACCACGGCGGCCGGTCCGAAGCGGCGGGCCAGGCGGGGTGCGGTGACCCCGAAGACGGCGAAGCACAGCGGGGGCACGGAGGTGAGCACTCCGGCGACGCTGCCGCTCATGCCGAGCCCGTCGCGGACCTCCTCCAGGAGCGCGCCGAGGCTCGTGATCGCCGGGCGGAGGTTCAGCGCGGACAGCACGATGCCGACGACCACCAGTCGGGTCGCCCACGCGCGCGAGCGGCCCGCTCCGGGGGTCGTGTCGGAGGTACGCGCGGACGTACCGCGTTCGGTCGGTGTCATCGCCGTACGGGTGTCCGCCGTCCGGGTTTCCTCACTAGCCATGAGGCCCATCATAGAATCATAGGATGATTGCCTGTCCATCCCCGGGGCGGCCCGCCCCGGGTCTCCCGTGCGAAGGTGTGCCATGCCTTTGAGCCACCCGCGCCGTTCGGCGCTGTCCGAGCAGGTCATCGCCGAACTGCGCAACCAGATCGCCTCCGGCGAATGGCCGGTCGGCGCGCGGATTCCCACCGAACCGGAGCTGGTGGAGCAGCTCGGTGTCGCCCGCAACACCGTCCGCGAGGCCGTCCGGGCGCTCGCGCACAACGGTCTGCTGGACATCCGCCAGGGTTCGGGCACGTACGTCGTGGCCACGAGCGAGCTGGCCGGCGTGATGCAACGCCGCTTCGCCGACGCCGACCCGCGGCACATCGCCGAGCTGCGTTCCACGCTGGAGTCGGCCGCGGCGAAGCTGGCCGCCGAGCGGCGCACCGAGCGGGACCTCAAGCAGCTGGACACGCTGCTGGCCCGGCGCGAGGAAGCCTGGAAGGCGGGGGAGCCGGAGGCCTTCGTGACGGCCGACGCCACCCTCCACCTGGCCGTGGTCGCCGCGTCCCACAACGACGTGATGACGGCGATGTACGCCGATCTGGGCGAGGTGCTGCGGGACTGGCTGCGGGCGGATGTCGGGGCCGGACTGACCCCCGAGACGTACATGGACCACAGGCGCCTGGTGGACGCGATCCGCGCGGGGGACGCGGAGGCGGCGGCCCTGGAGGCCGGGAGCTATCCGTTCCTGTGCAATCCGGGCCGGTTCACCGCGCTTTCTGGTGGCTGATCCAGACCGAACGTATCTCCTTCCAGCACCGGCCGGTGAGCCGTACGGTCATGGCGGGCCCGGCGTCCACCGGGGCCGAGTCGGTGTCGATGTCCCACCAGCGGGCGCACTCGATGTGCAGCCGCACCCGATCGATGTCGACATAGGGGTTGTGGCAGTAGGCCACGGCCTGGGAGCCGTGGACGGCCGTGCGGCACGAGGCGCCGAACCGGCTCGGCGCGGACGGCTTGCCGCCGTGCACGCGCGCGTGGGGCAGCGCGTCGTACGGCAGCGACAGGACGAGGGCCAGGGCCACGGTCACCGGGGCCAGGCTGCGGGACAGGCGCACAAGGGGACCTCCTCGGCCGGGCTGCGGGACGTGCGAGGGAGGGCGTAATCCAGGGTGCGCCGCGGTCATGAGGGCGGCCCGGCCGGTGGGCCGAACGGGTGACGTCCGCCGAACGGACGACGCCCCGCTCCCCGCGCGTGGCAGGGAACGGGGCGTCGGTGCGGTCCCGCGGAGGATCAGGCGCCGATGGCGTGCAGACCGCCGTCGACGTGGATGATCTCGCCCGTGGTCTTCGGGAACCAGTCGCTCAGCAGGGCGACGACGCCGCGGCCGGCCGGCTCCGGGTCCTTCAGGTCCCACTCCAGCGGCGAACGGCTGTCCCACACGGAGGCCAGCTCGCCGAAGCCCGGGATGGACTTGGCGGCCATGGAGCCGATCGGGCCCGCGGAGATGAGGTTGCAGCGGATGTTCTGCTTGCCCAGGTCACGCGCCATGTAGCGGTTGGTGGCCTCCAGGGCGGCCTTGGCCGGGCCCATCCAGTCGTACTGCGGCCAGGCGTACTGGGCGTCGAACGTGAGGCCGACGACCGAGCCGCCGTTCTGCATCAGCGGCAGGCAGGCCATGGTCAGCGACTTCAGGGAGAACGCCGAGACGTGCATGGCCGTGGCCACCGACTCGAACGGCGTGTTCAGGAAGTTGCCGCCGAGCGCGTCCTGCGGGGCGAAACCGATGGAGTGGACGATGCCGTCCAGGCCGCCCAGCTCCTCGCCGACGACGTCGGCCAGCCGGCCGAGGTGCTCGTCGTTGGTGACGTCCAGCTCGATGACCTTGGTCGGCTTCGGCAGCTTCTTGGCGATGCGCTCGGTCAGCGTCGGCCGCGGGAACGCGGTCAGGATGATCTCGGCGCCCTGCTCCTGGGCGAGCTTGGCGACGTGGAAGGCGATGGAGGACTCCATCAGCACACCCGTGACCAGGATGCGCTTGCCCTCGAGAATTCCGCTCATGGTGATCAGTGACCCATTCCCAGTCCGCCGTCAACCGGGATGACGGCTCCAGTGATGTACGAGGCGTCGTCCGACGCGAGGAACCGCACCGTCGCGGCGATCTCCTCCGGCCGCGCGTACCGGCCGAGCGGCACCTGCGACACGATGTTCTGGCGCTGCTCGTCGCTGAGCACCTTGGTCATGTCGGTGTCGACGAAGCCGGGCGCGACGACGTTGAAGGTGATGTTGCGCGAGCCCAGCTCCCGGGCGAGGGAACGCGCGAAGCCGACCAGCGCGGCCTTGGAGGCGGCGTAGTTCGCCTGTCCCGCCGAGCCGAGCAGGCCGACCACGGACGAGATGAGGACGACGCGGCCCTTCTTGGCGCGCAGCATGCCGCGGTTGGCACGCTTGACGACCCGGAAGGTGCCGGTGAGGTTGGTGTCGATGACCGAGGTGAAGTCCTCCTCGGACATGCGCATCAGCAGCTGGTCCTTGGTGACGCCGGCGTTGGCGATCAGGACCTCGACCGGGCCGTGCTTGTCCTCGATCTCCTTGTAGGCCTGCTCCACCTGCTCCGGGTCGGTGATGTCGCACTTGACGGCCAGGAAGCCGGCCGGCGGCTCACCCGAGCGGTACGTGATCGCGACCTTGTCGCCGGCGTCGGCGAAAGCGCGGGCGATGGCGAGGCCGATGCCCCGGTTGCCTCCGGTGACGAGAACCGAGCGGCTCAACGGATCACCCTTTCGATAGCGGTCTGACACATCCGCCCGGACTCCTGGACGACAGGCGGCTTCATCGAAAACCTATCGGTACCGCCACCTGCGAGGAGAAGCGGGCACCCACAGTGGCGCGGGGGTGTCGCTGTCGGGTTTCTACAGTCGGCCGCCGTGTCGTTCCCCGCGAGGCCGGCCGCGGTCGCCGCCGTGAGCTTGACGCGTCCACACAAGCGCGGGTTTCCGCAGCACTTCCTGTACATGCGCTCCGACCCGCACCGACAGCTGAGCCGGTCCCCTCCGGTCCGCACGGTATTCCCGGGGAGAGCGCTCGGTGAGCCGTGATTCACTGCTCGCGACGGTCATCACAGGCGAGCAGTCGGAAGGGACCCCACCGTGCCCCATGAAATCGACCAGGCGTTTCTGGCACTCCCCCTACGGGCCCTCGCCGACGCCGCGCTCGCACGGGCGCGGGCGCTGGGGGCCGAGCACGCGGACTTCCGCTTCGAGCGGGTGCGCAGCGCCTCCGTGCGGCTGCGGGACGCCAAGCCCGCCGGATCGTCGGACACCACCGACCTCGGGTACGCGGTCCGGGTCGTGCACGGCGGTACGTGGGGCTTCGCCTCCGGGGTCGACCTGACCATGGACGCCGCCGCCCGGGTCGCCTCCCAGGCGGTGGCGATGGCCAAGCTGTCCGCCCAGGTGATCAGGGCCGCCGGGTCCGCCGAACGCGTGGAGCTGGCCGACGAGCCGGTGCACACCGACCGGACGTGGGTCTCGTCGTACGAGACCGATCCGTTCTCGGTGCCCGGTGAGGAGAAGGCCGCGCTGCTCGCGGAGTGGAGCGCGCGGCTGCTGGCGGCGAACGGCGTCAACCACGTGGACGCCTCGCTGCTCACCGTCCACGAGAACAAGTTCTACGCGGACACCGCCGGGACCGTGACCACCCAGCAGCGGGTACGGCTGCACCCGGAGCTGACGGCCGTCTCGGTCGACGAGTCGAGCGGTGAGTTCGACTCCATGCGCACCCTCGCGCCGCCGGTGGGCCGCGGCTGGGAGTACCTGACCGGGACCGGCTGGGACTGGGACGCCGAGCTGCAACGGATCCCGGAACTGCTCGCCGAGAAGATGCGGGCACCGAGCGTGGAGCCGGGCCTGTACGACCTGGTGGTCGACCCGTCCAACCTGTGGCTGACCATCCACGAGTCCATCGGCCACGCCACCGAGCTGGACCGCGCCCTCGGCTACGAGGCCGCCTACGCCGGCACCTCCTTCGCCACCTTCGACCAGCTGGGCAAGCTGCGCTACGGCTCCGAGCTGATGAACGTCACCGGTGACCGCACCGCCGAGCACGGCCTCGCGACCATCGGCTACGACGACGAAGGCGTCCAGGCGCAGTCCTGGGACCTGGTGAAGGACGGCACGCTGGTCGGCTACCAGCTGGACCGGCGCATCGCCCGGCTGACCGGCTTCGACCGGTCCAACGGGTGCGCGTACGCCGACTCCCCCGGCCATGTGCCGGTGCAGCGCATGGCCAACGTGTCCCTGCGGCCGGACCCCGCCGGGCTGTCGACGGAGGACCTGATCGGGGGCGTCGACCGGGGCATCTACGTGGTCGGCGACCGGTCCTGGTCGATCGACATGCAGCGGTACAACTTCCAGTTCACCGGCCAGCGCTTCTTCAGGATCGAGAACGGGCGGATCACCGGACAGCTCAAGGACGTCGCCTACCAGGCCACGACCACCGACTTCTGGGGTTCGATGGCCGCCGTCGGCGGTCCGCAGACCTATGTCCTCGGCGGCGCCTTCAACTGCGGCAAGGCCCAGCCGGGCCAGGTCGCCGCCGTGTCCCACGGGTGCCCGTCCGCCCTCTTCAAGGGCGTCAACATCCTCAACACCACGCAGGAGGCCGGTCGATGAGCGCCCGCACCCACAAGCCGCACGAGATCGTCGAGCAGGCCCTTGCGCTGTCCCGCGCCGACGGCTGTGTCGTCATCGCGGACGAGCACTCCACCGCCAACCTGCGCTGGGCGGGCAACGCGCTCACCACCAACGGGGTGACGCGCGGCCGTACGCTCACCGTGATCGCGACCGTGGACGGCGCGGAGGGCACCGCCTCCGGTGTCGTCTCCCGGTCCGCGGTCACCGCGGAGGAGCTGGAGCCGCTGGTGCGCGCCGCCGAGTCCGCCGCGCGCGGCGCCGGACCGGCGGAGGACGCGCAGCCGCTGGTCAGCGGGGTGCCGGAGGCACCGGACTTCACGGACGCGCCCGCCGAGACCTCCTCCGCCGTGTTCGCCGACTTCGCCCCGGCGCTCGGCGAGGCCTTCGCCCGCGCGCGTGCGGGCGGCCGGGAGCTGTACGGTTTCGCCAACCACGAGCTGGTCTCGACGTACATGGGCACCTCGACCGGGCTGCGCCTGAGGCACGACCAGCCCACCGGGACGATGGAGCTGAACGCCAAGTCACCGGACCGTACGCGTTCGGCGTGGGCCGGCCGGTCCACCCGGGACTTCAAGGACGTCGACCCGGGCGCGCTCGACGCCGAGCTGGCCGTACGGCTCGGCTGGGCGGAGCGGCGCGTGGAGCTGCCCGCCGGGCGGTACGAGACGCTGCTGCCGCCGACCGCGGTCGCGGACCTGCTGATCTACCAGCTGTGGTCCGCCTCCGGGCGGGACGCGGCCGAGGGGCGCACGGTGTTCTCCAAGCCGGGCGGCGGCACCCGCCTCGGCGAGAGGCTGTCCGAGCTGCCGCTGACGCTGCGCAGCGACCCGGACGAGCCGGGACTGGAGTGCCCGCCCTTCGTGATCGCGCACTCCTCCGGCAGTGACGAGTCCGTGTTCGACAACGGGCTGCCGACGCACGCCACCGAGTGGATCGGGCAGGGCGTGCTCAGGCACCTGACGACGACCCGGCACGGCGCGGGCCTGACCGGGCTCCCGGTCGCCCCCGCGCTCGGCAACCTCGTCCTGGACGGCGGGCGGGACCGCTCCCTGGAGGAGATGGTCGCGGACACCGGACGGGGGCTGCTGCTGACCTGTCTGTGGTACATCCGGGAGGTGGACCCGGCGACCCTGCTGCTGACGGGCCTCACCCGGGACGGCGTCTACCTTGTGGAGAACGGGGAGGTGACCGGGCAGGTGAACAATTTCCGGTTCAACGAGTCGCCGGTGGACCTGCTGGGCCGGGCCACGGAGGCCGGTCGGACGGAGAAGACGCTGCCGCGCGAGTGGAGCGACTGGTTCACCCGGGCCGCGATGCCCACGCTGCGGATCCCCGATTTCAATATGAGCTCTGTCAGCCAGGGCGTATAACCTCGTAGGCGTTCGTGGTCGGGTGTCACCCGGCCGCCCGAAGATCACCAAGGAGACACGAGAACCGTGACGGACATCGTCGACGAGCTGAAGTGGCGGGGGCTCATCGCCCTCTCCACGGACGAGGACGCACTGCGCAAGGCGTTCGCTGACGGCCCCGTCACGTTCTATTGCGGCTTCGACCCGACCGCGCCCAGCCTGCACCTCGGCAACCTGGTGCAGATCCTGACGATGCGCCGCATCCAGGAGGCGGGCAACCGTCCGCTGGCGCTGGTCGGCGGTGCCACGGGTCTCATCGGTGACCCGAAGCCCACGGCCGAGCGCACGCTGAACGCGCCGGAGGTGGTGGCCGCCTGGGTGGAGCGGCTGCGCGCGCAGATCGAGCCGCTGCTCCACTTCGACGGGCCGAACGCCGCCGTGATGGTCAACAACCTGGACTGGACCCAGGGCCTGTCGGCCATCGAGTTCCTGCGGGACATCGGCAAGTACTTCCGGGTCAACAAGATGATCGCCAAGGAGGCCGTCGCCCGGCGGCTCAACTCCGACGCGGGCATCAGCTACACCGAGTTCAGCTACCAGATCCTCCAGGGCATGGACTTCCTGGAGCTGTACCGGCGGCACGGCTGCACGCTCCAGACCGGCGGCAGCGACCAGTGGGGCAACCTCACCTCGGGCACGGACCTGATCCACCGGGTCGAGCCGGAGGCCGTGGTGCACGCGCTGGGCACCCCGCTGATCACCAAGGCGGACGGCACCAAGTTCGGCAAGACCGAGTCCGGCACCGTGTGGCTCGACCCCGAGATGACCACGCCGTACGCGTTTTACCAGTTCTGGGTCAACGCCGACGACCGGGACGTCTCCAAGTTCCTGCGCATCTTCAGCTTCCGCTCCCGCGAGGAGATCGAGGAGCTGGAGCGGCAGACGCAGGAGCGTCCGCAGGCCCGGGCGGCGCAGCGGGCGCTCGCCGAGGAGCTGACGACGCTGGTGCACGGCGCCGGGCAGACGGCCGCGGTGATCGCCGCGTCCAAGGCGCTGTTCGGCCAGGGCGAGCTGGCGGAGCTGGACGACAAGACGCTGGCCGCGGCGCTGTCCGAGGTGCCGCACGTCCGGGTCGCCGAGCTGGCCCCGGTGGTCGACCTGTTCGCCGAGGTCGGTCTGGTGGCCAGCAAGTCCGCGGCCCGGCGGACGGTGAAGGAGGGCGGGGCCTACGTGAACAACGTGAAGGTCACCGCCGAGGACGCCGTCCCGGAGGCCGGGGAGCTGCTGCACGGACGGTGGCTGGTGCTGCGGCGGGGCAAGAGGAACCTCGCCGCCGTGGAGGTCACGGGCGCCTGAGGCGTCCTGGGTCCTGGGGCGCGGGTGGTCGGGCGGCGCGTCCGCCGGACCGCCCGCACCCGCGTGACCCGGCCGGCGCTCAGGCCCGCTGGTGCTTCTTCTTGCCCAGGGTCGCCATGTAGAGGGCGTCGACGGCCGCGACGATGATGATGGCCGCCACCAGCTGGAAGATGTGCCGGCTCCAGTCGATGCCGCGGGTCTCCGCCACGCCGAGGGCACGGGCGACCGCGTTGCCCACGATGGCGCCCAGGATGCCGCAGATGGTGGTCAGCCACAGGGGGCTGTGCTGCTTGCCCGGGATGACCGCCTTGGCGATGATCCCCAGCACGAATCCCACGATGATCGCCCACAACCAGCCCATGGCTGCCTCCTCGTACGGCTCGACGTGAGCAGTACGGCCAGTGTCGTGCGGTCAGCCGTACGGCGCACGTCGGCTTCCCCCGTACGCGGCGGTGCCGGGCGCGTCGTCGCAGGCGGCGGGCGCCCCGGTCTCGAGGGCGGCGCGGGCGCGGCGTACCGTGGGAGGTGTCCCGGGCCGGTACCCCGCCGGGGGCGGACCAGGTGGCGGGCCGGGGAGAGTCCGATGCGGGCGGATGGTGGATTGTGATGCGGAGACAGCACGGTGGCGGCGCCCAGGTGTTCCGGATCACCGGTGCCCGGACCGGACTCGCCGAGGACGTCCGGGGACGGCAGCGGCGGTATGTGATCTCGATGTCGGTCCGTACCGTGTCGGTGATCCTCGCGGCCTCGCTGTGGAACGTCGAGCGGTACGTCGCCGTCGTCGCGCTGGTGCTCGGCGCGGTGCTGCCCTATGTCGCCGTGGTGATCGCCAACGCGGGCCGCGAGCGTCCGCCGTCGCTCCCGTCCACGTTCGTCACCGCGCCGATGCGTCCGATGATCACGCAGTCGCGGCCCGAGGACGAACGGACCGAACCGGGGCGGGACTCGGTGCGGGAGCCCGGACGGGAATCCGGGCGGGAACCCGGGTCGGAGGACGTGCCGGGAAGCCCGGCGGCCGGAGCGCGCCACGAGCGTCCCGAGCCGGTCTGAGCCGGGGCGCGGAAGCGGAACGCGGCCCCGCGCAAGCCTCAAGAAAACCTCAGATCAATCCTGCTGTTCCAGTGCCGGGTGATGGGGTACCCGTGACATACTGCGTAAGCGCTCCGCATCCCCCGTCGGAGCGACGGACCGACGCCGGGCAGCTCCCCCCGTGGCTGCCCGGCGTCGCCATGTTTCCACCCCTTCGCGAGAAGAACCCGAGACGAAGCCGTGAGTGACGAGACCCCGATCTGCTCAGCCAAGGGCTGCCGTGCCGACGCCGTGTGGGTGCTGGCCTGGAACAACCCGAAGATCCACGCGCCGGAGCGGCGCAAGACCTGGCTGGCCTGCGACGAGCACCGCGAGCACCTGGCGCAGTTCCTCGGGGTGCGGGGCTTCCTGAAGGACGTGGTGAGGTTCGGGGAGTGGCGTGCCGCCGAAGGGGGCCAGGGAGCTGCCGAAGGGAGCTAGGGGATGCGCCCGGAGCGGCCGACGCAGCCCCTCAGCCGCCGATCGCCGACATCGGCCGGTCCGGCTGGACGAAGGACGGGTCGTCCAGGCCCGCTCCCGCCTTCTTGCCCCACATCGCCACCTTCCAGATCCGGGCGATCTCCTCGTCCGCGGCGCCGGAGCGCAGGGCCGCGCGCAGGTCGGTCTCCTCGGTGGCGAACAGGCAGGTCCGTATCTGACCGTCGGCGGTGAGGCGGGTGCGGTCGCAGGCCGCGCAGAACGGCCGGGTCACCGAGGCGATGACACCGACGCGGTGCGGGCCGCCGTCCACCAGCCAGCGCTCCGCCGGTGCCGAGCCGCGCTCGTCGGTGCCCTCGGGGGTGAGGTCGAAGCGGGTGCGCAGGGAGGCGAGGATGTCCCCGGCGGTGACCATGCCCTCGCGCTTCCAGCCGTGTTGGGCGTCCAGCGGCATCTGCTCGATGAAGCGCAGCTCGTAGTCGTGCTCCACCGCCCAGGCGAGCAGGTCCGGGGCCTCGTCGTCGTTCACGCCCGGCATCAGGACCGAGTTGACCTTGACGGGGGTCAGTCCGGCCTCGCGGGCGGCCTCAAGTCCCTCCAGGACGTCGTGGTGGCGGTCCCGGCGGGTCAGGGTCTTGAAGACGTCCGGGCGGAGCGTGTCCAGGGAGACGTTGACCCGGTCCAGACCCGCGGCCTTCAGCGCGGCGGCGGTGCGCCGCAGGCCGATGCCGTTGGTGGTGAGGGAGGTCTGCGGGCGCGGGGCGAGGGCCGAGACGCGCTCCACGATGCCGGCCAGCCCGGGCCGCAGCAGGGGTTCGCCGCCGGTGAAGCGGACCTCCCGGACGCCGAGCAGGTGGACCGCGATGCCGACGAGGCGGACGATCTCGTCGTCCGTGAGCAGGTCGGGCTTGGCCAGCCAGCTCAGGCCCTCCTCGGGCATGCAGTAGGTGCAGCGCAGATTGCACCGGTCGGTCAGCGAGACCCGTAGGTCGGTGGCTACCCGGCCGTAGGTGTCGATGAGCACGTGGGCCCCCTCCCTCTCCCGGTCACTCAGGTCCGGTCAGGCGTGTGTCCTCCGTCATCTGCGAGCCTACGTGATCGCGTCGGCGTCGACAGCGTCCCGATCCCACGAGCTGCGGCGCGACCGCGTCGTAGGACCGTACAGTCCCGTCGGCGCGGTCGCCCGTGCGCGACGGCCTCAGTGGGCTCCGGTGCCGGTCAGGGACCGCACCTCCAGCTCCGCGTACTTGCCGGCGTCCGGCGTCTCCTTCGACAGCAGGGTGCCCACCACACCGAGCAGGAACCCGACCGGGATGGAGATGAGGCCGGGGTTCTCCAGCGGGAACCAGTGGAAGTCGACGTGGGGGAACATCGAGGTCGGCTTGCCGGAGACCACCGGGGAGAACAGCACCAGGCCGACCGCGGTGACCAGGCCGCCGTAGATGGACCACAGGGCGCCCGCGGTGGTGAACCGCTTCCAGAACAGGCTGTAGAGGATGGTCGGCAGGTTGGCGGAGGCGGCGACCGCGAAGGCGAGGGCGACCAGGCCGGCCACGTTCAGGTCGCGGGCCAGGGCGCCGAGGACGATCGAGACCGCGCCGATGCCGACGGTCGCCCAGCGGGCCGCGCCGATCTCCTGCTTCTCGGTGGCCCGCCCCCTCTTGATGACGTTGGCGTAGATGTCGTGGGCGAACGAGGACGAGGAGGCCAGGGTCAGGCCCGCGACGACGGCGAGGATGGTGGCGAAGGCGACCGCGGAGATGGTGGCGAGCAGGACGGCGCCCCAGTCGGAGTCCACACCGCCCAGGTGCAGCGCCAGCAGCGGTGCCGCCGTGTTGCCCGCCTTGTTGGAGGCGATGATCTCGTCCGGCTTGATCAGCGCGGCGGCGCCGAAGCCCAGGGCGAGGGTCATCAGATAGAAGGCGCCGATCAGGCCGATGGCCCAGATGACGGACTTGCGGGCGGCCTTGGCGGTGGGCACGGTGTAGAAGCGGATCAGGATGTGCGGCAGGCCGGCGGTGCCCAGGACCAGGGCGATGCCGAGCGAGAGGAAGTCCAGCTTGGTGGTGCCGGTGGCGCCGTACTTCAGGCCGGGTTCCAGGAAGGCGCTGCCCTTGCCGCTGTTGCCGGCGGCCTGGCCGAGCAGGTCCGAGACGTTGAAGTCGAACTTCAGCAGGACCAGGAAGGTCAGCAGCAGGGCGCCGATGATCAGGAGCACCGCCTTGACCATCTGCACCCAGGTGGTGCCCTTCATGCCGCCGATGGTGACGTACACGATCATCAGGACGCCGACCAGGGCGACGATGCCGATCTTGCCGCCGTCGCTGGTGATGCCGAGGAGCAGGGAGACGAGGACGCCGGCGCCCGCCATCTGGGCCAGCAGGTAGAAGATGGACACGACGATCGTGGAGGTGCCGGCCGCGGTGCGCACGGGGCGCTGGCGCATCCGGTAGGCCAGCACGTCGCCCATCGTGTAGCGGCCGGAGTTGCGCAGTGGTTCGGCGACCAGGAGCAGGGCGACGAGCCAGGCGACGAGGAAGCCGATGGAGTACAGGAAGCCGTCGTAGCCGAAGAGGGCGATGGCGCCGGCGATGCCGAGGAAGGACGCGGCGGACATGTAGTCGCCGGAGACGGCGAGGCCGTTCTGGAAGCCGGTGAACTGTCGTCCGCCCGCGTAGAAGTCGGCGGCGTCCTTGGTCTGGCGGCCCGCCCAGACGGTGATGACGAGGGTCGCGGCGACGAACACCGCGAACAGGGTGACGATCAGTGTCCGGTGCTCGCTCGCCTCGCCGGCGGCCAGCAGGGTGTGCTGAACGGGGCTCATGCGCCGCCCTCCATCCAGGACTTGATGGCCTCGGCCTTGGGGTCGAGCCTGGCGGCCGCGCGCCGCGCGTACCACCAGGCGATGAGGAACGTGGTGAGGAACTGGGCGAGGCCCAGGACGAGGGCCACGTTGACGTTGCCGGCGACCTTGGTGCCCATGAAGCCGCCCGCGTAGTTGGAGAGCAGGACGTACAGCAGGTACCAGGCGGTGAAGGCGATCGTCAGCGGGAAGGCGAAGGAGCGGTGGGCGCGGCGCAGTTCGCCGAACTCCGCGCTCTGCTGCACCTCGGTGAACTCCTCGGTGGAGGGAAGGCGGGCTGGGGATTTCGCGGGCGGCGGTGTCTCGGTAGCCACGGAGTCTCCTCGCGTCACGGACGTGCGCTTGCTGACCTCACAGGACGGGATCACATTACAGCGAGTCACTGACGGACTCCCCGGCGTGATTCCCGTGGGGGCCGTCGGGCCCTCCGTCCACGGTCACGGCGCCGCGCGTGGGGTGGTTCAAGTCAGCCTGGCTCTTTCGGAGATCAGTTCCGGGAGATAGCTTCACCCTGCACCACCCGTCATGTACCTGCCCGAGCGATCATCCGCGTCTCGGGCGGTTCGGTATCCGGATGATGTGGAGATCCCATGGCTCATTCGCGCTCCAGACGCCGGCTGGCGCTCGCCGTGCCGGCCGTGCTGTCGCTGACCGCCACGCTCGGTTTCGTCCCGTCGGCGGCCTCGGCGGCACCCTCGGCGGTCGCGGCGGATCCGGTGGCGCGGGCGGCGGACGGCCCCAGCCTGTCGTACGTGGTCAACACGGGGACGGACCGCCACACGATCGAGTCGGTGCGGCGGGCGATCGCGCGCAGCGGCGGGACCGTCGTGACGAGTTACGACCGGATCGGCGTGATCGTCGCACACTCCGCGAACCCCGGCTTCGCCCAGGAGATCCGCGCGGTGCGCGGGGTCGACTCGGCGGGCGCCACGCGCAACGCGCCGCTGCCCGCCCAGTCCACGACCGACATGGGCACGCCGAAGGCGTTGAGCGCCGGGGAACTGGCCGGGGTGCGGGCGGCCGACGGCCAGGACCCACTGGAGCCGCTCCAGTGGGACCTGCCCGCCATCAAGGCGGACAAGGCGCACGAGAAGACCCTGGGCAGCCGGGACGTGACGGTCGCCGTCATCGACACCGGCGTCGACGACACCCACCCGGACATCGCGCCCAACTTCGACCGCGAGGCGTCCGTCAACTGCGTGTCGGGCAAGCCGGACACGACGGGCGGCGCCTGGCGGCCGAGCGCGTCGGAGAGCCCGCACGGCACGCACGTCGCGGGCGAGATCGCGGCGGCGAAGAACGGTGTGGGCGTGACGGGTGTCGCGCCGGGGGTGCGGGTGGCCGGCATCAAGGTGGCCACCCCGGCCGGCTTCTTCTACACCGAGGCCGTGGTCTGCGGCTTCGTATGGGCGGCGGAGCACCACGTCGACGTGACCAACAACAGCTATTACACGGACCCGTGGTACTTCAACTGCACCACCGACCCCGATCAGAAGGCGCTCGTGGACGCCATCACGCGGGCCTCGCGGTACGCGGAGAAGCGGGGCACGGTCAACGTCGCGGCGGCGGGCAACGAGAAGTACGACCTCGCGTCCCGCTCGATCACCGACCCGTCCTCGCCGAACGACGGCACGCCGTCGGACCGGGTGATCGACCCGCGCCAGTGCTACGACATACCGACCCAGCTGCCGGGCGTCGTGACGGTCGCGTCGACGGGCGCCAAGGGGCTGAAGTCGTCCTTCTCCAACTACGGTCTCGGTGTGATCGACATCGCCGCGCCCGGTGGTGACAACACGGCCTACCAGGCGCCGCAGCCGCCGGCCACCAGCGGTCTGATCCTCGGCCCGCTGCCGGGCGGCAAGTGGGGCTACATGGCCGGCACCTCCATGGCGACCCCGCACGTCGCCGGTGTTGCCGCATTGATCAAGTCAACCCACCCGCACGCCCCCGCGGCGGCGGTCAAGGCGCTGCTGTACGCGGAGGCCACCCCCACGGCGTGCGTCGACCCGTACGACATCAACGGGGACGGCAAGGTGGACGCGGTCTGCGAGGGCACCAAGAACCGCAACGGCTTCTACGGCCGGGGCGTGGCGGACGCACTGGCCGCGGTGACCAAGTAGGCCCACGGGCCGGGGTCGCGAGGCCCCGGACTCCTCACCATATTGATTCAGTCAATAATGCATAGTGCAGTCATGACTGCACTCCTGTACGCGTGGTCCGCGCTGGGCGGCGATCCCGCCCGGCTCTCCCGCCTCACCACCGTCCCGCGGGAAGGCACGCTCGACGCGCGCCTTCCCGTGCGGGAGCTGGCCCGGGCCTGTGTCGGCGCGTGCGCGCTGGCCGCGGCGGAGCTGGCGGAGCGCCGGACCGGGCACGGCGAGGCGCCCGGCGTCCGGGTCGACGACGGCGCGGTCGCGGCGGCCTTCCACAGCGAGCGCCTGCTCCGGGTCGACGGCCGGACGCCGGTCGCCTTCGCGCCCCTGTCCCGGTTCTGGCGGACGGCCGACGGCCGGCTGCGCACCCACGCCAACTACCCGCACCACCGGGCCCGGTTGCTCGGCGCGCTGGGGCTGCCGGACGACGCCTCGGCCGAGCGGGTCGCCGCCCGGCTCGCGGGACGCTCCGCCCTGGAGGCGGAGGAGACCGTCACGGGCGCCGGCGGTCTCGCCGTGGCCCTGCGGACGCCCGCGGAGTGGCAGGCGCACGCGCAGGGCGCCGAGGTGGCCGCGCGCCCGCTCGTCGAACGCGAGCGCCCCGACGCGGCACCCGCGCGCGTGCTCCCGCCGCTCGATCCGGGCGCCGCCCGTCTGCTGCCGGCCGCCGGGCTGCGCGTCCTGGACCTGACCCGGGTGCTGGCCGGACCGGTCGCCACCCGCACCCTCGCCCTGCTCGGCGCGGACGTGCTGCGGGTGGACGCCCCGTGGCTGCCGGAACTGCCGGACCTGCACGCCGACACCGGCTTCGGCAAGCGGACCGCCACGCTCGACCTGGGCACCGGCCGGGACACCTTGGAGGAGCTGCTGAGCACGGCCGACGTCGTGGTCACCGGGTACCGGCCGGGTGCCCTGGACCGGTTCGGGCTCTCCCCCGAGGCGCTGATCGCCCGCCGCCCCGGTCTGGTGGTGGCGCAGGTGTCGGCGTGGGGCGCGTACGGGCCCTGGCGCGGCCGGCGCGGCTTCGACAGCCTGGTGCAGGTCGCCACCGGCATCGCGGTGACCGAGGGCTCGGCCGGGGAGCCGGGGGTGCTGCCCGCGCAGGCCCTGGACCACGGCACCGGCTACCTGCTGGCGGCGGCCGTGCTGCGGGCGCTGACCGAGCAGTCGTACGACGGCGGCAGCCGGCTGGTCCGGCTGGCGCTGGCCCGGACCGCCCACTGGCTGACGGCAGAGGTCCGGCCGGGCCCGCCCGAGGGGGCGCCCGACCCGGGTCCGGACGCCTGGTCGGCCGGGACGGACAGCGCCCTGGGCCGCCTGCGGCACGCCCGGCCGCCGGTGTCCTTCACCGGCGGCCCCACCGGCTGGGCCCGGCCCCCGGCGCCCTGGGGCTCGGACCCGGCGACGTGGCGGTGACGGCCGCGGGTCAGCCGCGGGTGCCGTTGGTGACCAGCACCTTGAGGGCCGTGCGCTCGTCCATGGCCCGGTAGCCGGCGGGCACGCCCTCGATGTCGACGGTCATGTCGAACACCGGCGAGGGGTCGATCGTGCCGTCGAGGACGTCGGGCAGCAGGTCCGGTATGTAGGCGCGGACCGGGGCGACACCGCCGCGCAGGGCGATGTTCCGGTCGAACATCACGCCGAGGTCCAGGCCGGTGCCACTGCCGTGGGGCACGCCGACGAAGCCGATGGCGCCGCCGTCGCGGGCGATGCCGACGGCCGTCCGCATGGACTGCTCGGTGCCGACCGCCTCCACCACGGCGTGCGCGCCCTGGCCCCGGGTCAGCTCGCGGACGGCCTCCACGGCCGCCTCCCCGCGCTCGGCGACGACGTCGGTGGCGCCGAAGCGGCGCGCGATGCCGGTCCGCACCTCGTGCCGGCCCAGGGCGATGATCCGCTCGGCGCCGAGCCGCTTGGCGGCCAGGACGGCGCACAGGCCGACCGCGCCGTCACCGACCACCGCGACCGTGGCGCCGGGCCGGGCGCCCGCGCCGAGCGCGGCGTGGTGGCCGGTGCCGAGGACGTCGGAGAGGGTCAGCAGGGCGGACAGCAGCCGCTCGTCGGAGACCGCTTCCCTGGGCAGCCGCACCAGGGTACCGTCGGCGAACGGCACGCGGACGGCCTCCCCCTGGCCGCCGTCGTGGCCGACGGAGCCCCAGAAGCCGCCGTGCTCGCAGGACGTGGTCAGGCCCTCGCGGCAGTAGTCGCAGACGCCGTCGGACCACATGAAGGGCGCGACCACCAGGTCACCGCGCCGGACCGTGCCCACCTCGGAGCCGGTCTCCTCCACCACACCGAGGAACTCGTGCCCGATCCGCTGCCCCGGCTCCCGGGCGGCCTCGCCGCGGTAGGCCCACAGGTCGCTGCCGCAGATGCAGGCCCGCAGCACGCGCACGACGGCGTCGGTGGGCAGCTGCACCACGGGCTCGGGCACGTCCTCCACGCGCATGTCGTACGGGGCGTGGATGGTGGTGGCGCGCATGGCGGGTTCCTTCTCGTGCTGGGGTCGTGCGAGGTCGGCCGACGCGCTCGGGGGTGGCGAGCGCACTTCACCGTACGTCGCCCGCGATCCGGACCGCGCGGCGAGGCGGCGTAGCCCGGGACAGGGCCCCGGTTCTACGATGCCGGGGCGGAGAACGGGGAGGGCCGGGCGATGCACGGACTCGAGACGCTGCTGCTCCGACTTGCGACAACCGTGGCGTCAGCGGCCGCAAAGTCACTGTTCAACACGAAACCGGGTGCCGGCCTGGTGCCGGATCCGGTTCGCCCGATACCCAAGCCGGCCTCCGCGGAGAAGCTGGCACGAGTGCTGTCGCGGCGGATCCTGGACCGGTACGAGACACTGCCGGAGCACGAGCGACTCGCGGCCGTGACCGCCGTACAGGACACTTTCAGGGCGGCGGGTGGCCTGGAAGCCGGCCGACTGCTCGCAGCGGACCTAAATCCCGAGCGGCTGGCGGTGGAACTACAGAGCCCATCGGCCGGACTGGCGGAACGTGCCCTCGCTCTCTACGGCGAGCTGCTGCGGCTCTGCTGTGCGCACCTCGTCGATCAGCTCACGGCAGACCCGTCATTCCTGGCGCGGGCGGCGGTGGAACAGACACGGCGGTCCGGTGCACTGCTGTGGAGGGAAGCTGAGGGCGGCCCGGCCGGTGCCCTCGCTTTCGAACAGCGCTACGCGGACTTCGTGGCGGCGACGCACTCCCGGATGGAACTGTACGGGGTGACACTGGGCGACCGGCACCGCACCGAGTGGCCGCTGGAGACCGCGTACCTGTCCCTGGCAGTCACCGGGGAACAGAACCGGTACGAGCCCCATCCCGAGGGCATCGCGGACCCCACCCCCACAAAGGCCGAACAGGCGCTGGCTGGCTCGGACCGGCTGGTGCTGCGCGGGCAGGCCGGGTCCGGCAAGTCGACCCTCCTGCAATGGCTGGCGCTGAACGCGGCCCGGCAGAGCTTCGGCCCCGAACTGGCGGACTGGAACCGCTGCGTGCCCTTCGTCCTGCGGCTGAGGGCGTTCAGCGGTCCGGACGGGCTGCCCATGCCGCAGGACTTCCTGTCGGCCGCCGGGGTGCCACTCCGAGCGCCGGACGGGTGGATCGAGGAACTCCTCTCCGCCGGCCGGGCGCTGGTCCTCGTGGACGGTGTGGACGAGGTGTCGCAGCGACTGCGGAGTCGTGTGGAGAACTGGCTGCGATCGCTGGTCACCGCCTTCCCGAAGGCACGGTACGTGGTGACCACCCGGCCCGCAGCGGTGCCGGAAGGCTGGCTGGCGGCGCAGGGTTTCACCGCGCGCACGCTGTTGCCGATGGAGAGGGACGACATCAGGGCTTTCGTCCGGCACTGGCACGAGGCGGCTCGCAGCGAGTGCCGGTCGGACGGCGAACGCGAGCTGCTGGACCGTTACGAGCTGAGTCTGGACGAGGCCGTGAGCACCCGCCGCGACTTTGCGCGGTTGGCGACTAACCCGCTGATGTGTGCCCTGCTCTGTGCCCTGAACCGTGACCGCCGTATGCATCTGCCCCGGGCGCGCAAGGAACTGTACGACGCCGCACTCGACATGCTGTTGGTACGGCGGGACACGGAGCGGGAGATCACTTCCGTCGAGGGGATGCGGATGTCCCGGGAGGAGCAGGGTGCGCTGCTCCAGCGGCTCGCCTACTGGCTCATCCGCAACGAGCAGGCGGAGGCGACCCGGCAAGAGGTCATCGGGCTGTTGGACGAGTGGCTGACGGTGATGCCACAAGTCCGGGCTCAAGGAGACTCCGAACAAGTCTTCGCTCATCTACTCAACCGAAGTGGGCTGCTGCGTGAGCCGGTTCCCGGCTCCGTCGACTTCGTCCACCGCACCTTCCAGGACTACCTGGGTGCCAAAGCCGCTGTGGAGGCGCGTGACTTCGGAGTACTGGTCCGCAACGCCCATGACGACCAATGGGACGACGTCGTGCGGATGGCGGTGGGGCACGCGCGCGTGGAGGAACGCGGCCGGCTGCTGCGGCAGCTGCTCCGGCGTGCGGACAAGGTACCGCGCCACCGAGAGCGGCTGGTCCTGCTGGCGGCGGCCAGCCTGGAACACGCGCCCGAACTGGACCCGGCGGTGCGTGGGGAGGTGGAGCAACGGGCCGGCGAGCTGATGCCACCGTCCACGTACAAACAGGCGGAGGCGCTGGCCCGGGTCGGCGAGTTGGTCTGCGAGCTGCTGCCGGGGCCCGAGGGGCTGACAGGGCGTGAGGCCGCCGCAGTGGTGCGCACCGCTCGCCTGATCAGAGGTGACGCGGCGCTACGGGTCATCTCGCGGTTCCGGGCGGACCGGCGCGGGGCGGTGCGGGGCGAACTGGATGCCGCCTGGGCGGCGTTCGACACCCAGACATACTTCGAAGCGGTGTTGGAGGAGACCTCGGGTGCGGGGCACGTGCTGAACGTACGAGCCGCCGAGGAGTTGGCGCTGGTGCCCCGTCTCCCCCTGCTCGACGGGCTGAACCTGATCGGAGACCACGGTCTTCCCCCGGAAGCCCTCTCCCACGCGAACCTCACCTTCCTGGGGCTCTCCCGAAACGAGGTGGTCAGTGACCTCTTACCGTTGAGGGGGGTGCCACGACTGCGTGAGCTGTCCATCGACCACTGCCCGTCCGTCAGCGACCTGCGTCCGCTGTCCGGCCTGCCTCTGACCAGGATCTATCTGACCGGCTTCCCCGACGGTTTCTCGCTGGCGCCGCTGGCGGACCTGCCCGAGTTGCGGCACCTGGCATTCAACTTCCCCGCCGCCGAGTCGAGCCTCGCGGAGCTGCCCTTCGCCCCCCGGCTCACGAGCGTCGCCTTCTTCCACCGTGCCTGTGGCATGCGGCTGACCGAGCTTGAGGCCCTCGGTTCACTGACCTGGCTCACGCTGAACGAGGAGCGGCAGTGGCGCGACTTCCTCTCCGCCGGAGTGTTCTCTCCCTTGGAGTCACTCAGCATTCTGGACGTCCCCCACCTCGACCTCGAAGACCTCGTACCCCATCAGAACCTCAACAGCATCTATCTACGCAAAATCACACAAATGGAGCACATTGCAGCCCTCGAAGAATGCCCGAAACTACGGTCCGTCACGTTCTCGGAGTGCGGTCCGCTGGACCTGACGCCCCTTGCTTCCCTGGATGACGTAGAGATCGAGCTCTACAGCTGTGAGCAGGTCATCGGCACAGACCTCTTTTCCCGTGAGCGACTGATCATCAACTGACCGCTCCCCTCACACCCCCGCCGCCCCCAGCAGGCTCCCCGCCGCGTATGTCACCGCCATCGCCAGTGCCCCGCCCGCCGCGTTGCGCAGCACCGCCCGTGCCGGGGCCGCCGCGCCGAGGCGGGCGCTGCTCCAGCCGGTGAGGGTGAGGGCGGCCAGGACCGAGACGACGGTGACGGGCAGGCGCAGGCCGGGCGGGGGCAGCACGATGGCCAGCAGGGGCAGCAGCGCGCCGACGGTGAAGGCCAGGAAGCTCGCCCAGGCCGCGTGCCAGGGATTGGTCAGCTGGTCGGGGTCGATGCCCAGCTCCACGCGCGCGTGGGCCTTCAGCGCGTCCCGCGCGGTCAGCTGTTCGGCGGCCTCGCGGGCCACCTCCCGGGACAGCCCACGCCGCGCCAGCAGGTCGGTCAGCTCCCGCAGTTCGGCCTCGGGTCGCTCGCGCAGTTCCCGTTTCTCCACAGCGAGCGCGGCCATCTCGGAGTCGCGCTGGGTGGAGACGGAGACGTACTCGCCGGCCGCCATGGACATCGAGCCGGCGAGCAGCCCGGCCAGTCCGGCGGTGAGCAGGGCGGCCCGGCTCCCGGTCGCGCCGGCCACGCCGACGACCAGTCCGGCGGTGGAGACGATGCCGTCGTTCGCGCCCAGCACGGCCGCCCGGAGCCAGTTCAGCCGGGTGCCGAGCGCACCGCCGTGGGGCTCGTCGTGGGTGGGTTCCATCACAGCAGGGAGGATCCCACCCCCGGGGTCCCGGCCGCCGTACCGACGCTCTGCGGCGCCGGGCGGGCGCGGGCGGAAGCGGTCACCACACGCGCGTGCGCGCCGCCGGCGGCCGAGGCACTGCGCCGCCCGGCCGACGAGGTCCCGGTTCGACCCGGCGGTACCGGGGTCGGGGGTCGCCGGGCTCGCGGCACCGTCCGCCGCCGCACCGCCGACGAGCGGGGCCCCGGACTACCGCGTTCGCCCACCGGCCGCGGGTCCTTGCGGCGCCGGACCGCCGCGAGCCCGTGGCGGACGCATGACGGGCCACCGTACGTGAAGGCGAAGCGGTGACAGGACGACCGATGTTGGCGGAACTGGTGCACAGCGGGGCGAAACCGGCAGCGGGAGGGGGAGCCGGGCACCGCGTCGCCCTCCGGCCGCAGGTCCTTGCGGCGCCGGACCGGCGCGAGCCCGTGGCGGACGCACGACGGGCCACCGTACGTGAAGGCGAAGCAGCGGCAGGACGACCGGTGTTCGCGGCGCCGGTGCACAGCGGGGCCGCGTCGCGGGGCGGCTCCGCCGACGGTCGGGGACTTGGTGGCCGCGCCGGTGTGGCGCCGGGTGGGCGGACCCCGTGGGTGCATGCGGGCGGCTGCCCGGTGGCCGGCCGGCGGGAGGGTTCCGCGGCGTTCGGGCGGGACCTGAGGGACCGTGCTGTCAGTCGCGGCCCGTATCCTCAGTGACCATGCTCGAAGACCGTGCGACCGCAGTGTCCTCCGCCACCCGGTGGCCGACCGCGTATCCCCAGGGATACGCGGTCGTTGACGTGGAGACCACCGGCCTGGCCCGGGACGACCGGATCATCTCGGCGGCCGTCTACCGGCTGGACGCGCGCGGCGAGGTCGAGGACCACTGGTACACCCTGGTCAACCCCGAGCGCGATCCGGGACCCGTGTGGATACACGGACTGACGAGCGAGGTACTCGAGGGCGCGCCGCTGTTCGCGGACGTCGCCGAGGAGTTCGCCGCCCGGCTGGACGGCCGGGTGCTCGTCGCGCACAACGCCGTCTTCGACTGGCAGATGATCGCCCGGGAGTACGCGCGGGTCCAGCGCGAGGCGCCGGTACGGCAACGGCTGTGCACCATCGCGCTGTCGAAGGAGCTGGGGCTGCCGCTGCCCAACTTCAAGCTGGAGTCGCTGGCGGCGCACTTCGGCGTCGTGCAGCAGCGGGCGCACCACGCGCTGGACGACGCGCGGGTGCTGGCGGAGGCGTTCCGGCCCAGTCTGCGGGCCGCGGCGGCGGGCGGCGTACGGCTGCCGCTGCTGGAGTGCCGGCCGCTGACGGAGTGGTCGGACCGGCCGGTGCCCCGGCAGTCGTCGGGCGGTTACGGCGGCTACCGGTCCGGGGGTTGGCGCCCCACCCGCAAAAGGCCCGCATGCCCCTATCCCAACCCAGGCCGCTATGAAGACGGCAAACGACTCAAACAGGGCATGCGGGTGGCCTTCTCCGGCGACACCTCGACCGAGCGCGAACTGCTGGAGGACCGGGCCGTCGAGGCCGGACTGCACGTCGCCACCAGCATCTCCCGGCTCACCAGCCTGCTCGTGACCAACGATCCGGACTCGGGGACGTCGAAGACCGCCAAGGCACGGCAGTACGGCACCCCGGTCGTCGACGAGGCCGCGTTCGGGCAGTTGCTCAGGGACGTGGAGCCCGCGGACGGGTAGGCGGGCCGATGGCCGGACAGGCGTACGACGGGTGATCCGGAACACCACGGTCGAGTGATCGTACGAACGGGTGGTTGCCACACGACTCACCCGTCCCCCGCTCGCCCGGCCATCGGCGACGGCCCACCCTGTGGCCCATGGCGACATGCGAAGTCTGCGGCAACGACTACGGAATGACCTTCGAGGTGCACGCGCAGGGCTCGGTGCACGTCTTCGACTGCTTCTCCTGCGCGATCCACCGCATGGCCCCGATCTGCGAGCACTGCCGGGTGCAGATCATCGGCCAGGGCGTGGAGGTGGAGGGGCACTGGTTCTGCGGCGCGCACTGCGCCCGCGCCGAGGGGAGGGTCGGCATCGTGGACCGGGTATGACCCGGTACCCGCCCGAACGCACCCCACGGCTCGGAGGTACCGTCGTGGGGTGCACCGCTACCGCTTCCTGTCGTCCCGCCAGTGGGTGATCCTCACACTCGTCTCGATCGCGCTGATCCCGACGATGATCAAGCTGGGTTTCTGGCAGCAGCACCGGTACGAGGAGCGCACCGCCCGCAACGACCTGGTCTCCGCCGCGCTGCACGCCGACCCGGTCCCGGTCGAGCGGCTGACCTCCCCCGGGCACGCCGTGACCCGCGCCGAGAAGTACCGCACGGTCACCGCGACCGGCACCTTCGACACCGCCAAGGAGGTCGTGGTCCGCCGCCGCACCAGCTCCGACGGCGAGGTCGGCTTCCACGTCCTGACCCCCTTCGTGCTCACGGACGGCAAGGTGCTGCTGGTCAACCGCGGCTGGATCCCGGCGAACGGCGCGCAGACCGCCTTCCCGAAGATCCCCGCGCCGCCGGCCGGCCGGACCACCGTCAGCGGACGGCTGATGACCGACGAGACGACCGCCGCGAGCGGCATCAAGAACGTCGCGGGCCTCCCCGACCGGCAGATCATGCTGATCGACAGCGCGCGGGAGGCGCGGCGGCTCGGCGCCCAGGTGCTCGGCGGCTACATCCAGCAGACCGCGCCCCAGCCCAAGGGCGGGTCCCCGGAGCAGATCTCCGACCCGGGCAGCGAGGACGCCCCGCTGAACTACGCCTACATGATCCAGTGGTGGCTGTTCGCGGCGGCCGTGCCGGTCGGCTGGTGGTTCCTGGTCCGGCGGGAGGTCCGCGACCGGGAGGAGGCCGCGGCGCAGCCGCAGCCGGAGGCGGGCGAACCCGCCGCGGTCTGAGCGCTCCCCCGCCCGGGGCTCACTCCCCCGGCGGGCCGTCTGATTGGCCCCCTGTCCCGGCGGGAAACCGCATCGGGTGAACGCGCGCATCGACGACTACGCCGTCATCGGGGACACGCAGACCGCGGCCCTGGTCGGCAAGGACGGCTCGATCGACTGGCTGTGCCTGCCCCGCTTCGACTCCGGCGCCTGCTTCGCCCGGCTGCTGGGCGACGAGGACCACGGCTACTGGCGCATCGCCCCCGAGGGGGCGGACACCTGCGCCCGCCGCGCCTACCGGCCGGACACCCTGGTCCTGGACACCGAGTGGGAGACCGCCGACGGCACGGTGCGCGTCACCGACCTGATGCCCCAGCGCGACCGCGCCCCCGACGTCGTACGGATCGTGGAGGGCGTCAGCGGCCGGGTCACCGTCCGCAGCACGCTGCGGCTGCGCTTCGACTACGGCTCGATCACCCCGTGGGTGCGCCGCGCCGACGGCCACCGGGTGGCCATCGCCGGGCCGGACTCCGCCTGGCTGCGCGCCGAGCCGGACGTGCGCACCTGGGGCGAGGACTACGGCACCCACGCCGAGTTCACCGTCGCCGAGGGCGAGCGGGTCGCGTTCGTGCTCACCTGGCACCCCTCGCACGAGAAACGCCCGCCGCTGGTCGACCCGTACGAGGCGCTGGAGAGCAGCGTCTCGGACTGGCGGCGCTGGGTCCTGCGGTGCCGCTACGACGGCCCCCATCGGGACGCGGTCGTCCGCTCCCTCATCACCCTCAAGGCCCTCACCTACGCCCCGACCGGCGGGATCGTGGCCGCGGCGACCACCTCGCTGCCCGAGCAACCGGGCGGCGTGCGCAACTGGGACTACCGGTACTGCTGGCTGCGCGACTCCACCCTCACCCTCGGCGTGCTGCTCACCGCGGGCTTCCACGAGGAGGCCGAGGCCTGGCGGAACTGGCTGCTGCGGGCGGTCGCCGGCAACCCGGCCGACCTCCAGATCATGTACGGCGTCGCCGGTGAGCGGCGGCTGCCGGAGACGGAACTGCCGTGGCTGCCCGGCTTCGCCGGCTCCTCCCCCGTCCGCGTCGGCAACGGCGCCGTCGAGCAGCTCCAGCTGGACGTGTACGGCGAGGTGATGGACTCGCTGTCGCTGGCCCGCACCGCGGGCCTGCCCACCCGGCCGCACATGTGGGCCCTCCAGCGCTCGCTGATGACGTTCCTGGAGTCGGCGTGGCGGCAGCCGGACGAGGGCCTGTGGGAGGTGCGCGGCGGCCGGCGCCAGTTCGTGCACTCCAAGGTGATGGTGTGGGTGGCCGCGGACCGGGCCGTGCGGACCCTTGAGGACCACCCGGACCTGGACGGGGACCTGGCGGGCTGGCGGCGGCTGCGCGACGAGGTCCACCGGGAGGTGTGCGAGAGGGGCTTCGACGCCCGGCGCAACACGTTCACGCAGTACTACGGCTCCCGGGAACTCGACGCCGCGCTGCTGCTCATCCCGCGCGTGGGTTTCCTGCCGGCGGACGACCCGCGGGTGGTCGGCACGGTCGACGCGATCCGCGACGAGCTGGGGCACGGCGGCTTCCTGCGCCGCTACGACACCGAGGACTCGGTGATCGACGGGCTGCCCAGCGGTGAGGGCGCCTTCCTGGCCTGCTCGTTCTGGCTCGCCGACGCGCTCCATCTGACCGGCCGGCGCGAGGAGGCGCGGGAGCTGTTCGAGCGGCTGGTGGGCCTGTGCAACGACGTGGGCCTGCTGGCCGAGGAGTACGACCCGGTGGACGGCTGCCAGCTGGGCAACTTCCCGCAGGCGTTCAGTCACATCGGACTGGTGAACACCGCGCTGACACTGTTCGGTCGGGACGGGGCAGGATAGGGCCATGGATCTTGGACTGAAGGACCGGGTGTACGTCGTCACCGGAGCCACCCGGGGACTGGGCAACGCCGCCGCGCGGGAACTCGTCGCCGACGGCGCGAAGGTGGTCCTCACCGGCCGGGACGCGGAGCGGGTCGCCGGCGCCGCCGCCGAGCTGGGCCCGAACGCGGTGGGCGTGGCCGTGGACAACGCCGACGCGGAGGCTCCCGAGCGGCTGATCGCGGCCGCCCGGGAGAACTTCGGGGGCTTCCACGGCGTGCTGGTGAGCGTGGGCGGGCCGGCGCCCGGGTTCGTCGCCGACAACACCGACGAGCAGTGGCGGGACGCCTTCGAGTCCGTCTTCCTCGGCGCGGTACGGCTGGCCCGCGCGGCGGCGGCCGAGCTGGCGGAGGGCGGTGTCATCGGGTTCGTGCTGTCCGGGTCGGTGCACGAGCCGATTCCGGGGCTGACCGTGTCCAACGGGCTGCGGCCGGGTCTCGCCGGGTTCGCCAAGTCGATCGCCGACGAGCTGGGGCCGCGCGGGATCCGGGTGGTCGGGCTGCTGCCGTCCCGGATCGACACCGACCGGGTCCGCGAGCTGGACGGGCTGTCCGCCGACCCGGAGGCCACCCGTGCCGCGCACGAGTCGCGGATCCCGTTGCGCCGGTACGGGTCGCCGGAGGAGTTCGGGAAGGTCGCCGCGTTCCTGCTGTCCCCGGCCGCGTCCTATCTGACCGGCATCATGGTGCCCGTCGACGGCGGGATGCGGCACGGTTTCTGACGACGTCCCGCCGCCCCGGCCGGTGGACGGCCGGGGCGGCGGGCGCGTGGCGTCACTCGCCGAGGCCGGCCAGGTCCCGCAGCCGACGGGTCTGGGCGGCGCGTTCGGCGGCGCGCTGCTCCTCGAACGTACGGTCCACGGCACCGCGCAGCAGCGCCTTGGTCTCCACGACCGCGTCCCGCGGCGCGGCCAGCAGCGCCGCGGCCAGGTCCCGCGCCGCGCCGTCGAGTTCTGCCGCGGGCACGGCGAGGTTGGCCAGCCCGCTCGACACCGCCTCCGCCGCCCCGACGAACCGCCCGGTCGCGCAGATCTCCAGCGCGCGGGCGTACCCGACGAGGCCGACCAGCGGATGGGTGCCGGTCAGGTCGGGGACGAGACCGAGGCTGGTCTCGCGCATGGCGAACTGGACGTCGTCGGCCACGATCCGCAGGTCGCAGCCGAGCGCGAGCTGGAAGCCGGCCCCGATGGCATGCCCCTGGACTGCGGCGATGGACACGAGGTCGGTCCGCCGCCACCAGGTGAACGCCTCCTGGTATTCGGCGATGATCGCGTCGATCCCGGCGTCGTCACGGCGCGCGAGATCGATGAAGGTCGGCTCGCCCTCGATCCCCTCCGGGGTGAACATCCGGCGGTCCAGCCCGGCGGAGAAGGACTTGCCCTCGCCGCGCAGCACCACGACGCGGACGGAGCCCGGCAGCAGCCGCCCGGCCTCGGCGAGCGCCCGCCACATGGCGGGGCTCTGCGCGTTGCGCTTGGCCGGGTGGGTCAGCGTCACCGTGGCGAGCGTGTCGTCGACGGTGAGCCGTACGCCGTCCTTGTCGAGTGCGGGAACGAGGTCCTGGTCGGGCGAAGCCATGGGGCGCCTCCGATGGGTGCGGTCATCACGCAGTGCCGTACGACATGCTAAGTGACTGCACAGTAACCACCCGGCCGATCACGCTGCCGGCCGGGTGGCCACCATCGAAGCCGATGGCCGCCCGGAGTCAGGACGAAGCGGCCTTCTTGCCGCGGGTCGCTCCGCCACGCCCACGGAGCGTGACGCCCGACTCGCTGAGCATCCGGTGCACGAAGCCATACGAGCGGCCGGTCTCCTCGGCCAGCGCCCGGATGCTCGCACCGGAGTCGTACTTCTTCTTCAGGTCTGCCGCGAGCTTGTCGCGCGCGGCGCCGGTCACCCGGCTGCCCTTCTTCAGAGTCTCGGCCACCCGTGCCTCCTCATGGGAAGTGCGCTCTGGTCTCCTCATGATCACCCCTCCCGGGCGCGATGGCCACCCATTCGGCAAGGTCGGTGAGACATCGTTGTGACGACAGGAGTGGTTCCCCACATGCGGAATGGATGATTCCAGCGGGTGGGACACGGGGGTCCGTACGGGTGGATTCGCGAAGTACCAGGTCAGGAACGCGAAGCGGCCGACCCCCCGGTACTGGGGGGTCGGCCGGAAAATCCGTGTACGACACACCTCGATACGAGGAGATCTCACACAGATGAGGGATCACCGATGGGCCGAATGATCCATACTCAGTGGATCAGACATTCGATCACGCCAGGGCGACGAGATCCGCGTAGTCCGAGCCCCACAGGTCCTCGACGCCGTCCGGGAGCAGGATGATCCGCTCCGGCTGGAGCGCCTCGACGGCGCCCTCGTCGTGGGTGACGAGGACGACCGCGCCCTTGTAGGTGCGCAGGGCTCCGAGGATCTCCTCGCGGCTGGCCGGGTCCAGGTTGTTCGTCGGCTCGTCCAGGAGCAGCACGTTCGCCGAGGAGACGACGAGCGTGGCCAGGGCGAGACGGGTCTTCTCGCCGCCGGAGAGGACCCGGGCGGGCTTGTCGACGTCGTCGCCGGAGAAGAGGAACGAGCCGAGCACCTTGCGCACCTCGACCAGGTCCATGTCGGGGGCGGCCGAGCGCATGTTCTCCAGGACCGTGCGGTCCGGGTCCAGGGTCTCGTGCTCCTGCGCGTAGTAGCCGAGCTTGAGGCCGTGACCGGGGACGACCCGGCCGGTGTCCGGCGTCTCCACGCCCCCGAGGAGACGGAGCAGGGTGGTCTTGCCGGCGCCGTTGAGGCCGAGGATGACGACCCGGGAGCCCTTGTCGATGGCGAGGTCGACGTCGGTGAAGATCTCCAGCGAGCCGTACGACTTCGACAGGCCCTCGGCCATCAGCGGGGTCTTGCCGCAGGGCGCGGGCTCCGGGAAGCGGAGCTTGGCGACCTTGTCGGACATCCGGACCTCGTCGAGGCCGGAGAGCAGCTTTTCGGCCCGGCGGGCCATGTTCTGCGCGGCGACCGTCTTGGTGGCCTTGGCGCGCATCTTGTCGGCCTGGGCGTTGAGCGCGGCGGCCTTCTTCTCCGCGTTGGCGCGCTCGTGCTTGCGGCGCTTCTCGTCGGCCTCGCGCTGCTGCTGGTACAGCTTCCAGCCCATGTTGTAGACGTCGATCGCGGACCGGTTGGCGTCCAGGTAGAACACCTTGTTGACCACGGTGTCGACGAGGTCGACGTCGTGGGAGATCACGATGAAGCCGCCGCGGTAGGACTTCAGGTAGTCCCGCAGCCAGGTGATCGAGTCCGCGTCGAGGTGGTTGGTGGGCTCGTCGAGCAGCAGGGTGTCGGCGTCCGAGAAGAGGATCCGGGCCAGCTCGATACGGCGGCGCTGACCGCCGGAGAGCGTGTGCAGCGGCTGGCCGAGCACCCGGTCGGGCAGGTTCAGGGCGGCGGCGATGGTGGCGGCCTCGGCCTCGGCGGCGTACCCGCCCTTGGTGAGGAACTCCGTCTCCTGGCGCTCGTACTGCTTCAGCGCCTTCTCGCGGGTGCTGCCCTTGCCGTTGGCGATGCGCTGCTCGTTCTCGCGCATCTTGCGGATCAGTACGTCGAGGCCGCGCGCGGAGAGGACGCGGTCGCGGGCGAGCACGTCCAGGTCGCCGGTGCGGGGGTCCTGCGGCAGATAGCCGACCTCGCCGGAGCGGGTGATCGTGCCGGAGGCCGGGATGCCTTCGCCGGCCAGGCACTTGGTGAGGGTGGTCTTGCCGGCGCCGTTGCGGCCGACGAGGCCGATGCGGTCGCCCTTGGCGACACGGAAGGTGGCGTTCTCGATGAGGACGCGCGCACCGGCGCGCAGCTCGATACCGGAGGCGGAGATCACGGACAGACTCCAGGGCGTACAGGGATTGGCGGGTGGGCGGCTGAGGGCGTTCCCGCCGTCTAATGCGCGAGGAGAATGGCCATGGGAACCAGTCTAACGGGGCGGGGCAAGCGCTTTTCCGGCGTCCAGGCGGACGGTGCGCGGGCGGGGCGGGTCGTTGCCCAGCGGGGTGCGGCCGGGTGCGATCCGGCCCAGGTGGTCCAGGGCCACGAGCTGGCCGGTCCAGGCGGCGTCCGCGCACGGCTGGGCGAGGAGCAGGGCCGTGCCCCGCCGTACCGCGCCCTCGGGCCGGAACGCGCAGCCCGGCCGGGCGGGCAGCACCCAGCGCAGATCGCCGTCGGCGGTGCGGTAGGCGGTGACGCGGCGCGGGCTGACGACGGCGAGGATGCCGCGGCCGAGGGGGCGCAGGACGCCGGCGCCGCCGTGGTCCGGGAGCCACTCGGCCGCGTCGGGCAGCGCGCGGTGCCAGCGCACGGAACGGCCGTCGGTGTCGGTGAGCAGCCCGTCGTCCCAGAGCGCGATCGCCTCCCCGCGCGCGGGCAGCACGGCGACGGGGCGGTGTCCCGCGCGCGCGTAGCGCCACCGCGGCGCGCCGGTACGGCGGTCGTAGCCGGTCACGGCCGCGTCCCGCACCCGCACCGCCCACTCCCCCGGCATCCCGGGCAGCAGCCGGTCCCCGTAGGGGGCGGGCCGTATCCGGTGCCCCACGCCGAGCGCCCCGGCGGCCACGGCGGCGAGCAGCAGGCCCACGAGGAGGCGGCGGGCCGGTGCGGCGAGGGCGGCGGGGGGCGCGGGGGACGGTGCCGGCGG
>NZ_JOCB01000068.1 GCF_000718775.1 Streptomyces sp. NRRL S-31
GGTCGTCGCGCGGGGGGGCGGGGTCGGGGGTGGGGGGCAGGCCGGGGAGGGTGGTGCGCAGGGCCGCGGCCAGGGTGTGGGCCGAGCCCGCCGTACCGGCCAGGGCGCCCGCCACCAGGGAGCCGAACAGCTTGCGGCGCAGGGCCGTCGGGTCGTCGGTGATCAGGCGGCCCCCCAGGGCGGGCGGAGCGATGCCGTGGCGGGCCAGCCGGGCGGGGCTGATCCGGATGTCGGCCAGGTCCCGGTAGACCAGGCGCACGGGCGTGCGGTCGGCCGCCAGGACCACCAGGAGGTTCTGGCCGTGCGCCTCCAGGGCCACGCCCAGGTCCAGCAGCCGCAGGCCCACCGTCAGCGCCAGCCGGGTGAACGCGGCCAGCCACGCGGGCGACCGGGGCAGGGACGTGGTGGCGAGCGCGGCCACCGGCAGGACGTGTTCCCCAGGCGCCGCGTACACCCCCGGCGACTCGCGCAGCAGCGCGGCCAGGCCGGGGGAGCCGGCCGTGACCGCCCCCAGCGTGCGGGTGACGTGCAGCAGCCCGCCGGTGCGCGCCGCCAGCTCCTCGCCGAGCGCGGTCAGCGGTGCCGCGGCCTCGACCGAGTACGCCGAGATGTCCCGCACCGACGACGTCAGCCGCGCGCTCAGCGCCGTCTTCACGTGCGGGCCGCCGGGCAGCGCCAGGGTGCGCAGCGACATCAGCGGCCGGGCCGCGCGCCAGGCGTCGCAGGGCTGCTTGAGCACGTGCGCTGCCTGCCAGGGATGCACCGGCACCAGCAGCCGCCCGCCCGCCCGCAGCTCCGCCGGCCAGTCCCCGGACACCAGGCACTCGTCCGCCGGCACCGGCACCGTCCCCAGCTCCACCACCGGCCCGTGCTCGGGTCCGTACGCCAGCTGGTCCGCCACCGAGAAGCCGGGCCGGGAACGGCAGCCCGGGTGGAACGGGTGCCCGTCGACAACCCGCCGCTCCCACGCCCAGTCCGCCTCCGGCCACTCCCGCGAATCGTCCCCGCCGGCCCGGGACAGCGCCAGCGAGGCCACGCTGTGCCCCAGCTCCGCCGCGAACGCGGAGCCGTGCGGCACCCGCAGGGCGGCCAGCAGCAGCGCCGGATCGTCGTACCGCTCCCGGTCCAGGAGCACGGCGCCGACGTACGCGCGCGTCGCGTACGGGTCCGCGCGCGGCCCGCGCAGGGTGCGGCCGTCGGCGAGGCGCAGCGCGAGGCCGTCGGCGTCCGGCGTCCTGCCGGTGACCCACGGCAGCGGCTCGTGGACCAGCGCCCGCCACAGCCGGGTCAGTACGGCGGCCCGGGCACCCGGCAGCTCCGCCGCGTACCGGGGCAGCAGGGCGGGCCGGACGGCCGCCAGCTCCTCGGCGATCTCGGTCTCGGCGGTACGGGCACGCTGCACGGTCGGCTCCTGGGGTAGGCGGGCACGGCACGATTGTCGGGGACCGCCGCGGACGGCGGCCATACTGATCGTCTCCGGCTCCCGGACGGCGCACCCGGCGTGCGCGGGGACGACCGCGAGCCCCTGGACGACGGACGAATGGAACGCGTGGACCTCACACCCCCCACCGGCGAGGCCGGCTGCCGCGCCGACGCGTACGCGTCGGCCCCGCTGCTCAACTGCCTGCTGCGAGAGGTCGCCGTGCCGCTCCCGGACGGCGCCGGCGACCGCCGCGCCCACCGGCTGCCGGACGGCCGGCTGCTGCGGGTGCGGGCCGGCCGGCGCCCCGCCGACCCCGAGTTGTACGGGGCCGGGGCCTGGCACCCGATCGGCCACCCGGAGCTGGTCAAACTGGTCGCCGAGGAGCTGCGCCGGCACACCGGGCTGCCCGGCGGCGACCTGCCCGCCGAGATGCTCGACAGCCGGGAGGCGGTCGCCGCCCTGCTCACCGCCCGCGCGCGGGCCACCCCGCCCGAGGACCCGTACCTGCGCTCCGAGCAGTCCCTGCTCATCGGCCACCCGTACCACCCGGCGCCCAAGGCGCGCGGCGGCGGCCCGGTCGCCTCCTGGCTGCCGTACGCCCCCGAGGCGCACGCCCGCTTCCCGCTGACGCTGCTCGGCGTCCGCGAGGACCAGGTGGCCGAGGAGGGCGACACCCGCGCGCTGGACGCCCTCGGCACGGCCCCGCCCGGCTACCGGCTGCTGCCCGCCCACCCCTGGCAGCTCGAGCTGGCCGGCCGCGACCTCGCGCCCGCGTTCGCCGACGGCCGGCTGCTGCGGCTCGGCACCACCGCGTCCGACACCTGGCCCACCGCCGCCGTCCGCACGGTGTACGAACCCGGCCGCGACCTGTTCCTGAAGTTCAGCCTGGACGTCCGCATCACCAACGACGTCCGCCGGCTGTGGCGCCACGACCTGCGCGGGCTCCGCCGCACCGACACCGCCGCCGGGCACGCCTTCGCGGCGATGGGCCCGCCCGCCGCCTGGCTCAGCGACCGCGGCTACCGCACCGCCGCCTTCGCCTTCGAGCAGCTGGCCGTGCTGGTCCGGGACGGGCTGCGCGGCCACCTCCTGCCGGGCGCCGTCCCGCTGCTCGCGGCGGGTCTCGCCGAGGGCTTCGCGGGCAGTCCGCTGGCCGCCGCCACCGATCCGGCCGGCTGGTGGGAGGCGTACCTGCGGCAGGTCGTACCGCCCGTGCTGACCGCCTTCGACGACCACGGGGTGGTCCTGGAGGCGCACCTCCAGAACACCCTGGTCGCCGTGGACGCGTCAGGCACCCCCGTGCAGGCCCTGTTCCGGGACGCCGAGGGCGCCAAGCTGCTGCCGGACGTGACGCGCGCCGCCGGCTGGGAGCGACTGGTGTACTGCCTGGTCGTCAACCACCTCTCGGAGATCGCCGGCGCCCTCGCCGACCACCACCCGGGTTTCGACCCCTGGCCCGCCGCCCGCCGCGAACTGGCCCGGCACGACCTGCCCGAGATCCCCGCCCTGCTGACCGCGCCCACGCTGCCCGGCAAGACGAACCTGCTGCTGCGCTGGACCGGCGCGGACGGCGCGGCCGCCCGCTACCAGCCACTGCCGAACCCCCTGGCACACCCCGCACCCGCCCCCTGACCCGCCGTGGGCCGCCCGGTACGCCGCGGTCGGACCATCACCACGTGTCGCCCGTCCACACCGAGATGGCTGCGGCACCCCGCCGGGCGGCCAGTCTCGTGCCCCGGAGGGATTCCTCCTCGGCTGTCACGCTTGGTTACTATGCTCACTTCAGGCCGGTGGCCGCAGGCAGGGGTCGCACCGCCATCGACGGACCGCTGGGGAGTGAGGGAGACGAGCGTGCCAGCCGGAACTCCCCGACTTCTCCCGAGGGCCGGTCGTGGACGTTCCCCCGGATCGGAACCCCTTGGAGGTGGCCATGAAACGCAAGGCCGATGAGTGGCGGAGCCTTCGAACATGCTGAGGGAAGTCTCCGCGACCCGGTACGTCGAACCCTTGCGATCCGGCGGCTCCGTCCCCGGAGTCGTCGAGGCCGACGATCTCGGCACGTACGTCGTGAAGTTCACCGGCTCTGCGCAGGGCCACAAGGCGCTGGTCGCCGAGATCATCGTCGGGGAGCTCGCCCGCGCGCTCGGCCTGCGCTTCCCGGAACTCGTCCTGGTCCACTTCGACCCGGCCATCGCCGCCGCCGAGCCGCACCAGGAGGTGCGCGAGCTGCACAGCGCCAGCGCGGGCGTCAACCTGGGCATGGACTATCTGCCCGGCGCCCGGGACTTCACCCCGGAGATCGCCCGGACCTTCCCGGTGGACCCGCTGGAGGCCGGCCGGATCGTCTGGCTGGACGCGCTGACCGCCAACGTCGACCGTACGGTGCACAGCTCCAACCTGATGGTGTGGCCGAACCTCGGCACCGCGCCCACGCGCCTGTGGCTCATCGACCACGGCGCCGCCCTCGTCTTCCACCACCGCTGGGACGCCACGGACCCGGGCCGGAAGTACGACTTCCGGCACCACGCCCTCGGCCTCTACGGCCCGGACGTGCGGGCCGCCGACGCCGAACTGGCGCCCCGGGTGACCGAGGAGCTGCTGCGCCGGATCGTCGCCGAGGTGCCGGACGCCTGGCTCGCCGAGGACGCCGGGTTCGCCACCCCCGACGACGTCCGCGACGCCTACGTCGGCTATCTGCTGGACCGCGTCCGGCGCTCGCCGGAGTGGCTGCCCACCGACTTCCCGAGCCGCGAGGAGCTGGCCGCCGAGGAGGCCGCCCGCACGGCGAAGACGCAGGCGGGCCGCCCGGACTGGCTGAAGCGGGTCCCCGACCTGCACGGCAAGCCGGCGGCGCAGCAGGACTGGTCGGTGCACCTGGGCTGAGGCCGCCAAGGCCCCGGCCCGGCGGCGCGAGGCGCCGCCGGACGGTCCGCCGGCCGGGTCGCTCGGCCGCACCGCCGAGGGGCGCCGCCGCCGCGGACCGCCCGCTCACGACGCGGCACGCCCCCGGCACCCACGGGTGCCGGGGGCGTCGCGGTGGGCGGGATCAGCCGCGCAGCTGCCGGTACGCCGGCAGGGTCAGGAAGTCGGCGTAGTCCTCGTCCAGGGCCACCTGGAGCAGCAGGTCGTGCGCCTGCTGCCAGTGTCCGGCCGCGAACGCCTCCTCGCCGATCTCCTTGCGGATGGCGTCGAGTTCCTCGGCGGCGACCTTGCGGGCCAGCTCCGGCGTGGCCGTGGCGCCGTTCTCGAACTCGACGCCCGCGTTGATCCACTGCCAGATCTGCGAGCGGGAGATCTCGGCGGTGGCCGCGTCCTCCATCAGGTTGAAGATGGCGACCGCGCCGAGCCCGCGCAGCCAGGCCTCGATGTACCGGATGCCGACCTGCACGGCGTTGACCAGGCCCGGGTACGTCGGCTTCGCGTCCAGCGAGTCGATCGCGATCAGGTCGGCGGCCTCGACGCGCACGTCCTCGCGCAGCCGGTCCTTCTGGTTCGGCCTGTCCCCGAGGACCTTGTCGAAGGACTCCATGGCGATCGGCACCAGGTCGGGGTGGGCGACCCAGGAGCCGTCGAATCCGTCGTTCGCCTCGCGGTCCTTGTCGGCGCGGACCTTCTCGAACGCGACCTTGTTGACCTCCGGGTCCCTGCGGGAGGGGATGAAGGCCGCCATGCCGCCGATGGCGTGCGCGCCGCGCTTGTGGCAGGTGCGGACGAGCAGTTCGGTGTAGGCCCGCATGAACGGGGCGGTCATGGTGACGGCGTTGCGGTCCGGCAGGACGAACTTGGCGCCGCCGTCCCGGAAGTTCTTCACGATGGAGAACAGGTAGTCCCAGCGGCCCGCGTTCAGCCCGGAGGCGTGGTCGCGGAGTTCGTAGAGGATCTCCTCCATCTCGTACGCGGCCGTGATGGTCTCGATCAGCACGGTGGCGCGGACGGTGCCCTGCGGGATGCCGACGTAGTCCTGCGCGAAGACGAACACGTCGTTCCACAGGCGGGCTTCGAGGTGCGACTCGGTCTTCGGCAGGTAGAAGTACGGGCCCTTGCCGAGGTCGAGCAGCCGCTGGGCGTTGTGGAAGAAGTACAGGCCGAAGTCGACCAGGGCGCCCGGCACCGGGCGGCCGTCGGCGTCGGTGAGGTGCCGCTCGTCCAGGTGCCAGCCGCGCGGCCGCATGACGACGGTCGCCAGCTCCTCGGCGGGTCGCAGGGCGTACGACTTGCCGGTGCGCTCGTCGGTGAAGTCGATGTTCCGGGTGTAGGCGTCGATCAGGTTGGCCTGGCCGAGGACGACGTTCTCCCAGGTCGGCGCGGAGGCGTCCTCGAAGTCGGCGAGCCAGACCCGCGCGCCCGAGTTGAGCGCGTTGATGGTCATCTTGCGGTCGGTGGGGCCGGTGATCTCGACGCGCCGGTCGTTCAGCGCGGCCGGGGCCGGGGCGACCCGCCAGGAGTCGTCCGCGCGGATCGCGGCCGTCTCCGGCAGGAAGTCGAGCGTGGAGGTGCGGGCGATCTCGGCGCGGCGCTCGGCCCGGCGGGCCAGGAGTTCGTCACGGCGCGGGGTGAACCGCCGGTGCAGCTCCGCCACGAAGGCGAGCGCCGCGTCCGTGAGGACCTCTTCCTGCCGGGGCAGGGGCTCGGCGTCGACGATGGCCAGCGGGGACGGCGCTGGTGCGGACATGAGCTGTCACTTCCTTCAGCGGTGGCACCGGGTGCCAAGTGGCGCGAATAGGGCAGACAGCGCCCGCTGTGCGGTCGGACGCTTCTGAGCAGTGGATAGTAGTTTCCTCATCGTGGAACTTCAATGGTTTGTTGATGTCGAGAATCTCTGGGTCGAGGGAAGGTGGCGCCGGGTGCCACCCCGCTCACTCAAGGTGGCCCAGATCGGCCTCGGTGTCGATGTCGTAGGGCTCGGCGACGTCGGCGCACTCCACGAGCCGGATCTCCGCCGCGTGCGCCTTCAGGTAGGTCCGCGCCCCGCGGTCCCCGGTCGCCTCCCGGGCCATGCCCGCCCAGTGCGCGGCGCCGAACAGCACGGGATGCCCGCGCACCCCGTCGTAGGCGGCCGAGACCAGCGACCCCTCGTCCTCGAACGCCCCGAGCACCCGGGCCACCGCGGCCGGTCCGATACCGGGCTGGTCCACCAGGCCGACCAGGGCCGCGCGCGCCCCCGTGCCGGCCAGCGAGGCCAGCCCGGCGCGCAGCGAGGAGCCCATGCCCTGCGCCCAGTCGGGGTTGTCCACCAGCACGCAGCCGTCCAGTTCGGCGCGGGCGCGCACCTCGTCCGACCGGGCGCCCAGCACCACGTGGACGCGCCCGCACCCGGCCGCGCGCAGCACCCCGGCCGCGTGTTCCACCAGGGGCCGCCCCCGGTGCGTCAGCAGCGCCTTGGGGCGTCCGCCGAGCCGTCTGCCGCCGCCGGCCGCGAGCAGCAGCCCCGCGACGTCCCGCTGAAGATCCCGGTTGTCCGTCATGGGTCCTGCATACCCGACGGCGCCGGGACCGACCGGTTTTCCGCCACCGGTTCCGTTGGGCTGAATTTCGGTCCGCGCTGTGGCGCTCCCGCGCGGGGTGGCGTTTACTGACCCGCGCACGAGGGCGTTCCGAGGGGGGAGGGCTGTGTTGCGGAGCTTGGGGCAGGCGCCGGTGACCGGCAGCGACGAGGACCCGAGGGTGGCGGAACTGCGGAGCGCGGTGTCCCGGCTGCGCCGTCAGCTCGCCGCGCTGCCGGCGGACTTCCCCGACCGGACGATAGCCGAGGACGAGCTGGCGGCCCTGGCGGCGATGGCCGCGAGCGGCCTGCCGGAGATCCCGCGCCTGCGCGGCTCCCTGCTGCTGATCGCCGGGGCGATCGGCTCGATGAGCGCGCTGGCCCGGGGCCTGTCACAGGTGCGCGACGCGGTGAACCTGTTCGGCGACAGGCCCTAGGGAGCCCTGGCGAAGCCCTGGGGAAGGGCAGTGGCGCACGCGCGGTCCAGGGCGGTGACGCACGGACCAGGGTCCCGGCGGCGCCGGCCCGGCTCCGGGCGTGCGAGTCGCCCGCCACGGCCGCGTCGGGCGACTCGGCCGTGGCGGGCGCCGTGGGCCGGTCAGCCCTGGTTCTGGCTGACCAGCGCGGCGGACAGTTCGCGGGCGACCTGCTGGAGGACCGGCACGATCCGCTCCGTGGCCGTCTCCGTGACCCGTCCCGCCGGTCCGGAGATGGAGATGGCGGCCGCCGTGGGGGAGTCGGGCACGGACACCGCGAGGCACCGCACCCCGATCTCCTGCTCGTTGTCGTCGACGGCGTACCCCGCCTGCCGTACCTCCGCCAGCGCGGCGAGGAACCCCTCCGGCGTGGTGATGGTCTTCTCGGTCGCCGCGGGCATGCCGGTCCGGGACAGCAGCGCCCGCACCTCCGCGTCCGGCACCCCCGCCAGCAGCGCCTTGCCCACACCGGTCGAGTGCGGCAGCACCCGCCGGCCGACCTCGGTGAACATCCGCATGGAGTGCTTGGAGGGCACCTGGGCGACGTAGACGATCTCGTCGCCGTCGAGCAGCGCCATGTTCGCGGTCTCGCCGGTCTCCTCCACCAGCCGGGCCAGGTACGGCCGCGCCCAGGTGCCGAGCAGCCGGGACGCGGACTCGCCGAGCCGGATCAGCCGGGGCCCGAGCGCGTACCGCCGGTTGGCCTGCTGCCGTACGTAGCCGCAGGCGACCAGCGTGCGCATCAGCCGGTGGATGGTCGGCAGCGGCAGTCCGCTGGCCGCGGACAGCTCGCTCAATCCCACCTCGCCGCCCGCGTCCGCCATCCGCTCGAGCAGGTCGAAGGCGCGCTCCAGGGACTGCACCCCACCGGCGGCGGAGGGCTTGGCGGAGTCGGTGGCGCTGGCGCTGGACGTCGGCACGGCGCGTTCCTTTCGGGGCTGGCGGGAGGGCAGAAGCCTACCCGGCAGCCGGTTGACTCCCTGCTTGTACATAGCTACGTTCTGCTTGCTGGAATTCTAATTCCGCTTTGTGGAAACGTCCAGGGGTTCACGCTGCCTTCGTGTGCCCGCGTGGTGTCCAAAAGTGTGCCCCTTGACGGTCGGGAAGCGGGAGTGAACACTCCTTCAACAGAACGTTGAAATCCGTTACGTGGGTGTACATCCCGGTTCCTGGATGCAAGACGGCGGTAGAGAGAGGGGTTCGGGTGTCCGACGCTGAACTGGTGCTGCGCTCGACGCGCGTGGTCACTCCGGAGGGGACGCGGGCCGCCACGGTCACCGTGTCCGCCGGGACGATCACGGCCGTCCTGCCGTACGACGCCGAGGTCCCGGCCGGGGCCCGGCTGGAGGACGTCGGCGACCACATCCTGCTGCCCGGCCTGGTCGACACCCACGTGCACGTCAACGACCCGGGCCGCACCGAGTGGGAGGGCTTCTGGACCGCCACCCGCGCGGCGGCGGCCGGCGGCATCACCACCCTGGTCGACATGCCGCTCAACTCCCTGCCGCCGACCACCACCGTGGACCACCTGCGGATCAAGCAGGCGGTGGCCCGGGACAAGGCGCACATCGACGTCGGCTTCTGGGGCGGCGCCCTGCCCGACAACGTCAAGGACCTGCGCCCGCTGCACGACGCCGGCGTCTTCGGGTTCAAGGCGTTCCTCTCCCCGTCCGGCGTCGACGAGTTCCCGCACCTCGACCAGGACCGGCTCGCGCGGTCCCTGGCCGAGATCGCCGGGTTCGGCGGACTGCTCATCGTGCACGCCGAGGACCCGCACCACCTGGCCGCCGCCCCGCAGCACGGCGGCCCCAAGTACGCGGACTTCCTCGCCTCCCGCCCGCGCGACGCCGAGGACACGGCCATCGCGAACCTGATCGCGCAGGCCCGGCGCCTCGACGCCCGGGTGCACGTGCTGCACCTCTCCTCCGGTGACGCCCTGCCGCTGATCCGCGCCGCGCGCGCCGAGGGCGTCCGCGTCACCGTCGAGACCTGCCCGCACTACCTCACCCTCACCGCCGAGGAAGTCCCGGACGGTGCCAGCGAGTTCAAGTGCTGCCCGCCCATCCGCGAGGCCGCCAACCAGGACCTGCTCTGGGCGGCGCTGGCCGACGGCACCATCGACTGCGTGGTCACCGACCACTCGCCCTCCACCGCCGATCTGAAGACGGACGACTTCGCCACCGCCTGGGGCGGCATCTCCGGCCTCCAGCTCAGCCTGCCGGCGGTGTGGACCGAGGCCCGCAGGCGCGGCCACACCCTGGAGGACGTGGTCCGCTGGATGTCCACGCGCACCGCCGGCCTGGTCGGCCTGGACCGCAAGGGCGCCATCGAGGCCGGCCGCGACGCCGACTTCGCCGTGCTCGCGCCCGACGAGACCTTCACCGTCGACCCGGCCGGCCTCCAGCACCGCAACCGGGTCACCGCCTACGCCGGCAGGACCCTGTACGGCGTCGTCAAGTCCACCTGGCTGCGCGGCGAACGCATCGTCGCCGACGGCGTGTTCACCGAGCCGAAGGGCACGCTCCTCAGCCGCACCCACTGAAAGCCACCCACCGAGCCCCGAAAGGAAGACCTGATCACCGTGACGGCGACACCCAGCTTCACCGGCGACGCGAACCCCTACGGAGGCGGCGACCCGTACGCGGACTACCGCACCGCCGACTTCCCCTTCACCCGGTACGCCAACCTCGCCGACCGGCGGCTCGGCGCCGGGGTCATCGCCGCCAACGACGAGTTCTTCGCCGAGCGGGAGAACCTGCTGGTGCCCGAACGGGCCGAGTTCGACCCCGAGCACTTCGGTCACAAGGGCAAGATCATGGACGGCTGGGAGACCCGCCGCCGGCGCGGCGCCTCCGCCGCCCACCCGTGGCCGACGGCCGAGGACCACGACTGGGCGCTGGTCCGGCTCGGCGCGCCCGGGGTGATCCGCGGCATCGTCGTCGACACCGCCCACTTCCGCGGCAACTACCCGCAGGCCGTCTCCGTCGAGGCCACCTCCGTACCCGGCTCGCCCTCCCCGGAGGAACTGCTGGGCGAGGACGTGAAGTGGACGACGCTGGTGCCGCGCACCCCGGTCGGCGGACACGCGGCGAACGGCTTCGCCGTCTCGGCCGAGCAGCGCTTCACCCACCTGCGGATCAACCAGCACCCCGACGGCGGCATCGCCCGGCTGCGCGTGTACGGCGAGGTCGTCCCGGACCCCGAGTGGCTCGCGGCCCTCGGCACCTTCGACGTGGTCGCCCTGGAGAACGGCGGCCAGGCCGAGGACGCCTCCAACCTCTTCTACTCCCCGGCCACCAACACCATCCAGCCCGGCCGGTCCCGCAAGATGGACGACGGCTGGGAGACCCGCCGCCGCCGGGACCGGGGCAACGACTGGATCAGCTACCGGCTCGTCGCCCAGTCCCAGGTCCGGGCGGTCGAGATCGACACCGCCTACCTGAAGGGCAACAGCGCCGGCTGGGCGTCGGTCTCCGTCCGGGACGGCGAGGACGGCGAGTGGACCGAGGTCCTCCCGCGCACCCCGCTCCAGCCCGACACCAACCACCGCTTCGTCCTGCCCGAGCCGGCGGTCGGCACCCACGCGCGGATCGACATCTTCCCCGACGGCGGCATCTCCCGGCTGCGCCTGTTCGGCTCCCTGACCGAGCAGGGCGCGAGCGGTCTGGCCGCCCGCCACCAGGAGCTGGGGGGCTGACCCCGGCCCACGCGCACGCGTGGGGTGCCCCGGTCCGACAGCACCGGGGCACCCGCGCGCCACCCCCGCCGATCCTCGTCCCGGCGGTCCGGAACCTTTTCCTCCGCCTGCCGCGTTGTCTCCCACGTGACCCTTCAGCAAGAGATCGTCGGCAACGCCATGCAGATGGCGGTCGTCAACCTGCGTCCCGGCCAGACCGTCTACTGCGAGGCCGGGAAGTTCCTGTTCAAGACCACCAACGTGACCATGGAGACGCGGCTGTCCGGCCCCTCCGGCAGCGGCGGGCAGCAGCAGGGCGGCTCGGGCGGCGGCATGGGCGGCCTGCTCCGCCAGGCCATGGGCACCGCCATGCAGGTGGGCCAGCGCATGCTCGCCGGTGAGTCGCTGGCCTTCCAGTACTTCACCGCCCAGGGCGGCGAGGGCACGGTCGGCTTCGCGGGCGTGCTCCCCGGCGAGATGCGCGCCCTGGAGCTGGACGGCGGGCGTGCGTGGTTCGCCGAGAAGGACGCCTTCGTGGCCGCCGAGTCCACCGTCGACTTCGGCATCGCCTTCGCCGGCGGCCGGACCGGCATGAGCGGCGGCGAGGGCTTCGTCCTGGAGAAGTTCACCGGGCACGGCACCGTGATCATCGCCGGCGCGGGGAACTTCATCGACCTGAACCCGGCGGACTTCGGCGGGCGCATCGAGGTCGACACCGGCTGCGTGGTCGCCTTCGAGGAGGGCGTCGAGTACGGCGTCCAGCGCGTAGGCGGCCTCAACCGCCAGGGGATCATGAACGCCGTCTTCGGCGGCGAGGGCCTGTCCCTGGCCACGCTGGAGGGCGACGGCCGGGTGATCCTCCAGTCGCTCACCATCGAGGGACTGGCCAACGCCCTGAAGAAGGCGCAGGGCGGCGACAAGCAGGGCCCGACGGGCGGACTGTTCTCGACACACGCCGGCTGAGCCGACGGGCCGCCGGGCGGGCTCAGCAGCCGTAGTCGACCAGGTCGAACGTGGCGTAGTGGTCCGCCGTGTAGTAGTCCTCCCGGTACTGCTCACCGGTGACGATGCGGCGCGCACCGCGCGTGGGGGAGCCCGGCGTGATCACCGTGTACTCGTGGTAGTAGCCCGTGGACCGGCTGGGCAGGACGTGCTCCCGGTTCTGGAAGACGACGCCGTCCTGCGAGTACGGGAACGGACCGCCCTGCTCGATCAGCTTCAGCGTGTCGTACGCCTGCGGGGGCAGGTCGCCGTAGCAGACGCTGCCGACGGACCGGGCGGCGGCGTCGGCCGCGGTGGCGGAGACGGTGCCGCCCACGAGGAGGGCGGACAGGAGGGCGGCTGCCGCACCGAGGCGCGTGGCGCGTGGGGGGAATCTCATGGACTCATGATGACGCGCGTAGATCATGGCATGTCAATGACAAGGCGCCAGAGTTCACCGGTGCGGCCGTGAATTTTTCCCCGGGGTTGACCCGTCGCCTCCCCGCCATCACACCTTCCTCACGACACGAACACGGTGGTGCCCGCGCGCCGCACTCAGCCGTACGACGGCCCCTCCCGGTCCGGGATCTCCGCGAGTGGCACCGGTCGCCGCTCGCGCCGGGAGATCTCGCAGGCCTCCGCGATCCGCAGCGCCCGCAGCGCCTCCCCGCCGTCGCACGGATTGGTCCGTTCGCCGCGCACCACCCGCACGAAGGCGTTCAGCTCGGCCTCGTAGGCGGGCCCGAACCGCTCCAGGAAGCCCGTCCACGGCTTGTCCGCGGGCGGCGGCCCGGTCGGCTCGGTGGAGGCGAGGGGCGTACGGTCGTCCAGGCCCACCACCACCGTGTCGCGCTCCCCGGCCAGTTCCATGCGGACGTCGTAGCCGGCGCCGTTCAGCCGGGTCGCCGTCACCGCGGCCGGGGTGCCGTCGTCCAGCGTGAGCAGCGCGGCCCCCGTGCCGACGTCCCCCGCCTCGCGGAACATCGCGGGACCGGCGTCCGACCCGGTGGCGTACACGTCGGCCACCTCCCGGCCCGTCACCCACCGCAGCATGTCGAAGTCGTGGATCAGCATGTCCCGGAACAGCCCGCCGGACAGCGGCAGCCATCCTTCCGGGGGAGGGGACTGGTCGCAGGTCATGGCCCGCACGGTGTGCAGCCGGCCGAGACGGCCCGCGGCCACGGCCTCCCGGGCGCCGGCGTACCCCGCGTCGAACCGCCGCTGGAAGCCCATCTGGAGGACCGTCCCGGCGGCCTCCACCTCGGCGAGCGCGCGCAGCGTGCCCAGCAGGTCGAGGGCGATCGGCTTCTCGCAGAAGACCGGCAGGCCCGAGCGGGCCGCCCGGCCGATGAGTTCGGCGTGGGCCGACGTCGCCGTGGTGATCACGACCGCGTCCACGCCCCATCTGAAGATCTCGTCCACGCCCGGCGCCGCCGTCTCGCCCAGTCGGTGCGCCAGTGTCCGCGCCCGCGCCGGCTCGGCGTCCGCCAGGATCAGCGAGCCGACCTCGCGGTGGCGGCTGAGCGTCCTCGCGTGCAGGGTGCCGATGCGGCCCGTACCGATGACCCCGATGCGCATGGAAACAAAGTGGGGGCGGAGGCCGCACGCTGTCAATTGATATGTCCGGACAATCGGACTACACGACTTCCCGTCAACCTGGCACGGGGCTACGCTCGAACCCGTGCCGAAACCAGATGTGGACCCGACCGTGCCGCTCGACCTCCGTGTGGACCGAAGCTCCCCGGTGCCGCTGTACTTCCAGCTCTCCCAGCAGCTGGAGGCCGCCATCGAGCACGGCGGTCTCACCCCGGGCAGCCTGCTCGGCAACGAGATCGAACTGGCCGCGCGGCTCGGTCTGTCCCGGCCGACCGTCCGCCAGGCCATTCAGTCCCTGGTCGACAAGGGGCTCCTCGTCCGGCGCCGGGGCGTGGGCACCCAGGTCGTGCACAGCCGGGTCAAACGCCCGCTGGAACTGAGCAGCCTCTACGACGACCTGGAGGCGGCCGGCCAGCGCCCCGCGACCAAGGTGCTGGTCAACACGGTGGTTCCGGCCTCCGCCGGGGTCGCCGCCGCGCTCGGTGTGGCCGAGGGCGGGGAGGTCCACCGCGTCGAACGGCTCCGCCTCGCCCACGGCGAACCGATGGCCTACCTGATCAACCACCTGCCGCCCGGCCTGCTCGACCTCGGCACCGACCAGCTGGAGGCCACCGGTCTGTACCGGCTGCTGCGCTCCGCCGGGATCACCCTGCACAGCGCCCGCCAGTCCATCGGCGCCCGCGGCGCCACGGCCGCCGAGGCCGAGCGGCTCACGGAGCACGAGGGGGCGCCGCTGCTGACCATGCAGCGCACCACCTACGACGACACCGGGCGCGCGGTGGAATTCGGCGACCACACCTACCGCCCGAGCCGCTACTCCTTCGAGTTCCAGCTCCTCGTACGGTCCTGACGGCGACCGCCGACAGCGTCCGCCGACGGAGACGTCTGGCGGCGTTCTCCGGCCTCCCCGGCGCCCCGCACTTCGTAGCGATGTCCGGACAAGAGAGACGTTTCCGGGGTCCCGGCCGTTCCCCGCGCGCTCCGCGTGACCGATACTGAAGTGTTCGGGGGCTGGTGAGTCACCGCCGGTACGCGCCGCCGGTGGGTCACCCGCCCCTCACGCACGTCGGAGCAGAGCAAGAGCGGAACAAGAAGGGCACGGCCTCGTGGCACGGTTTCGGACCTGGGTAGGCATAGCGCTGGCGGGGGCACTCTCCGTGTCCCTGGCGGCGTGCAGCAGCACCGGAGGCAAGCGGGCGGAGGACGCCCGCAAGGCCGCCGCGGCCCAGGGGCGGGCGGCGGTGGACACCCCCCGCTGGACCTTCGCGATGATCACCCACTCGGGGGACGGCGACACCTTCTGGGACATCGTGCAGAGCGGCGCCAAGCAGGCCGCCGTCAAGGACAACATCAAGTTCCTGTACTCGCACGACGACGAGGCCCAGCAGCAGGCCCAGCTGGTGGACGCGGCCGTGGACAAGAAGGTCGACGGCATCATCGTCACCCTCGCCAAGCCGGACGCCATGAAGGCCGCCGTGGCACGCGCCGAGAAGGCCGGCATCCCGGTGATCACGGTGAACTCCGGCTCCGAGCAGTCCAAGGAGTTCGGCGCCCTCACCCACATCGGCCAGGACGAGACCATCGCCGGCGAGGCCGTCGGCGACGAGCTGAACCGGCGCGGGAAGAAGAAGGCCCTGTGCGTGCTGCACGAACAGGGCAACGTGGGGCACGAGCAGCGCTGCGACGGTGTCGCCAAGACCTTCCGCGGCACGCTGCGCAAGCTCTACGTCAACGGCACCAACATGCCCGACGTGCAGTCCGCCATCGAGGCCAAGCTCCAGACCGACAAGTCCATCGACTCCGTCGTCACCCTCGGCGCGCCCTACGCCGACACGGCCGTGAAGGCGCGGACGGACGCGGGCAGCAAGGCCGAGATCGACACCTTCGACCTCAACGGGAAGGTCGCGGCCTCGCTGAAGAACGGCACCCTCGGCTTCGCCGTCGACCAGCAGCCGTACCTCCAGGGCTACCAGGCCGTCGACCTGCTGTGGCTGTACAAGTACAACGGTGACGTCCTCGGCGGCGGCAAGCCGGTCCTGACCGGCCCGCAGATCATCACCAAGGACCAGGCCGGCGCGCTGGCGGAGTACACCGACCGGGGCACCCGATGAGCGCGGCGACCGACGGCACGCCCGGCGGCGCGAGCGGGACCACGGGCGGCGCGAGCGCGACCACCGACGGCGCGAGCGGGGCGACTGCCCTGGGCGGAGGGAGCGGTACGAGCGGGGTGACGGTCGACGAACGGATTCTGCGCACCTCCGCGGCGCGCGGGCTGCTCGCCCGCCCCGAACTGGGCTCGGTCGTCGGCGCCCTCGCGGTGTTCGTCTTCTTCGCCTTCGTCGCCGACGGCTTCCTGCGCGCCTCCAGCCTCAGCACCGTCCTGTACGCCTCCTCGACCATCGGCATCATGGCCGTACCGGTGGCCCTGCTGATGATCGGCGGCGAGTTCGACCTGTCGGCCGGCGTCCTGGTGACGTCCTCGGCACTGGTCTCCTCGATGTTCAGCTACCAGATGACGGCGAACGTGTGGGTCGGCGTGGGCGTGTCCCTCCTGGTCACCCTCGCCATCGGCGCCTTCAACGGCTTCGTGCTCACCCGCACCAGACTGCCCAGCTTCATCGTCACGCTCGGCACCTTCCTGATGCTGACCGGCATGAACCTCGGCTTCACCAAACTGATCGACGACACGGTCTCCACCAAGACCATCGGCGACATGGAGGGCTTCCCGAGCGCCCGCGCGGTCTTCGCCTCGACGCTCAGCGTCGGCGGCGTCGACGTCAAGGTCACCATCCTGTGGTGGCTGGGCCTGGTCGCCCTCGCCTCCTGGGTGCTGCTGCGCACCCGCACCGGCAACTGGATCTTCGCCGTCGGCGGCAACGAGGACGCGGCCCGCGCGGTCGGCGTCCCGGTCGCCAAGACCAAGATCGGCCTCTACATGGGCGTCGCGTTCGGCGCCTGGATCTCCGGCCAGCACCTGCTCTTCTCCTTCGACGCCGTCCAGTCCGGCGAGGGAGTCGGCAACGAGCTGATCTACATCATCGCGGCCGTCATCGGCGGCTGTCTGATCACCGGCGGCCACGGCAGCGCGGTCGGCTCGGCGGTGGGCGCGCTCCTGTTCGGCATGACCAGCAAGGGCATCGTCTTCGCCGAGTGGAACCCCGACTGGTTCAAGTTCTTCCTCGGAGCGATGCTGCTCCTCGCGACCCTGCTCAACGCCTGGGTCCGCAAGCGCGCGGAGGCCACCAAGTGACTCTCGTAGAGCTGGCCGGCGTCAGCAAGTACTACGGCTCGGTCCGGGCCCTCGAAGGTGTCTCGCTGGAGGTCGACCCCGGTGCGATCACCTGTGTCCTCGGCGACAACGGGGCCGGCAAGTCCACCCTGATCAAGATCATCGCGGGGCTGCACCGGCACGACCGCGGCACGCTGAGCATCGAGGGGGAGGAGACGATCCTCTCCTCCCCGCGGGACGCCCTGGACCGCGGGATCGCCACCGTCTACCAGGACCTGGCGGTGGTCCCGCTCATGCCGGTGTGGCGCAACTTCTTCCTCGGCTCCGAGCCTCGCAGGGGCAAGGGCCCCTTCAAGCGCCTGGACACCGACTTCATGCGCGAGACGACCCGGTCCGCACTGCTGCGCATGGGCATCGACCTCCGCGACGTCGACCAGCCCATCGGCACCCTGTCCGGCGGCGAACGCCAGTGCGTGGCGATCGCCCGCGCGGTCCACTTCGGCGCCAAGGTCCTCGTCCTGGACGAGCCGACGGCGGCACTGGGCGTGAAGCAGTCCGGTGTGGTCCTCAAATATGTGGCGGCAGCACGCGACGAGGGCCTGGGCGTCGTCTTGATCACCCACAACCCGCACCACGCGTACCTCGTGGGGGACCGGTTCGTGCTGCTCCGGCGCGGCACGATGGTGGGCCACTACACACGGGACGAGATCACGCTGGACGAGCTGACCAAGCAGATGGCGGGCGGAGCCGACCTGGACGCCCTGGTCCACGAGCTCCAGCGGGGCTGACGGGGACCTGACGATCCGAGGCGGGCCGGCGAGGTCTGGCCGCGGCACCCGGCGCCTCGCGAGGATGCGCCGGGTGCCGGGCCGTACGTTCGTGTCCGGCGATGGACCCGTCCATGCCAGGTGATGGGCCGTCCATGTCCGGTGACGGTCATGCCCGCCCGGTGACGGACCGTCCGCGCGCCGTGACGGATCTCGCGGGCTAGTCGGCGGGCCACCCGCGCGCGGTGGCGGGCGCGCGCCGGCTCCCCCCGCCCCGCGCGCGGCACTCGGGGTGGGTGTGCGGCACAATCGAGCCCGATGAGCACCTACCGCGACCTCACCGCCCCCATCGGTTCCCGCCGGGCCCCGGTCCTCCGTACCGTCGGCACACGAGAGCGCCGGTCCCACCTGACCGCGCCCCGGGTGCCGACGGTGGGCATCGACATCGGCGGCACCAAGGTCATGGCGGGCGTCGTGGACGCCGACGGCAACATCCTGGAGAAGCTCCGCACGGAGACCCCGGACAAGTCCAAGAGCCCCAAGGTCGTCGAGGACACCATCGTCGAGCTGGTCCTCGACCTGTCCGACCGGCATGACGTGCACGCGGTCGGCATCGGCGCCGCCGGCTGGGTCGACGCCGACCGCAACCGCGTCCTGTTCGCCCCCCACCTGTCCTGGCGGAACGAACCGCTGCGCGACCGGCTGGCCAGCCGGCTCTCCGTGCCGGTCCTGGTGGACAACGACGCCAACACGGCCGCCTGGGCGGAGTGGCGCTTCGGCGCCGGCCGCGGCGAGGACCACCTGGTCATGATCACCCTCGGCACCGGCATCGGCGGCGCCATCCTGGAGGACGGCCAGGTCAAGCGCGGCAAGTTCGGCGTCGCCGGCGAGTTCGGCCACATGCAGGTCGTACCCGGCGGCCACCGCTGCCCGTGCGGCAACCGCGGCTGCTGGGAGCAGTACAGCTCCGGCAACGCGCTGGTCCGGGAGGCGCGCGAGCTGGCCGCCGCCGACTCGCCCGTCGCCTACGGGATCATCGAGCACGTCAAGGGCAACATCAACGAGATCAGCGGCCCGATGATCACCGAGCTGGCCCGCGAGGGCGACGCGATGTGCGTGGAGCTGCTCCAGGACATCGGCCAGTGGCTCGGCGTCGGCATCGCCAACCTGGCGGCGGCCCTCGACCCGTCCTGCTTCGTGATCGGCGGCGGCGTCAGCGCCGCCGACGACCTGCTCATCGGCCCGGCCCGGGACGCCTTCAAGCGCCACCTCACCGGCCGCGGCTACCGCCCCGAGGCCCGCATCACCCGCGCCCAGCTCGGCCCCGAGGCGGGCATGGTGGGCGCCGCCGACCTGGCCCGGCTGGTCGCCCGCCGGTTCCGCCGGGCCAAGCGGCGCCGCGTGGAGCGCTACGAACGCTACGAGCGCTACGCCCAGGCCCGCCGCGACCAGGACAGCGCATGACGCCGTCGCTGCCCCACCAGGGCGGCCCGCCGGCCGGGCCGGACCGGCCCACCGAGAACCCGCGGCACAAGGCCCGGCGCCGGGCGCTCACCCTGCTGATCATCGTCCTGCTCATCGGCGTCCCGGCCGGCTACCTGGTGATCTCCGCGAACCAGAGCCGCGACAGCGGCAAGGACAAGGAGGAGAAGTACTCCGCCACCGGCCTGACCGCCGGCTGGCCGTCCAAGGTGCAGCGCCGCCTCTACCAGGTGACCGTCCCGCACCCCGCCGACAACATCGCCTACTACGAGACGAACAACTGGAAGACCAGCCGCCTCTACGTGCAGTTCCGCACCAATCCCGCGGGCCTGGACAGCTTCCTCGGAGCCATGGGCGTACGCCGGGACCAGCTGCGGAAGGACGACATCACGATCGGCGAGCGGGACCGCAAGGTCAGCGGCTGGACCTTCGCCGAACCGGGCCCGTGGTGGGGACTGACCCACACGCAGAAGAACCCCGCGCCCACCCAGGACGTGGTCGTCAACCTGTCCGACCCGGCTTACCCCATGGTGTTCGCGGTCTCCCGCACCGTCCCGTGAACAGGGGCCCCGGCCGGGCCCCGCGGCCGATTGTCAGACCCCGCCCGTAGAGTCGGAGACAGCTGATCCGACGCACCGACGGGAGGTGGCAGGACGTATGAGCGGCATGGTCGCGGTGGCCGAGCGCACGGGTGGGTCCCGGGAGACGGGGGACGGGCACCCGGCCTCGGTGCGCCTCGCGTCCGTCTACCTGCCCGCGTCCCTGCCGCGCGAGGGCCGCCTCGCCTTCTGGGACCCCGAAGGCGGCCCGCTGCCCGAAGCACCCGCGGGGGAGGCGGAGGAGCTGACGGTCGTCCGGCGCCACGGTGCCGGGGTGCGCCGCCGCCAGGTGCCCGCCCTGACCCTCCCGCTCGCCGAGGCCCTGCCGCTGCTGGTGCGCGCCCGGCACGACCCGGCCGCCCACCCGGCCACCGCCTGCTGGGGCGCCGCCGCCCTGCACGCGCTGCGGCTGATCGCCCGCGGCCGGCTGCTGCCCGGTCTGACCCCGGACGGCCACGACGCCTGGCGGGCCGGCCCGCTGGAGCCCGACGACATCGCCCACCTGCGCGCCATCGCGGCGGCCCTGCCCCCCGAGGGCCATGCCGTGCCGCTCCCCGGCCCGGGCGCGCTCCTGCTGCCCGAGCCGGAGGCCCTCGTCCGCTCCTTCCTGGACGCGGTCGCCGACACCCTGCCGCGCACCCCCGCGGCCCCCCACGCGGGCGGCCGTCCCTTCGCCGCCCGTGAGCCGCAGAGCCTGCCCGCGGCCCACGAGTGGGCGGCCGAGGTCGCCGCCGGCATGGACGCGGGCGTCCGGATCTCGCTCCGCCTGGACCTGTCCGCGTACGACGTCTTCGACGCCGGAGCGAGCGCGGACGCCCGCGCCGCCGGAGCCGCCGTCGTGCAGGTGCACAGCCTCGCCGACCCCACCCTGATGGCCGACGCGGCGGCCCTGTGGGCGGGGGAGGCCGACACCGCGTTCGGGCCCCGCGCGCGCGTGGACGCCGCCCTCGCCGTCCGGCGTGCCGCCCGCGTGTGGCCGCCCCTGGACCGCCTCGCCGAACAGGACGTGCCCGACGTCCTCGCCCTGTCCGAGGAGGAGCTGGGCGAGCTGCTCGGCGTGGCGGCGAGCCGGCTGGCCGCCGCCGGGGTCGCCGTGCACTGGCCCCGCGACCTCGCCCGTGACCTGACCGCCTCGGCGGTGGTCCGCCCGGCGCCCGGCTCCGCCACCGACGGCACCGGCTTCTTCGAGAGCGGGGAGCTGCTGCGGTTCCGCTGGCAGCTCGCGCTCGGCGGCGATCCGCTCGACGAGGCCGAGATGGACGCCCTAGCCGAGGCCCACCGCCCGGTCGTACGGCTCCGCGACCGCTGGGTGCTGGTCGACCCGGCGCTCGTCCGCAAGGCCCGCAAGCGCGAACTCGGTCTGCTCGACCCGGTCGACGCGCTGTCCGTCGCCCTCACCGGCACCGCCGAGGTCGACGGCGAGAGCGTCGAGGCCGTCCCGGTCGGCGCGCTGGCCGCGCTCCGCGACCGCCTCACCGCCGGCCCGAGCCCCGCCGCCCCGCCGCCCGGCCTCGCCGCCACCCTCCGCGACTACCAACTGCGCGGCCTGGCCTGGCTCGACCTGATGACCTCCCTCGGCCTCGGCGGCTGCCTCGCCGACGACATGGGCCTCGGCAAGACGATCACGCTCATCGCCCTGCACCTGAAGCGGGCCCGCACCGAACCGACCCTCGTCGTGTGCCCCGCCTCACTGCTCGGCAACTGGCAGCGGGAGATCACCCGCTTCGCGCCCGGCGTCCCCGTCCGCCGCTTCCACGGCCCGGACCGCACCCTGGAGCGGCTGGACGGCGGCTTCGTCCTCACCACGTACGGCACGATGCGGTCGGCCGCCGCGCAACTCGCCGACCAGTCCTGGGGCATGGTCGTCGCCGACGAGGCCCAGCACGTCAAGAACCCGTACTCGGCCACCGCCAAGACGCTGCGCACCCTCCCGGCGCCCGCGCGGGTGGCGCTCACCGGTACCCCGGTGGAGAACAACCTCTCCGAGCTGTGGGCCCTGCTGGACTGGACCACTCCCGGGCTGCTCGGCCCGCTGAAGTCGTTCCGCGCACGGCACGCCCGCGCGGTGGAGAACGGCGAGGACACGGAGGCCGTCGAGCGCCTGTCCCGCCTCGTCCGCCCGTTCCTGCTGCGCCGCAGGAAGTCCGACCCCGGCATCGTTCCCGAGCTGCCGCCCAAGACCGAGACGGACCACCCGGTGCCGCTCACCCGGGAACAGGCCGCGCTGTACGAGGCGGTGGTGCGCGAGTCGATGCTGGCCATCGAGACCGCCGAGGGCATGGCACGGCGGGGTCTGGTGCTGAAGCTGCTCGGCGCCCTGAAGCAGATCTGCGACCACCCGGCGCTGTACCTCAAGGAGGACGCGCACGCCGACCGGCTCGCGGCCCGCTCCGGCAAGCTCGCCCTGCTCGACGAGCTGCTGGACACCGTGCTCGCCGAGGACGGCTCCGTGCTCGTCTTCACCCAGTACGTCGGCATGGCCCGCCTCCTCACCGCCCACCTCTCCGCCCGGGCGGTCCCGGTCGACCTGCTGCACGGCGGAACCCCGGTCCCGGAACGCGAGCGCATGGTCGACCGCTTCCAGAACGGCGAGACCCCGGTCCTCGTCCTCTCCCTGAAGGCCGCCGGCACCGGCCTGAACCTCACGCGCGCGGGCCATGTCGTCCATTTCGACCGCTGGTGGAACCCGGCCGTCGAGGAGCAGGCCACGGACCGCGCCTACCGCATCGGCCAGACCCAGCCCGTCCAGGTCCACCGCCTGGTCACCGAGGGCACGGTGGAGGACCGCATCGCCGAGATGCTCGCCGCGAAGCGCGCCCTGGCCGACGCCATCCTCGGCTCTGGCGAGGCAGCCCTCACCGAACTGACGGACCGCGAGCTGTCCGACCTCGTCTCGCTGAGGAGGACGTCATGACCACCACAGACGGCTCCCGCCCGGGCACCGACGGCTCCCGCCCCGGCGACGCGGCCCGCCGGGCCCTGCGGGCGGCCCGGGAAAGGGTTGAGTCCGAGCGGGACAGCCGGGCGTGCGGCGCGGCGGAGCCGCGGGGTACGGCTTGGGACGTGGCCGAGCTGGAGGCCGGGGCGCGCGGCGCGACCGAGCCGCAGGGAAGCGACCTGAACGCGACGGTCTTCGACTCGGCCGAGCCGGATGGTGTGGCGCGGGATGCGGCCGAGTCGCGGGGTGTGGTGCGTGGTGCGGCTGAGTCCTGTGAAACGGCCTTGGACTCGGTCGAGTCGGAGGGTGTCGCGTGGGGTGCGGCGGGGTCGAAGACCGAACCGCAGGGAAGTGCGCGTGGCGTGACCGAGCCGGAGGGAGTGGAGCCGGACGGAACGGACCGGAACACGGCCGAGTCGGAAGGTGTGGCGAGGGACGGGGCCGAAGACGTCCCGTCCGGTCCGGTCGGGGCGCCGGGGGCCGTGGACGGGGTCGAAGCGGACTCCTCCGACAGCTTTCCCACGAGGCCCGGTGACGTGGCGCGGGCGGCGCTCAGGGCGGCCATCGCCGCCCGCCGGGCCGACGGTCCGCTTCCGACGGGCCCCGAGCGTGCACGGACGTCCGCCGCCTCCTCCGCCACGGTGGCTCCGGCGGAATCCGAGAGCCGCGTGGAAGCCGCACGCCCCACACGGAACCCGGCCGGCCCCGGACGGCACGGCGCGCTCCGCGCACCGGGAGGGGACGACGGCCGGGACAGCGCAGGTCCGGGCGACGGGGCTTCTGGACGGGACGCCGGTTCGCCGTCGGAGGGCGACGGCGGTCAGGGGGCCGATCCGGAGCCGGGAGACGGTTCGGACACGGTCGGTCCCGCGCGGAGCGTCGGCGCCCGGCCGGACGGTCCCCATGCCGTCGTCGGCGTGCCTTCCGGTGCGGGGCGTTCCGGCGGGACCGCGGGCGGTCGCCCCGGCGATGTCGCCCGGGAGGCACTGCGCGCCGCGCGGCGGGAAGCGCTGCGCGCGGAACCGGCGGAGTCCCCGCGCGAGCGGCGCGGACCGGCACGTTCCGGCTCCGCCGCGCCGCGTGTCGCGTCCGTACCCGGACAGGGCGGCCGAACCGTCAGGGCCGAGGCGGCACGGGAGATACGGCACTACCTGGCGACCGCCTTCCGCATGCCCACGTGGACGGAGGACACCGGGGAACCGGACGAGGCCGCGCCCACCACGGCTGCACCTGCTGCACCGGCCGTATCCGCCGTACCGGCCGTATCCGCCGTACCGGCCGCACCCGCCGTACCGGTCGCATCCGGCGGGCCGGACCCGTGGACGCCGGCTCCGACGCCGGCGCGTTCACCCTCGGCACTCGCGGCGGCCTCCCCGCCGTCCCCCTCTTCATCCCCGTCCCCATCCCCGTCCGAGGGGACGCCGGCGGACCTCCCGCCGGAAGCGGTGCCGGACGCCTCCGCGTCGGGCGTCCCCTCGCCCCCGGCCCCGGGCGGCGTGCCACACGTGCCGCCGACCATGGCCACCCCGCACCGGGACGGTGAACTCCGCCGTACGTTCCCGGCGTTCGGGCCGCGAGAAGCCGTTGGTACCGGCGGGGCGTTCGCCGGGACCTGGTGGGGCAACGCCTGGGTCGGCGCGCTGGAGCGGGGCGCGCTCGACGCCAAGCGGCTGGTGCGCGGCCGTGGTTACGCCGACCAGGGGCACGTGGACGCCATCACCGTCACACCGGGACTGGTGCTGGCGTACGTACGGGGCAGCCGGCCCCGGCCGTACCGCGTACAGGTACGGGTACGGACACTGGAGGAAGAGGACTGGGAGCGGTTCCTGGACGCCGCGGCGGACCGCCCCGGGCACATCGCGGCCCTGCTCGACAAGGAGCTTCCGCACTCCCTCGCCGACTGCGGTGCCCGCCTGCTGCCCGGTGCCGGTGACCTCGCCCCAGGGTGCAGCTGCCCCGACTCCGGCCACCCCTGCAAGCACGCCGCCGCCCTCTGCTACCAGACGGCCCGTCTGCTCGACGCCGATCCCTTCGTCCTGCTCCTGCTGCGCGGCCGGGGCGAGAAGGACCTGCTCGACGCGCTGTCCCGGCGCAGTGCCGCCCGGGCGGCCCGCGCCGCGCGGGAGCGGCAGCCGCGGACCCTGCCCGGCGTCCGCGCCACCGAGGTTCTGAGCGCGCGTGAACTGCCGCCGCCACCCCGGCCGTTGCCCTTGCCGCCGCACCCCGGGCAGCCCCCGGTGTACCCGTCGGCCCCCGGCGGCCCGGACCCCTTCGCGCTGGATCAGCTGGCCACCGACGCCGCCGCCCGTGCCCACGCCCTGCTCGCCACCGGACACGACCCGGTCGGTGAACTCACCCTGTGGCAGGACGCGGTCCGGCTGGCCGCGGCCCGCCCCGGCTCCGGGCTGACCGCGGCCACCCGGGCGCTGTACGCCACGCTCGCCGACGCCGCCGGCCGCACCCCGGCGGAACTCGCGCGCGCCGTCGCCGCCTGGCGGCAGGGCGGCCCGGCCGGGCTGGCCGTCCTGGAGGAGCCGTGGGACCCGCCGGCCGGCCGCTTCGACCGGGCCCGCCCGCTGCTGCTCGCCGCCGACCTGCCGGCGTTCCGCCCCTGGCGCAACCGCCTCACCCACCCCCGCGGCCGGGTCCAGCTCCGGCTGGGCCGCGACGGCCTGTGGTACGCCTACGAATCGGAGCCAGGCCAGGAAGACTGGTGGCCCCGCGGCACGCCGGACCTCGACCCGGTGGGCGCGCTGACCGGCCTGGGGCCCGTCTGACCGTTCCCGCCCCCCGCGCGGGAACGACGGACCGCCCCCTGGCATGTCAGGCCGCCCGCGCCCGCGCCCGCGCCCGTGCGACGTGTGCGACGCCTGTGCCCGTGTGACGTCGGCGGCCGTGCGTCATCAGGGCCGAACGTGGGGCGGCGGCCGAACGTCAGGCGGCGGCCGGGTGCGTGGTCACCGCGCACTCGAAGACCAGGGCGTCGTGCTGCTCGACGGTCACGCGGACGCGGCCGTCACCGAGCGGCTCGGCCGTCACCCAGGCCGGGGCGTCCAGCTCCGAGTACCGGTGGAAGGCCGCGTCCAGGCCCGTGGCGAGGACCGGCGCCGGCCCGAGGAGGTGCTGGGCCGCCTGGCGGGCCGCCTCCAGCAGGAGCATGCCGGGAGCGTGATCGTTCGGGTGGTCGAAGATGATCGGGTGCGTGGTGTGCACGCGCAGCTGCCACCGGCCGTCGTCGGCGCGGGGCGAGAGCACCACGTCGTGCGGGCGTTCCCGGCCGACCAGTTCGGGGGAGGCCGGCAGCGGCGGCGCGATGGCGCCGGCCATCGCCCGCTCCGCGTCCGCGTAGGCACCGCGCAGCCGCCGGTACAGCGCCCCGCTGTGCGAACTGAAGGCGGTCGCCGCGGTGGCCAGGCGGACCCCGTCCCGGGTGGCCGTCACATCCATCCGCATCCCGCGCAGCACACCGGCCCGCCGCTCGACGTCGGAGCAGCGGATCTCCAGCTCCACATCGGCCGGGGTGAGCCCGGCGCGCAGCGCCGCCGGGTCGAGCGAGACACGGAGGTCGCGCCATATCTGCTTGTGGTCCATGGGGGCGCCGTACACCGCGTGCGACAGCAGCGGGACGGTCTGCCGCAGCGTCTCGCTGAACAGCAGGGGGTCGTGGAAGCCGCCGGCGGGACCGTAGAAGGTGTGGGCCCGCGGCCACTGGGCCGTGACCGCGCAGGTGTCCGTGTCCGTCTGCCGCCACCCGGTGAGGAAGACCTCGGTGACCGCCGCGCGGTGGACGTACTCCTTGGGAACGGTTGTCGTCAATGTGTCCAGTCCCACGGGTGTCGTGACGGGCAGGGCCGCCCGGAAATCCGTGACCATTCTGTCGACGGGCGCAAACGTAGTCATGCCTCTCCCCCAAGGGCAGTTGATAACGGTGTGCTGCCGTAACGCGGGCCAAGCCGAGCGTGGGCCTGGGTGGAACGCGGATCGAACTGAGCGGTGCGCGACGGGCGACACTGTACGGACTGACCGGTTTTTTTTCTAGCCTCCCCCGGTCCGTGGCCGTTGCCTGTCAGCCATGCGCGCGCGACGCCCGGCGCGGTGCTGTCGCAGCGCTCGGACGGCCGCCTTCCGAGTGCAGCCGAACGTGCCGTCGCCGTCCCCGACCCCGGTTGTCCGCACGGTTGTTGCTACGGGCTCCTGATGGCGCGCACAGCGGTCCGCCCCCTTTCCGCGCCGCGTCCGACGTCCCGGGCGCGGGCCCGGTCAGCGTAACCCGCGGCCGGCCACCGGAGCCGCCCGGTGTGACCAGCCGGACACTCCGCGTGGACTTCGCCCCGGCAGCTGGGACGCCGGAACACGATCCGACGCCGGATCATGATCCATGGACGATCCGCCGGTCGCCGTGTGAGGATCGGAACCGGTCGTCAGGTTTACCGGTGAGCCGTCCGCGTGTCGCGGACGGGGAGCCGACGGGAGGGAAGGGAAACCATGACCGAGCAGCTCGGCAAGGTCCGCATGGCCGCGCTCAACATCGACGGAGTGCTGCTGAACGACACGTTCAGCCCCGTCATCCACCACTTCGTCACCAGCCGGGGCGGCACCTACTCCGCCGAACTGGAGCGCCGGATCTTCTCCCAGCCGCAGGTGGTGGCGGGCCGGGTGCTCGCGGAGACGTGCGGTCTGCCGACCTCCCCGATGGAGACGATCGCCCTCTATCTCCAGGAGCGGGAACGCTACCTCGCCGACCACCCGGTGCGCCTGCTCGACGGTGCCGTCGAACTGCTGCGCAGGCTCCGCGCGCTGGGCCTGCGGACCGTCTGCTACGGCGGGCTGGACGCCTCCCACTTCGAGCGGTACCTGGGCCATCTGGCCGACCTGTTCGACGAGCCCGGGTACGTGTGCACCAACGACATCCGCCCGGGTCTGTACGAGATCGCGGTCGACGTCGCCGGACTCGCCTGTGACGAGGTGCTGTTCATCGACGACGTCGCCCGGGTCGCCGAGGCGGCCCGGGAGCTGGGCGTGCCGTTCATCGGGCACCCCAGCGACTTCGAGCACGGCCACCAGCGGCAGTTGATGGCGGAGGCCGGGGCCCGCCATGTCGTCGGTTCCCTCGACGCGATCGACGAGCGGCTGCTGCGCACCGTCGACGCCGAGGCGCGGGCCGGCACCCTGTGGGACGGGGCGCCGGGGAAGGTCGTGGCATGACCGACGCGGCGGGGCTGCTGGCCGGCAAGGTCATGCTGGTCACGGGGGCGAGCAGCGGTATCGGAGCGGCGGCGGCCCGGGTGGCGGCGCGGAACGGCGCGGCGCTGGTGCTGATGGCCCGGCGGCTGCCCCGGCTGGAGGAACTGGCGGAGGGATTGCGGGCCGAGGGCGTCGAAGTGGCCTGTGCCGGCGGCGACGTCACCAGCTCGGGCGACGTGGAACGCGCGGTGCGGCTCGCCGTCGACCGTTACGGCAGGCTGGACGCCGCGTTCAACAACGCGGGTACGACGACGGAGCCGGCCCTCCTGCACGAGACGGACGACGCCGACTTCGACACGGTGCTGGACGTGAACCTCCGTGGTGTCTGGCTGTGTCTGAAGCACCAGATCGGCGCCATGCTGGCGAGCGGCACGGGCGGGGCGATCGTCAACAACAGCAGCATCGCCGGGGTCCGGGCCACGTCGGCGGGGGCTCCCTACGTGGCAGCCAAGCACGCCGTGCTCGGTCTGACCAAGACGGCCGCGGCGCAGTACGCGGCCCACGGCATCCGGGTCAACGCGCTCGCCACCGGCCTGACCCGGTCGGAGATGTCCGAAGGCGTCTTCGCCCGTGACCCGGCGGCGGAGGAACGGATGCGCCGCCGCAATCCGCAGGGCAGGGTGGCCGATCCGGAGGAGGTGGCCCAGGCCGCCGTGTGGCTCTGTAGCGACCAGGCGAGCTTTGTCACCGGTGCCACCATGGCGGTGGACGGTGGCGCCGGGGCCTGGTAGCCCGGCCGCACGAGCCGGTGACCACGCGGCTTGGCGGATTGGTAAAGTACCAGTCATCTGGTTTCTTTTGTCTCCCGGTGTGCTCTCGTACCCGGGAACAGGCATCCGCGTCAGCTCAGAGGGGGGTGGCGTGGCGCGGACGAGAGGACGAATTCATGGCACAGCAGTTGCGCGCGATCCGCACCCGTGGCGCGATTCTCGACGCGGCGGCGCAGGTCTTCGCGCAGCATGGCTACCACGGTGCCAGCATCGCGCAGATTCTAGAGAAAGCCCAGGTCACCAGGGGTGCCCTGTACTTCCATTTCGCGTCCAAGGAGCAGTTGGTACAGGGCATCTTCGCCCAGCAGGTGACGGAACAGGGTTACCCGCCGCGGACGTACAAGCTCCAGGAGCTGGTCGACGAGGCCATGGCGCTGGCCTGTCGGCTGCCGCAGGAGATCATGCTGCGGGCCGGGGCCAAACTGGCCATGGAGCCGCAGCTCCAGGAGCTGACGGACGGCGGCCCCTGGGAGGCGTGGGCGCTGCGGTTCGCCTCCATGGTGACCGAGGCCAAGGAGCACGGCGAGGTCTACCCGCACGTGGTGCCGGAGAACCTGGGCCGCTTCCTGGTCAGCTCCTGGATCGGTGCCCAAGTGGTCTCGGAGGTGACGTCCGGGTGGGAGGACCTGGAGGAGCGCATCTCGTCCATCTTCGCCTACACGCTGCCCAGCGTCGCCATGCCGGCGATCTTCGCGCAGCTCGACTTCGGGCCGGACCGCGGGAGCCGGGTGCTCGACGAGGTGCAGCAGGCGGACCGGCCGGCGCTGGTGGCGGAACCGACGGCCTGACGCCGTCGGCGCGGACGCCCCCGCCCGCACCGATGACGACCGACCCGCCCCCGGTGACCGGGTCCGCCTACCCGGCCACCGGGTCCGATCATCCCGCCGCCGGGTTTGCCCACCCCGTCACCGGGTCCGCGCGCCCCGGGCAGGCGGCGACGCCGAGGGGGCGCGTGCCAAGCCTCGCAACGCCGGGAGGAACCGGACGAGAGGCCCTGGGTGCCCCAGGTGCCCTAGGACCAGGTGCCGACCGACGTCAGGGCGTCGGGGAAGGTGGGGGCGACGAGCGCGGGGAGCACCAGATCCCAGACGCCGGTCAGCCACATCTCCCGGTCGTGGTCCGTGTGGACCGCCTCCTGGTGCAGCGCGAGGGCCAGGGCGAGATCCACGACGGACTCCGCGGTGGCGCCGGGCCGCAGGCTCTTCTCCTCCTGGGCGCGCAGCACCGTCCGCCGGAGCGCCGCCTGCCAGGCGAGCCGGCAGTCCAGGGCTGGGGCGGAGGACGACCCGCGTTCCCGGGCCAGCCTGAGGCCGGCCCGGGTGAGCGGGTCGGTGGCCAGCCTGTGCGCCAGCCCGCGCACCATGCCGCCCAGCGCCCGCAGGGCCGGGGCACCCGGATCGTCCAGGGAGGTGAGTTCGGCGCGCGAGCGCTCGCAGGACCAGTGCTGGACGGCGTCCGCGAGCGCCGACTTGCTGCTGAAGTGGAACGAGAGCGCCCCCTTGCTCACCGCGGCGCGGTCGCTGACCGTGGCCAGTGTCGTCCCCTCGTAGCCGTCGCGGTCGAATGTCTGGGCCGCGGCCAGAAGAAGGGCGTTGCGGGTCCCCTCGGCCCTCACTTGTCTCATGCGGCGGACTCATCTCGCGGTTCGGGTCGTGAAGACGACTCTGTGGTGGCCGGAATGCAGGGCACATGGAAGCAGGGCCCGGGGAACCGGGCGTTCTCCCGTATGCAATCCACCGGTAACTCCAGTCTGTGACTCCGTGACGGATACAAATAACAGGACAGGTATCCAGTTGTGGAGGCGTTCTGACAGGAAGTGTCAAGTCTGGCTGAAGCGTGTCGGTCGTCACATGGCTACTCCGATCAGGTAAAAGAGCAGGTCAAAAGGGCAGACGGGGCCTGTTTGACGCGCTGCGAGGCGGCTTGTCCGGCGGCGAATCTTGGCTTGTAAACCGAACCTCCGGTTTGTATCGTGACCCGGGGCTTGCGCTCCTGGCGCGAGCCCGTTGGCGAAAGTCCAACTGATACGGGGGGTTGTCATGTGGTTCCGGATGCTCGGGCCATTGGAGGTCGTCTGCGACGGCCGGGTCGTCGATCTGGGGGGCAGCAAGCAGCGCGCGACGCTCGGCTTCCTCTTGTTGCAGCCCAACCAAGTGGTTCCCATCAGCAGGCTGTTGACGGCGCTGTGGAGCGTGGGGGAGGCCCCGGCCACGGCCCGCAAGATCCTCCAGAACGCCGTCTGGGGCCTGCGCAGGAAACTGGCCTCCGAGGCCGCCGAGACCGGTGCCGCCCTGCGCACCCAGTCTCCCGGCTACACGCTGGAGGTCGACCCCGAGCAGATCGACCTGCACCGGTTCCGCCGGATGGTGGAGGAGGGGCGGGCCCTGCTCGCGGCGGGCCGGCTCGACGAGGCGGCCCGCCGGCTGCGTGAGGCCCTCCGGCTGTGGCGCGGCACAGTCCTCTCCGATCTGGTCGAAGTCGGCGTCAACTGGCCCGAGTTGACCGCACTCCAGAACACCCGCCTGGACGTTCTGGAGGACTACTTCGAGGCTGAACTGGAGTGCGGCCGGCACTACGCGGTGCTCTCCGAGATCGAGACGGTCGTCGAGAGCGAGCCGCTCCGCGAGCGCTCCTGCGGACAGCTCATGCGCGCCATGTACCGCTGCGGCCGGCAGGCCGACGCGCTCGGCGTCTTCAGCCGGCTCCGCATCGCCCTGGTGGAGGAACTCGGCCTGGAGCCGGGCCGCGAACTCCAGCTGCTCCAGCAGGCGATCCTCACCCACGACCCGGCGCTCGAGCTGGCCCCGCTCGCCTCGCGCGTCGTCGTCACCGCACGGCCGGTGCCGCCGGTCGGCACCGAACCGACGGCACCGGCGGCACACCGGGTTCCGGCGGCGGAGACCGTCGGCCGCCCGGATGCGTCCGCCGGCATCGCCGACGCCGGCCGGTGGTCCGCCGTACGCCCCGACACCGTCCGCACCCCCGTACCGCCGGCCGCGCGGCAGGAAGTCAGCGCCCTGCTGCTGCGGGTGGGCGTCAACCTCCGCACGGGCCGGCCGGACGACACGGACGCCGTGTTCGACCGGATGCACGGCAGCATCCGGCAGGAGATCGAGAGTCGCGGCGGAACCGTCGTCGCCGCGCTGGGCAGCGACACCCTCGGGGTGTTCCCCGCCCGGCCGGGCGACGCCGGCCACGCCGGGCGCGCGGTGGCCACGGCCACCGCCCTGCGGGCCGTCGGCGCACGGGAGGGGGAGCCGGGGGACGTCGTCGTCAAGGCCGCGATCGTGACCGGTGAGGCGCTGATGCGGCACCGCACCGAGGAGGGCGTCGACCTGTCCCCGTCGGCCGGCGGCGCGCTGCTGCACGCCTGCCAGGCGATGCTGCCGCTGGTGCCGGACGGGGAGATCCAGGTCTGCCCGACGACCCGGGAGGCGACCGGACCCGACTGCTCCTACAGCCTGATACCGGGCGAACCGGCCCGCTGGCAGCTGCGCCACACCGCCCCGGAGACCGGCCCGGCCGGCGGCCCGGGGTCCGGCGCGGAGCGGGAGTACGAGGGCGAACTGGAGCTGCTGCACAGCCTGCTGGAGCACAGCACGCGCTGGCACCGGCAGCACCAGGTGTTCCTGCTGGGCAGGTCGGAGGCGGGCCGGGCGCGGCTCCTCGCGGAGTTCGGCCGGATCGCCGGGCAGGAACCGTACGGCGCCCTGGTGCTGTCCTGCCCCGGACCGTCCGCGGCGCGCGACGGCCGGTTCGCCCCGCACCGGGCGATCCTCTCCGCGTACTGCGGGATGACGCCGCACGACACGCCCTCCACCGCCCGCGGCCGGCTCGCGGCGACCCTGCGCCGGATGGCCGCGGACCAGGGGCGGGCCAACTGGCTCGCCGCCCGGCTCGGCCCCTTCGTCGACCCGGCCGCCCGGCCGGAGAGCGGCTTCGGCACCGGGGAGTGGCTGGAGGGCTGGCGCCAGTTCGTGGAGATGGCGAGCCGGGAACGCCCGCTCGTCCTGATCACCGACCGGCTGCACCAGGCCGACGACACGGCCTACGACTTCCTGGAGTCGCTGGCCGACCTGGCCCGCCGGCTGCCCGTCCTGGTCGTCGCGGGTGCCGATCCCGCCGCCCTGAGCCGGCGCGCCCGCCCCGCCGTCGACCGGCACTGCACCACCGTGATCCGGATGGACACCCGGTCCGGTCCGGCCGTCGACCGGCTCCTCGACGGCACCGGCCTGCTGCGGCTGCCGCAGCAGGCCGGTCCCCCCGCCCCGGAGCTGTACGCCACCGCGGCGGCGCCCGCCGTGGCCGCCACGGTGAAGTCCGTGCGGAGGCTCAACGTCGCCTGACCCCGGCCCGGCGGGCACCGCCACCGCGGGCACCGGAACCACGCCCGCACGGCCCCGCCGGGCGCCGGGACCACGCCTGTACGACTCGTCCGGGCGCCGGGAGCACGCCTGTACGATCCCGCCGGGCACCGGCATCACACCCGCACGACCCGCCCGGCGCCGGAACCACACCCGCACGACCCGCCCGGCGCCGGAACCATGTCCGCACGACTCGGTCGGGCACCGGAACCACGTCCGTACGACCCCGTCAGGCGTCGGGACCAACCGCACGCCCCCGCCGGGCACCAGGCCGTACGGGTGCGGCCCGGCACCCCGTCCCGGCTCCCCGGCCCACAGCGCGCTGTCACGTCACCGCCCCGGCCCCGGCGGCGGTTCGCCCCGAAGCGAAGGACCGTGAAGGACTCCATGGAGACCGCCCCGCCCGACACCGACCGGCGTCAGCCCCTGGTCACCGGCACCACCCGGCTCTACGCCGTGCTCGGCGACCCCGTCGCCCAGGTGCAGGCCCCGACGATGGTCAATCCGCTGCTCGCCGCGCTGGGGCGGGACGCGGTGGTACTGCCCGTGCACGCGCCCGCCGACCGGTTCGACACCGTGGTGCGCGGCCTGAAGGCCATCGGCAACCTGGACGGTCTGCTGGTCACGGTGCCGCACAAGGCCGACGTCCGGCGGTTCGCCGACCGGGTCAGCGCCGCCGTCGAACTGTCCGGCAGCGCCAACGCGTTGCGCCGCGAGCCGGACGGCGGCTGGCACGCGGACAACTTCGACGGCGCCGGTTTCGTCGCCGGGCTCCGGGCGGCGGGCCACTCGGCCGCCGGGGCCCGGGTCACCCTGGTGGGCACCGGCGGCGCGGGCTGCGCCATCGCGCCGGCGCTGCTGACGGCCGGCGCGGACCACGTGGTGCTGTGCGACCTGGACCCGCGCCGCACGGTCGCGCTCGCCGCCCGGCTGGAGGCCCGCTGGCCGGGGCGGACCACCCGGGCGACCCGGCCGGTCACCGACGGCGCGGACATCGTCGTGAACGCCACGCCGCTCGGACTGCGGGCGGAGGACCCGTTGCCGTTCGACCCCGCCGGGCTCGCCCCGACCACCCTCGTCGCCGACATCGTCATGAAACCCCGGGAGACCCGGCTGCTGCGCGCCGCCACCGCCCTCGGACTGCCCGTGCACTACGGAGCGCCCATGCTGGAGAGCCAACTCGGCCTCTACCTCGACTACTTCGGGCTCGGCCACGGATGAGCGACGAGCGGGCGGGGACCGGGAACGGCGTCCGGCACCGGACGCCCGCCGGACCGGGCGCCGTACGGCGGCGGCGATGACCGGCGATGGGCGGCAGATGGCCCGCCGGTGGACGGGCCGTCCGTAGCGTGGCCCGCATGCAGCCGATCATCACACCCCGGACCTCCGTCCGCCCCTCGACGACCGGGCAGCCGCCGGCCGGCCCCGGTCCGGCCGGCGCCCGGGTGGCCGAGGCACTCGCCCGGCCCGCCGCCCAGCAGCCGCGGTGGCCCGACCCGGTCGCCGCGCTCGGTGCCGTGGGCACCCTGGAGACCCTGCCGCCCCTCGTCGTACCCCAGGAGGTGGACCTGCTGCACGAGCGCCTCGCCGAGGTGGCGCGGGGGCGGGCCTTCCTGCTCCAAGGGGGCGACTGTGCCGAGACGTTCGCGGGCAACACCGAGTCGCACGTCCGGGCCAACCTGCGCACGCTCGTACAGATGGCCGTGGTGCTGACGTACGCCGCGAGCATGCCGGTCGTCAAGGTCGGCCGGCTCGCCGGACAGTACGCCAAACCGCGCTCCAGCGGCACCGACTCGCTCGGACTGCCCGTCTACCGCGGCGACATCGTCAACGCCTTCGACCCGGTGCCCGAGGCCCGCGTCCCCGACCCCGCGCGCATGCTCCAGGCCTACGCCCACTCCAGCGCCGCCCTCAACCTGGCCCGCGCCTACGCCGGTTCGGGTTTCACCGACCTCAAGCGGGTGCACGAATGGAACCGTGACTTCCTGCGCACCTCGCCCGTCGGCGAGCGCTACGAGGCACTGGCCACCGAGATCGACCGGGGCCTCGACTTCATGACCGCGTGCCGCGTCGACCACGGCGCCCTGCACGCGACGGAGCTGTGGTCCAGCCACGAGGCGCTGCTCCTGGAGTACGAGCGCGGCCTGCTGCGGCACGTGCCCCGGGAGGACGGCGGGTCCGCGCTGTACGGGCTCTCCGGGCACTTCCTGTGGATCGGCGAGCGCACCCGGCAACTGGACGGCGCGCACATCGCCCTCGCCGAACTCCTCGCCAACCCCATCGGCCTCAAGATCGGCCCCACCACCACCCCGGCCCAGGCGGCGGAGTACGTCGAGCGGCTCGACCCGCACGGCAGGCCCGGCCGGCTCACCCTCATCAGCCGGATGGGCAGCGGCAGGATCCGCGACGCGCTGCCCGCGATCGTGGAGAGGGTCGAGGCCGGCGGCCACCAGGTGATCTGGCAGTGCGACCCGATGCACGGCAACACCCACGAGGCCGCCAACGGCTACAAGACCCGCCACTTCGACCGGATCATCGACGAGGTGCGCGGCTTCTTCGAGGTGCACCGCGCCCTCGGCACCCACCCGGGCGGCCTGCACATCGAACTCACCGGGGACAACGTCACCGAATGCGTGGGCGGCGCGCAGGCCATCGACGACTCCCGGCTCGCCGAGCGGTACGAGACGACTTGCGATCCGCGCCTGAACCCGCAGCAGTCCATGGAACTGGCCTTCCTGGTCGCCGAGATGCTGCGCACCTGACATCCCCGGAGGTAGCTCGACATGGGCGCAACCACGCCCCGCACATCCCGACTGCTGCCGCTCGTGGTGCTCTGCACCGGGCAGCTGATGATCATTCTCGACCAGAACATAGTCAACGTGGCGCTGCCCGCCATCCAGCGCGACCTCGGATTCTCCGCGGCCGACCTGGTGTGGACCGTCAACGCCTACGTGGTGCCCTTCGGCGGCCTGCTGCTCCTGGCGGGCCGGCTCGGTGACCTGCTGGGCCGCAAGAGGATGTTCATCGCCGGTCTGGCCCTGTTCACCCTCGCCTCGCTGCTGTGCGGGCTGGCCACGGACCAGGGCACGCTGATCGCCGCCCGCTTCGTCCAGGGCATCGGCGGCGCGGTCGCCTCGGCCGGCATCCTCGGCATGATCGTCACCATGTTCCCCGAGCCGCGCGAACAGGCCCGGGCCATCGGCGCGTTCTCCTGCGCCTCGGCGGGCGGCGGCGCCATCGGCCCGCTGGTCGGCGGTGTCCTCACCGACGCGGTCAGCTGGAACTGGATCTTCTTCATCAACCTGCCGCTCGGCGCGGCCGTCGTCGCGGTCGCGCTGCGCGCCCTGCGGCACGAGCCCGGCGCGGGTCTGCGCGGCAACGCCGACGTGGCCGGCGCGGTGCTGGTCACCGCCGGTCTGATGCTCGCCGTACAGACCATCGTCGGCGCCGAGACCGCGGGCTGGGGCTCCGCGCGCACCCTCGGCGGCGCCGCCGCCGCGCTGGCCCTGCTCGCGGCGTTCCTGGTCAGGGAGTCCCGCGCCAAGGCGCCCCTGCTGCCGCTGCGGGTGCTGGCGGTCCGCTCCGTCGCGGTCTCCAACACCGCCCAACTGCTGCTCATCGCGGCGATGTTCGGGTTCCTCTACTTCGGCACCCTCTACCTCCAGAAGGTCCTCGGCTACGACGCGCTCCAGACCGGCCTCGCCTTCCTGCCGGCCGCGTTGTCCATCGCCGTGGTCTCCCTCGCCCTCGCCGCGCGGCTGATCACCCGGCTCGGCGCCCGGCCGGTGCTGCTCGGCGGACTGGTGATGGTCACCGCCGGGTTCGTGCTGTTCGCGCGGATCCCGCTGGACGGGGGCTACGCGTCGGCCTTCCTGCCGTCCGCGCTGCTGCTCGGCCTCGGCTTCGGCGCGGCGATGCCGGCGCTGATGATGCTGGGCGTCGCCGACGCCGGCCCGGAGGACTCCGGTGTCGCCTCCGGCCTGTTCAACACCAGCCAGCAGATCGGCGGCGCGGTCGGCCTCGCCGTCCTCAACACGCTGGCCACGTCCCGGACCGGCGCGTCGGCGGAGCGGGCCGCCCTGCTCGACGGCTACCGGCTGGCCTTCGCGACGGCGGCCGGTCTCGTGCTGGCCGCCGCCGCGGTCGCCTGGGCGGCGCTGCGACCGGGCCGGGACCGCGGTGACGCCGAGGAGAACGGGACACCGGTGGTCCACGCGGGTCTGTGACGGACAAGCTGACTTCCCGCCCGGGGCGCCGGGCGGGAAGTCCGCGGGGGCGGTGCCGGACCGGCACCGCCCCCGCGGTTCGTCCGCCTCCGGCTCCCGGGCGGTCAGCCGACCTCGATGCTGCGGCCGTGCTGGAAGAAGTTCGTCGGGTCGTAGGCCCTCTTCACCGTCGTCAGACGGCCGTAGTTGTCGCCGTAGTACCTGTGCTGCCAGTCGGACAGCCTGGAGCTGGTGAAGTTCACGTACGCCCCGCTGCTCAGCGGGTCCAGCACCGCGGCCGCGTTGTCCGTCCAGCTCTCCGCGACCGCCTGGTCCTCGGCCGGCGGAGCCGCGGTGGGCAACTGGTCGACGAAGCCGGCCACGAACGTGGCGTCCCGGTGCCAGTATGCGGTCGAGGTGCGGCTGACGCGGTTCGCCGCGCCGCCGAGCGCCATGCAGTGCAGATAGCGGGTGTGCCCCGCGGCGCGCTGCGAGTCCCAGGCACCCAGCAGCCGGGCGTTGTCGGCGGCGCCGAGCCGGGTGTTGAACAGCCGGTAGGTCTCCCGCTGCCAGCCGACGCGCGGCAGGGCGGCGTCGGGGTTGGTGCCCGTACGCTGGCACTGCTGCACGGTGAAGGAGTCGCAGTGGTAGACGTGCTTCATGCCGTCCGCGTAGGAGCCCTCGACGGCGTTCGAGTCCTGCGGCCGGGCCCCGGACAGGGACGCCAACTGGGCCAGTGCCGTGTCGAGTTCGGACTTCGGGCCCAGATAGCCGCCGGTGATGAGGACCAGCGGCTGCTGCCCGGCCGCGGCGTCCGGGAGCATCAGGATGAACTGCGAGCCCAGGTTGTCCGAGCCGGACCCGATCCAGTCCTGCCAGGCGCCGAACAGGGCGGCCACGTCGGCGTAGTCCCACCACGTCTCGTAGTACACCATCGTCGGTGCGCTGATCGGGCGGACCTCGAAGTCCACCACGATGCCGAAGTTGCCGCCACCGCCGCCGCGCAGCGCCCAGAACAGGTCGGAGTTCTGCGTCGCCGAGGCCCGCACCAGCGAACCGTCGGCGAGCACCACCGAGGCCGCGGCCACCCGGTCGCTGCCCAGGCCGAACTTGCGGGTCGCGTACCCGTACCCGCCGCCGGAGAAGAACCCGCCGGGGCAGACCGTCGGGCAGGTGCCGGTGGCGATCTGCTTGCCCAGCGGCGCCAGGGCGGTGATCCCGTTCACGGACTGGGTGCCCGGACCCATCCGCACGTTGGAGCCGCTGACGGTGGCGTGGTTGATCCGGGACACGTCGATCACCAGCCCCGGACCGGTGGACCACCCCGCGTAGCTGTGCCCGCCCGAACGCGTCCGGACGGGGATGCCCCGCTCACGGGCGAAGAGCACCGACTTCTGGACGTCCGCGGCCGTCTCGCAGTACGCGATCGCCTGCGGGGCGGCCGCGTCCCACTGCATCATCATGAGCTGCTTGGCCTGGTCGTAACCGGTGTCGCCGGACTGCACCAGGTCACCCTGGAGCCGGGCGGCCAGTGTCGAGAAACCGCTGTCCGCTCCATAGGTCAGGGTAGGAACCGCGCCGGCCGCGACGCCCCCGAGCGCCACACCCCCGCCGACCCGTATGAAATTCCTCCTGTTGAGCATTCTTGCCTCCCCCGCCCCGGAATTCCGGGGTCCTCGTCGTGGATCGCAGCGAACCTACGCGGGGAGATCGACGAGGTAGAACCCCTAACACTTCGGGCGCGACTAAACCCCTAACTCGCCCCGTACCGGACGGGGAAATGCGAATGACGCCCGGACGGGATAATTCCGGGCGTCATTTCGTTTCGCGGACGGTCCGGCTCAGCCGAAGCTGGCCCGCTCCAGCCACGCGTCGAGCAGACCGGCGTCGCCGAGCACCTCGACCCGGCCGCTGTCGGCGGGCTGACGGCGGTAGAAGACCTGGAGCACGTCGACGAGGGGACCGCGCAGCGTGGTGGTGGCCGACTCGTCGACCCCGCGCCGCCAGGAGAACCCGTCGGCGCCCAGCTCGATCAGCCAGTCCGCGCCGATCTCCGGCGCGGTGTCCGTGCCGCGCAGCGCGATGGTGCCCGGGCCGCGCAGCTCCGCCAGCCGCGGGGCGGCCTGCGAGCCCCAGGGGCTGGCCAGCACGAACAGCCACTCGTCGATGGCGTCGGCCGCCACCTCGGGGGCCACCTGGTAGTCCGCGCCGAGCGCGACGGCCGCGTCGGCGTGGTGCACCACGGCCTCGTGCGCCATGCGGCGGGCCCAGAAGGAGGCCGTCTCGACCGGCATCCCGGTCCACACCGCAGCGTCCGGACCGGCCGCGGTCAGGTCCTCGACCACCCGGGCCGCGCTGTCGCGCAGCCAGGCGGCGACCGTCTTGGCGTCCCGCGCGGCCGGCGTCATGTCCGGGACGGTGGCGTGCGGCACGAAGGAGGTGGCCCGGGTACGGACCGTGGCGGCCGCCCAGCGGTTGGTCTGACCGATGTGCAGCGCCAGGCCCGCGATATCCCAGGCGGGACAGGTCGGAACCCGCACCGACAGGTCGGACGCCTCGACGAGATCCGCGATCCGGTCGGTCTCCGCCGTGATTTCCGCGCAGTAACGGGAGTAATCCAATGGGTAATTGACCATGCCGGAATGTTATCCGCCGGATCCGTGGCGCGGGCGTCGGCGCGGGCCGTCGAAGGCAAAGACTGGGGTGGTTTAGGGGGGTGTGAAGGAGCTCGGATGGCCGGAATCCATCGATACAGTCCAGCCGCACACGCAGTCTTGCCGTCCAGGAAGGTCGTCATGTCTCAGACCGAGACCGGCACCGCGGATCCCATATCCCCAGCGAAGGCCGTGTCACGCCTGCCGTCGCTGACGGGCATGCGGTGGATCGCGGTGTCGATGGTGTTCGTCTACCACGCCACGTGGGGCGTCTATCCCCCCACGGCGTTCCCCGAACCCCTCACGTTCGTCACCGCCAACGGGGGCTGGGTCGGGGTGTCGTTCTTCTTCGTCCTCAGCGGTTTCGTCCTCGCCTGGTCGGCCCGCGCCGGGGACACGGCGCCCGGGTTCTGGCGGCGCCGGTTCTTCAAGGTCTACCCGAACCACTTCGTCACCGCCCTGATCGCCATGCTGCTCATGGTCTGGGCGGGCACCGGGATCAAGCACGTCGTGCCCAACCTGCTGCTGGTGCAGTCCTGGTCGTGGGACACCGACGTCTCCCTCAGCGTCAACGGACCCAGCTGGTCGCTGTCGTGCGAGGCGTTCTTCTACCTGATGTTCCCGCTGTGGCACCGGCTGATCCGCCGCATCCGCCCCGAGCACCTGTGGTACTGGGCCTCGGCGGTGATCGCCGCCGTCCTCCTGGCGCCCTTCGTGACCCTGCTCCTGCCCGACCACCCGCAACTGGGCTGGGAACCCACGCCGGTGTACGACTTCTGGTTCGTCTACATCTTCCCGGTCACCCGCACGCTGGAGTTCCTCCTCGGCATCCTGCTCGCCCGGATCGTGCTCACCGGCAAGTGGATCAACGTCCGTCCGGGGGCCGCCGTCGCCGCCTTCGTGGCCGGCTACGCCCTCTCGCTGTACGTCCCCGACCTGTGGGGCTACACCGCCTCCACCATCATCCCGCTCGCCCTGCTCATCCCGGCCTTCGCCATGCGTGACGTCCGCGGGGAGCCGTCGCTCGTCGGCGGCCGCACCATGGTCTGGCTCGGCGACGTCTCCTTCGCCTTCTACCTGCTGCACCGGATGCTCCACGCCCACCTCGTCTATCTGGTGGGCCCCGGCCATGTGTGGCACTTCTGGGACGCCACCGGCCTCGCCGTCATCGCCTTCGCCCTGTCCACCCTGCTCGCGTGGGCCCTGCACCGGCTGGTCGAGACGCCCGTGCAGCGCCGCTTCGGAAAGTCCCGCAAGCCCAGCCCCAAGGCCGTGGAGGTCGCTGCCTGATGTCCGTCGTACTCGTCACCGGTTGCAGCAGCGGCTTCGGCCTGGAGATCGCGCTCGCCTTCGCCCGCGAGGGCGACACCGTGTACGCCTCGATGCGCAACCCCGCCAAGGCGGACCGGCTGCGCGAGCGGGCCGCCGCCGAGGACCTGACCGTCGAGGTCATCGCCCTCGACGTCACCGACGAGACCTCGGTGCGGCAGGCCGTCGCCGATGTCGAGCAGCGCCACGGCGCCATCGACGTGCTCGTCAACAACGCCGGCATCACCTACGCCGGGGCGGTCGAACTGACCCCGGAGGAGCACGCCCGCCGGCTGTTCGACACCAACTTCTGGGGTGCCCTGCGCACCGTACGGGCCGTGCTGCCCGCGATGCGGGCGGCCGGCCGCGGCACGATCGTCAACATCAGCTCGCTGGCGGGCCGCATGTGGTCCGTTCCCTACGGCGGGTTCTACGCGGCCAGCAAGTTCGCCCTCGGCTCCGTCAGCGAGGCCCTCGCCGGCGAGGTGGCCCCGTTCGGCGTCCGCGTGGTGTGCCTGGAGCCGGGCAACTTCGCCACCGACGTACGCGCCAACGCCTACGTCCGCGAGACCGGCCCCGACGACCCCTACGCCGCCGACGAGTCCTGGATGCAGGAGTTCCTGGCCCGCAGCAGCGGCGAGGGCGCAGGCGACCCGGCGGTCCTCGCCCGGGCGGCCGTCGACGCCGTCCGTGACACGAACACCGAACTCCACACCCTGGTGGGGGAGGAGGCCCGGATGATGACCGAGGCGCTTGAGGCCGCCGGCACCTTCGAGAAGTGGCTCCCCGGCTTCGTCACGTTCGCCGAGTCCGTCGCCGGACCGCGCCCCGTGGGACCGTCCGGAGCCTGACGGCACAAGGGGGTGTGAGGGGGGTGGTCACGGGAGGCCACCCCCCTTTCGCCGATCCAGACTGAACGCACCCACGAGGAGGACCAGCCGATGTTCGACGTTGCCGCATACGCCAGCCACCTGGGCTACGAGGGCTCCCTGGAGCCCACCCTGGACACCCTGCGGGCACTGCACCGGGGGCACCTGGAGTCGATCCCCTTCGACAACACCCTGCACGCCCACAAGGGACTCGCGGTCTGGGACGAGGTGGAGACCGACCCCGACGTGCTCTTCGAGCAGCTCGTCACCGGCCGGCGCGGCGGCGTCTGCCACGAGCTGAGCGGACTGTTCCGGACCCTGCTCCAGCGCCTCGGCTACGACGTGCTGATCCTGTCCGCGGGCATCCGCGGCGCGAACGACCAGTACGGACCCGACCTGGAGCACATGCTCAACGCGGTCCGGATCGACGGCGAGACGTACCTGGTGGACGTCGGCTTCGTCGGCCCGTCCTTCATCGAGCCGCTGAAGGTCGCCGACCAGGAGCAGGAGCAGAACGGCTTCCGCTTCAAGGTGGTGGACCAGGACGGCTACAAGGTCGTGCTGCGCCACGGCGCCACCGGCGACTGGCAGGGCGTCTACCGGTTCCGCGACCGCGAGCGCCGGCTGACCGACTGGAAGGGCTTCTCCAGCACGGTCGAGAAGGACATGGAGTGGTTCTGGGAGGGCGAACAGCTCACCGCCGGCACGAAGATCCAGGGACGCACCAGCGAGAAGGGCCAGCAGATCCTGATCGGCCGCCGGTACGTCGAGTCCAGGGACGGCGCGGAGAAGGTCCGCTCGATCATCGACAAGACCGAGTACGCGAACCTGGTGCGCGAGATCCTGCGGCAGACGGACTGAACGGACCCGTGCGCCAAGGGGGCCGTCCGGCAGTGCGCCGGGCGGCCCCCTCCGGCCGTTCGCCAGGTCAGCCGGCGGCGGGCTCCAGCACCCCGATCCCGTCCCGCAACTGCCCGATCACTGCGGCCAGTTCCTCCCGGCCGGCCGCCGCCCCGAACACGTAGAAGTCCGGCCGCACCAGCAGCGTGCGGGTACGCGACTCCGCCAGGTACCGCAGGTACACCCCGTCGGTGTCGGTGACCTGCCCCGGCCCCGGCTCGCCGCCGTCCGCCGGCAGCACCCGCACCACCCGCGCCCGGAGCCGGTCCAGCACCGCGCGCTCGGCGTCGCCGAGCAGGGTGTCCGGGTCGTCCGCGGTCAGCAGGACGAAGCCGAGCCCGACCACCTCGTCGAAGTAGCCGGTCCGCCCGTCCCGGGACACCCGGCCCTGCGGAACGAGGTCACCCGCCGGCCGGCGCGGTGCCCGGCCCGCCGCACGCCGGTACAGCAGCCCGTCCTTGAGCGGCTGCACCGCACCCTGCGGCCGGCCCCCGCCGACCCCGCGCTCCCGGGCCGCGAGCATCGACGCGTCCCGCTCGGCCGCCGCCCGCGGATCGTCCTGGCAGATGACGTGACCGAGGTTCACCGACATGGTGATGGCGTGCTGCACATGCTGCCGACGCTCCACGGTGTAGCTGTCCAGCAGGGCCTCGGACGCCCGGCCGGTGAGCACCAGGTCCAGCTTCCAGGCCAGGTTGGCCGCGTCCCGGAAGCCCGAGCACATGCCCTGGGCGGCGAACGGCGGCATCAGGTGCGCCGAGTCGCCCGCCAGCAGCAGCCGGCCCGCGCGCCACCGGTCGGCGTACCGGGCGTTGAAGGTGTACACGGCGTGCCGCTCCAGTACGGCGTCGTCCGGGGTGACGCCCTGCTCGCCGAGCAGCTTCCAGGCGCGCTCGGCGGTGTTCAGCTCATCGACCGTCTCGCCGGGCACCCGCATGAACTCCCAGCGGCGGTGGCCGGGGCCCGCCGAGACATGGGTGCGCGGCCGGGCCGGGTCGCACACCTGGAGGTTGTTGGGTTCGTGGACCCGGGGCTCCCGCTCGGCGACGTCGCAGATCAGCCAGTCGTGCGAGAAGCCCAGGTCCGTCTGCGTGGTGCCCATCCGGTCGCGCACGAAGCTGTTGGCGCCGTCGCAGCCCACGATCCAGCGGGCGGTGAGGGCGAGCGGGGGCACCTCGTCGTCGTGCCGCCCGGTGGGCCGTACCAGCAGCTCGCAGCCGCTGTCGGTGGCCGTCAGGCCGACGGCCTCGTGGCCGCGCAGCACCGTCAGGGAGGGCAGTTCGGCGCCCCGGGCGGCCAGCGCCGCCTCCAGCCCCGGCTGGTACATCGCCGTGGAGTCGGGCCAGCCGCAGAGGCCCTGCCGCGACGCCTCGATCCGCAGCAGGCTCAGCCCCTCCGCGTTCACCCACTCGTAGGTGCCCGACGGCTCCGAGAAGGAGGGGATCCGCGCGCCGATCCCCGCGGCGGCGAGGACACGGGCCGACTCGCTGTCGAAGTTGACCGCGCGCGGCATGGTGTAGGCCGTGGGCCAGCGCTCCACGACGACGACGCGGTGGCCGTGCCGGGCCAGCAGGATGGACAGGGTCTGGCCGACCGGGCCGTACCCCACGACGAGGACGTCGCTGTCGCCGAAGCCGTCCGCGGTGGTGGTGTGCATGGCGGTGTTCGCGCTCCTTGGGTCGGAGAAGGGTCGGAGAAAGATCAGAGAAGGGTCGCGGAAGGGGAACGGGGCGGGCGGCCCGGCGGGCCGCCCGCCCCGACGGGCGGATCAGGCGTCGGCCGGGGCCGTCGTCAGCAGCGGCTCCAGGAACTCCGCGACCATGCCCGGCGTCGGCTGGTCGAAGAGCAGCATCACCGGCAGCTGGAGGCCGGTCGCCTCCGTCAGCCGGTTGCGCAGCTCCACGGCCGTCAGCGAGGTGAACCCGATGTCGAAGAAGCCGCTGTTCTCCTCGATCTCCTCCAGGTCGTCGTGGCCGAGCACGCCCGCGGCCGTCTGCCGCACCAGGTCGGTGAGCAGGTCGTACCGCTCGTCGGGGCCCAGCCCGGCCAGCCGCTCGGCCAGCACCTCGCCGGGCTCCCGCGCCTCCTCCCCGGGCAGCTGCCGCTCGACGGTCTCGCCGTTGCCGATCACGATGGATGCCTCCAGCCAGTAGCGACGGTGTTGGAACGCGTAGGTGGGCAGGTCGGTGCGGCGGGCACCGGTGCCCTCCAGGACCCGGCCGAGGTCGGCCGGCAGCCCCCGCACCTGGAGCCGCGCGAGCGAGGTCAGGAACGTGGCCAGCCCGCCCTCGTCACGACGCAGCGACCCGGTGACCACGGCACCGCCCGGCGCCCCCTCCAGGGCCTGCTGCAACGCCGGGACCAGCACGCCGTGCGGGCTGCACTCCACCCATACCTGGTGGCCCCGCTCGCGCGCCACGGCCGCGGCGTCGGCGAACCGCACCGTGCGGCGCAGGTTCTCGTACCAGTACTTGGCGTCGGTGTCGCCCGCGCTCAGCCACTCCAGGGTGACGGTCGACAGCATCGGCACCCGCGGGGCGCGCGGCTCCACCGGCGCCAGCAGGTCCAGCAGCTCCGTCCGCAGGTTCTCCACGTGCGGCGAGTGCGAGGCGTAGTCCACCGGGATGCGGCGCACCCGCACCCCCTCCTCGGCCAGTCGCGCGGAGAGCGCGTCCAGCGCCTCGACGCCGCCCGCGACCACCGTGAAACCGGGACCGTTGACCGCGGCCACCGACAGTTCCGCACTGAACGGCTCCAGACGCCGCTCCGTCTCGTCGGCCGGCAGGAACACGGTGGCCATCCCGCCCCGGCCCGAGATCGCGCCGATCGCCTTGCTGCGCAGCGCCACGACCCGGGCGGCGTCCTGGAGCGACAGCGCCCCGCTCACCGCCGCCGCGGCGATCTCGCCCTGCGAGTGCCCGATCACCGCGTCCGGCTCGACACCGTAGGAACGCCACAGCGCGGCCAGCGCCACCATCATCGCGAACGACGCCGGCTGCACGACGTCCACCCGGTCCAGCGCGGGCGCGCCCGCCGCCTGCCGCAGCACGTCGGTGAGCGACCAGTCGACGTACGGTGCCAGCGCCTCCTCGACCTCGGCGATCCGCGCGGCGAACACCGGCGACTCGTCCAGCAGCCGGGCACCCATCCCGGCCCACTGGGAGCCCTGGCCGGGGAAGACGAACACGGTCCGGCCCTCGACGTCCGCGGTGCCCCGCACCACCTGGGCGCCGGAGTCGTCCGCGGCCAGCCCGGACAGCGCGGCCAGCGCCTCCGACCGGTCCGCCGCGACCACCACGGCCCGCCGCTCGTGCGCCTCCCGCGTGGTGAGCAGGGAGTGCCCGACATCGGCCAGCGGCAGCCCCGGGTGGGCCACCAGGTGGTCGTGGAGCCGGGCCGCCTGCCCGCGCAGCGCCGCCGCCGACCGGGCCGACAGGGCCAGCGGGACGGCCACCGGCGTCTGTCGTGGGGCGGGGTCGGTGGTGTCGGCCTGCGGTTCGGGGGCTTCCTCGATGATGACGTGGGCGTTGGTGCCGGAGACGCCGAAGGAGGAGACGGCGGCGCGGGCGTGGCCGATGTTGGATTTGAGGGAGCCGAGCCAGAGGGGTTGGTCGGTGGGGCGGTCCTGGCCGTAGGTGGCGATGACGGCTTGTGCCTCGATGGGGTCGCCGAGTCTGGTGCCGGTGCCGTGGGCTTCGACGGCGTCTATGTCGTGGGTGGTGAGTCCGGCGTTGGCGAGGGCTTGGCGGATGACGCGTTGTTGGGAGGGGCCGTTGGGGGCGGTGAGGCCGTTGGAGGCGCCGTCCTGGTTGACGGCGGAGCCGCGGACGACGGCGAGGACGGGGTGGTTGTTGCGGCGGGCGTCGGAGAGGCGTTCCAGCAGGAGCAGGCCCGCGCCCTCCGACCAGCCGGTGCCGTCCGC
>NZ_JOCB01000069.1 GCF_000718775.1 Streptomyces sp. NRRL S-31
GCCGAGTGCCCCCGCGCCGCCCCCGCCACGCCCGGCACCCGGTGCCGCCGAGTGCCCCCGCGCCGCTCCCGTCACGCCCGGCGCCGCCGAGTGCCGCCGCGCCGCCCCCGTCACGCCCGGCCCCGCTCAGCGCGGCGTCACCGTGCCGTCCACCGCGAACAGCTGCTCCTCCACGTGGTCCAGGGCCAGCCGCAGCGCGCCGGTCGCGACCGCCGCCTCGCCCAGCACCGACAGCGCGACCCGGGGCGGCCGCAGGCAGTAGCGCGCCAGCTCGCTCCGCAGCGGTTCCAGGACGCCGCTCAGACCGGCCGCCCAGCCCCCGACCACGACCAGCTCCGGATCGAGCGCCAGCACCAGCGCCGCCACGTCGTGCACCAGCCGCTGGATGAAGCGCTCCACGGCCGCCCGCGCCCGCCGGTCGCCCTCGCGCGCCAGCGCGAACACCTCGGCGACCGCCTGCTCGTCCAGCGGGTGCAGCGGCTCGTCGGTGGTGGACAGCAGCGCCTCCGGCGTCGCCCCCCGGCCCAGCAGGTGCAGCGCGCCGATCTCCCCGGCCGCCCCGCCGTACCCCCGGTGCAGCCGCCCGCCGATCAGCGAACCGGCCCCCGGGCTCAGCCCGGCCAGCACGAACACCACGTCGTCCGTCCCGGTCGCCGCTCCCTTCCAGTGCTCCGCGACCGCCGCCACGTTGGCGTCGTTCTCCACCAGCACCGGGCACCGGAAGGAACGGCTCAGCCGTTCGCCGAGCCGCAGGCCCGTCCACTCCGGCAGGGCCGTGCTCAGCCGTACCGTGCCGTCCGCCGCCACGATGCCGGGCGTGCCCACGCCCACCGCCCGCAGCGAACCACGCGCGACCCCCGCCCGGCGCAGCAGTTCGGCCACCGCGCCGCGCAGCCGGTCCAGCCGCTCGTCCGCCGAGGCTCCCACACCGACCTCCTTGGCCTGCGCGCCCAGCACCCGGCCGTCCAGGTCGGCCAGGAGCGCGGCGACCCGGTGCGGCCCGATCTCCAGGCCCAGCAGATGCCCCGCCTCGGCCCGGAACCGGAACCGCCGGGCGGGCCGCCCCTGCCGGCGGGCGCCGCCCTCGTCGGCCGCCGCCTCCACCACGAGGCCGCCCTCGATGAGCCCCTCCACGACGCCCTCGACGGTCGGCCGGGACAGTCCGGTGACCCGGGTGATCTCGGTGAGCGTCGCACAGTCCGTGGCCCGCAGTGCGCGCAGCACCACCGCGGAATTGATCCTTCGCAGCAGCGAGGGATCGCCGCCGGTCAGCTGCCCCACCGTCCGTCCTCCCAGCTCGCAGGCGTATTGGCCGGATCGTACTCGTCCCGGCGCACCCCGGCGAGTGCCGGGCTCCACCCGGACCCGGCGCTCGCTCAGCCCGGCCCCACGAATCCCGACTCGTAGGCCGCGATCACCGCCTGGGTGCGGTCCCGCGCGCCCAACTTGGCGAGGACGGAACTCACATGCGTCTTCACCGTCTCGGCACCCACGACCAGCCGGGCGGCGATCTCCGCGTTCGACAGACCCCGCGCCATGAGCCGCAGCACCTCCGCCTCCCGCTCCGTCAGCCGGGCCCGCTCCAGCGCCGCCCGGCCCCCGTCGCCGTACCGGGCGGCGAGCCGCCGTACGGAGGCCGGGAACAGCAGCGACTCGCCCTCCGCGACCAGCCGCACCGCGTGCACGATCTCCGCCGGGCGGGCCCGCTTGAGCAGGAACCCGTCGGCGCCCGCGCGCAGTGCCTCGTACACGTACGCGTCGTCCTCGAAGGTGGTCACCACCAGGATCTTCGGCGGCCCGTCCACCGTGCGCAGCACCGCGCGCGTGGCCTCGATGCCGTCCATCAGGGGCATCCGCACGTCCATGGCGACCACGTCCGGCCGCAGGCGCCGCACCAGAGGGACGACGGCCGCGCCGTCGGCCGCCTCGCCCACCACCTCGATGTCCGGCTGCGCCGAGAGCACGGCCCGCAGACCCGCGCGGACCAGCGGTTCGTCGTCGACAAGCAGTACGGTGACCGGCATCCGGCCAGCCTAGGGGGTTTCGTCTGGATCAGCCCGGGTCCGCGGCGTCCGGCACGGTGCCTCGCCGCGTTGTCGGACCACCCGAGTACGCCCAGTACGCGGGTGGTCCTCCGCCTTGCGATGCACCGCACCGGACGCCGCGGCCTGATCCGACCTGATCCAAACGAAACCCCCTGGGTCAACCGAGCGGCAGCTCCGCCCGCACCTGCCAGTCATCCTCGTCCGGACCCGTCCGGGCGGCGCCGCCGAGCAGCGCGGCCCGCTCCCGTATGCCGCGCAGACCGCTGCCCCGCCCGGCGCCGGCCACCGGCCCCGGCAGCGGATTGCGCACCTCCAGGGCGAGCGTGCCGCCGGCGACCGTGATCCGCACCCGCACCCGCACGGCTCCCGCGTGCCGCAGCACGTTGGTCAGGGCCTCCTGGAGGATGCGGTAGCCCTCACGGGACACCGGACCCGGCACGGCCTCGACCGGCCCCGTCACCTCCGCGTCGACCCTCGCCCCGGACGCCCGCGCCGACTCCAGCAGCCGGCCCGCGTCGGCCAGCGTGGGCCGCGCGCTCGCCGGCCGCTCCGCCTCCCGCAGGATGCCCAGCACCCGTTCCAGGTCGGCGAGCGCGGCCCGGCCGGTCTCCTCGATGGCGTCCAGCGCCCGGTCGGTGAATCCGGGATCGCCCGCCGCCCGCGCGGCACCCGCCTGCACCACCGCCACCGTCAGGGCGTGCCCGATCGAGTCGTGCAACTCCCGGGCGATCCGGGTGCGTTCCAGCAACTGCTCGGTACGCTCCTCCAGCGCGGCCAGCCGTTCGGCCGCGCCGGGCCCCAGCAGCCGGCGCGCACCGGCGGTGACCAGCTCGCCGAGCCCGACCACCACGCCGTACAGGGCGAGCAGCGGCAGCGGCGCGAGCAGCGCCCAGGCGCGGTGCGGCGGCAGCCGTCCCAGCAGCGGTATCCCGGACGGCGCGTTCCCCCAGGCGCAGCGGGCCAGCTCGAAGCCGGTGATGAGCAGCCACACCATGGCGGCCACGGTCGCCGCGCCGAGCACCATCCGCAGGCCGAGCCAGAGCACGGTGCGCAGCCGGTCCCGCCAGGTCGCCGACGGCGCCTCGGAGATGCCCGGCTCCGCCTCACCCGGCGTCAGCAGCAGCCGTGCCTGCACGCCCTCGCCCAACCGCACCGCCGGGACGAGACCGAGCGGGACGAGGAGCAGCGCGGGCACCCAGGGGTGCCACGGGTCGATGAACAGCCAGACGCTGACCGGAAGCACCGGCACCCACAGATGGAGCAGGCGTGTGTACGTCGTCCCGCGCAGCAGCGGGCGCAGCAGGCGGACCATGGGGCCATCGTCGCAGGCGGCACCGACAACGGGCCTCCCCCGCCCGGGGGAGACGGTCCCCGCCGGCGGGGGAGGCCCCGAACCCTCTTGTCCGGTCAGGCTGTCGCCATGACCAGCATCGACGTACGAGACCTCACCAAGGAGTACGCCGGCCGGCGGGCCGTGGACCACCTCACCTTCAGCGTCCGGCCCGGCCGCGTCACCGGCTTCCTCGGCCCGAACGGCGCCGGCAAGTCCACCACCTTCCGCCTCGTCCTCGGCCTCGACCGGCCCACCAACGGCAGCGCCACCATCGGCGGCCGGGCCTACCAGCGGCTCCGCGCACCCCTGAACCGGGTCGGCGCCCTGCTCGACGCGCGCGCCGCGCACGGCTCACGCACCGCCCGCGATCACCTGCTGGCCCTGGCAACGAGCAACCGCATTCCGGCCCGCCGGGTCGACACCGTCCTGGAGGAGACCGGTCTCGCCCCCGTGGCGCGGCGCCGGGTGCGCACGTACTCCCTCGGCATGCGCCAGCGGCTCGGCATCGCCGCCGCCCTGCTCGGCGACCCCGAGGTGGTCCTGCTCGACGAACCCGCCAACGGCCTCGACCCCGAGGGCATCGTATGGATCCGCACGCTGCTGCGCCGGCTCGCGGCGGACGGCCGTACGGTCCTGGTCTCCAGCCACCTGATGGGTGAGACCGCCGCCTTCGCCGACCACCTGCTCATCCTCGGCAGGGGCCGGCTGCTCGCCGACACCCCGGTGCGGGAGTTCATCCACGCGCGCGTACGGCCCCACGTCCGCGTCCGCACCAGCGACCCGGCCGCCCTCGGTGAGCTCCTCGCCCGGCACGGCCACGACGCCGCACGGGAGCCGGACGGCAGCTGGACCGTGCCGCACGCGCGCGTGGACGACCTCGGCCGGCTGATGTCCGAGGCGGGCGTCCCCGTCCTGGAACTCACCGCCCGCGAGGCCACGCTGGAAGAGGCCTACCTCGATCTGACGGCCGCCGAGGCCGAGTTCACCGCCGTGCCCCAGGAGACCTGACCATGTCCTTCGCACCCGTGCTGCACGCCGAGTGGATCAAGATCCGCACCCTGTGCTCCCTGTGGGCCGCCCTCGCCGCGATCCTCGTCGCCACCACCGCCTTCTCGGCGCTCGCCTCGGCCGACACCGGTACCGGCGACTTCGACCCGCTGTCCTCGGTGTTCTTCGGGGTCGGCTTCGGGCAGGTCGCCGCGATCGCCTTCGGTACGACGGCCGTGGCGTCCGAGTTCCGGGGCGGCGCGCTCGCGCTGACGCTGTCGGCGGTGCCCGACCGGGGGCGCTGGTGCGCGGCGAAGGCCACGGCGATCGCGCTGCCGGTGCTGGCCGTCGGCCTGCTCACCGGTCTCGTCACGCTCCTGGTGGGCCGGGCCGCCCTCGGCCCGTCCGCGCCCGGCTGGGGCGAGGGGCTGCGCGGTGCCGTCGGCTGCGGGCTGTACCTGACGCTGATGGCTCTGTTCGCCGCCGGACTGGCGGCCGTGCTGCGCAGCGGAGTCGCGACCCTCTCCGTCCTGATCCCGTTCCTGCTGATCGTGTCCTTCGTCGTCGGCGACCTGTCCGGCGGGGTCGCCGATCTCCTGCCCGACCGGGCCGGCCAAGTGGTCCTGCACGGCACATGGGACGGCTTCCTCGGCCCGTGGAGCGGCCTTGCTGTGACCGCGCTGTGGACGGCGGCGGCCCTCCTGGCGGGAGGGTGGAGTGTGCGGTGCCGGGACGCCTGACGGAACGCCACTTGTCAGTGGCGCCCGCTTTACTGGACCGCATGGACCGCATGGACCGCATGGACCGCACGGACAGCATGGACATCGCCGCGTGCCTGGCCCTCGTCGACCTGCTGTGCGCCCGGGAGTTCCCGGCGGCGCGCGTCGGGACGGAGCACGGCGAGAGCGGGCCCGGCTATCACATAGCCGCCTTACGGACCGGCGAGGAGTTCCGGGAGGACGACGGCAGCGGACGGGAGGAGGCGGAGGAGCAGTTCGAGGCCGACCGGGACGGTCTCGCCGAGCGGCTCGGCGAACGCTGGGGGCGGCCGCAGCACTTCAGCCTGTACAGCGTGCTGGACCGCGCCATGGCGGGCGAGGACATCGCGGAGCCCTGGGCCGGGCTCAGCGGCCACGTCCCGGACGTGCAGGTGTGGCGGGCGCCCGGCACCGGCCGCTGGGTCGCCCTCGGAGTCTCCCGGTGGGACGAGGAGATGCCCTTCCAACTGCTCGGCGTGGTGACGGAGATCGACCCGCCCTGACCGCCCTGGCCGCCGGCCCGCCACGGCCGGGCAAGGGCCGGTGGTCCCTCCTCCGCGGGCCGTTGCCGGGACCGTTCGGCTCTATCCGGACCCGGGGTGCTGCCGACGATCATGTGACGACGGCCGGGAAGGGCCATGTCCATGTCTCCCGTTGACGGCACTTCCCGGCTCGTCTGCTACAGGAGCAGAGCGGAAGGACGCCGTCCGGTGGACGAGGTACAGACACACCAGGTGGGGGCCGGGAGGCCGCCGGTCGCGGTTCCCATGGCCGTGGACACGGCGGGGGGTGCGGAACCAGCGGAGGGCCGGGCGTCCTGGACGGAGTGGCTGACCACGACCGACCACAAGAGGATCGGGACGCTGTATCTGGTCACCGCCTTCGTGTTCTTCGCCGTCGGCGGGGTGATGGCGCTGCTGATGCGCGCCGAGCTGGCCCGCCCGGGCTTGCAGATCATGTCGAACGAGCAGTTCAACCAGGCGTTCACCATGCACGGCTCGATCATGCTGCTGATGTTCGCGATGCCGCTGTTCACCGGCTTCGCCAACTGGATCATGCCCTTGCAGATCGGCGCCCCGGACGTCGCCTTCCCCCGGCTGAACATGCTCGCCTACTGGCTCTTCCTGTTCGGCTCCTCCATAGCGGCGTTCGGCTTCCTCACCCCGGACGGCGCGGCGGACTTCGGGTGGTTCCTGTACGCGCCGCTGTCCGACGCGGTCCACTCGCCCGGCCTGGGCGCCGACCTGTGGATCATGGGCGTGGCACTGTCCGGCTTCGGCTCGATCGCGGGCGCGGTCAACTTCATCACCACGATCGTCTGCATGCGCGCGCCGGGCATGACCATGTTCCGCATGTCGATCTTCACCTGGAACGTGCTGCTCACCTCGGTGCTGGTCCTGCTCGTCTTCCCGGTGCTGGCCGCCGCGCTGTTCGCGCTGGAGTGCGACCGGAAGTTCGGCAGCCATGTCTTCGACGCGGCCAGCGGCGGTGCCCTGCTGTGGCAGCACCTGTTCTGGTTCTTCGGCCATCCCGAGGTGTACATCCTGGCCCTGCCGTTCTTCGGGATCGTCTCCGAGGTCATCCCAGTGTTCAGCCGCAAGCCGATGTTCGGCTACATGGGCCTGGTCGCCGCGACCATCGCGATCGCCGGTCTGTCCGTGACGGTGTGGGCCCATCACATGTACGTCACCGGTGGAGTGTTGCTGCCCTTCTTCTCCTTCATGACCTTCCTGATCGCCGTGCCGACCGGGGTGAAGTTCTTCAACTGGATCGGCACGATGTGGAAGGGCTCGCTGTCTTTCGAGACACCGATGCTGTGGACGAGCGGGTTCCTCATCACCTTCGTCTTCGGCGGGCTCACGGGGGTGATCCTGGCCTCGCCGCCGCTGGACTTCCACCTGTCCGACTCGTACTTCGTCGTCGCCCACTTCCACTACACGGTGTTCGGCACGGTCGTCTACGCGATGTTCGCCGGATTCCACTTCTGGTGGCCCAAGTTCACCGGCAGGATGCTGGACGAACGCCTCGGCAAGATCACCTTCTGGACACTGACGGCGGGCTTCCACCTGACCTTCCTGGTCCAGCACTGGCTGGGCGCGGAGGGCATGCCCCGCCGCTACGCCGACTACCTGGCCGCGGACGGCTTCACGGCCCTCAACACCCTCTCCACGATCGGCTCCTTCCTGCTCGGCCTGTCGATCCTGCCGTTCCTCTACAACGTGTGGAAGACCGCCAGGTACGGCGAGCCGGTACGGACCGACGACCCCTGGGGTTACGGCCGCTCCCTGGAATGGGCCACCTCCTGCCCGCCCCCGCGCCACAACTTCGTCTCGCTCCCGCGGATCCGGTCCGAGTCCCCGGCGTTCGACCTGCACCATCCGGAGATCGCCGCTCTCGAAGAGGCCGCGAGGTAGACCGTGCGGCAAGCACTTCTCGCCCTCGCCACCGCCACGACGACCGCGTCCGGCTGCGTCTGGTACGTACCGGCCCTCGTGACCCTGCGCGCCGGGGCCGACCGGCCCGCCTCGCACCGCCGGGCGGCGGTCGGCTGCCTGACCGGCTGGGGCACGGCCGGGATCGTCACCGTACTGCTGCTCCTGACCCGGACGTGGTGGACACCGTGCGCCGCGGCCGGCACGGGCGGACTCCTCACGGCCGCCCTGATGACCCGCGCGGCGGCGCTCCGGCGGCGGGAGACACGCGAAGCCGCCCTCCAGTGGACGCGACTGGGGCAGGGGGCCACCCTGCTGGCGGCGGACCGCGGCCGGCACGTCGTGGCCGTCCTCGTCGGCGCGGGACTGGTGGCCGCCACCCTCGCGGCGGCGGCCGGAGCCTCCTTCGTGGCCGGACACACCACGAGCCGACCGGTGGCCCTCACCGTCCCCGCCGCCGTACTCGGCGCGTTCCTCGCGTCGGCGGCGGCGTACGCGCGCGTGGCTCGCCGCCGCACCGGCACACGACGGGCAACGACGCCCGAACGGTCCCGTGGATGAGCGACCGTCGCCGGGACACCCCCGACCCGTCGCCGTCCCCGGAACCGCGGCGGGGCACTCCCGAGGGGCCGGCCCTCACCGGTCCGTCCCCCCGGGGCGGCCGGCGGTCCGGAGCGGGCGGCGCCACCCGGAGCGTTCTGGCGCTCGCGGTGGCCTATGTGCGCGTCGTTCACCGGCGTACCCGGAGGGCGCGTGAGCGGTCCCGGCGGGGCCGGTAGCCGGACGGGCCCGGAGTGGAAGGACCTCCGGCCCGTCGCCGTTTCCGGCACCGCGATGCGGAGCCGCCCGAGGAGCCGGGTCCCGCCAGGTCCTGGGGCGGCCGGAGATCAGGACGCGGGGGCCGACGCCTCGCGCAGCCGGGCGAACTCCTCCGCCATGGTGGCCGTCGTCCAGTGCGCGTTGAGGCCGCTGGGGTTGGGCAGTACCCACACCCGGGTGTCCCCGATGGCGCGTTGCTGCGGGCCGACCTGGGCCGTGCGGTCGCCGAAGGCCGCGCGGTAGGCGGTCACGCCGACCACCGCCAGCCACTTCGGCCGCAGCCGCATCACCTTCTCGGTCAGCAGCCGCCCGCCCTCGACGTACTCCTCGGGGGTCAGCTCGTCCGCCCGCGCGGTCGCCCGCGCCACCACGTTGGTGATGCCCAGCCCGTACGCGGGCAACTCGCCCTGCTCGTCCGGCCGCAGCAGCCGCGGCGTGAAGCCGGACAGGTGCAGCACCGGCCAGAACCGGTTCCCGGGGCGGGCGAAGTGGTGGCCGGTCGCCGCCGTCATCAGCCCGGGGTTGATGCCACAGAAGAGCACACGCAGGCCGTCCGCGACCACGTCCGGGACGATACGGTCGCGGGCGGCCTCCAGCTCCGCCCTGGTGAAGCGCGGTGTACGCGGTGTGCGCGGTGCTCGCGGTGCGCTGGTCAGAGGATTGCCCCGGGGGTGTAACCGGCCGCCTCCGGGCGCTGCTTGACGGTCTCCTCGATCCGGGCGAGGACGACGGCGACCTGGTCGGCGGCGGCACCGGTGAAGGAGAGCTTGTCGGCCATCAGCGCGGCCAGCTGCTCGCGGTCGAGCGGCAGGCGCTCGTCGGCGGCCAGCTTGTCGAGCAGGTCGTTGCGCTCGGCGCCCTGTTCGCGCATGGCGAGCGCCGTGGCGACCGCGTTCTCCTTGATCGCCTCGTGCGCGACCTCGCGGCCGACGCCGGCCCGCACCGCGGCCATGAGCACCTTGGTGGTGGCCAGGAACGGCAGGTAGCGGTCCAGCTCACGGGCGACGACCGCGGGGAAGGCGCCGAACTCGTCGAGGACGGTCAGGAACGTCTCCAGCAGGCCGTCCAGCGCGAAGAACGCGTCCGGCAGTGCCACCCGGCGCACCACCGAGCAGGACACGTCGCCCTCGTTCCACTGGTCGCCCGCCAGCTCGCCGGTCATCGAGGCGTAGCCGCGCAGGATCACCATGAGGCCGTTGACGCGCTCACAGGAGCGGGTGTTCATCTTGTGCGGCATGGCCGAGGAGCCGACCTGCCCCGGCTTGAAGCCCTCGGTGACCAGCTCGTGCCCGGCCATCAGCCGGATCGTCTTGGCCAGCGAGGACGGCGCCGCCGCCAGCTGAACCAGCGTGCTGACGACCTCGTAGTCCAGCGAGCGCGGGTAGACCTGGCCGACGGAGGTGAAGGCATGCCCGAAGCCCAGGTGCCGCGCGATGCGGTGCTCCAGCTCGGCGAGCTTCGCCGTGTCGCCGCTCAGCAGGTCCAGCATGTCCTGCGCCGTACCGACCGGGCCCTTGATGCCGCGCAGCGGGTAGCGGCCCAGCAGCTCCTCGATCCGGCCGTACGCCACGAGGAGCTCGTCGGCGGCGGTCGCGAAACGCTTGCCCAGGGTGGTGGCCTGCGCGGCCACGTTGTGGGAGCGGCCGGCCATGACCAGCTCCGCGTACTCGCCGGCGAGCTTGCCGAGGCGCGCGAGCACGGCCACCGTACGGTCGCGCATCAGCTCCAGCGAGAGCCGGATCTGGAGCTGCTCGACGTTCTCGGTGAGGTCGCGGGAGGTCATGCCCTTGTGCACGTGCTCGTGCCCGGCGAGGGCGTTGAACTCCTCGATCCGCGCCTTCACGTCGTGCCGGGTGACCTTCTCGCGCTCGGCGATCGAGGCCAGGTCGACGGTGTCGAGCACGCGCTCGTAGTCGGCGATCGCCTCGTCCGGCACCTCGATGCCGAGGTCCTTCTGGGCCCGCAGCACGGCGAGCCAGAGCTGCCGCTCCAGTCTCACCTTCTGCTCGGGGGACCAGAGCGTGGCGAGCTGGGCGGAGGCGTAGCGTCCGGCGAGGACGTTCGGGATGCGGGGCTTGGCGGGCGCAGAAGTCACGTGTCCAGAGTCTACTGGCGGTTCGTGCAGGCCAGCGCCACGCCCCCGCTCGGCGGAAGCTACGAGACGCACGTCACCCGACGCCGACCGGGTCGTCGGGGCGGGGAGGCTGTGCCTGCCCCTCGTATCCCTCGTACGGCACCAGGTCCGGGCGCTTGGGCGGACGGCCGTCGCCGGAGGAGCGGCCGGTCAGCCGGCGGCCTATCCACGGGAGCAGGTGCTGCCGGGCGAACCGCGCGTCCGCGACCCGGCGCTCCACCCAGCCCGGCGGGAGCGTCGCCGCCATCGGCACGTGCCACTCGGTGTCCTCCGGCTCGTGGCCGAGGGTCTGCCACACCGCCTCGGCGACCCGGCGGTGTCCCTCCGCCGTCAGGTGCAGCCGGTCCACGTCCCACAGCCGGGGGTCGGCCAGCGCGGGCGCCCCGTACAGGTCGACCACCAGGGCGCCGTGCCGCGCGGCCAGCTCGTCCACGCAGGCGAACAGCTCCTCCATGCGCGGCCGGAACCGCTCCAGCACCGGACCCCGGCGGCCGGGGCTGCGCATCAGCACCAGCTGCCGGCAGGAGGGTGCCAGCCGCTCCACGGCCTCGGTGAGCAGGTCCCGCACCCGGACCATGTCGCACTTGGGGCGCAGGGTGTCGTTGAGCCCGCCGACCAGGGTGACGACGTCGGCGTTCATGGCCGCCGCCGTCGGCACCTGCTCGTCGACGATCTGCCCGATCAGCTTGCCGCGCACGGCCAGGTTGGCGTACCGGAACCCGGGTGTGCGGGCGGCCATCCGCGCGGCGAGCACATCCGCCCAGCCCCGGTAAGAGCCGTCGGGCAGCAGGTCCGACATGCCCTCGGTGAAGGAGTCGCCGACCGCGACCAGGCTGGAGTACGGGGGAGGTGTGGGATTCGTCTGCATGGCGACAGCGATGGTATCCCGCGCGCCATACCCGCCGGTCGGTCACCCCGGAACCCGGCACTCCCGGCACCCCGCGCGACGCACCGCCGGGTCATCCGGGATCGGGCGTGCCCGCCGGGTGATCCCGGATCGGGCGTGTGCGCCGGGCCATCCCGGGCCGGGCGTCCCCGCGGGATCGTTCTGGCCGGGCGTCTCCGCTGGACCGTCCGACCCGAGTACTCCCCGGCCCCCGGGCCGGGCACCCCCCGGACCACCATGGATCGGGCGTCTGCGCCGGACCACCCCGCCCCGGGCGTCCGCGCCGGATCACCCCGGCCCGGGCGTTTCCGTCGGATCGCTCCGCTCCGGGTGTCGGATCACCCCCGCCGGATCACCCCGGCGCGGGCTGGCCGAAGAGTTCGCGGAGCAGGTCCTCCATGGTGACCAGGCCCGCCAGGCGTCCGTCGTCGCCGAGCACGGCCGCCACGTGGGTCCGGCTGCCGCGCATCGCGGTGAGCACGTCGTCCAGCGGAGTGCTCTCCCGCACGCGCGCGATGGACCGCATGTCCCGCAGCCGGAACGGCACGTCCCGCGGCGAGGCGTCCAGCGCGTCCTTGACGTGCAGGTAGCCCACGATCCGGCGGCCCGTGTCGACCACCGGGAACCGGGAGAAGCCCGACTCGGCCGACAGCCGCTCCAGCTGTTCCGGGGTGACGCCCACGCGCGCGTAGACCACCCGCTGCAACGGCACGACCACGTCCCGCACCGGCCGGCTGCCCAGCTCCAGGGCGTCGTGCAGCCGCTCCTGCGCGCGGTCGTCGATCAGCCCCGCCTGGCTCGCGTCCTTGACGATCTCGGCGAGTTCGGTGTCCGTGAAGGTCGCCGCGACCTCGTCCTTGGCCTCCACCCGCAGCAACTTCAGCAACCCGTTGGCGAAGGCGTTGATCGCGAAGATCACCGGGCGCAGCGCCCGGGACAGGGCGACCAGCGGCGGGCCGAGCAGCAGCGCGCTGCGCACCGGTTCCGCGAGCGCGATGTTCTTGGGCACCATCTCGCCGAGCAGCATGTGCAGATACGTGGCGAGGGTCAGCGCGATCACGAAGGACACGGCGTGCCCCGCGCCCGCGGGCACGCCCACCGCGTGGAACACCGGCTCCAGCAGGTGCGCGATGGCCGGCTCGGCGACGACACCCAGCACCAGCGTGCACAGCGTGATGCCGAGCTGGGCGGCGGCCAGCAGCGCGGACACGTGCTCCAGACCCCACAGCACGCTCCGCGCGCGGCGGTCGCCCTCCTGGGCCAGCGGCTCGATCTGGGAGCGACGCACGGAGATCAGCGCGAACTCGGCGCCCACGAAGAAGGCGTTGACGACGAGGGTCGCCAGCCCGATCAGCAGCTGTAGGGCGGTCATCGTGTCCCCTCCCGCGTCCCGCGGCCGTGGCGGGCACGGCCGGGGCCGTCGGCCCGTTCGTCGTCCAGTGGCGCGTGCAGCAGCACACGAGCGGCCCGGCGGCCCGAGGCGTCGATCACGTCAAGCCGCCAGCCGGCCACGTCGACGCTGTCCCCGGCCGCGGGTATCCGGCCCAGCTCGGTGGCGACCAGGCCGGCCAGCGTCTCGTACGGCCCGTCGGGCACGCGCAGTCCCACGCGGGCGAGCTGGTCGGTACGGGCGGCGCCGTCCGCCGCGTACAGGGCGCGGCCGGTCTCGTCCGCGCCGGCCGGGGCGAGGTCGGGCGTCTCGTGCGGGTCGTGCTCGTCCCGCACCTCGCCGACGACCTCCTCCACGATGTCCTCCAGGGTGGCCACGCCGGCCGTGCCGCCGTACTCGTCGATGACGACGGCCATCGTGCGCCGGCCGCCGAGCCGGTCCAGCAGCCGGTCCACGGTCAGGGACTCCGGGACCAGCAGCGGCTCGCGCATCACCTGTGCGACCGTGCGGTGGCGCCGCTGGTCGGCGGGGACGGCCAGCACGTCCTTGATGTGGGCGGTCCCGACGACCGAGTCCAGGCTGCCCCGGTAGACCGGGAACCGGGACAGACCGGTGGCCCGGGTGGCGTTGGCCACGTCCTCGCAGGTGGCCTGTGCGTCGAGGGCTATGACCTGGACGCGCGGGGTCATCACGTTCTCGGCCGTGAGGTCGGCCAGGTTCAGCGTCCGGACGAACAGCTCGGCGGTGTCCGCCTCCAGGGCGCCCTCCTTGGCGGAGTGCCGGGCGAGGGCGGCCAGCTCCTGCGGACCGCGCGCGGAGGCCAGTTCCTCGGCCGGTTCGATGCCGAGGCGGCGCACGAAGTGGTTGGCCGTGTTGTTCAGGTGCGTGATGAAGGGCCGGAAGGCCGCGCTGAACCAGCTCTGCGCGGTGCCCACCCGCTTGGCCATCGCCAGCGGCGAGGAGATCGCCCAGTTCTTCGGCACCAGCTCGCCGACGACCATCAGGAACACCGTCGACAGGGCGGTGCCCAGCACCAGCGCGACCGTGCCCGCCGCGCTCCGCGACAGACCGACCGCCTGGAACGGCCCGGCGAGCAGTTTGGCGATCGAGGGCTCGGCGAGCATGCCGACCACCAGGTTGGTGACGGTGATGCCGAGCTGGGCGCCGGAGAGCTGGAAGGTCAGGTTCCGTACAGCTTTCAGGGCGCCCGGGGCGCCGCGCTCGCCGCGTTCGGCGGCCCGCTCCAGCTCGCCGCGTTCCACCGTGGTCAGCGAGAACTCCGCCGCCACGAAGGCGCCGCAGGCGAAGGACAGCAGGATCGCCAGCAAGAGGAGGAGCACTTCGGTCATCGGGTCACCCCCCTTTGATGATCGGGCAGGGCAGGGGGAAGCGCGCGGTGTCGCGAACTGGGAGGCTCGCCCATGGGCGGACGCTCACAACCTTTCATAGGGGGCCGAGTGCTCCCCCAATGGTAAAGGATGAGCAAAAAAGCCTTCCGGAGGCTCTCGAACGGGCTCCGGTCTCAGTCGGTGAGGGGCTCCGTGAGGGGCTTCACCCAGCGCCGCCATCGCTCCTCGGGCGCGTACCCGGCCGCGCGCCACGCGTGGTGTGCCGACTCGTTGCGGACCAGCACCATGGCGTCCGCCCGCCGCCCGCCGAGCCGTACGAACCGTTCCTCGGCGGCGGCCAGCAGCGCCGAGCCGATGCCCTGCCGCCGCCACCGCGGATGCACCGCGAGCCGGTACAGATGGCACCGCCAGCCGTCGAAGCCCGCGATCACCGTGCCCACCAGCCCGCCCGCCGACTCGGCGAGGATCAGCGCCTCCGGATCGCGCTCCACCAGCCGCTCGACACCGGCGCGGTCGTCGCTGATGCTCGTCCCCTCGGCGGCGGTCCGCCAGAAGGCGAGGACGGCGTCGAGGTCGTCGGGGACGGCGGCACGTACACACAGGTCGGTCATTCCGCCATCATGACCGCGCGCACCCGGGCGGCACCCGGGATTCCGTCATGCGGACCGGTCCCGCAGCCGCTCCATCACCGGGGCGAACTCCTCCATGAACGGCTCCAGCACCGTCAGGTACGAGAATCCGAACCGCTCCCGCAGCGCCCGTACCTTCGCCACGACGTCCTCCAGCGGGCCGGCGAGCACGATGGGCAGGTCCAGCGCCCGGTCCAGGGTCAGCCGGGGCTGCCGCTCCAGCAGCGGCTTCAGCGCGGACTCGGGGTCGTCGGTGACGGCCACCTGCTGGATCAGCAGGTTCAGCTCGGCGGACGCCGTCCGGCCGGCCGCCAGGGCGCGGTAGCGGGCCACCCGCTCGTCCAGCTCCCCGGCGTCCAGCGGGTCCAGCGCACCGGGCGTGTCACCCGGCCGGGCCCCGGTGAAGGCCGCGATGTCGGCGTGCGCGGCGGTCAGGCGCAGCATCCGGTCGCCGTTGGCGCCGATCAGCACCGGCACCCGGGACTGCGCGGGCCGCGGCTGCCCGTCGGCGTCGCCGAGCAGCCGCGCCAGCTCCGTCACCGTGCGCTCCAGGTGGTCCACCCGCTCGCGCGGCGAGCCGTACGGCAGCCCGGCCGCCTCGTGCTCCGCCGGCACGTACCCGGTGCCGAGGCCCAGTTCGAGCCGCCCGCCGGTCAGCGCGTCCGTGGTCGCCACCTCGCGGGCGAGCAGCGCCGGGTTCCAGAAGCCCGCGTTGAGCACGAAGGTGCCGACCCGCGGCCGTTCGGTCGCCTGCGCCGCCGCGACCAGGGCCGGGAAGGGCGCCGGCATTCCCAGGTGGTCCGGGACGAGGATCACGTCGTAGCCCAGCTCCTCGGCGCGGCGGCAGGTGGCGCGCCACTCGGCGGCGGGCGCGGGATTGAGCAGATTGACTCCGAAGCGGAACGGACGCGGCATGAACTTCCCCTGACGGACGACGACTTGTACCCGGTCCGATTCCATCACGCCCGGACCGGCATGCTCACTCGTGGGCGATCGCCGCCGGTGCGTTCATCCGCGACGCCCGCAGCGCCGCAGCCGCGACGCCCGCAGCGCCGCAGCGGGGCTGCCGCCACGCCCACCACCGCCGAGCCGAGGCACCACCGCGACGATCGTGCCCCAGGGGATCGCCGTCGCCGGCACACCGCGAGCCGCACGCCGTGGTCCGCGGCGTAGCCGGCGTCCAGGGAGAGCCGCCCCTCGGCCGGGCCGGCCCGACGCCGGGTGTCCGCGCGCCCTTGCCTGCGCTAGCATCCCGGCGCTAGCGTCGGGGTATGGCGAAGACCCAGCTGAACGTGCGCGTGGACGAGGGCACCGCCCGCGCGGCCCGCGAGCGCGCCCTGGCCCGCGGCATGAGCGTCAACCGCTACATCGAGGAACTGGTCAGACAGGACGCCGGCGAGGCGGGCCGGACGTTTGTCGAGGCCGCCGCCGATTTCATGAAACGGTACGAGACCCTGTTCGCCGAGGAGTTCACCGAGGCACGCGGCACCGACGCCGCCGGCGGCCGGGCCTGAGACCTCGAAGCCGGTCCCTTGAACGATCTCCGCATCGACCTCGCCTGGCTGCTCATGCTCGCCGAACAGCGGACCCCGGGAGACCCGCAGGTCACCGACTGGGGCGCCCTGGTCGCCGCCGTCGCCCGGCACCGGGCCGAGATATTCGGCGTGCCCGTCTACGACGACCCGCACGCCCGCGCCGCCTCCCTGCTCCAGCTGCTGATCCACGTCCCCGCGCTGGAACGCTCCAACGCGCTGTTCGCCTCGGCCGTCGCCTACGCCTACCTGGTCGCCAGCGGGGTCAAGGTGGTCACCACCCCCGAGCAGGTCAGGGACCTGGCCCGGCTGGTGAAGGACGGCTCGGCGGACGTCGACGACATCGCCCGGGAGCTGCGCCGCTGGAGCGGCTGACGCGATCGCGCGGGAGCGTCGCCGCCGAGCGGCCGACCGCGCCGTTGAGCGGGTGAGCGAGGCATCAGCGTACGTCCGGCTCGTCCCCGCGCCAGGCGACGCCCAGCGCGCAGTAGGAGGTCGGCAACGCCGGCCCCCGCTCCGGCAGCAGCACCCGCCGGTGCGGCCCCAGGCGGAACCCCGCCGCGCGCAGCGCGGCGACCGGCTCCCGGGCCAGGTGGCAGCCGCCGCTCAGCACCGGCCACACGGTGCGGTCCAGGGTGCGCTGGGTCAGTGTCATCAGCGGGCCGCCGCCCCGCCCGTGCTCGAAGAACCGCACCTCGCCCCCGGGCCGGAGCACCCGCCGCACCTCGCCGAGCGCCCGCCCGACATCCCGCACACTGCACAGCACCAGGGACAGCACGGCCGCGTCGAACGCCTCGCTGCCGACCGGGAGGGCCTCCGCCGTGCCCGGCACCACGTCGACCGGCACCCGGGCACGCGGCGCGGCGTCCCGCGCGAGCCTCCGCAAGCGCGGCTCCGGTTCGATCGCCACGACCTCCGTGACGGTCCCCGGATAGTGCCGGAAGTTCAGCCCGTTGCCCGCGCCGACCTCGATCACCCGCCCGGACAGCCCCGCAAGCAACCGCTCCCGTATCCCGGCCATCCCGAGCCGGGTCTCGGCGCCCTCGCTGATCCGCGCGTAGCAGCGGGCGAACACCGGATGGCGGACGGACCCCGGCGTCTCCCGGCCGGCCCGGGCGGACAGCAGCCGCATGGCAACCTCCCTGATCGGGACATCCCTGGCAGCAGTGTCCCCCGCGCCGCGCCCGCGCACCCCCAGCCGGCGCACGGGAACCGGATCGAGTCGTGCCGCGAGCGCGTTCGACGGCCCTCCGCCGGTGCGGAACCGCGGTGTCCCCGGCGACCGGGTTACGGTGTCTCGCGCACGCGGAAGGCCTCCGCGTCCCAGGTGCCGTCGAGCCGGGGTGCCAGCCAGCCGGGCGCCGCTGTGCGGAACGCGGCGGGTGGCAGTGCCCCGGACCCGGCGGGAACCGTGCCGAGCAGCGGGGCGCCGGCGACCTCGGGCAGATCGGCCACATTGCAGCGGGTCGCGAGATCGGGCGATCCGGGCCAGCTCCCGATCGCCACACCTGCCAACTCGACCCCCTGGCGCCGCAGTTCGCGCGCCGTCAGCTCCGTCACGTTGAGCGTGCCCAGCCCGGCCCGGGCGACGACCAGCACCGGCGCGTCCAGCAGCCGGGCCGCGTCGGCCAGCGTGCCGCCCGCCGCGTCGAACCGGACGAGCAGCCCGCCCGCCCCCTCGACCAGCACCAGATCGTGCTCGGTGGCCAGCTTGGCGGCCCGCTCGGCCACCTCGTGCGGGTGCACCGGCGCCGTTCCGGCCCGCCGGGCCGCCGTCCCCGGCGCCAACGGCTCGGGGTAGCGGGCGAGTTCGTCGGTCGTGACCGGACCCGCGAGCCACGCGACCTCGTCGGCGTCACCGCGCTCGTCCGGCAGTACGCCCGTCTGGGCGGCCTTCAGCACGGCCACCGAACGCCCGGCGGCGAGCGCCGCGGCGGCGACGGCGGCGGTGGTGACGGTCTTGCCGACCTCCGTGTCCGTCCCCGTGATCACCAGTACCGGCATGTCATCCCTCCCGCGCCGCGGCGCACACCGCGCGCGCGATCCGTGCCACGTCCTCGTCCGAGGTGACGTACGGCGGCATCGTGTAGACCAGGTCGCGGAACGGGCGCAGCCACACGCCCGCCCGTACCGCGGCGTCCGTCGCGGCCTGCATGTCGACCGCGTGGTCGAGCTGGACCACGCCGATGGCCCCGAGGACCCGGACGTCCCGCACCCCGGGCAGCCCGAGCGCCGGCGCCAGGCCCTCCCGCAGCCCCGTCTCGATCCGCTTGACCTCGCCCGGCCAGTCCTGGCCCAGCAGCAGTTCGACGGAGGCGCAGGCCACGGCCGCGGCCAGCGGATTGCCCATGAACGTGGGTCCGTGCGCGAGCACCGGCACCTCGCCCCGCGAGATCCCCTCGGCGACCCGCGCGGTGCACAAGGTGGCCGCCATCGTCAGATAGCCGCCGGTCAGCGCCTTGCCCACGCACATCACGTCCGGGGCGACGGCCGCGTGGTCCGCCGCGAACAGCGCGCCGGTCCGGCCGAAACCGGTGGCGATCTCGTCGAACACCAGCAGCACGTCGTGCGCGTCGCACGCCTCGCGCAGCACCCGCAGATAGCCGGGGGAGTGGAAGCGCATCCCGCCCGCCCCCTGCACCACCGGCTCCACGATCACCGCGGCCAGCTCGTCCGCGTGCCGGGCGACCAGCTCGCGCAGGTGCTCCGCGTACGACTCCTCGTAGGCGGCGGGCGGCGCGTCGGCGAACACCTGGCGCGGCAGCACGCCGCTCCACAGCTCGTGCATCCCGCCCTCGGGGTCGCACACCGACATCGGCTGCCAGGTGTCCCCGTGGTAGCCGCCGCGCCAGGTCAGCAGCCGCCGCTTGCCCGGCCGGCCGAGCGAACGCCAGTACTGGAGGCACATCTTCACCGCGACCTCGACCGACACGGACCCCGAGTCGGCCAGGAAGACGTGCTCCAGACCGTCCGGCGCGATGCCGACGAGGAGTTCGGCGAGCCGGACGGCGGGCTCGTGCGTGAGCCCGCCGAACATGACGTGGCTCATCCGGCCCAGTTGCTCGCGCGCGGCCTCGTCGAGGACGGGGTGGCGGTAGCCGTGGATGGCCGACCACCACGACGACATGCCGTCGATCAGCTCGCCGGCGCCGTCCGCCAGGCGCAGCCGGACCCCGCTCGCCGACTCCACGACGAGCGGTTCCGCGCGCCCGGGCATCGGGCCGTACGGGTGCCAGACGTGCCGCCGGTCCAGCTCCAGCAGCTCGGCCGTCCCCCTGCCGGACGTCCCGGGCCCGGGTACCCGCGGCTCAAGCACCCCCGGCTCAGGCATTGGGCGCGAGGTCCGTTCCGGCGCCCCGGCGGCGGACGGCGACGAGGTCGGTGCGCGGCTCGCCCGCCGCGGGCGCGGAGGCCGCGGAGGTGGAGGCCGCCGGGGCGGACGCCGTGCCGCATCCGGCCGTGCCCTCGTGCGAGCCGCAGACGGACCCGCACCCGGCGCCCTCGTGCGAGCCGCAGCCGCCCCCGACGGCCGCCGTCCGGTGCTCCGGGAGCGTCACCTCGCCGGCGCCCTCCACCTCGAAGCCGGCGTCCGCGATCATCTCCAGGTCCGCCTTGCCGGCCTGGCCCTCGCTGGTCAGGTAGTCGCCGAGGAAGATGGAGTTGGCCAGGTGCAGCGCCAGCGGCTGCATCGTGCGCAGATGGACCTCACGGCCGCCCGCGATGCGCACCTCCACGTCCGGGCAGACGAACCGCACCATGGCGAGGATGCGCAGGCAGCGCTGCGGGGTGAGGTTCCACTCCTCGGCCAGCGGGGTGCCCTCGAACGGGATCAGGAAGTTCACCGGCACCGAGTCCGGGTCCAGCGCGCGCAGCGAGAACACCACGTCCACCAGGTCCGCGTCGCTCTCGCCCATCCCGGCGATCAGACCCGAACAGGCGGACAGACCGGCCGCGTGCGCCTTGTGCACCGTGTCCACCCGGTCGGCGTACGTGTGGGTCGTGGTGATGTCCCCGTACGTGGACTCCGAGGTGTTGAGGTTGTGGTTGTAGGCGTCCGCGCCCGCCGCGCGCAGCCGCTCGGCCTGGCCGTCGGAGAGCAGGCCGAGGCAGGCGCACACCTCGACCTCCTCGTGCCGGTCCTTGATGGCCTTGATGGTCTCCGAGACCCGGTCGACGTCCCGGTCGGTGGGACCGCGTCCGCTGGCCACCAGACAGACCCGCTTGGCGCCGCCCGCGAGACCCGCGGCGGCGGCCCGGGACGCCTCGTCCGGCTTGAGCCAGGTGTACTTGAGGATGTCGGCCTTGGAACCGAGCCGCTGGGAGCAGTAGGAGCAGTCCTCGGGGCACAGGCCGGACTTGAGGTTGACCAGATAGTTGAGTTTCACCCGCCGCCCGAACCAGTGCCGGCGCACCTTTCCGGCCGCGGCCACCACGTCGAGCAGGTCGTCATCGGAGGTGGCCAGGACGGCGAGCGCTTCCTCGCGCGTCGGCAGTTCGCGCCGAAGCCCCTTGTCCACCAGCGTGTTCAACAGGTCCATGAGGCCCGATCCTGTCCTACCGGACCGCCCCGGGCCAAGGAGACTTCGCACAACGGACCAGGTTCACCGTGTGGGTATTGCCACACCCTGGGTGACCGGTCGCACCGCTAGGGTCTGTCCGCTACCTACAAAAGCACCGGAGGACCCATGGCGTTCGGCTGGATCGACGAGCAGGCCGGGGCACGCCGCCGTGCCGGACTCGTCCGCACCCTGCGCCCGCGCCCCGCCGACTCGCCGCTGCTGGACCTGGCGAGCAACGACTACCTGGGTCTGGCCCGCCATCCCGAGGTCACCGAGGGGGCGGCCCGGGCCGCCCGGACCTGGGGCGGCGGTTCCACCGGCTCCCGGCTGGTCACCGGCACCACCGAACTGCACACCGAACTGGAACGCGCGCTGGCCGGGTTCTGCGGGTTCGAGGCGGCCCTGGTGTTCTCCTCCGGGTACGCCGCAAACCTGGCCGCGGTCACCGCGCTCGCCCCGCACGGCTCGCTGATCGTCTCCGACGCGGGCAACCACGCCTCCCTGATCGACGGCTGCCGGCTCGCCCGGGGCGAACGCCAGGTCGTCGGGCACGCCGATCCCGAAGCCGTGCGCAAGGCCCTGGCCACACATGGGGGCGCGGCCATCGTCGTCTCGGACACGGTGTTCTCGGTCGACGGGGACCGGGCGCCGCTCGCCGCGCTCGCCACGGCGTGCCGGGAGCACGGCGCGGGACTGGTCGTGGACGACGCCCACGGGCTCGGCGTGCTGGGCGACGGCGGCCGTGGCGCGCCGTACGCGGCGGGGCTGGCGGGCGCCGCCGACGTGGTCGCCACGGCCACCCTGTCCAAGTCGCTGGGCAGCCAGGGCGGAGTGGTGCTGGGCCCGGCCCGGGTGATCGACCACCTGGTCAACACGGCCCGGACGTTCATCTTCGATACCGGTCTGGCACCGGCGGCGGCCGGTGCCGCGCTCGCGGCGCTGCGGCTGCTGCGGCGCGAGCCGGAACGGGCGGCGCGCGCCCGGGAGGTGGCCGCGGAACTGCACGCGCGGCTGACCGTCGCGGGTCTGGAGGCGGTACGTCCGGACGCCGCGGTGGTCTCCGTGCGGGCTCCGTCCCCGGAGCGGGCGGTGCGCTGGGCGGCCGACTGCCGGACGGCGGGCCTGGCCGTGGGCTGTTTCCGTCCTCCCTCCGTGCCCGACGGTGTCTCACGGCTGAGGCTGACCGCCCGCGCGGACCTCTCCGGGGCGGAGATCGAACGCGCTGTACGAGTCATCGACGAAACGCGACCATGAGTCGGCGTGACACGGCCGTGTCTCGTACGAGGGCGAAAAGAAATTGACTGATTCTGACCAGATTATGTGTCAGAGCGTGGCGATGAATCCGGCCCAGCTGCCGGCGGAGAACAGCAGCGCGGGCCCGGCCGGATTCTTCGAGTCGCGCACGGCGAGCGACCCGGCCGCGGGGCCGGAGCCCGGCCGGGCCGTCTCCACGCAGTTGTTCGCTCCCGTGCTGTAGCTGCTGCGCAGCCAGCGCACGTCGTGCAGATCGGTGCTGACAGGGACGTTCCGAGGCAGAGCTGACATGGTGCCTCCTTACACGCCGTCACGTATCCCGGCGATGTGGTCCAACGAGTCCTCGGGGGAAAGGGCGTGGAACTGAAGGGTCGTGAAGGCCTCGGAGTAGGCCAAGAGGTCTTCTTTCCGTTCCAGGTAGAGGCTACTCGTCAACTGGTCGAGAACAACGACATCCAGATCAGAAGTGCTCGGAAATGAGAAGATAACGAAAGGCCCGGTAAGGCCGACATGCGCGCCCGCCGCGAGCGGCAGCACCTGGAGCCGTACCTGGGGCAGCCGGGCGGCCTCCATCAGCCGCTCCAGCTGCCGGGCCATCACCCGGGGGCCGCCCACCTCGCGGCGCAGCACCGCCTCGTCCAGTACGGCGCTCAGCACCAGCGGCGGGTCCGAACGCAGTACGTCCTGCCTGGCGAGCCGTACCTCCACCAGGGTGTCCAGACGGTCCTCGTCCACGTCCTTCACCACCGCCCGGGTCACCGCGCGGGCGTACTCGGCCGTCTGGAGCAGACCGGGCACGACCGAGGTCTCCAGGGTGCGCATCGCGCTGGCCTGCGACTCCAGGCTGATGAAGTCGCGGTACGTGGGCGGCAGCACCCCGCGGTAGGCGTGCCACCAGCGGTGCCGCCCGCCCGCGTCCTCCGACCCCGCCAGCACCAGCAGCAACTCGCGCAGGTGCCTGTCCCGCACCCCGTAGGCGTCCAGCAGCGACCGCAGATCGGCCGGTTTCACCCCGCTGGCGCCGGTCTCGATGCGGCTCACCTTCGACTGGTGCCAGCCGACCAGCCGGGCCGCCTCACCGCTCGTGAGCCCCGCGCCGGTACGCAGCGTGCGCAGTTCGGCGCCCAGTTTGCGACGGCGCACCGCCGGACCGTTCTGCATGGGCTCCTCCTTACTCCTGACGGGCCGCCCGCACACGGTTTCGCGGCACACAGTTCACCGCTTCGGGCGACAGATATATGCAGATCTCGGTGGATCGCTCCCCGTGACCGGCCAGGTGATGGCAGTCTGGCGGGCAAGCACCAGTCCGGGACCGTACTCGAACCCGCCGCTGTATGTCGGACCGCGGTCCCGTGGGAAGGGACGACGTCGCCATGGCAGATCACCTGGAAGCCTCCGTCACTCTGCCGAGCGATCCCGCCTCGGTCTCCGCCGCCCGCTCCTATGTCGTCGGCACCCTCAGGGAGTGGGGGCTGCCGGCGGACACCGACGTGGCCGACACCGTGCGGCTCATCGTCTCCGAACTCGCCACCAACGCCGTACAGCACACCTTCGGCCAGTCACCCACCTTCACGGTCGACCTCGCGCTGCACCATGACGAACACCTGCGCATCGGCGTCACGGACAGCCATCCCCGCTTCCCGAAGAGACTGCCCGCCGCCGTCCAGCAGGACAACGGCCGCGGCATGGTCATCATCCGCTGGCTCACCGCGGAGTGCGGCGGCCGGCTCTGTGTGCGGCCCACCCGCGAGGGCGGCAAGACGGTCTCCATCGAACTTCCCTGGACCCTCCCGGCCGCCCCGGTCCCGGCCGGACCGCCGGAACACTAGGGGGCTTCGTTTGGATCAGCCCGGGTCCACGACGCCTGGAGCGAGCCCGTACGCGGGTGGATCCCGGCGCCGGAGACGGCGGACGCGTCCCGGGTCCGTCTCCCGGCGCCGGAGAGAAGTGGCGCCGCGGCGCACCACACCGGGCGGCCGGCCGTCCCGCACCGGCTCGTGCCGGGCCGCACCGCCGCCACCCCCGACCCCGGTGGCGTCGGACCGGCCGTGCGGAACTGTTGCCGGGGTGATGGCGTCGTGCCCGTCCTCCGCTGGGGGCTCGACCGGGCCGGACCGGCCGAAGACGTGGCGGGGAGGCCCCGGGCGCGGCGGGGAGGCCCCGGGCGCGGCGGGAAGGCGCCGGGCGTGAAGGGAAGGCGCCGGGCGTGGCGGTGAGGCCGGCGGCGCGCCCGGTCGTCCGCGCCGCACCGGTGCGCGCCACGCCCGGCGAGCCATCGGCGCGCACCGCCTCGTTCGCCGTACCCGCACCGCCCCGGTCGCCGTATCCGCGCCGTCACGGACGCCCGGGCCGTCGGGCCGCGCCCACGCGCCCCGTGGGGCCGTGGCGGCCCCTGGCGGCGCCTCCAGGACACCGGGAGCGGCCGGGGGCGGGGCGGGGGAGCCCTACGCGCCCCGGTGGGCACGCGTCACCGGCGTGCGCGCCCCGGAGACCTCCGCGGTTCCGCGCCGGAGCCGCTCCCGCCGGAGCCGCTCCCGCCGGAGCCGCTCCCGCCGGAGCCGCTCCCGCCGGAGCCGCTCCCGCCGGAGCCGCTCCGGGCGTGACGTCGGCTCAGCTGACCCGGCCGTACCACACGGCCTTCGTCCAGATCTTCTGGAGCTTCACCACGTCCCCGGTCTTCGGCGCGTGCCAGATCTTCCCGTGACCCGCGTAGATGCCGACGTGGTAGACGTAGGAACCCGAGTGGAAGAAGACCAGGTCACCGGCCTTGCGGCTGCGGGCGGAGACATGGTGGGTCTTGTTGTACTGCTGGGCGGCGGTGCGCGGCAGCTTCTTGCCCGCCTTCTTGAAGCTGTACAGCGTCAGCCCCGAGCAGTCGAACCGGCGGGGACCGGTGGCGCCCCACGCGTACGGCGCGCCCTTCTTGGAGGCCGCGATGTTCAGGGCCTTCGACGCGACGGTCGCGGCCGAGGCGTCGGTGGCGAGACCGGGCACGGCGATCGAGCCGCCCACGGCGGCGAGGGTGAGAGCCGAGGCCGTGCCGGCCCGGGCCATCAGTGACGGGACACGATTGAGCGCAGTCATGCGCAACCCTTCGTCAGCCGCCTGTGAAGGATGACCTGTCGGATTCGGGCTGGCGAAGTTGCCCGGCCGCGTTGGTGCGGCTTCACCCCAAGGGCTGCTCGGAGCGCCCGTCCGCCCGCGTCGACCCGTGTGTGTCGAACAGACGAACATGCGTTCCGGCGACCCGCCTTGCTCGGGTCCTCCACTCCTGCCGATCCACTCCTGTCGACCGGTCATCCGGGCGGCGGCAGGATTCGGCGTCCGCCCGGACCGCCCCGCCGCGGTGGCGGGGGCTTGTCGTCAGACAGGGATCTTGGCTTACTCCTGTCCGAAAATCCCAACGGAATCGGGGATTTGTGGTGTTACTCACCACTCACCCGTTCGGGTGGACAATGCTCCGTTCGAGCCACCGTCAGGTCCCCGGCGTAGCCCCGGACCTGGGGCTACATGCTTCCCGGCGACCCGTTCAGCGGTGCGTCGCGCAACTCGGGAGCCCCGGAAAACGAGTCGGATGTACACCGGTCGGCGGTACGTCGTTCGGACCGTTTCAACTCCGGTCCGAACGACGCGTGTCGGCGCCCGGCGGCACCGGCCCGCACGGGCGTCCCGCTCAGCCCCCGCCGTCCGGCGGGAGCGCGACGCGGGCGGCCCGGCGCTCGCCGTCGAGCACCCGCAGCGCCCGTGCCAGCGTGTCCCCGTGCAGCTCCGTCTCGCCCCGTTGGTGCATCAGGGTGAGCGCGTCCCGCAGCTGTGCCGCCTTGCGCACCAGGGCCTGTGCGGCGCGCAGCCCGCCGTAGGTGTCCCCGGACCGGGCCGGGTTGATGCGGCCGAGCAGGTCGGCCGCCTCCAGATAACGGTCGATCAGCTCGCCCTCGGCCCGGGTCAGGGCGGGCAGCGGTGGCAGTTCCGGCAGCACGGGCGGCTCACCTCGCGTCCGGTGCGCCGAGCGCGCCCCGGCGGCCGGGCACGACGGCGTCCACCAGGCCGTAAGCGAGTGCCCCGGGGGCGTCCAGGATCAGGTCACGCTCCAGGTCGTCGTGGACCCGTGCGGCCGTGCGCCCCGTATGCCGGACGAGCATCTCCTCCAGCGTCGCGCGGACCCGGACCAGCTCCTCGGCCCGCGCGGCCAGGTCGCCGGGCCGTCCGCGCACCGGTTCGGGCAGCGAGGGCTGTTCGAGCACGACGCGGGCGCCGGGCAGCGCGAACCGCTTGCCGGGGGCGCCGGCCGCGAGCAGTACCGCGGCCGAGGAGGCGGCCTGCCCCAGGCAGTAGGTCGCCACGTCGCAGCCGACGTACCGCATCGTGTCGTATATCGCCGCCATGGCGTCGAAGGAGCCGCCGGGCGAGTTGACGTACAGCGCGATGTCCCGGTCCGGAGCCGCGTGTTCCAGGTACATGAGCTGGGCCGTCACATCGCTCGCCGCCGCGCTGTCGACCGGAGTGCCGAGGAAGACGATCCGTTCCTCGAAGAGCCTCGCGTACGGATCCAGGGTGCGGACGGCGCCGCCGGTGCGCTCGCTGAACTCGGGCAGCACGTGCCGGGCGGACGGTCGGGACAGGGACATGGACATGCGCCTCCTCGGGACGAGGCCCCCATGGGCTCGACTTTTGTACAGAATGTACAGGACGTACCTCACGTACGATGGGGTCATGGCCTACGAGATTCCGGTGACGCAAGCCAGGGCTGAACTCGCCGACCTGATCAACCGGGTGGTGTACGGCGGTGAGCGGGTCGTCGTGACCCGGCATGGCAAGCCGCTGGTCGCGCTGGTCTCGGCGGCCGACCTGGAGCGGCTCGACGCGCTGGACGCGCCGGACGGGCAGGGCGAGGAGCGGATCGTCAGCTCGGTGTCCGGGGTGCGCGAGGCCGGTTCCGCGCCGCGCGAGCGGCAGCGCTTCGGCATCGCGGCGGAGCACCGCCGGCCGGACCCGTCCTGAGCCGCTCGCCGGCCGTCCGCGGACCGTCCGCCGACGGTTCGTCTCTGCGGGAGCCCATCGCCTGGTCACGGACGGATCAAAGCCTGGTTAACGTCGTTGAAACTCCGGCGTTCTAGCCTGCCGATCCACGTCACCAGGGGTTTTTCTGCCCGGATTCACGACGATCCGGGGATTTGTCTGTGTGTTACACCTATCCCCGTCGCGGTGGCTGCGGCAGCCGGACCCCGCACGGTCCGGAGCGAGGACTGTGAGGTGGGACGTGCAACTGACCCCGCACGAGCAAGAGAGGCTGCTGATCCACGTGGCGGCCGACGTGGCCGAGCGACGCCGGGCCCGCGGGCTCAGGCTCAACCATCCGGAAGCGGTCGCCCTCATCACGTCGCACATCCTCGAGGGCGCGCGCGACGGCCGCACGGTCGCGGAGCTGATGTCGTCCGGTCGCAAGATCCTCACGAGGGTCGACGTCATGGACGGGGTCGCCGAGATGATCCACGACGTCCAGGTGGAGGCCACCTTCCCGGACGGCACCAAGCTCGTCACCGTCCACGAGCCGATCATCTGAGGGGGCCGCGATGATTCCCGGAGAGATCCTGTTCGCGGACGACCCCGTCCACTTCAACGAGGGCCGCGAGGTCACCCGTCTGACGGTCCTCAACGCCGCCGACCGGCCGGTCCAGGTCGGCTCGCACTACCACTTCGCCGAGGCCAACCCCGGTCTGGAGTTCGACCGTGCCGCCGCTCGCGGCAAGCGCCTGAACGTCGCCGCCGGTACCGCCGTCCGCTTCGAGCCCGGCATCCCCGTGGAGGTCGCCCTGGTACCGCTGCGCGGCGCCCGGATCGTGCCGGGGCTGCGCGGGGAGACCGGAGGGGCCCTCGATGCCTGAGATCTCCCGCCCCGCCTACGCCGACCTCTTCGGCCCCACCACCGGCGACCGCATCCGGCTCGCCGACACCGACCTGGTGATCGAGATCGAGGAGGACCGCTCCGGCGGCCCCGGCGGCTCCGGCGACGAGGCGGTCTTCGGTGGTGGCAAGGTCGTCCGCGAGTCCATGGGCCAGTCCCGCGCCACCCGGGCCGAGGGCACCCCCGACACCGTCATCACCGGCGCCGTCGTCGTCGACCACTGGGGCATCGTCAAGGCCGACGTCGGCATCCGCGACGGCCGGATCACCGCCCTCGGCAAGGCCGGCAACCCCGACACCATGGACGGCGTCCACCCCGACCTGGTCATCGGCCCCGAGACGGAGATCATCGCGGGCAACGGGCGCATCCTGACCGCCGGCGCCATCGACGCCCACGTCCACTTCATCTGCCCCCAGGTCGCCGACGAGGCGCTGGCCTCCGGCATCACCACCCTGGTCGGCGGCGGCACCGGCCCCGCCGAGGGCTCCAAGGCGACCACCGTCACCCCGGGCCCCTGGCACCTGGCCCGCATGCTGGAGGCGATGGAGGCCTACCCGGTCAATGTCGGCTTCCTCGGCAAGGGCAACACCGTCAGCCACGAGGCGATGCTCTCCCAGATCCGCGGCGGCGCCGTCGGCCTGAAACTGCACGAGGACTGGGGCTCCACACCCGCCGTGATCGACGCCGCGCTCACCGTCGCGGACCGGACCGGCATCCAGGTCGCCATCCACACCGACACCCTGAACGAGGCCGGCTTCGTCGGCGACACCCTCGCCGCGATCGCGGGCCGGGGCATCCACTCGTACCACACCGAGGGTGCCGGCGGCGGGCACGCCCCGGACATCATGACCGTGGTCTCGCAGTCCAACGTGCTGCCCAGCTCCACCAACCCGACCCGGCCCTTCACCGTCAACACCGCCGAGGAACACCTCGACATGCTGATGGTCTGTCACCACCTCAACCCGGCCGTCCCCGAGGACCTGGCGTTCGCCGAGTCCCGGATCAGGCCGTCCACCATCGGCGCGGAGGACATCCTCCACGACCTCGGCGCCATCTCGATCATCTCCTCCGACTCCCAGGCCATGGGCCGCGTCGGCGAGGTGATCCTGCGCACCTGGCAGACCGCCCACGTCATGAAGCGCCGGCGGGGCGCGCTGCCCGGCGACGGCCGTGCCGACAACCACCGGGTACGGCGCTACGTCGCCAAGTACACGATCAACCCGGCGCTCGCCCAGGGCCTCGCCGCCGAGACCGGCTCCGTCGAGCCCGGCAAGCTCGCCGACCTGGTGCTGTGGGAACCGGCGTTCTTCGGGGTCAAGCCGCTCCTCGTGGTCAAGGGCGGCCAGATCGCCTACGCCCAGATGGGTGACGCCAACGCCTCCATCCCCACCCCGCAGCCGATCCTGCCCCGCCCGATGTACGGCGCGATCGGCCGCGCCCCGGCCGCCAACTCGGTCAACTTCGTGAGTGCGCTGGCGATCGAGGACGGGCTCCCGGAGCGGCTGGGGCTCGGCAAGCGGTTCACGGCGATCGAGTCCACGCGCGCGGTCACCAAGGCCGACATGCGCGAGAACGACGCCCGGCCGGACGTCCGGATCGACCCCGACAGCTTCGCCGTGCACATCGACGGCGAACTGGTCGAGGCGACCCCGGCCGCCGAGCTGCCGATGGCCCAGCGCTACTTCCTCTTCTGAGGGGGCCCGATGACACGAGCCGCACTGCTCGTCCTGGCCGACGGCCGCTTCCCCGCCGGAGGGCACGCGCACTCCGGCGGGGCGGAGGCCGCCGTCAAGGCGGGCCGTATCACCGACACCCACAGCCTCGAGGAGTTCTGCCGGGGCCGGCTGCACACCGCGGGACTGGTCGCGGGCGCGCTCGCGGCAGCCGCCGTCCTGGGCGCGGACCCGGGGGATCTGGACGCGGCGGCGGACGCCCGCACGCCGTCCCCGGCCCTGCGGGCCGCCGCGCGGCGCCTGGGCCGGCAACTGCTGCGGGCCGCCCGGGCGGCCTGGCCGTCGGCCGAACTCGACGCACTGGCACGGCGGTTCCCCAAGGGCGCCCATCAGCCGGTGGTGCTCGGCCTGGCCGCCCGCGCGGCCGGACTCGCACCGGGCGACGCGGCCCACTGCGCCGCCTACGAGAGCGTCAGCGGACCGGCGACGGCCACCGTGCGGCTGCTCAGCCTCGATCCGTTCGACGCGACCGGCGTACTGGCCCGGCTGGCACCGGAACTGGACCGGGTCGCGGACGCGGCCGTGGAGGCCGCGCGCAGGACGGCCACCGAGGGCGTCGACGCCCTGCCGGCGGCCTCCGCGCCGCTGCTGGAGGTCATGGCCGAAGCCCATGCCGCCTGGCCGGTACGGCTCTTCGCTTCCTGACCGCGCCCACCCACGCAGCCGTCCACCCGTCCACCCGGGCACTCGCCAACGCGCGCAGCCGTTCACCCGCGCACCCGCTCCTCCGTCCACTCGACCGCTCTCACCAGGAGCGGCCCTCACCGGCGGCCGACCACTCGCACCAGGAGCGGCCCCCGGCAACGGGCCGCTCACCCAAGGAGCCCCCATGCATCTCGACCACACCCACCCCGCCCCCGCCGCCGTCAGCGCGGACGCCCACCGCCCCGACGGGACACGCCGGGCCCTGCGCATCGGGCTCGGCGGGCCCGTCGGGTCCGGCAAGACCGCCACCGTCGCCGCCCTCTGCCGGGCCCTGCGCGACGAGCTGTCCCTCGCCGTCGTCACCAACGACATCTACACCCGGGAGGACGCCGAGTTCCTGCTCCGGGAGGCCGTGCTGCCGCCCGAGCGGATCACCGCCGTGGAGACGGGAGCCTGCCCGCATACCGCCATCCGCGACGACATCTCCGCCAATCTCGAAGCGGTCGAGGACCTGGAGGACGCGGTCGGTCCGCTGGACCTGATCCTCGTCGAGTCCGGCGGTGACAACCTCACCGCCACCTTCTCCAAGGGGCTCGTGGACGCCCAGATCTTCGTGATCGACGTGGCCGGCGGCGACGACATCCCGCGCAAGGGCGGCCCCGGTGTCACCACCGCCGACCTGCTCGTCGTCAACAAGACCGACCTCGCCCCGTACGTCGGCTCCGACCTCGCCCGGATGGCCGCCGACGCCAAGGCGCAGCGGGCCGAACTCCCGGTCGTACTCCAGTCGCTGCGCGGCGGGTCCGGCGTCGCCGAGGTGGCCGCGTGGGTGCGCGGGCGGCTCGCCGCGTGGGCGGCGTGACCGTCACCGGGATCCGGGCGCGCGCCCGGATCACCGCCCGCGCCGACGGCCGCGGCGGTACGGCACTGCCGGACCTGGACGGCGAGGGCCCGCTGGCGCCGCGCCGCACCCGGTCGGCCGGGACCGAGGCGAAGGTCGTGCTCGTCGGCGCGATGAGCGGACCGCTGGGCGGCGACCGCTTCACCCTGTCCGCCCGGGTGGAGGAGGGCGCCCGGCTGCACGTCGGCTCGGCCGCCGCCACCATCGCCCTGCCGGGCCAGGCCGGCGGCGAGGCACGGTACGACGTACGGCTCGACGTGGCCGACGGCGCCGAACTGCGCTGGCTGCCCGAGCAGCTGATCTCCGCCGACGGCAGCGACCTGTGCGTCACCACGCGGGCCGAACTCGACGCCGGTGCCCGCCTCGTGCTGCGTGAGGAGCAGGTGCTGGGCCGGGCCGGCGAGCAGCCCGGACGGCTCACCAGCCGGCTGACCGTACGGGTCGCCGGGCGGACCGTCCTGGACCAGCAACTGTCCTGCGGCCCCGGCGCGCCGGGCGGCTGGGACGGCCCGGCGACCCTGGCCGGACACCGGGCGGTCGGACAACTCGTCGTGGTGCGGCCGGAGTTCGCCGAACGCCCGGTCGCGGCGCAGGCCCTGGGGGAGCACGCCGCGTTGATGCCGCTGGCCGGTCCGGCCGTCCTCGTCAGCGCCGTCGCCCCGGACGCGCTGCGCCTGCGCGGGCTCCTGGACGAGGCGCTGGACCGGCTCGACGGGTGCGCGGCCCGCACGGGCGCGGGACGGAGTGTCGCGCTCAGCGGGACATGATCGTCCGGTTATCGGATTGGTAAAGAAGGGCGGTCACCCCTGTTCTCAGCGGGCTCACAGCGGAGACGATCCCCGCCTGAACATCCGCAGTTGAGGCACGGGAGGGGCCCCACTTGAGGGAGAACAGACCGAAGAGACGCCTGTTGGCGCTCGGTTCCGCCGGAGTACTCGTCACCGCCACCCTGGTCGCCGGCGCGGTGTCCGCGCCCACCGCCGGCGCCGCGTCCCGGCCCGGACCGGACCGGGAGGCCAAGGGCGCCGGGATCGCCGCCGCCCGGGCCGCCGAGGAAGGCATCCACTGGCAGGACTGTCCGGCCGACTGGGGGCTGGCCAAGCCCATCCAGTGCGGCTGGGTCAGTGTGCCATTGGACTACGCCCACCCCTACGGCAAGCAGATCAAGATCGCCGTGGACCGCGTCGGCAACACCGGCACGCCGCAGGAGCGCCAGGGCGCGCTCCTCTACAACCCGGGCGGCCCCGGCGGCTCCGGCCTGCGCTTCCCGGCCCGGGTCACCAACAAGAACCCCGTCTGGGTGAACGTCGCCAAGGCCTACGACTTCGTCGGCTTCGAGCCGCGCGGCGTCGGTCACTCCGCCCCCATCTCCTGCGTCGACCCGCAGGAGTTCGTCAAGGCGCCGAAGATGGACCCGGTGCCCGACAGCGAGGCCGACAAGACCGCGCAGCGCAAGCTCGCCCGCGAGTACGCCGAGGGCTGCGCCGAGCGCAGCGGCCGGATGCTGCCGCACATGACCACGCCGAACACCGCCCGCGACCTGGACGTCATCCGGGCCGCGCTGGGCGAGAAGCAGCTCAACTATCTCGGTGTCTCCTACGGCACCTACCTCGGCGCCGTCTACGGCACCCTCTTCCCGGGCCACCTGCGCCGCATGGTCGTGGACAGCGTGACCAACCCCTCCCGTGAGAAGGTCTGGTACCAGGCCAACCTGGACCAGGACGTCGCCTTCGAGGGCCGCTGGAAGGACTGGCAGGACTGGGTCGCCGCCAACGACGCCGCCTTCCACCTCGGCACCACCCGTGCCGCCGTCCAGTCCCAGTGGCTCAAGCTGCGCGCCACGGCGAAGCGGCAGCCGATCGGCGGGGTCGTCGGCCCGGCCGAGCTGCTCGCCTTCTTCCAGAGCGCGCCGTACTACGACTCGTCCTGGGTGCCGGTCGCCACGGTCTTCGGCAAGTACGTCGCCGGCGACACCCAGGCGCTGATCGACGCGGCGGCCCCCGACCTGTCCGACACCGCGGGCAACATCTCCTCGGAGAACTCCAACGCCGTCTACACGGCCGTCGAGTGCACCGACGCCAAGTGGCCCACCAGCTGGCAGCGCTGGGACCGGGACAACACCCGGCTGCACCGCGACTACCCGTTTTTGACCTGGTCCAACGCCTGGATGAACCTGCCGTGCGCCACCTGGCCGGCCAAGCAGCGGACCCCGGTCGAGGTCACCACCCACCGTGGCCTGCCGAAGGTGCTGATCGTGCAGTCCACGCGGGACGCCGCCACCCCGTACGGCGGCGCCGTCGAGTTGCACAAGCGCTTCAAGGGCTCCCGGCTGATCACCGAGCGGGACGCGGGCTCCCACGGCGTGACCGGCCTGGTCAACCCCTGCGTCAACCAGCGCGTCGACGCCTATCTGCTGCACGGCACGCTGGACGGCGCGGACGTGACCTGCGCCCCGCACGCCACGCCCAAGCCGTGACGGCACCGGCACGGTGACCAGGGGCGGCCGGGACTCCCGGCCGCCCCTCGGCCGTGCCGGGCGTACCCGGGTCGCGGTATGGGGTGCCCCCGGCCGAAGACCGGGGGAGCGCCGTGCCGGGCGTACTCGCCCGACCCGGACTGATCCGAACAAATCCCCTAGACACCGTGGCGGTGCCCGGTGCGGGTCTTCCGCGCCCGGCGGAGGTCAGTCGAGCGACGCCGGTGGGAACCCGCGCTCCCGCGCGCCCGGCCGGCCTGCCGTTCCTTGACGACGGCCGCGTACTCGTCGACGTACTCCTGCCCGGACAGGGAGAGGATCACGTAGATGATCTCGTCGGTGACCGCCCGCAGGACGGCCTTCTCGTGCTCCATGCCCGCGTAGCGGGAGAAGTCGAGGGGCTCGCCGAAGCGGATGGTCACCGGGCGGATCCGGGGCACGACCCGGCCGGGCGGCTGGGCCTCGAACGTGCCGATCATCGCGCAGGGCACCACCGGGACGCCCGCCGTCAGGGCCATCACGGCGACCCCGACCTTGCCCTTGTACAGCCGGCCGTCGTGCGAACGCGTGCCCTCCGGGTAGATGCCGAGCAACTCGCCCCGGCGCAGCACCTCCAGGCCCTCACGGATCGCGGCCTGCCCCGCCTCCTTCCCGGAGCGGTCCACCGGGATCTGCCCGGCGCTGCGGAAGAAGAACGCGGTGAGCCGGCCCTTCACCCCGCCACCGGTGAAGTACTCCGCCTTGGCGAGGAAGGTGATGCGGCGCCTGAGGATCGCCGGCATCAGGAAGTGGTCGGAGAAGGACAGGTGGTTGCCGGCGACGATCGCCGGGCCCGCCGCGGGCACGTGCCCCAGTCCTTCGATCCGGGGCCGGAAGACCAGCCTGAGCAGCGGTCCCAGCAGCACGTACTTGAGCAGGTGGTAGAACACGGCTCGACCTCACTCCGTCAGGCCGGCGGCGGACCGGCGGCTGTCCGGCCCACGGGCCGAACGACCGGCCCGCGCGCCCCTGCCCTCATCTGGTGCCCCGTTCCACCGGACCGGTACCCGGCCGCCCCCCACCGTCACCCCGCCGGAACCGCCCAGCGGCCACGATCCGGCCCCCGGGTGGGCACCGGGGTGGTGTGGCACCCGCCCCGTTGCCGTAGGAGGGGGCCGGGAGGGTGGGATCCCGGGGGCGCGCCCGCGTCGGTGGGGCCGCTCCGCGCGCTGTGCGGTCGCCCCCGTACGATGGCCCCGATGCGCACCACGGGACAGCACCTCCGGCGACCGCTCCGGCGGCACCGCGCGCTGTCCGTGCTGGCGCTGCTGATCGGGCTGCTGGGCATGCACGCCCTGGCCCCGGGGGGCGGCGCGGGCCACGCGGAGCACCCGCGCGGCACGCACATGGCGGTGGTGCTCGACGCCGTCGACGACTGCCCCGGCCCAGACGGCCACTGCGGTGGCCACCGGCTGCACCACGCCGACCCCGGCTGCGCCTCGGGCGCGGTGGACGGCGGACCGCGGCTGCCCGCACCGGTACCCGACCCGGTGACCCCTCCGGCGCCGGTCCGCCGCCCGGTCGACGGGCCGGCCACCGCGCCGGACGGCGCCCGCGCCCCGCCCGACCTCGCCGAACTCCAACTCCTGCGGATCTAGAGGCCGCGACCGGCCGCGTCCGCCCTGCCGTGCGCAGGGGGCGCGACCGTGCGCACGCGTGCCCGAAATCCCCTCAGTTCGACAGGAGTCACCAGCATGACCAGCCGTACCCTGACGCGCCGTGCCGCCCTCGGCGCCGTCGCCCTGACCTCCGCCCTCGTCCTGACCGCCTGCGGCGGTGACGGCGACGGTGGCGCCGGTGCCCACGGCGGCCATGGCGCCTCCGCCACGCCGGACGCGTCGGCCGGCGCGCACAACGCCCAGGACGTCGCCTTCGCCCAGGGCATGATCCCGCACCACCAGCAGGCCCTGGAGATGGCGCGGCTCGCCGACGGCCGGGCCTCCTCGGCGCGGGTGAAGGACCTCGCCGCCCGCATCGAGAAGGCGCAGGACCCGGAGATCCGCACCATGACCGGCTGGCTGAAGTCCTGGGGCGAGGACGCCCCCATGGCCGGCATGGATCATTCGCAGCACTCCGGTATGTCCGGCATGGCCGGGATGATGAGCGAGGCCGACATGACCGCCCTGAAGAAGGCCGGCGGCAAGGACTTCGACACCCGGTTCCTGTCCCTGATGGTCCAGCACCACCAGGGCGCCGTCGAGATGGCCGCCACCGAGAAGCGGAAGGGCCGCAGCGGCGCCGCCAAGAGGATGGCGGACGCCATCGTCACCGCGCAGAACGCCGAGATCCGGGAGATGAAGGGACTGCTCGGGACGGGCTGACGGCACGGCGGGCGGGGGCCGGTACGCCATCGGCCCCCGCCCGCCCGGTCTCAGGCCAGCACCTTCTCCAGGGCCGCCAGCGCCGACCGCAGCTCCGGCGCCGTGATGGTCAGCGGCGGCGCGATCCGGATCGTCGAGCCGTGGGTGTCCTTGACCAGGACGCCCTCGCGCATCAGACGCTCACTGATCGCGCGGCCGGTACCGAGGGCCGGGTCGACGTCCACGCCGGCCCACAGCCCGCGCGCGCGGAACCCGGTCACGCCCCGGCCGATCAGCTCGGTCAGCCCGTCCCGCAGGACCACCCCCAGCTCGGCAGCCCGGCGCTGGAACCCACCGGTCTCCAGCAGCTCGACCACGGCCGTGCCGACCGCCGCGGCGAGCGGGTTGCCGCCGAACGTCGAGCCGTGCTCGCCCGGGTGCAGCACGCCCAGCACCTCGCGCCGGGCCACCACCGCCGACACCGGGACGATGCCGCCGCCCAGCGCCTTGCCGAGCAGCAGCACGTCCGGGACGACGTCCTCGTGCTCGACGGCGAGGGTGCGGCCGGTGCGGCCGAGGCCCGACTGGATCTCGTCCGCGATGAACAGGCAGCCCGCGCGCCGGGTCAACTCCCGCACCCCGGCGAGATAGCCGTCGTCCGGGATGATCACGCCCGCCTCGCCCTGGACGGGTTCGAGCAGCACGGCGGCCGTGGTCTCGTCGACCGCCGTCTCCAGCGCGGCCAGGTCGTTGTACGGCACGACCCGGAAACCGGGCGTGAAGGGGCCGAAGCCGGCGCGGGCCGTCTCGTCCGTGGAGAAGCTGACGATGGTCGTCGTACGGCCGTGGAAGTTCTCCGCCGCGACCACGATCGTCGCCCGGTCGGCCGGGACGCCCTTCACGTCGTACGCCCACTTGCGGGCCACCTTGACACCGCTCTCCACCGCCTCCGCGCCGGTGTTCATCGGCAGCACCGTGTCCAGGCCGGTCAGCTCCGCGAGCCGTTCGGCGAACTCGGCCAGCCGGTCGTTGTGGAAGGCGCGGGAGGTGAGCGTGAGCCGGTCCAGCTGGCGGTGGGCCGCCTCGATCAGCGCCGGGTGGCGGTGGCCGAAGTTGAGGGCCGAGTAGCCCGCCAGCATGTCGAGGTAGCGGTTGCCCTCGACGTCCTCCACCCAGGTGCCCTCGGCCCGGGCCACGACCACGGGCAGCGGGTGGTAGTTGTGCGCGAGGACCGGCTCCTCCGCACGGATCAGCTCGTCGGACGTACGGGTGCGCGCGGGTGCGGTCATCAGCGGATCTCCTGGGTGCAGCACTTGATGCCACCGCCGGCCTTGTGGAACTCCGACAGGTCGACGGGGACGGGGACATAGCCGTGGCCGGCGAGGCGCTCGGCGAGCGCCTCGGCCCTGGGCGCGATGAAGACGTTGCGGCCGTCGGAGACGGAGTTCAGGCCGAACGCCAGCGCGTCCTCGCGGGTGGCGAGCACCGCGTCCGGGTACAGCCGCCTGAGCACCTCCCGGCTGCCCGCCGAGAACGCCTCCGGGAAGTAGCAGACGTTGTCGTCGTCGAGGACGAACAGCGCCGTGTCCAGGTGGTAGAAGTACGGGTCCACGAGTGTCAGCCCGATCACCGGGTGGCCCAGGAACTCCTGTGCCTCCCGGTGCGCCTCGCGGGTGGTGCGGAACCCGGAGCCGGCGAGCACGTACCGGCCCGTCCACACGAGGTCGCCCTCTCCCTCGGTCACCGATCCGGGGCGGTGCACGGCGTACCCCGCCGTCTGGAACCAGGTGTCGTAGTGCGCCGACTCCGGGCGCCGCTCGGGAGCGTGGAACAGGGAGCCGAGGACCCGGCCGCCGACCACGAAGGCCGCGTTGGCGGCGAACACCATGTCCGGCAGGCCGGGGACCGGCTCGACGGCGTCGACGGTATGGCCGTGGGCCCGGTAGGCGCGGATCAGCGACTGCCACTGCTCCTGGGCCAGGTCCACGTCGACGGGCCGGTCGGGGTGCATCCAGGGGTTGATCGCGTACTGCACGGCGAAGTGTCTGGGCTCGCAGACGAGGAAGCGCCGGGTACGCGGCACACGCACGTCGGACACAGAGGGTTTCCTCCGGTTTCCTGTGTGTCACTGAGGGATGTCACCACGGTAGGAAGGGAGGAATACGGACGACAAGCGAGAAAGGCTGCGCGGACGCGCAGCTTCGCTGCGTTCTCTCCGCGCGCCGCGCAGGACCGCTGCGCGCCGCCGGGCCGGTCACTCGGGTGCCACGTGGGTGGCGCCCGCCTCCGGGCTCTCCGGGAGCAGATGGGACAGCACCATCACGCTGATCGTCTTGCGGATGAACGGCTCGGCGCGGATCCGCTCCAGCACCTCCTCGAAGTGCTCCACGTCCCGGGCCCGCACGTGCAGCAGCGCGTCGGCGCCGCCGGTCACCGTCATGGCCGCCGCGATCTCCGGATGGTTGCGGACCACCTCCGCCAGCCGCCGGGGCGGGGCCGCGCCCTCGCAGTACACCTCGACGTACGCCTCCGTGCGCCAGCCCAGGGCCGAGGGCTTGACCGTCGCCGTGAACCCGGTGATCACCCCGGTCTCCCGCAGCCGGTCCACGCGCCGCTTGACCGCCGTGGCGGACAGCCCGATCACCGCGCCGATCTCGGCGAAGCTGGTCCGGGAGTTCGCCATGAGCGCGGTGATGATCTTGCCGTCGAGGTCGTCGAAGGACGCAGCCCTGCTGTTCATGCGGGCACTGTAATCAGCCAGGCCCGCGCCGGCGGTCCTACGACTGGGTGACGACGAGGGCGAGGGTGAGCAGCCCCAGCACCACCCAGCCGAACCACAGCCAGCCGTTGCTGCCCAGGGCGACCGTGTAGGCCGTCACCAGGACGAGCCCGCCGACGGTCATCGCCCCCATCGCCTTGGTGGAACCGTTCGTGGAACCGGGCATCGCGGCACCCTCCTCATGGTCCGTCCATGACCATGGTGCCCCGGATTCCGCCCGGAAGGGATACGGCGGACGGGATACGGCGGCCGGGACAGCCCGGACGCGACCGGCCGCGCTCAGCCCTCGCGCGCGCTCAGCGAGGCGAGGTAGGCGTTGTACGCCTCCAGCTCCTTGTCACCGTCCCGGTCGGCGGCCCGGTCCTTGCGCTTGGCCTGCCGCTGCTCGGAGCCGTACCACTGGAACAGCAGCGCGATGAGCACCAGCACCGAGGGGATCTCGCTGAACGCCCAGGCGATGCCGCCCGCCGCGCTCTGGTCGGACAACGCGTCGATGCCGAGCGAGGCCGGCGGGTTCTCGAAGGTCTTCACCATCGGCGTCGACGCCATCATCAGCGCGATGCCGAAGAACGCGTGGAACGGCATGCCAGCGAACAGCTCCAGCATGCGCATCAGGTGGCCCGGCCGGTGCGGGCCCGGGTCGACACCGATGATCGGCCAGAAGAACACCACACCGACCGCGAGGAAGTGCACCATCATCGCGATGTGCCCGGCCTTCGAGCCCATCAGGAAGTCGAACAGCGGGGAGAAGTACAGGGCGTACAGGCTCGCGATGAACAGCGGGATGGTGAACGCCGGGTGGGTGATGATCCGCATGTACCGGCTGTGCAGCAGCATCAGCAGCAGCTCACGGGGGCCCTTGCGGCCCTTGCCGGCGGTCGGCAGGGCGCGCAGCGCCAGTGTCACCGGGGCGCCCAGCAGGATCAGGATCGGCGACAGCATGCTGATCACCATGTGCTGCACCATGTGCACGCTGAACATGACCATGCCGTAGTCGTTCAGCCTGGTGCACATCACCAGCACGATGGTGAGCACGCCGACGACGTACGACACCGTACGCGTCACCGGCCACGCGTCACCGCGCCGCCGCAGCCGTACGACGCCCCAGCCGTAGAGAGCCAGCCCGGCCAGACAGGCGACCAGGAAGAAGGGGTCCGCCGACCACTCGAGCCCTCGCCCCAGCGTGAACGGCGGCAGATCCATGGTCATGCCGTGCCCGCTGTGATCCATCCGCCGGCTCCTGATTCATGGGGGTTGTGCGAGTTGTCCGCCCCCAAGAGTAGAACCGCCCCCGGTCGTCTCCGCGACCGGGGGCAGCCGTGCCGTCCGAGGGGCGCTACAGCACGCACTCCGCCTCGTCGTACCGCTCCGCGGGCACCGTCTTCAGCGTCTCCACGGCCTCCGCCAGCGACACCGTCACGATGTCCGTGCCGCGCAGCGCCGTCATCCGGCCGAACTCGCCCCGGTGCACCGCCTCCACCGCGTGCCAGCCGAACCGGGTCGCCAGCACCCGGTCGTACGCCGTCGGCGTGCCGCCCCGCTGCACATGCCCGAGGATCACCGGCCGGGCCTCCTTGCCGAGCCGGTGCTCCAGCTCGACCGAGAGCTGCCGCGCGATCCCCGCGAAGCGCTCGTGCCCGTAGACGTCCTTGCCGCCCTCGTCGAACTCCATGGTGTCGGGCCGGGGCTTGGCCCCCTCGGCGGCCACGACGATGGCGAACCGCTTGCCCGCCTCGAACCGCTCGCCGACCTTCTTCGCCAACTCCTCGATGTCGAAAGGCCGCTCGGGCACGACGACGGCGTGGGCGCCGGCCGCCATGCCGGAGTGCAGCGCGATCCAGCCGGTGTGCCGGCCCATGACCTCCACGATGAGGACGCGCTGGTGGGACTCGGCGGTGGTCTTCAGCCGGTCCAGCGCCTCGGTGGCCACGGTGACGGCCGTGTCGAAGCCGAAGGTGACGTCGGTGACGGCGATGTCGTTGTCGATGGTCTTGGGCACGCCCACGATGGGCAGCCCGTTGTCCGACAGCAGCCGGGCCGCCTTCAGGGTACCCTCACCGCCGATCGGGATGATCGCGTCGAGACCCAGTTCCGCGACATGGCCCCTGGCCCGCTCCACCCCGTCCCGCAGGTGCTCCGGACGGACCCGGGAGGAGCCGAGGATGGTGCCGCCGCGGGCCAGGATGCCGGCCACGGCGTCGAGGTCGAGCTTCAGGTAGTCGCACTCCAGGAGGCCCCGCCAGCCGTCCCGGAAACCGATGACCTCGTCGCCGTGGTCGGCGACGGCACGGTGCACGACGGACCGGATGACGGCGTTCAGGCCGGGGCAGTCGCCGCCGGACGTGAGGACACCAATGCGCATAGCCCGTAATACCTTCTCAACGTGGGCCGGGTATACCGGACCACGTTGTCCGGCGGATTCCCGGCCACCCTACCGGCGGGAGGGCGTTGCTCCGTAGCGGGCGTCCGCCTGCTGGACGCGCCCGCACATGTGAGCGGACGGCCCGTCAGGCGGGCCCGCCGGGAGTCCGCCGGAGCACGCCGGGATCCCGCTGGAGGACGGTTACGCGGGCTGCTCGGCGGAGGCGATGCGCTCGTCGCGCAGCGCCTCGTACCAGCGGTCGTCGATCGGCGGCAGCGCGTTCACGTCGAGCGCCAGCTTCAGCAGCAGGTCGGCGATGAGCGGGTTGCGGGCGAGGACGGGCCCGTGCATGTACGTACCGAAGACGGTGCCGTTGTACGCGCCCTCCGTGCCGTCCCCGGTGCCGTTGCCCTTGCCGATCTTCACCTGGGCGAGGGGGCGGGCGGTGGGGCCGAGGTGGGTGACGCCCTGGTGGTTCTCGAAGCCGGTCAGCTGGGGCAGGCCGAGCTGCGGGTCGATGTCCGCCAGCACGTCGCCGACGCACCGCTCGCCCTCGCCGCGCACCGACACCACGTCGAGCAGGCCGAGGCCGGGCTCGCGCTGGCCGAGGTCGTTGATGAACTCATGGCCGAGGATCTGGTAGCCGGCGCACACGGAGAAGACGATCGCGCCGTTCTCCACCGCCCGGTGCAGGTGCCCGTCCCGGCGCAGCCGCTCGGCGGCGAGCCGCTGCGGACGGTCCTCGCCGCCGCCGATCAGGTAGATGTCGCCGGAGGTCGGGATCGGCTGGTCGCTGCGCACGTCGAGCCGGGCCACGTCCAGGCCGCGCTGCCGGGCCCGCCGCTCCACGACGAGGGCGTTGCCCTGGTCGCCGTAGGTGCTCAGCAGGTCCGGGTAGATCCACACCAGCCGCAGTTGGTTGTCGCTCATGAGGTGGTCGCCCTTCGAAGATCAGTTGCCGACGCGGCGGCGCAGGTCCTGGAACGCGGTGTAGTTCGCGATGACCTCGATCCGGCCCGGCGGGCACATCTGCACGGCCTGGTCGAGGTTGTCGCACACCTGGAAGTGCTGGTTCGCCACCTCCAGGCGGACGGCGAGGTCCAGCTTCCGGTCGCCGATGACGAAGATCGGGTGGCCGGTCAGCCGCGTGTAGTCGACGTCCCACAGCCAGGAGGTGTCGGTGCCGTCTGCCGAACGGGCGTTCACGGACAGGATCACCGGGGCCGGCGGCGGGTCGATCAGGGAGAACGTCTCCAGCCAGCCGGCCGGGTTCTTGGCCAGCAGCAGCCTGAGGTCCCGGTCCTGGAACTGGACCACGTCGTACCGGCCGGCCACCGCCTGCACCTGGTACATCCGCTCCAGGGCGACCTGCGGCGGCACGCCGAAGACGGCGGCGACGGCCGCGGAGCTGGCCGCGTTCGCCTTGTTGGCGCGGCCCGGCAGCTGGAGGTGGATCGGCCAGGCGGAACCGTGCGGGTCGAGCACGTGGTCACCGGAGAGGGCCCAGCTCGGCGTGGGCCGGCGGAAACCGCACTGGCCGCAGTACCAGTCGTCGCCGGGGCGCTGCATCACGCCACCGCACGACGGGCAGGACCAGGCGTCCTCCTGCCACATCTGCCCGGCCGCGACCCAGATCACATTCGCCGAGGAGGACGCGGCCCAGACCACCAGCGGGTCGTCGCAGTTGGCGACGACGACCGCCTTGGAGCCGGCCAGGCCCTCACGCCAGTTCTCGGCGAGCATGCGCGTCTCGGCGGCGCGGTCCAGCTGGTCACGGGAGAGGTTCAGCAGGGCGATGCACTTGGGGTCGGTGTCCCGGGCCACTCCGGCCAGGTACTTCTCGTCGACCTCGATGACGCCGAACTTCGCGTCCGAGCCGCCCGCCAGCGCCGAGGTGATACCGGCCGGCATGTTGGCGCCGAGCGCGTTCGACACGACCGGGCCCGCGGCGCGCAGCGCCTCGGCGATGAGCCGGGTGGTGGTGGTCTTGCCGTTGGTGGCGGACACCAGGACGACGTCCAGGTTCTGGGCCAGCCGCGCGAGCAGGTCGGGGTCGAGTCTCAGCGCGACCCGGCCACCGATCACCGACCCGCTGCCGCGCCCCGCGGCGCGCGAAGCCGCAGCGACCGCCTTGCCCGCGGTCACGGCCAGCTTGGCCCGTGGCGAGAGCGGGTCCGAGTTGCCTGCCATCAGTTCTCGATCCTCCTTGCGTACGCGCCGCGCCTGTGGCCATCCGGCAGCGTGGTGTGAACCTCAGCCTATCGAGATCCATTCCCGCACCCGAATCCCGGCCCACGCCTGACGTGGCGGGCATGGGCTGAAAGGAACCGTACCCTTGCCGCCATGCGACACGGTTCCATCCCGGGCGCCCGCGGGCGCGTCCGGCCCCTCACCCTGCTCGGTGCCGCGGCACTGCGCGAGCCCTGCCGGGACGTCACCGACTTCGGCCCCGGTCTGGCGGCCCTCGTGGAGGACCTGTTCGCCACGATGTACGCGGCGCGCGGGGTGGGTCTGGCGGCGAACCAGATCGGGGTCGGTCTCAGGGTGTTCGTGTACGACTGCCCGGACGACGAGGACGTGCGCCACCTCGGCCATGTGGTCAACCCCCGCCTGGTCGAGGCGGACGGGGTCGTGATCAGGGGTCCGGAGGGCTGTCTGTCCCTGCCGGGCCTGGAGGCGGGGACGGAGCGGTACGACCACGCGGTGGTCGAGGGCCGCACGGTGACGGGGGAGCCGGTCACCGTGCACGGCACCGGCTTCTTCGCCCGCTGTCTGCAACACGAGTGCGACCACCTGGAGGGCCGGGTCTACGCGGACCGCCTCACGGGGTGGCGCCGGCGCAGGCTGGACAGGCGGATAGGGCGGGCCGCGTGGTACCGGTGAGGGGGCGGGCCCGGGGGAAGGCGGAGCGTCAGAACCCGGGGCCGCCCACCCGGTCCCCGGCGGCGGCGAGCCGGCCCCACAGCAGGTCCGCGAGGGAGCGCACCAGCTCGGCGCGGGAGCAGGGGCGTTCGCCGAGCCACCAGTCCCCGGCGGCGTGCATCATCCCGACGATGCCGTGCCCCCACACCCGGGCCAGCTGCTGGCTCCCCGGCCCGAGGTCCACCCGCTCCTCGATGACCTGGGCCAGTTCCTCGCCCATCCGCCGCAGCAGCGGTGCGGAGTGCTTGCCGACGTCGAAGCCCTGGTCGCCGCCCTGGCCGCCCTCGGCCGGGTGCATCAGGAACCGGTACACCTGGGGACGCGCCTCGATCGCGGCGAGGTAGGTCCCCAGCGTGGACTCGACCCGCTCCCGCCGGTCGGCGGGAGCGTCCAGCGCGGCCCGCAGCGAGTCGAGGAGGGCGTCGGTGTGCCGCTTGGCCAAGGCCGCGTAAAGGCCGCCCTTGTCGCCGAAGTGCCGGTACAGGATCGGCTTCGTGATACCCGCTTCCGCCGCGATCGCGTTCATCGACGCCTGCGGGCCGTCGCGCAGCACCACCCGGTCGGCGGCCTCCAGCAACTCCCGCCGTCGGCGGTCGGCGGACCGTTGCTGGTCGGTCCGCTGTGTGGTGTCCATGTGCTCTCCCCACCCGTGCTGATTCGGTGACGCTTGCGCAAACTAACACTGACCGGGCCCCTGACATCGAACGGGATGCCGAGGCGACAGCGGCGGTTGACTTTTCCTACCGGTCGGTAACAGACTCCTGTTACCGCTAGTAGCATTTGTACTGCCGCGCTGGAGGGGACATGGCCGAGTTCACCATGGAGCTGAACGACGAACAGAGGGAAGTCCGGGACTGGCTCCATGGCTTCGCCGCCGACGTGATCCGCCCGGCGGCGGCGGAGTGGGACGAGCGCGAGGAGACCCCCTGGCCCGTCATCCAGGAGGCCGCGAAGGTCGGCATCTACTCCCTCGACTTCTACGCGCAGCAGTACTTCGACCCCACCGGCCTCGGCATCCCGATGGCCATGGAGGAGCTGTTCTGGGGCGACGCGGGCATCGCCCTGTCCATCGTGGGCACCGGCCTCGCCGCCGTCGGCGTGCTCGCCAACGGGACCGAGGAGCAGATCGGCACCTGGATCCCGCAGATGTACGGCGACCAGAACGACGTCAAGGTCGCCGCGTTCTGCTCCTCCGAGCCCGACGCCGGCTCCGACGTCGCCTCCATGCGTACACGGGCCGTGTACGACGAGGCCACGGACGAGTGGGTGATCAACGGTACGAAGACCTGGGCGACCAACGGCGGTATCGCCAATGTCCATGTGGTCGTCGCCGTCGTCGACCCGGAGCTGGGCTCCAAGGGCCACGCCTCCTTCATCGTCCCGCCGGGGACGGCCGGGCTGTCCCAGGGGCAGAAGTTCAAGAAGCACGGCATCCGCGCCTCGCACACCGCCGAGGTCATCCTCGACGGCGTCCGCGTCCCCGGCTCCTGCCTGCTCGGCGGCAAGGAGAAGCTGGACGAGCGGCTCGCCCGGGCCCGGGAGAAGGCGAAGGCCGGCGGCGGGGAGCGGGTGAAGAACGCGGCGATGGCCACGTTCGAGGCGTCCCGGCCGGCCGTGGGCGCGATGGCCGTCGGCACCGCCCGGGCCGCCTACGAGGTCGCCCTCGACTACGCCCGCACCCGGGAGCAGTTCGGGCGGCCCATCATCGACAACCAGGGCGTGGCCTTCCAACTGGCCGACATGCGGACCCGGATCGACGCCGCCCGTCTGCTGGTCTGGCGCGCCTCGTGGATGGCGGTCAACGGCAAGCAGTTCACCGCCGCCGAGGGGTCGATGTCGAAGCTGTTCGCCAGCGAGACCGCCAAGGAGGTGACCGCGCAGGCCATCCAGATCCTGGGCGGCAACGGCTACACGCGCGAGTACCCGGTGGAGCGGATGCACCGGGACGCCGCGATCTACACCATCTTCGAGGGCACGAGCGAGATCCAGCGGCTCGTCATCGCCCGCACCCTGGCCGGGATGCCGATCCGGTAGGCGGCTCCCGCCCGCCCCCGGACGGGACCTCGCGCCCGCGCCGCGGGGCCGCACCCCGGGTGCGGCCCCCAAGGCACCCAAGGCATCAGCCGGCCCCCCTGCCCCGGCGTCATGGACCGTGCGGCCCCGCCCCGGCGCTGTGGACCCTGTGCCCCGCCCGGGCGTCATGGACCCCGCGACCCCGCCCTCCGCGGGGCGGGCGGCCGGCTCAGGACGCGAGGCCGGACCGCCGCAGGGCCGCCGCGTCGGACGGCCCGCGCCGCGACAGCCAGCGCGCG
>NZ_JOCB01000070.1 GCF_000718775.1 Streptomyces sp. NRRL S-31
CTTCCGGGCCGCGCGGGACGCCGGTGCGCACGGCGCGCGGACCCGCGCGCGGGACGACTGGCGCCCCGGCCGGCCGGGGCGCGCCCGCCGCTCGGCGCGGACCACCCTCGCGCTGGCGTTCGCCGGTCTCGCCCTGGGCTCGGTGGCCGTAGCGGCCGTCGGTGCCGCCGGATCCGGCGCGGACCACGCCCTGCGGCCCGTGCCTCGGCCAGGGGGGCCGTCGGCGAGCGCCTCGGCCGCACCAGCCGTCCCGGCAGCCCCGGACCCCCGTCCCCCGGACTCCGAATCCGCCGCGCCTCCCGTGCGTCCCGGGCATCCGGCCGCCGCCGGGGATCTCCCGGCCCACTGCCGCGCCTACGCCCGGGGCGGCGACCGGGGCGGCGCCCCCGTGGCGACGGCCCGGCAGCGGCTCGTCACGGCGGCGGGCGGCCCGGAGGAGGTCGCGGCCTGCTGTGCCGCCCGGGTGGCGCGCGCCGCGGGCACCGGGAACGGCACCGGAGGGAGTGGCAAGGACGAGGGCGCCGACAGAAGTGCTACGGGCAAGGGCGGTACCGGCGGGAGCGGTACCGGCAAGGGCGTGGGCGAGGGTTCCGGGTCGGGGAAACCGGCCGGCCGCGGGCACTGAGCCCGGCTGGGCCCGAGCCCGACCGGACCCGGGACCGAGGCAACGGCCGGGGCCGCCACCCCCCACAGGAGAGGCCCCGGCCGTCGCGCGGACGGGCCGCGCGGCCCGTACTTCCTTCAGCGCCGTGCGTGCCGTTTCTGTCACACCCGGCCACCTCGCCGTATCACCCCGCTCACATCCGGACCCGGTCACGACTTAGTTGCATCTTCTACAGACATGGACGGGTACTGGTTTCACGCCGTAACGTGCCATTCGCGCCGACCGAAGACAGGCGTAAAGGGAGTGCGGTGCTGGGGGACGACGCGGGTCTGACCGCCGCGGTGCGCGCGGCACAGAACGGGGACGAGACCGCGTTCCGCACGGTGTACCGCGCGGTGCAGCCCCGGCTGCTCGGATACGTCCGTACCCTCGTCGGCGATCCGGACGCCGAGGACGTCGCCTCCGAGGCGTGGCTCCAGATCGCCCGGGACCTCGACCGGTTCGACGGGGACGCCGACCGGTTCCGCGGCTGGGCCGCCCGGATAGCCCGCAACCGCGCCCTGGACCACATACGCATGCGCGGCCGCCGCCCCGCGATAGGCGGCGACGAGACGGAGCTGACCGGCCGGGCCGCCGAGTCCGACACGGCCGGCGAGGCCATCGAGGCCCTGGCCACCGACAGCACCCTCTCCCTGATCGCCCGGCTCCCGCAGGACCAGGCCGAGGCGGTCGTGCTGCGCGTGGTGGTGGGCCTGGACGCCAAGACGGCCGCCGAGACGCTCGGCAAACGCGCGGGTGCCGTCCGCACCGCCGCGCACCGCGGTCTGAAGCGGCTCGCGGAGCTGATCGGCGCGGATCCGGAATCGGCGGGCGGCCTCGACGCGCTGCCGCCGCCGCGAGAACCGCGCCGCGGCGCGGTGACGTCCGCAACTGTGACGCATACGCGTGCGCGGACGCAGAAGGACATGTGATGGCCGACGAGCAGGACAAGTGGCTGAACCGGGAGACGGCGGAACGCCTGTTGCGCGGTGAGTCACTGGAAGCCGTCGACACCGCCGCCCGTGACCAGGCCGAACGCCTCTCCCAGGCGCTCGGCGCGCTGTCCGCGCAGGCGGCTCCCGCCTCCGGTGAACTCCCCGGTGAGCAGGCCGCGCTGGCCGCCTTCCGCAAGGCCCGCGAGGCCGCGGAGGCGGAGCGCCCCGCCGCCGCCCACGCCTTCGCCGCCGCCCGCGCCCCCGCCCCCGGCGCCGACGCGGGCCTGGTCCGCATCGGCGCCCCGGCCCGTACCGGAATCCCGGTCCGGCGCCCCCGCTGGGCCCGCCCGGCGCGGCTGGCGCTCGCCGCCGCGGTGGCCGTGGGCACGCTCGGCGGGGTCGCCGTGGCCGCGGGGAGCGGAGTGCTGCCCACGCCGTTCGACGACGAACCCGCCCGGCCCGGGGTCTCCGTCTCCGCCGACGCGACCCCCGGGCAGCCGCTGGTCCCGCCGTCCGCGCCGGTCGCGCCGGACACCGGCACGGCCACGGACGCGGGTACCGGCACTCCGGGCCGCCGGACGGACGGGCGCTCCGGCACCGGCTCCCACGAGGCCGCCGGGAAGGACGACGACACCGGCCGCGGCGCCGCCCCTCACGGCTCGGGCATCCCGTCCTCCCCCTACGGCACCGGCCGGCTGGGTGCCGCCGCGGCCTGCCGTGCCCTGCGGGACGGCAAGGACCTGGACGCCGGCCGCGAGCGCGTCCTGGAGCGGCTGGCGGGCGGCTCCGACCGGGTCACCCGGTACTGCGCGGTCCTGCTGGCCGCCCGCGACGCCACGTCCGGAGCCGCGAACGGCGGCACGGCCGGGAGCACCGGCAACGGGCAGGACGGGACCGGCAACGGCGAGAGCGGAAACAAGGGGAAGAACGGGCAGGGCGGAAAGAACCGCGAGAACGGCAAGGGCGAGCAGGGGAGCCAGGGCAAGGACGGCGCGGGCAGCGGGGACGAGACCGGCGGCCAGAGCCAGGACAAGGACAAGGACAAGAGCAAGGACAAGAGCAAGGACAAGAGCAAGGACGAGGACGAGGGCGACGACGGCCCCGCCCGCCTCGCCCGCGGTGACGGCGGCCGGCCCCGCGGCGGCGTCGTACCCGCCCCCTCCGCCTTCGCGCCGCACCCCGGCGGGCCGGGCGCGAGGCAGCCGGCCGCGACGCCGGGCCCGACGCGCACCGCCCTCTGACCAGCGTCGGCCGCCCCTCTACGCACCCCATCTGACCTGCGGTTCCGTGAAGCCGTGCGATTGATCGGCGCCAGGTGTGACGTTTCCGGAGCCCCTGACGCAGTACTCAGTGAGCCGACTGGTCATCGGCCGTCGCACTGAGCCGGGGTTCCCCCCGTACCCCAAGGCTCGTGCACCTGGCGCGGGCGGGACACGTTCCCCCGGTCCCGCCCGCGCCCCGCATGCCTCACCGGGAGACGACGACCTTGTCGCCGACCCTCACCTGCGCGAACAGCCGCGCGATCGCCACCTCGTCCCGCACGTTGACACACCCGTGCGAACCGCCCGCGTATCCCCGCGCGGCGAAGTCGGAGGAGTAGTGGACAGCCTGGCCGCCGCTGAAGAACATCGCGTACGGCATCGCGGAGTGGTAGAGCGTCGACACATGGTGCCGTGACTTCCAGTAGACGTGGAACACGCCCTCACGGGTCGGTGTGTACTGCGTGCCGAAGCGGACGGCCACCGTCTCGACCGTGCGCCCGTCGATCATCCAGCGCAGCGTCCGGCTGGTCTTGTCGATGCACAGCACCCGCCCGGTCAGACAGCGCGCGTCGGCCGCGGCGGCCGGCCGGGCGGTCGCCGGGTAGGACCGCGGGTACAGCTCCCGCCGGCCCGGCTCGTGCGTCATGGCCAGCAGCCGCTGCCAGGTGACGGTGTCCAGCGCGCCGGTCCGCGGCAGTCCGCGCTTGCCCTGGAAGCCCTCGACGGCCCGCGCGGTCGGCTGGTCGTACGTCCCCGTCGGCGCGGCGGACAGCCAGGCCACCTGGCGCAGCCGGGCCTGCGCGGCCCGCACGCCCGGCCCGCTGTCCCCCCGCGACCACAGCACCCGGGGCGCGGGCACGGCGGACCCGGCGGCGGGCACGGTGGAGGCGGTCCGGGGCGTCGTGGACGCGGGGCGCTCCGGTGTGGGCGCCGGGGCGGGGGCGCCGGACCGAGCGGGTGGGACGCCGGCCGTCCGGAGGGGGACGGGCGTGCGGCCGGCGGGCAGCCGGACGTGGACGGACAGGCCCCGTTTGGCGTCGGAGTCCTGCGGCTGCGCGGTGCAGCCGCAGAGCACGGTCAACGCGGCGAGCACGGCGGCGGAGGCGGTCAAGGCGGCAGGTCTCCCCGGGTTCCTCATGCCGGGAGTGTTTCCCCGCGTGACCGGCGTCGAACTACGGGGCATGGTGAGGAGGTACGGGTCGTTTCGCGGAGGCATCCATGGCACATGAGTCGGAGTCGGGCCTGCCGATCGAACCGGTGTACGGGCCGGGCGACCTGACCGGCTGGGACCCGGAGCGGAAGCTGGGCGAACCGGGGGCGTACCCGTTCACCCGGGGGGTGTACCCGACCATGTACACCGGCCGCCCCTGGACCATGCGCCAGTACGCCGGCTTCGGCACGGCGGCCGAGTCCAACGCCCGCTACCGCCGGCTGATCGCCCACGGCACCACCGGCCTGTCCGTCGCCTTCGACCTGCCCACCCAGATGGGCCACGACTCCGACGCCCCGCCGGCGCACGGCGAGGTGGGCAAGGTGGGCGTGGCGATCGACTCGGTCGAGGACATGCGGGTGCTGTTCGACGGCATCCCGCTGGGCGAGGTCTCCACCTCCATGACGATCAACGCCCCGGCCGCCCTGCTGCTCCTGCTCTACCAACTGGTCGCGGAGGAGCAGGGCGTCCCGGCCGGGCGGCTGACCGGCACGGTCCAGAACGACGTGCTGAAGGAGTACATCGCGCGGGGCACGTATATCTTCCCGCCCAGGCCCTCCCTGCGCCTGACGGCGGACATCTTCCGGTACTGCACCGCCGAGCTGCCGAAGTGGAACACGATCTCGATCTCCGGCTACCACATGGCCGAGGCCGGCGCCTCACCCGCGCAGGAGATCGCCTTCACCCTGGCGGACGGTATCGAGTACGTCCGCACGGCGGTGGCGGCCGGCATGGGCGTGGACGACTTCGCCCCCCGCCTGTCCTTCTTCTTCGTGGCGCGCACGACCCTGCTGGAGGAGGTCGCCAAGTTCCGTGCGGCGCGCAGGATCTGGGCGCGGGTGATGCGGGAGGAGTTCGGCGCGCGCGACCCCAGGTCGCTGATGCTGCGCTTCCACACCCAGACGGCCGGGGTCCAGCTCACGGCGCAGCAGCCGGAGGTGAACCTGGTGCGGGTCACCGTCCAGGCCCTGGCCGCCGTCCTCGGCGGCACCCAGTCGCTGCACACCAACTCCTTCGACGAGGCGATCGCGCTGCCGACGGAGAAGAGCGCGCGGCTGGCGCTGCGGACACAGCAGGTGCTGGCGTACGAGACGGACGTGCCGGCGACGGTGGACCCGTTCGCGGGCTCCTACGCGGTCGAGCGGATGACGGACGACGTGGAGGAGGCCGCGCTGGACCTGATGGGCCGGGTGGAGGAGCTGGGCGGGGCGGTCGCGGCGATCGAACAGGGCTTCCAGAAGGCCGAGATCGAGCGGAACGCGTACCGCGTCGCCCGGGAGACCGACTCCGGCGAGCGGGTGGTCGTCGGCCTCAACCGCTTCCGGCTGGACGAGGAGGAGCCGTACCGGCCGCTCCGGGTGGACCCGGCCATCGAGTCCCGGCAGGCCGAACGGCTGGCCCGGCTGCGGGCGGAGCGGGACGGGTCGGCGGTGCGCGCGGCGCTGGACGCGCTGAGGAAGGCGGCGGAGGGCGGGGACAACGTCCTGTACCCGATGAAGGAGGCGCTGCGGGGGCGGGCGACGGTGGGGGAGGTGTGCGGGGCGCTGCGCGAGGTCTGGGGCAGCCACGTGCCGTCGGACGCGTTCTGAGCGTGCGGTCGCGCACACCGGTGGCCGCGTTGTCGTACCCCCGTGCGAGACTCCACCCATGTTCGGCGTCATCGACCTCCCCACCTACCTCGCGGGCCTGGCCCTGATCGTCCTGCTGCCCGGCCCCAACTCGCTCTACGTCCTCTCCGTGGCCGCCCGCCGTGGCGTGCGCGCGGGCTACACGGCCGCCGCGGGCGTGTGGTGCGGGGACACCGTCCTGATGACGCTGTCGGCCGCCGGCGTGGCGTCCCTGCTCCAGGCGAACGCCGTGCTGTTCGGCATCGTGAAGTACGCCGGTGCCGGCTATCTGACCTGGCTGGCGATCGGGATGATGCGGGCGGCGTGGCAGCTGTGGCGGACCCGTCGGGAGCGGACCGCCGAGGACGCGGCGCCCGTGCGGACCGCCGACGAGCGGCCCTTCCGCCGGGCCCTCGTCGTCAGCCTCTTCAACCCCAAGGCGATCCTCTTCTTCGTCGCCTTCTTCGTGCAGTTCGTCGACCCGGGCTACGCCTATCCGGCCCTGTCGTTCGTCGTCCTCGGCGCCTTCGCCCAGCTGGCCAGCTTCCTCTACCTCAGCGCCCTGATATTCGGCGGCACCCGTCTCGCCGCCGCCTTCCGGCGCCGCAAGCGGCTGTCGGCGACGGCCACCTCGGCCGCGGGCGTGCTGTTCCTCGGGTTCGCGGTGAAGCTGTCGCTCGCCGGCGCCTGACGCCCGGCCGGGCCGGGCCGGGGGTCACGCGCCCGCCGGGACGCGGGATGGACTAAGTGGAGACCCTGGGGGCGAGGGGCTTTCGCAGCGCCTTCTTCAGGCGGGGGCCGAACGGCCGCTCCACGAAGCGGTGCATCAGCCAGGCCAGCGCCAGCATGGTGGCCACCGTCGCGGCGAGCGTCGGCCACGCGGGCAGCCCGAGGCCGCGGTGCAGGACGCGGATGGCGAACCAGCCCAGGTGCTCGTGGATCAGGTAGAAGGGGTACGTCAGCGCGCCCGCCGTGGCCAGCCAGGACCAGTCGGCGCGGCGGGTCCAGCCCAGGGCGACGGCGGCGACGGCGGCGAAGGCGAGGGTGACGACCAGCAGGATGACGAGGGGGCTGCGCACCAGGTCGCCGTGGGCGCCCTCGTGCCACAGTGCGCGCGTGGCGGTGTACTGGCCGAGCAGCCAGGAGGTGGCCACGATGCCCCACAGCAGCAGGTCGCTGCCGAAGCGGTGGATGAGGTAGAGGGCGAGACCGCCGACGAAGAACGGGGCGTACTCGGGCATGACGATCTGGTCGAGCAACTGGTTGTCGGCGGTGCGGCTCAGGACGGCCGCCAGGGTCCACCCGGCGCAGAACAGCACCACGCGGCGGTAGGTGACCCCGCGCACGACGACGAGCAGGGCGAACAGCGCGTAGAAGCGGACCTCGACCCAGAGGGTCCAGCACACCCCCAGCACCCGGGGCGCGCCCATCGGCTGCTGGAGCATGGTCAGGTTGACCAGGAACTCCTCCGGCCGTACGGCGTGCACGACGGCCGGCAGGGCGAGGGACGCGGCGGTGACCAGCACCAGGGCGGCCCAGTAGGCGGGGTAGAGGCGGGCGACGCGGGAGCGGAAGAAGTCGCCGAGCGTGCGGCCCCAGCTGCTCATGCAGATGACGAACCCGCTGATGACGAAGAAGAACTGCACGCCCAGGCAGCCGTAGACGGCCACCTGGGACAGGGTCGGGAACAGCTGCGACGGCGTCCGGTGCCAGGCTTCGGTGACCGTGCCGCCGCGTCCGGCGTAGTGGTAGAGGCAGACCAGCAGCGCGGCCAGCAGCCGCAGTCCGTCGAGGGCGAGCAGACGGCTCCGGCGTCCTTTGGCCGAGGGGCGGGAACCGGCGGGTTCGGCGACGGTTCTCCCCGGCGCGGGAACGGAGGCGGCGGCGGTGATCGCGGGAGGTGAGGCAGACATGGTGTCCCATGCTTTACCCGATCATACCCAGATCAACAAAGAATACTTGTGAATTTCCCCGGCATGGAGGAAAGCTCGCGGCAATCCGCCGTCCACTCGCTGTTCACTTGACGGATGGAGGAATGCAGGAATGCAGGAATGCAGGAATGGAAATGGAGGAGCGGCAGGGTGGAGGAATGGAGGGATGGGGGGACGGCGGTACGAAAAGGGGCGGGCCCGGACTCGGACCCGCCCCGGTATACCCGGTACGGAAGGCAATGGATCAGCGGCGCACGGCCCGGCGCAGGCTGCGTGCCTTGCGAGCCACCCGGCGGACGGTGGCGTTGCGGGGGATGAACGCCATCTGGGCGGGCAGCCCGCCGGGCAGCGCGAGCGAGGTCAGACGCCGGCGCTTGAAGTAACGCAGCGTCTCCTCGGTGAGGTGGGCGGCGAGGAACCGCTCGGTCTCCGCGCGCAGCCTCGGCAGGATCTTCGGCTGCATCGCGAAGCCGACGGCGCTCACCAGCCGGCCCAGCGCCGCCACGTCCGTGCCCCGGCGCTGCTCGGTCACCGCCGCGTCGTCTCCCAGGTCCGGCAGCAGCGCGTCGACGATGGTGACGGGGACCCGGTTGCTGTTCTCGTACGGCGTCAGCCGCTCCAGCAGCAGCTCGGTGCCGACGCGCGCGACGGGCAGGCCGTACAGCGCGGAGGCGGTCAGCAGGGCGGTGGAGAAGCAGCCGACCACCAGGGCCGGGCGCAGCCGCTGGTAGAGCACCTCGGCGAGGACCGGGGTGTCGAGGACGGTCAGGGAGACCCCGAGCTTCTCCGCCTCCTGCTCCAGGGACCGGGTGAAGCGGGCCGGTGCGGAGGGGTGGGGCTTGAACACGAGCGTGGTGTGGCCGAGCCGGGCCGCGCCGCGCGCCATCCGCACGTGCAGGTCCTCCTCCTCCTCGGCGGTGAGGATGTCCAGCGCGGAGAGGTACTGGCCCAGCAGCAGCACCGGCTCGTCGAGGTCCGGCAGGCCGTCGCCGAGGGGCGCCAGCTCGGCCAGCACCTTGGTGAAGTCGGCCGTCGGCACGATCTCGGCCGGCACGTCGAACTCGGTGAGCAGCAGCGGCTTCAGACCCGGCACCAGGTCCAGGTGGAGCACCCGGTCCACGCGGGTGCCGACCAGCGGGTCGATCTTGTTGCGGGTGGGGCCGTAGCTCATCAGGCCGTCTGCGTAGACCGTGACCGGGGCGCCGGTGAAGATCTGCGCGAGCGCGAGCGAGGGGTTGACCTGGATCGACTCGACCGCCAACTGCACGTCGTCGTCGCCCAGGTCCCACTCGTGGCGCAGGAAGCGCTGCCACAGCGGCAGATCGTCGCCGCGCGGTGACCAGCCGCCCGGGTGGAACGGGAAGATGGTCTCGTTGTAGGAGATCACGTCGTCGAAGCGGTCGCGCAGCCGCTCGAAGCCGGGCATCCGGTCCAGGGCGGGCGTGGTCTCGGGCGTGGCCGCGTTGTTGCAGACCAGCAGGATGCGCCGGTCGGCGGAGTCGAAGCAGCCGGAGTCCAGCGCGGCGGCGAGCGTGGCCGTGCCGTACAGCGTCGACGCCTGGAAGATCTGGGTGGTCACGCGGCGGCTCCCGCGGGGGCGGAACGGCGGCGCAGCCGGCGCAGCCTGGTGGAGCGCTGGATGTCCATGGAGTCCAGTGCCTCGTCCAGCACGTCCTGGGGCATGCGCCGCAGCGCGTCGGCGCTCATGGATTTCAGCTGCTTCGCCACCGCGGGTTCGAACCTCTCGATCGATCCCAGGTGATGGGAGATGATGGCGCAGTACGTGCGCACGGCCTTCGGCAGCAGGGCGGCGGCGTCCCGGTCCGCCGCGGTCTCCGCGATCACCTCGTCGAAGGCGCGGATGAAGTCGAGCTGCCGGACATCGCCGATCTGGGTGAGCGACGAGGCGACCCCGCGCCGGTAGAACATGCCGAGCAGGTTGACCACGGCGAAGGACTCCGCCTCGCGGTGCAACTGCCAGATCCACGGCCGGTCCTCGGCCGTGCGCAGCCCGTCGGTGAAGTGCAGCAGGCCCCGGTCCAGCAGCCGGCGGTGGTAGATGCCCGCCCAGGCGAACGCGTAGTCCACGGAGGTCGAGCGGTCGGCCGGCAGGATCGCCTGCCGCGGGTCCAGCACCACGTCGCGCCGGCCCACCGGCACCCGGTGCACGCTGCGCGCCCGCCCCGTGCACTGCACGTGGTCCGTGCGCAGGAAGTCGCAGCCGAGCCGCTCGATGGCGCCCAGCAGCCGCTCGTAGTAGCCGGGCGCGAGCCAGTCGTCACCGTCCAGGAAGGTCAGGTACTCGCCGCGCGCCCGGTCTATGCCGGTGTTGCGGGCGGTGGCGAGCCCCCCGTTCCTCTCGTGCCGGACGAGCACCGCCCCGGGCAGTTCGCGTTCCGCGCGCGCGAGGATGTCTGGTGTCCCGTCGCGCGAACAGTCGTCGACGAGAATGAATTCGAAGTCGTCGCGCGTGTTCGCACTGAGGCTCCTCAGTGTGTCCGGCGCGTATTGCTGCACGTTATAGAACGGCACGATGACGGAGAGCTTGACCACGTCATGGACGTTAGGCCGCGGCCCGGCATTCGTCTTGACGGCTTCCTTGATACCAGGTGAACGACGTATGGCGAAGCCGTGAACCAGGCTTGTTCGGGGCCCGATCCCGGCCCGGTTCGCCATTCGGCGGTGTGCTGTTAACCGTTTGTTGCATTCGGGTTGGGCGGTTCCTCGGAATGCCTTCCTAGCGTCTTCGACGTGCCAGCAAGTGCTACGAAGTCCCTGCGGGTCGCCGTCCTCGCGGACTCCGACACCCGATGGAAGTGGGGCGCGCTCACCGCGCAGCGCCTCACTCCCGCGGCTGCCGAGGTCCGGCTCGACGGCTACCTCCTGCGGGGACGCGCCACTCCCACCGCCCGCCAGCTCGGCGAAGTCGGCGTCCGGGCGGACTCCCTGCGCGAGGTCACCGGCGTCGAGTTCCTGCGCGCGATGACCGAGGAGCCGTACGACGTCCTCGTCATCGCCCTGGTCGGCGGCGGCGTCCAGGCGATGCTGCACGGACTGCGCGCCGCCTGGGGCTCCGGCAGGCGTCCCGTCGTCGTCACCGGCTACGTCGGGGTCGTCTACGAGAAGCTCGCCGACGGACTGCTGCTGCGGCACGGCGCCGACCTCGTCCTCGCCAACTCCCGGCACGACGCGGACCGGTTCCGCGCCGTGTACGAGGGGGTGGGTGCCGACGCCTCCTCCGTCACCGAGGTCGCGCTGCCCTTCCTCGGCGGCACGCCCTACACCGGCGGACACGACCCCTACACCGTGGTGTTCGCGGCCCAGCCGTCGGTGCCGGACAACCGCCGGGACCGCACCTACCTGCTGAACCGGCTGATCGAGCACGCCCGGCGGCACCCCGAGCGCGAGGTGCTGCTGAAGCTGCGCTCCAAGCCCGGCGAACACACCACCCACATCGAGGAACTGCCCTTCCAGAAGCTGGTCCAGGGCAAGGACCTGCCGGCCAACTTCCGGCTGGTGTACGGGCACATGGGCGACGTGCTGGACCGCACCGACCTGCTGGTCACGGTCAGCTCCACCGCGGCCCTGGAGGCCCTGCACCGCCGTATCCCCACGGCCGTCCTCACCGACCTCGGGGTCCGCGAGGTGCTCGGCAACCACCACTTCACCGGTTCCGGCTGCCTCGCCTCCTGGGACCAGCTCGACGCCGGGCACCGGCCGGTGCCGGACGAGGAGTGGGTGGCCCGGCAGGGCGTGGCGGCCGACGGCGGCTACGCCGGCGCGTTCGACACCGCCCGCGAGCGGATCGCCAGGCTGCTGGACCGGCCGGGCGGGCTGCCGCCGCTGAACCCCTACTACACCCCCGAGACCGCGCCCGGCTATCTGCCCGGCATCCTCGCCCGCCATCACCTCGGCCCCGACGGCGTGCCGCTGCCCGGCGCGCCCGCGGCCGACAAGGAGCCCGGCCCCGTACGGCAGATCGTGCGCCGGGCCGCGCGCGGCGCCTACCGGCACGGCGTCCAGCGGGTCGCCCCGGTGATCCGGCGGATGGGCGAGCTGTGACCTCACTGCAAGGAGTAGACCCCATGTCGAACTCGGAAGCGGGCCCGGGCGCCTCGTTCCGCCGGGTGCTCGCGGTGATCCCCGCGCGCGGCGGCTCCAAGGGCGTCCCCGCGAAGAACCTCGCCCCCGTCGGCGGTGTCCCGCTGGTGGCGCGCGCGGTCCGCGAGTGCCGGGCGACCCGGCTGGTCACCGACGTCGTCGTCTCCACCGACGACCAGGCCATCGCAGCCGCCGCCCGCGAGGCCGGCGCCGAGGTCGTGCTGCGCCCGTCCGCCATCGCCGGTGACACCGCCACCTCCGAGGCCGCGGTCCTGCACGCCATGGACACCCACGAGGCGCTGCACGGCGCCCCGGTCGACGTGGTCCTGCTCGTACAGTGCACCAGCCCGTTCCTGGTCCGCGAGGACATCGACGGGGTGGCCGCCGCGGTCGCCGAGAACGGCGCCGACACCGCCGTCACCGTGGCCCCCTTCCACGGCTTCGTCTGGCGGGAGTCCGAGGCGGAGACCGAGGGCGGGGTGGGCGTCAACCACGACAAGTCCTACCGCCCGCGCCGCCAGGACCGCCCCCAGGACTTCCTGGAGACCGGCACCGCCTACGCGATGGACGCGGCCGGCTTCCGCGAGCACCGGCACCGCTTCTTCGGCCACACCGAGCTGGTCCGCACCGACCCGGCCCGGGTGCTGGAGATCGACGACCCGCACGACCTGGCGCGGGCCCGGGCCCTCGCGCCCCTCTTCGACGCGGACCGCCCCGGTTCGCTGCCGACCGCCGACGACGTGGACGCGGTCGTACTGGACTTCGACGGCACCCAGACCGACGACCGGGTGCTGATCGACTCCGACGGACGGGAGTTCGTCGCCGTGCACCGCGGCGACGGCCTCGGTATCGCGGCCCTCCGCAGGAGCGGCCTGAAGCTGCTGATCCTGTCCACGGAACAGAACCCGGTCGTCGCCGCCCGCGCACGGAAGCTGAAGATCCCCGTGCTGCACGGCATCGACCGGAAAGACCTCGCGCTGAAGCAGTGGTGCGAGGAGCAGGGCATCGCGCCGGAGCGCGTGCTCTACGCCGGCAACGACGTCAACGACCTCCCGTGCTTCGCCCTCGTCGGCTGGCCCGTGGCGGTCGCGAGCGCTCACGACGTCGTACGCGGCGCCGCACGCGCGGTCACCACCGTCCCCGGCGGTGACGGCGCGATCCGAGAGATCGCCAGCTGGATCCTCGGCCCCTCTCTCGATTCCCTCCCCAAGTAAGGACATCCCCCTGATGAGCACCCACTCCCGTCTGCGCACCTTCGGTTCGCGCGAGGTCGGCCCCGGCGAGCCCGTCTACATCTGCGGCGAGATCGGCATCAACCACAACGGTGAGCTGGAGAACGCCTTCAAGCTGATCGACGTGGCCGCCGAGGCCGGCTGCGACGCCGTCAAGTTCCAGAAGCGCACCCCCGAGATCTGCACCCCCCGGGACCAGTGGGACATCGAGCGCGACACCCCGTGGGGCCGGATGACCTACATCGACTACCGCCACCGGGTGGAGTTCGGCGAGGACGAGTACCGGCAGATCGACGCGTACTGCAAGGAGAAGGGGATCGACTGGTTCGCCTCCCCGTGGGACACCGAGGCCGTCGCCTTCCTGGAGAAGTTCGACGTCCCCGCCCACAAGGTGGCCTCCGCCTCCCTCACCGACGACGAGCTGCTGCGCGCCCTGCGCGCCACCGGCCGCGCGATCATCCTCTCCACCGGCATGTCCACCCCGAAGCAGATCCGCCACGCGGTCGAGGTGCTGGGCAGCGACAACATCCTGCTCTGCCACGCCACCTCCACCTACCCGGCCAAGGCCGAGGAGCTGAACCTCCGCGTGATCAACACGCTGGAGAAGGAGTACCCGAACGTCCCGATCGGCTACTCCGGCCACGAGACCGGCCTCCAGACCACCCTCGCCGCGGTCGCGCTCGGGGCGACCTTCGTCGAGCGCCACATCACCCTCGACCGCGCCATGTGGGGCTCCGACCAGGCCGCCTCGGTGGAGCCGCAGGGCCTCCAGCGCCTGGTCCGCGACATCCGCACCATCGAGTCCTCCCTCGGCGACGGCGTCAAGAAGGTCTACGACTCCGAGCTGGGCCCGATGAAGAAGCTGCGCCGCGTCACCGGTGTCGTCGCCGAAGCGGAGATTGCCGCGGCCGCGGGCGAGCCGGTCTCGGTCTGAGCACCCCGATCGCCTTAGCTGCCCTACGACGGGACGGTCGTACGCCGATGAGCCCCCGCGCCGGTCAGGCCGGCCACCCAGCCCGCACGCTCGCCTTCGTGGAGAGCCCGGTACAGCTGCTCAACGTACTGGAGTGGGCGCACCCGCACGGCCGGCACGGCGGTGCGGAGCCCGACCGGCGCGGCGGTGCCGAGGCCGACCGGCCGGCCGTGCCCGCGCAGGCCCGGCGGGCACCGGCCGGGGGACCTCCGGCCGGTGCGCAGCCGGCCGGCGCGGACCTCACCGTCGTCGTCCTCTCCCCGACCGACCCCATGACCCGGGGCCAGCTGCGCCGCATGGCCGACCTGGCCCGGGACGAGGGCTACCGGGTGCGCTGGGAGGAGGCGCGGGGCGGTACGACCGCGCCCTTCCAGACGATCGGCGGCCTGGCGGGCCCGCTGCGCCGGGCCGACCGCATCGTCATGGGGGACCCGTTCTCCCGCTACGTGCAACTGCTGCTGACGATCACCCGGGCCAGGGACCTGGTCGTGGTCGACGACGGCACCGCGACCATGGAGTTCGTCGCCCAGCTGGCCCGCGGCGAACGCCTGGTCCGCTGGCACCGCAAGGGCGGCCGGCCCGGCGCCCGGGACCTGCTCTTCGCGCCGGTCTCCTCCTCCGCCCGGCGCCGCCTCACCCCGAGCGGGGGACGGCGCGTCGAGGTCTTCTCCTCCATGCCGGTGACCGAGGCCCCGGACGGCGTCACCGTCACCGCCAACGACTTCGCCTGGACCCGCGCCCGCTTCGGCCCGCCGCGCATCACCGGCGGCGCGGACATGGTCGGCACCTCCCTGGTGGAGACCGGGGTGGTGGACGGCGAGCGGTATCTGGACGCCGTCCGCAGCCTGGCGAAGGCGCACGGCGTCACCCGCTACTTCGCGCACCGCCGCGAGAGCACCGAGAAACTGCACCGGCTGGCCACCGAGACGGGCCTGGAGATAGTCCGTCCGGACCTCCCGCTGGAACTGATCGCCCGCCGCGGCCCGGTCGGCCGCACCATCCTCAGCTTCCCCTCCACGGTCGTCCACACCCTGCCGCTGGCGCTGGCCGGCACGGGGGTGCGCGTGGCGGTCTGCGACATCGACCCGACCTGGCTCACGGACACCGCCTCGCCCCGGGCCCAGGGCTTCCTCTCCGGCGTGACGGGAACGGCCCGCGACATCCACCGCCTGTCGGCGGTGACCCTGGCGTAGCCGGACCTACGGGCGATGGGGCTCCTTCAGGGCTTCGATGAAGGAGGTGAAGGCATCGGCCGGGAACGTGAGCACTGCCCTGGCCGGGGCCTTGGAGTCTCGGACGGCTATGCGGATGCGGCGATCGGCGATCTCTACGCAGGCGTTGTCATGTGTGCCTCACAGTTCCTTCGCCGGCCCGTGGATGAAGTCACGAGCACGCTCGGGGACGAGTGAAACTGCCGCCACTTTACGGAAGTGTGTTCGGAACACACACCCAGCTACGACTTCGGAGTCGATGAAGATCGTGCCATGAGGGCCGTCGCGTACGACGGTGTCCAGTTTCGGGACCGCACCACCGGCGTAGACCATGGCGGAGTTCAGGTCGGTGCAGAGCTCCAGCCGCTTCGTGGTTCACGGCTTCGTACGGAACAGGCGAGGGCCTCTCCATGACGACCCGCCGCTGCATGCGGTGCTGCATCCTCAACTCGAGTGCCTCGTCCGGCGATTCTCCGCAGGCGTGCCTCGCTGACACCGCGAGACCGGCCTCGATCTGGCTCACCTGGGCGGGATCCGTTCCCAGCGGCGCAGCGCGGTGGCCTCACGTCCCTCCGCAGGTATGAGTACACATACTCAGGCGCCCCGTTATCACCTCTGGGTAGGCTTTTTCACCGCGTGCACGCGACCTGCACGAGACGGCGGAGAACCGCCGGAGACGGGGAAACGGGGAGAGCATCACGCATGGCGTGGGACGAGTGGGAGCGACTGAAGGCGGATGCCGCGGCCCGCGGCTCCACGGGGATGCAGCTGAACCACGTTCCGCCGGAGCCGGGCGGTGGCGGGGCCGGTGACCTGAAGTCGGACAAGAAGGCGTGGACGAAGGCCGGCGAGGACACCAAGGGGCTCCAGGACGACATCGGCAAGGCGTTGGGCAAGCTGGACGACGGGCAGTCGGGGCTGGGCGACACGTCCGGTGTGCAGTCGGCGGCGGCGCGGCAGGAACTGTACGAGTCCTGGAAGAAGTACGTCGCCGACGTCAAGGGACGCTGCGGCGAGCTGGGCGGGCTCATGGAGAAGTCCGGGCACGACCTGGCGATGTCCGACGCCGACGTGAAGGCGGAGCTGGACAAGATCAAGGCCAAGTACCACGATACCGAGGCCGTCGGCGGCCAGGCGAAGGGCCGGTGACGGCGGCCGTGGACATCGCGACGCTGAAGGCCCTGAAGCCCTCCGAGTACGAGGAGGCGGCCGACGGGTACCGGGCCACGAGTGACATGGCGAGCACCGCCAAGGACACGGTGGAGAACCAGATATCCGCCGGCATCCGCAACCAGCTCAAGGGCGACGCGGCCGACGCGGCCCTGCGCGAGCTGAAGGAGCTGGGCAAGAACCTCCACTACGTCCAGACCGAGTGCGCGCTGGCCAGTACCGCGCTGAACGGGTTCGCGTTCGACATGGCCGCCGCGAAGCGGAAGCTGGAGGCGGCCCTGGAGGACGCCAGGGCGGCCGGCTGCACGGTGGGCGCGGATGGCTCGGTGTCGTTCCCGGCCGGCGGCAAGGAGGTCGACGGCAAGGTACCGGAGGGCGGCACCGTGTCCGCCTCCACCAGCTCGACGGACGCGACGGCGAACGCGATCGAGCAGCAGGCCATCCACCAGCACCCCAACCCGAACTTCGGCAAGGCCATCGGCTTCGCGAACCGGATCGGGGACGCGCTGAAGGAGGCCGCGGACGCGGACGCCAAGTGGGCGCCGAAGCTGCGCGCGCTGAAGGCGGACGACGACCTGACGGTGTCCGGCCGGGACTGGTCCGACGTCAAGAGCGACACGGACGGCGTCGTGAAGGGGGCCGAGGCCTACGCCCGGTCCCTGCCGAAGCCGCCCAAGGACGGCGCCCCGGAGCTGGTGGCTCAGTGGTGGGCGGACCTGACGGACGAGCAGAAGTCGGCCTACATCTCCATGCACCCCGACTCCATCGGTGCCATGGACGGACTCCCCGCCACCGTGCGGGACGAGGCCAACCGTGTGGTGCTGGACGAGAGCAGGGCCGCGTACCAGGACAAGCTGGACGCTTGGATGAAGAAAGAGCCCGATCGCTACGCCCCCTACATCAGCCCGGTCACCGGCCTTGAGGTGAAGGGCGCCCAGATCGAGACGGAAGAATGGAAGGAGTGGAACAAGAAGAAGGAGGAGCTGGAGGGCCGTGTCCGGGGAATGGACGCCATCCAGTCCCGCTTCGACAGAACCGGGACCGATCATTTGCCCGAGGCCTACCTGCTCGGCTTCGACCCTGAGGGCAAGGGTCATGACGGCAAGGTCATCATCGCCAACGGGAACCCGGACACCGCCGACCACACCGGCATCTACGTCCCCGGCACGGGAACCTTGCTGCAGGACATCGATAAGGACATGGGCCGAGGTGAGATCCTCTGGCACGAGACCAATCGGTACGCACAAGGGCAGAAGGTCTCCACCATCACCTGGTTCGACTACGACGCGCCTCTGCAGGCGAAGCCCTTCGAGAAGGGCGGCGGCCTGTTCCCGGAGGCGATGTCGGACGAATGGGCGGCCAAGGGCGGACCAGGGCTGTCGCACTTCCTCGACGGCAACCTCGAAGCACACAGGATGGCGTCCGGCAACACCAACCTGGGGCACACCACCCTGATGGGACACAGCTACGGCACCACGCTCATCGGCGACGCGGCGAAGTCGCGGGGCATGCTCGAAGGGGGGCTGCCGGTGAACGACGTCATCGCGGTGGGCAGCCCCGGCATGCAGGCGAAGCACGCTGCTGACCTCGGCATCCCACAGGGGCACATGTGGGCGGAGAAGGGAGGCGGCAACGACGCGGCGGTGCGGATCGGGGGGAAGTACCTCGCCGGCCTCGGTGACGACTGGACGATCCCGACCGATCCGGAGTTCGGTGCCAACATCATGGAGTCGGACGCCGATGACCACGGCGCCTTCTGGGACGAGGGTTCGACGAGCCTGCGCAACCAGGCCCTCGTGATGGCAGGCCAGTACGACAAGGTGACTCTTGAATAAGAAGTGCGTGACTGTGGTAAGCGCGGCCCTGGCCGCCATCCTCTTGGGAGGCTGCTCTCAGGTGAGCGACGAGAAGGCCGGAAAGAAAGCTGACGTCCGCGACGAGCAGGCCGTCAAGCAGAGCGTCGAGCAGGCATCCAGCGAGATCCTCGACATCCTGGCGGTGAAGGGCAAGGTCACCCAGCCGGGCGCCGTGGCCACCTCCTGCACGGCGTATCCGGAGGAGGACGAGGTGCATCGCTTGCGGCACCCGTGGAGCGTCTACGGTGTGCCGGGCGACGATCTCGAAAAGGCCATGGACCGTCTGCGTGCGCAGCTGCCCGCCAAGGGGTGGAAGATCGTCAAGGACGGCCCCGACAAGAGCCGGGCGAAGCTTCCGCAGATCGTGGCCAACTCACGCGACGGCCATCTGTCCGCGGACCTCCGCCTGTGGCGGGAGCCCGCCGACAGCAAGCGCTCGTCCATGATCGAGGTCACCGTGGTGTCCGACTGCTTCCGGAGCAAGCCCGACGGCACGACCCCGACGCGCTGACGGGGCCTGGCCGGCCGGGCCTACCCTGGCCGGCCCCACCACCAACGGCGGTTACCGGGACCCACGAGAGACCCCCGACGTGAAGATCAAGCTGGGCGTCCTCGCGGCCGCCATGCCCCTTGCACTCACCACCCTCACCGGATGCAGCATGACTGACAGCGGTTCCGACATCCTCTCCGCTGGCACGAGCACGTCGAGCGACGCCGCAGACGCGGTGGAAGCTGTTTCGAGCGGTATCTACGACCTGATCGGTGTCAAGGGAAAGACCTCCGACAGCCGGGCGACGGTGACGGAGTGTTCCGGCAAGGACCCGAACACGTACTTCCGGGTCCTGCGCCCGTGGAGCTTCACCCCGGCGTCCCCCGGCGACCTCGAGGCAGTCATGCAGCGGCTCAGGGAGGCGATGCCGAAGCACGGCTGGAAAATCGTCGAGTACGGGCCGGACACCAGCAAGAACAAGAACATGAGGCTCACGGCCGACAACGACGCGAAAAGGGCCAGTGTGCACATCATCGAGATGGCGAAGGACAACCCGCCGATGCTGAGCGTGGATGTCGCCTCCGGTTGCCACCAGGTTCCGGACGGCCGGAAGGTCGAGCACTTTCAGGCGACGGGGCTCAGGAGAACCAGCGACGTGACCTTCAGACAGAGTACGGCGGCGCTCTGCGCGTCCCTGGCCCTGGCCGCTGTCGCCGGATGCGGGACAACGTTCGCCGGGAAATCCGACGACGTCCCCTCCGTCGGCATCGGCACGTCACGGGACGCCGCCGCCAGGACACAGAAGGTGTCCAGCCGGTTGCGCGACCTGATCGGCGTCAAGGGGACGGCCTCCGACGGCAGCCCCGGGGTGCAGGAGTGCTCGGGCAAGGACCGGGACAGGTACTTCCGGATCTTCCACAAGTGGAGCTTCCACCCCGCGTCGGAGGGCGATCTCGACATCGCCATGCGCAACCTCAAGCAGGGGATGCCGGGGCGCGGCTGGAAGATCGTCGAGTACGGCCCCGACACCAGCGCCAACAAGAACCTCATGCTCATCGCCGACAGCGAAGCGGAGAAGGCGGGCGTGCACATCACCCGGATGGCGAAGCGGAACCCCCCCAAGCTGAGCCTCATGGTCGTCTCCGGCTGCTACCGGGTCCCGGACGGCCAGAAGGTCGAGCACTTCTAGCCGGCCGTCCCGGCGGGACCCGGACGCGTGGCCGTGGGCCGTCGAGCGTCCGTCCGACGGCCCACGGCCGACTGCCGCGCCGCGCGCCCGCTCCCGGGACCCCGGGCCACCCGGGTGGTCCGTTTCGTGGACATGGCGCGCGTGACCAGGGTGATGCGTGGTATCCGTGGAAGGAGGAAAACAGAGGTTGTACCCACCACAGTCCGCCGCCAAGCGTCCGCCGGTCAGATTTTCGTCCCCTAACGGGCTGAACTTTTGTTGATCGAGGGGTAGTTGATCAGTGGGCGTCCTACCCTTCAGAGGGTGAAGCAATTGATGTCCCTAGAGTCCGAGGCCGGCCTCCCGGGTGATGTGCTCCCCGGCGTGCTGAGCGAGTCCCTGCACGCCGAACTCGTCGCGTTCCGTCGCGACTTGCACATGCATCCCGAGCTGGGCAACCAGGAGTTCCGTACGACCGCCGCGATCAAGGAGCGGCTGGAGCGGGCCGGGCTCAGGCCACGCGTCCTGCGCACCGGGACCGGACTCGTCTGTGACATCGGGCTCGCCGAGGGTGAGCGGCCGGACGAGCCGATGCTCGCGCTGCGCGCCGACATCGACGCCCTGCCCATCCCGGACACCAAGACCGAGTGCTCCTACCGCTCCACCGTGCCCGACCGCGCCCACGCCTGCGGTCACGACGTGCACACCACCGTCGTCCTCGGCGCCGGACTGGTCCTCGCCGACCTGCACGCCAAGGGCCTGCTGCCCCGCCCGGTGCGGCTGGTCTTCCAGCCCGCCGAGGAGGTGCTGCCCGGCGGCGCCCTGGACGCCATCGCGGACGGCGCGCTGGCCGACGTGGGCCGCATCCTCGCCGTGCACTGCGACCCCCGGGTGGACGCCGGCCGGGTCGGGCTGCGGCAGGGGCCGATCACCAGCGCCTGCGACCGGCTGGAGATCGCGCTCGACGGCCCCGGAGGGCACACCGCCCGCCCCCACCTGACCACCGACCTGGTCACCGCCGCCGCCCGGGTCGCCGTCGACGTCCCGGCGCTGATCGGCCGCCGGGTCGACACCCGCGCCGGGCTCGCCGTCACCTGGGGCCGGATCGAGTCCGGGCACGCCCCGAACGTGGTCCCGCAGCACGCCGAACTCTCCGGGACCGTGCGCTGCCTCGACCTGGACGCCTGGCGACAGGCCCCCGACATCGTGCACGCGGCCATCGACGAGGTCGCCACCCTGCACCGGGCCAAGTTCGAGATCAACTACATGCGCGGGGTGCCGCCCGTCGTCAACGACCGGGAGTCCACCGACCTCCTCCGCCGTGCCATGGTCGCCCGGCGCGGTATGAAGTCCGTCGAGAGCACCGAGCAGAGCCTCGGCGGCGAGGACTTCTCCTGGTACCTGGAGCACGTGCCCGGCGCGCTGGCCCGGCTCGGGGTGCGCAGGCCCGGCGAGCGGACGGTGCGCGATCTCCACCAGGGCGACTTCGACGCCGACGAGCACGCGATCACGGTCGGCGTGGAGATGTTCACCGCGGCCGCCTTCCTGGACACGGCCGCGACGCAGAGCTGAACGGGCGGCCCCCGCGGGGGCCGTTTCCCGGCCTGTGCAACACGAAAGCAAGCCATTCGCATACTGTCCGCAACATTGCCGTGAGAAGAGTCGGAGTCCGAGTTCAGACGCTGTTTGCCTCGAATCGATAACGGCTTCCCGAGAGGGTTTTTTGCGACATCTACGCGCGTTACGATGCCGCGAAGCCGACGCCGTTGGGGTGTCTCGGCTGGGGCACCGGCAGGGTGCTCCCATCAAGCGCCGACAGGCGCTCAGGTCAGGTGAAGGAGCCTTCCCGTGCGCCGGGTAGCCAAGCTTTCCGCTGCGTGTATCGCATCCGCAGCACTCGCACTGACTGCCACTGCCTGTGGCAGCACCTCCTCCGACAACGAGGGTTCGTCGCCCTCCGGCGACGGCAAGGGTGTCAAGATCGGTCTCGCCTTCGACGTCGGCGGCCGTGGTGACCGCTCCTTCAACGACTCCGCCGCGCGCGGTGCCGACCAGGCGAAGAAGGAGTTCAGCGGCGACATCAAGGAGCTGACCGCGAAGACCTCGGACACCGAGGCGGACCGCGAGCAGCGCCTGTCGGACCTGGCGGAGGCGGGCTACAACCCGATCGTCGGCGTCGGCTACGCCTACGCGGCCTCCATGACCAAGGTCGCCGCGAAGTACCCCAAGACCAGCTTCGGCATCGTCGACTCGGTCGTCGAGGGCAAGAACGTCGACAGCATCAACTTCACCGAGGAGCAGGGCTCCTACCTGGCCGGTGTCGCCGCCGCGCTGAAGACCAAGTCGAAGCACGTCGGCTTCGTCGGCGGTGTCGACGTCCCGCTGATCAAGAAGTTCGAGGCGGGTTACGTCCAGGGCGTCAAGGACACCAACCCGAAGATCAAGGTCGACACGCAGTACCTGTCGCACGGCTCGGACACCTCCGGCTTCGCCAGCCCCGACAAGGGCAAGGAGGCCGCGCAGGGCATGCTGGACAACGGCGCCGACGTCATCTACACGGCGGCCGGCTCCTCCGGCAACGGCGCGATCGAGGCCGTGGCGGGCAAGAAGGGCGCCTGGGCCATCGGCGTGGACTCGGACCAGTACAACATCCCGGGTCTGGCCAAGTACAAGAACTCGATCCTGACCTCGATGGTCAAGAACGTCGACGTCGGTGTCTACGACTTCGTGAAGTCGGTCCACGAGGGCAAGCCGCTGGCCGGCACCAACGTCTACTCGCTGGCCAAGGACGGCGTGAAGCTCTCCACCAGCGGCGGCTTCATCAACGACATCCAGAGCAAGCTGGACGAGGCCAAGAAGAAGATCATCGACGGTTCGATCAAGGTCAAGACCACTCCGTGACCTGACGGGTCCGACGGACCCAGGCTCGGCGCGGGGGCACATCCCATGCCCCCCGCGCCGAGCCATAACAATGTGTCAACTCTACGCGTGTAGCACGGAGTTGCCGCGCTAGCGTCGCCGACGCCTGCCACCTCCCCCACGCAGCCCCTTCCTCCGAGGAGAGTGCGCCATCAACGCGTCCAGCCCTCCCGCTGCCGTCGAACTGCGCGGCATCACCAAGCGTTTCCCCGGCGTCGTCGCCAACCGCGACATCGACATCACGGTCCGTTCGGGCACCGTCCACGCCCTGTGCGGCGAGAACGGCGCCGGCAAGTCCACCCTGATGAAGATCCTCTACGGCATGCAGCAGCCGGACGAGGGCACGATCACGGTCAACGGCGAGCAGGTCGTCCTGCACAACCCCGGCGACGCCATCACCCGCGGCATCGGCATGGTGCACCAGCACTTCATGCTCGCCGACAACCTCACCGTGCTGGAGAACGTCGTCCTCGGCGCGGAGAAGCTGTACGGCATCGGGGGCAGGGCCCGCGCCAAAATCAACGAGATCTCGGACGCGTACAGCCTGAACGTCCGGCCCGACGTCCTCGTGGAGGAGCTGGGTGTCGCCGACCGCCAGCGCGTGGAGATCCTCAAGGTCCTCTACCGCGGCGCCCGCACCCTCATCCTCGACGAGCCGACCGCCGTGCTCGTGCCGCAGGAGGTCGACGCGCTCTTCGACAACCTGCGCGAGCTGAAGGCCGAGGGCCTCACCGTCATCTTCATCTCCCACAAGCTGGGCGAGGTGCTCTCGGTCGCCGACGAGATCACCGTGATCCGGCGCGGCACCACCGTCGGCACGGTCGAGCCGCGCGGCACCACCCCCAGGCAGCTCGCCGAGCTGATGGTCGGCAGCGAGCTGCCCACCCCGGAGACCGAGGAGTCCACGGTCACGGACGTCCCGATGCTGAGGCTGGACGGCCTGCGTCTGGCGCAGACCGACCTCGACGGCGTCGAGCGGATCATCCTGGACGACATCTCCCTCACCATCCACAAGGGCGAGGTCCTCGGCATAGCCGGTGTGGAGGGCAACGGCCAGTCCGAACTGGTCGAGGCGATCATGGGCATGCGGCAGCTCGACGCCGGTGTCATCACGCTCGACGGCACCGACATCTCCCGCACCCCCACCCGCGACCGCCGCCAGGCCGGCATCGGCTACGTCCCCGAGGACCGCCACCGCCACGGCCTGCTGCTGGAGGCGCCGCTGTGGGAGAACCGCATCCTCGGCCATGTCACCGAGAGGCCGAACTCGCGCGGCGGACTGCTCGACATCAAGGCGGCCCGCGCCGACACCGAGCGGATCGTGCAGGCGTACGACGTCCGCACCCCCGGCATCGACGTGACCGCGGCCTCGCTGTCCGGCGGCAACCAGCAGAAGCTGATCGTCGGCCGCGAGATGAGCCACGACCCCAAGCTGCTGATCGCCGCCCACCCCACCCGCGGTGTGGACGTCGGCGCCCAGGCGGCCATCTGGGACCACATCCGCGAGGCCCGCCGCGAGGGTCTGGCCGTACTGCTGATCTCCGCCGACCTGGACGAGCTGATCGGCCTCTCCGACACCCTGCGGGTGATGTACCGCGGCCGTCTGGTCGCCGACGCCGACCCCGCCACCATCACCCCCGAACAGCTGGGCTCCGCCATGACGGGTGCGGCCACCGGCCACCTGGAGCACACAGAGGACGACGAGCGATGAACAAGCTGACCTCACGGATCGACAAGGAGCGGCTGTTCCTCGGCATCGCCGCCCCGGTGCTGGCGATCGTCGCCGCGCTCGTCGTCACCGCCCTGGTGATCGCCGCGACCGGCAAGAACCCCGGCGCCGCCTTCAGCGACATGATGACCTACGGCTTCGCCAGCGACAGCCAGGTCTACATCCTGAACAAGGCGACGACGTACTACCTCGCGGGTGTCGCGGTGGCCGTCGGCTTCCGCATGAACCTGTTCAACATCGGTGTCGACGGCCAGTACCGGCTCGCCGCGTTCATCGCCGCCGTCCTGGGCGGCGCGCTGACCGTGCCCGGCTGGCTCGCGATACCGCTGATCATCCTCTGCGCCATGGCGACCGGCGCCCTGTGGGCGGCCATCGCCGGTGTCCTGAAGGTGACCCGCGGCGTCAGCGAGGTCATCGCGACCATCATGCTGAACTCGATCGCCACCGCGATCATCGGCTACCTGCTCCAGCCCGACCGGCTGGGCGAGCTCCAGCAGGGCGGCACCCTCGTCTCCACCAAGCCGCTGCCGTCGTCCTCGCACTTCTTCAACATCGACACCGGCCCGGCCGGCGTCCTGGACGGCTTCATCGTCGTCGCCGTGCTCGTCGGCCTCGCGTACTGGTTCGTGCTCGGCCGCACCCGGTTCGGCTTCGACCTGCGCACGGTCGGCCAGTCCGAGAGCGCCGCGTCCGCGAGCGGTGTGTCGGTGAAGCGGATGGTCGCCACCAGCATGATCATCTCCGGTGCGGTGGCCGGTCTGATCGGCATGCCCACGCTGCTCAACGAGAGCCACCAGTACGACAACAGCTTCCCCACCGGCATCGGCTTCACCGGCATCGCCATCGCGCTGCTCGGCCGCAACAACCCGATCGGCATCGCGCTCGGCGCCCTGCTCTGGGGCTTCCTGGAGCGCACCACCAACCACCTGGAGTTCCAGGGCTACGACAAGGAGATCCTCGGCGTCATCCAGGGCGTCATCGTCCTCTGCGTCGTGATCGCCTACGAGGTCGTACGACGCTACGGCCTCAAGCGCCAGCAGCAGAAGGTCGGCGCCGAACTCGCCGCGCAGGCCGCCGCCCCGATGAAGAAGCAGGAGGTGGCGTGATGACTGCCACGATGACCGACGCGCCGCCGCCCGCGGCGCCCAAGGCGGCGGGCGCCCCCCAGCGCTCGGGCCGCTCCCTCGGCCAGATCCTCATGATCGTCGCCGGTGCCCTGCTGCTGGTGGCCGCGGTGCGCATGATCACCGGCTCCAACCAGCTCGACTCCTCGGGCCAGGTCGCCGCCGCGCTCGGCCTCGCCGTGCCGATCGGCCTGGCCGGCCTCGCCGGTCTGTGGTCCGAGCGGGCCGGTGTGGTCAACATCGGCCTCGAGGGCATGATGATCCTCGGCACCTTCGGCGCCGGCTGGGTCGGCTGGCAGACCAGCCCCTGGCTCGGCCTGCTCTGCGGCATCGGCTTCGGCGTCCTCGGCGGCCTGGTGCACGCCGTCGCCACCGTCACCTTCGGCGTCGACCACATCGTCTCCGGTGTCGCCGTCAACCTGCTCGCGCTCGGCGCCACCCAGTACCTCGCCAAGCTGTTCTTCGCCGACGGCAAGGCGGCGGAGCAGGGCGGCAACCCCAAGCAGTCCCCGCCCGCCGACTCGCTGCCCGACATCACCGTCCCCGGCCTCTCGGACGGCCTCGCCTCGATCGAGAAGCACCACTGGTTCCTGGTCTCCGACCTCGCCGGCATCATCGGCGGCCTGGTCACCAACCTGTCCGTGGTCACCATCCTGGCCGTGCTGCTCTTCGTCGGCAGCTGGTGGCTGCTGTGGCGCACCCCGTTCGGGCTGCGGCTGCGCTCCTGCGGTGAGAACCCGACGGCCGCCGAGTCGCTCGGCGTCAACGTCTACACCTACAAGTACGCGGCCGTGGCCGTCTCCGGCGGTCTGGCCGGCCTCGGTGGCGCGTTCCTGTCGCTGGTCACCTCGCACACCTACCTGGAGGGCCAGACCGGCGGCCGCGGCTACATCGGTCTCGCCGCCATGATCTTCGGCAACTGGCGGCCCGGCGGGCTGGCGATGGGCGCGGGCCTGTTCGGCTACTCCGACGCGCTCCAGCTGCGCAACGGCGGCGTGACCGTGCACGCCCTGCTGCTCCTGCTGGTCGTGCTGCTCGCGCTGCTGGCCGGCTGGAAGCTGTACAAGAAGGCCATGGTCCAGGGTGTGGTCAGCGCCGTCATGGCGGCGCTGGTCCTGGTCTGGTACCTGCTCACCGACGAGGTCCCGAGCGACTTCGTCGGCGCCACCCCGTACGTCGTCACCCTCCTCGTGCTGTCCCTCTCGGCGCAGCGGCTGCGGATGCCGAAGGCGGACGGCATGCGCTACCGGAAGGGCCAGGGCAAGTGACCGGGGAAGCCGAAGGATTCGACTGGGACGGGCTGCGCGACCAGGCGCGGGAGGCCATGTCCCACGCGTACGCCCCCTACTCGGGCTATCCGGTCGGGGCGGCCGCCCTGGTCGACGACGGCCGCACGGTCACCGGCTGCAACGTCGAGAACGCCTCCTACGGCCTCGGCCTGTGCGCCGAGTGCGGGCTGGTCTCCCAGCTCCAGCGCACGGGCGGCGGCCGGCTGACGCACTTCACCTGCGTCGACGGCGAGGGTGCGCTCCTGGTGCCCTGCGGTCGCTGCCGCCAGCTGCTGTACGAGTTCGGCGGGCCCGACCTGATCCTGGACACCCCCGCGGGCGTCCTCCCGCTCTCCGAGATGCTGCCCCAGGCCTTCGGCCCGGACCATCTCGCCAAGTAACGCCGTACGGCCCCCCTGCCCCGTTCGCAGGGGGGCCGCGCACTTCGCACCTCCCGGAAGGAAGCCCCCAGCCATGGCCATGGACGCCATCTCCGTCATCCGCACCAAGCGGGACCGCGGCGAGCTGACCGACGAGCAGATCGACTGGGTCGTCGACGCGTACACCCGGGGCGAGGTCGCCGACTACCAGATGGCCGCGCTCAGCATGGCGATCCTGCTGAACGGCATGAATCGCGGCGAGATCGCCCGCTGGACCGCGGCCATGATCGCCTCCGGTGAGCGCATGGACTTCTCGTCCCTGTCCCGTCCGACCGCCGACAAGCACTCCACGGGCGGCGTCGGCGACAAGATCACCCTGCCGCTCGCGCCGCTCGTCGCGGCCTGCGGTGCCGCGGTCCCGCAGCTCTCCGGCCGCGGCCTCGGCCACACCGGCGGCACGCTCGACAAGCTGGAGTCGATCCCCGGCTGGCGGGCCCTGCTCTCCAACGAGGAGATGCTGCACGTCCTGGACACCACCGGCGCGGTGATCTGCGCGGCGGGCGACGGCCTGGCCCCCGCCGACAAGAAGCTGTACGCCCTGCGCGACGTCACCGGCACGGTCGAGGCGATCCCGCTGATCGCCTCCTCGATCATGTCGAAGAAGATCGCCGAGGGCACGGGCTCCCTGGTCCTGGACGTGAAGGTCGGTACGGGCGCCTTCATGAAGACGATCGAGGACGCGCGCGAGCTGGCGTCCACGATGGTCGGCCTCGGCACGGACCACGGTGTGAAGACGGTGGCGCTGCTGACGGACATGTCGACGCCGCTCGGCCTGACGGCGGGCAACGCGCTGGAGGTCCGCGAGTCGGTGGAGGTGCTGGCCGGCGGCGGCCCCACCGACGTCGTCGAGCTGACGGTCGCGCTGGCCCGCGAGATGCTCGACGCGGCCGGCATCAAGGACGCGGACCCGGCGAAGGCGCTGGCCGACGGCTCGGCGATGGACGTCTGGCGCCGGATGATCGCGGCCCAGGGCGGCGACCCGGACGCCGCGCTGCCCACCTCCCGGGAGCAGCACGTCATCACGGCGCCGTCCTCCGGCGTGCTGACCCGCCTCGACGCCTACGACATCGGCATCGCCGCCTGGCGCCTGGGCGCCGGCCGCGCCCGCAAGGAGGACCCGGTGCAGGCGGCGGCGGGCGTGGAGATGCACGCCAAGCCGGGCGACACGGTGACGGAGGGCCAGCCGCTGCTGACCCTGCACACCGACACCCCCGAGCGGTTCGAGTACGCCCTCCGGGCGGTGACGGACGCCTACGACATCGCGGCCCCCGGCACCGACTTCCAGGCCACGCCGGTGGTGCTGGAGCGCATCGCCTGACCTGCGCTTTCCTCAAACGGGTGAACGGGACCGGTGGACCTGCGCCGGTCCCGTTCGGCATGCTGGGATCGGTGACGTACCGATAGGAGACCGCCGTGAGCGCACTCACCGTCAGCCAGGACACCGACCAGAACTGGGACGACCTCGTCCGGTACTGGGAAGAGATGGAATGGCCCGAGGGCAGCAAGGTGGAGATCATCGAGGGGATCATCACCGTGTCACCCGCTCCCGCGTTCCGCCACAACGTGATTGCGGCCCGCATCCATCGTCGCCTCTACTCCGTGGTTCCTGACGACTGGGAGATCTTCCAGACACAGGCCATCGCCGTGCCGTCGCGTAGGGGCATGTTGATCCCGGACCTGCTGGTGGCACCCCTGCGAGAATGCGCCGAGGCCGGCTCACACATCCCGGCCGCCCTCGCCGAACTCGTCGTCGAGGTCACCTCCAGGTCGAACGTGAGCCAAGACCGGGTCAGCAAGCCCGCCGCATACGCCACCGCCGGCATCCCGCTCTACCTCCTGGTCGACCGCTGGGCTCCCGGCGGTCCCACCGTGACCCTCTACGGGGAGCCGAAGGGCGACGTCTACCGGGTCCTCAGGGCGGTCAAGTTCGGCGATGTCATCGAGCTGCCGGAACCGTTCGGCCTCACCCTCGACACGGGGGAGTTCCCGGTCGACTGATCCCGTCGGTGCCCGTCGCGTCGATGAGTTCCGTTCGCCGCGTCGGTCTACCCGGGCGTGGATGCCGAAACGCCCGCCGTGCTGGTGCTGCCCGGCCCCGTCCGCCGTGACGGGGTGCCCGGGCTCTGTGCCGAGGTGCGGGACCTGCTGGCGGGCCGCGGGGGCGGGGTGGTCGTGTGCGACGTGAGCGGGCTCGGACCGCCGGGGCTGGCGGCCGTCGACCTGCTCGCCCGGCTGGAGCTGACCGCCCGCCGGGCCGGCGGGCGGATACGGCTGCGCGACCCGGCCCCCGCGCTAGGCGCCCTGCTCGACCTCGTCGGCCTCCGCCTCCAGGTGGAGGGGCAGGTCGAACAGCGGGAACCAGCGCCGGGTGTCGAGGAAGCAGTGGAAACCGGTGATCCGGCCGTCTGAGATCTCCAGCACCTGCACCGCCCACGGCGTGAACCCGCCGTTCTCCGGGTCCGGCTTGTAGTGCGCGAAGCCGGGCAGGCCGTTCGCCCGCACCGGCAGCAGGCGGGAGCCGGCGCAGGAGGCGCCGATGGTCGTCATGAAGCCGGTGATGTCGGCGGTGCCGCGCAGCCACAGGTCGAACGGCGGCATCGTCATGATGGCGTCCTCGTGCAGCAACGCCGTCAGTGCCGTCATGTCGTAGCCCTCGAAAGCCTTGACGTACCGCTCCAGGAGCTTTTGCTGCTCCTCGTCGAGCGGGTCGGACACCGCCCCCTCGGCGCCCGCGTCCGCGCGCTCCGCCAGTGTGGCCCGGGCCCGCTGCAACGCGCTGTTCACCGAGGCCACCGAGGTGCCCAGCAGCTCGGCCACCTCGCTCGCCCTCCAGGCCAGCACCTCGCGCAGGATCAGCACCGCCCGCTGCTTGGGCGGCAGTTGCTGGAGCGCCGCCATGAAGGCGAGCCGCACCGACTCCTTGGCGACCGCCGCCTCCGCCGGGTCCGTGACGCTCGGCAGCACCCGCGCGTCCGGCATCGGCTCCAGCCAGGTGCTGTCCGGGCGCGGGGAGAGCGCGGCCCGGGCGAGCGGGGTCGACTCCGTCAGGTCCATGGGCCGCGCCCGCTTGTTGCCCGCCGTCAGCATGTCCAGGCACACGTTCGTCGCGATCCGGTACAGCCACGACCGCAGCGAGGAGCGGCCCTCGAACTTGTCGTAGCTCCGCCAGGCCCGCACCAGGGTGTCCTGCACCGCGTCCTCGGCCTCGAAGGAGGAGCCGAGCATCCGGTAGCAGTACCCGGTCAGCTCGGTCCGGTGCTTCTCCAGCGCGACCTCCAGGTCCGCCGTCGCAGTTCCGTTGCCCATCGTCCACCCACCCCTGTGGCCGTCCCTGTGGCGCGCCCTCGCGCCCCGGCACCTCGGAAGCTACCGCAGCCCACTGACAATGGCCCCCGGAGTCGGAAAACGTCCGGCCGGGAACAGCCGCGAGGGGAGGTACGGCGCACGGGGACGGACGGCGTACGGGGTCTCAGGCGGCCACCGGCTCCCGGGCCGCCACCCGGGCGGCCCGGGAACCGAGGACGGTGATCGTGACGACGCCGGTGACCGCGAGCAGGCCGACGCCGACCGTGCCGGCCCAGCCCTCCGCGTGGAAGGCCAGCGCGCCGACCGTGCTGCCGACGCTGGAGCCGATGTAGTACGCGGACTGGTACAGCGCCGACGCCTGGGCGCGCCCGTGGGTGGCCGTCCTGCTCACCGCCGACGAGGCGACCGCGTGTCCGGCGAAGAAGCCCGCCGTGATCAGCACCAGGCCCAGCAGGGCCGGCGGGAGGGAGGCGGTCAGCGACAGGAGCAGGCCCGCCGCCGTCGTACCGCCCGCCAGGTACAGCGTGCCCCGGCGGCCGAAGCGGCCCACCAGCCGGCCCGCGGCGGACGCGGAGACCGTGCCCACCAGGTAGACCAGGAAGATCGAGCCGACGATGCCCTGCGGCAGCCCGAACGGCTCCGCCGTCAGCCGGTAGCCGATCACCGTGTAGACGCCGCCGAAGACCGTCATGAACAGCGCGCCGATCGCGTACAGACGGCGCAGCAGCGGGTCGGCGAGGTGGCCGCGGACCGTGCCGAGCAGCACCCGGGGGCGCAGCGAGCCGGGCGTGAAGTGCCGCGGGGCGGGCAGCAGCAGCCGGAACGCCACCGCGCAGCCGACCGCGACCGCGCCGATCACGCCGACCGAGACCCGCCAGCCCCACTCCTGCGCCACCCAGCCGGTGATCACCCGCCCGCTCATCCCACCGACGCTGTTGCCCGCGACGAACAGCCCGATGGCCGTGACCAGCGCCTTCGGCCGCACCTCCTCGGCCAGATACGCCTGCGCCGAGGCGGGCAGTCCGGCCAGCGCGGCGCCCTGCACCGCCCGCAGCACCACCAGCGCGCCGAGCGACGGTGCGAACGGCACCAGCATGCCGACCGTGACGGCGACGGCGAGCGAGGCCGTCATCACCGCGCGGCGGCCGAAGCGCTCCGACAGGGCGCTCATGGGCAGCACGAACAGGGCCAGTCCGCCGGTCGCCGCCGCCACCGTCCAGCTCGCCTCGCCCGGCGCGACCCCGAACTCCCCGGAGATCAGCGGCAGCAGGGCCTGGGTGGAGTACAGCAGGGCGAAGGTCGCGACTCCGGCGAGGAAGAGGGCGAGGCTCATCCGGCGGTAGCCGGGGCCGCCCGGGGTCATCCGGGAGTCGGCGTCCGCAGCGGGGACGGGGGTGGAGGCGGGGCCGGGAGCGGGGGCGGGAGCAGGGGCGGGAACGACGGCGTCCACGTCGGTGGACGCCCCGGTACTGGCGGGAGACATACCCCGACCGTAGGCACGGTCCGCTCATGCGTCCAATGCATGGAACGGCCATAATCGTTCCCATGGCGCATCAGCACAGTTCACAGGGACGACTGTCACGAAGCGGTGACACAGAAGACATGGCAGCGCTGCTCGCACCGCGCCTCGCCCACTTCGCCGGGGTGGCCCGCACGGAGCACGTCACCCGGGCCGCGCGGGAGCTGGGCGTCCCGCAGTCCACCCTCTCGCGCGCGATGGCCCGCCTGGAACGGGACCTTGGCGTCGACCTGTTCGCCCGGCACGGCCGCGCGGTCTCCCTGACCACCGCGGGCCGCACCTTCCTCGCCTCCGTCGAGCGGGCGCTCGCCGAGGTCGAGCGCGCCGCAGAGGAGGTCCGCGCGGACGCCGACCCGGCCACCGGCAAGGTCGCCTTCGGCTTCCTGCACACCATGGGCGCCGAGACCGTACCCGGGCTGCTGCACGCCTTCCGCGCCGACCATCCGCGCGTGCGCTTCAGCCTGGTGCAGAACTACGGCGAGGCGATGCTGGAGCGGCTGCGCGCCGGTGAACTCGACCTCTGCCTCACCTCCCCCGTCCCCGACGCCCCCGACCTGGTCGCCCGGCGCCTGGACGAGCAGAAGCTGCGCCTGGTCGTCCCCGCCGACCACCGGCTGGCCGCCCGCCGCCGCATCCGGCTGGCCGAGGCGGCGGAGGAGACCTTCGTGACGCTGGAGCCCGGCTACGGCCTCCGGAACATCTTCGACGCCCTGTGCCGGGAGGCCGGTTTCAAGCCCCGGGTGGCCTTCGAGGGCGAGGAGGCCGAGACCCTGCGGGGCCTGGTGGCGGCCGGGCTGGGCGTCGCCCTGCTGCCGCCGCCGACGGTGCCGCGCCCGGGGGTGGTGGAACTGACCGTCACGGCGCCCCGCGCGGTCCGTGAGATCGGTGTGGCGTGGCTGGCGGACCGGCCGGACACGCCCCCGGTGGCGGCGTTCAAGAAGTTCCTGCTCTCCCGCAGGGGCGGTCTGCTCGGCCAGCCGCCGGAGTTCGCCCGCCCGGCGGACCGCGGCCTCCGGACCGCCGACGCCCCCTGAGGAGGGAGGGAAGTCCGTACGGGTCGGCCCGGGCCGGCCTGCTCCGCACGGGGACCGCACGGGGACCGTTGTCCGGGTACGACCGTGGCGCCACCGCCACCGCCACCGCCGCCACCACCACCGCTCCGTCGCGGCCGGGTGACACGTCCCCCCGTCCGCCCCTGCCCGGCCCCGCCGCGCCGGGCCCCCGCGCGCCACGAGGCCGTCACCGGCGCCGCAGGGCTGTCATCGATGCCGCACGGCTGTCACCGGCGCCGGACGGCTCACCGTGGCGGGTGGCACCGCCCGGCGGCCGGGCGGCACCGTGTCTACCGTCGCAACGACCGTCCGAACCCCGCGGCCAGCGGCATCCGCAACCCGATCGGGGGCGGCGCGGCCAGCGCGTCCTCCACCGGACGGGACACGGAGTGCCCGAACAACGCGCCCATCGCGAAGTCGGCCGCCAGGGAGAGCACTTCGGACCGGTGGCCGTGCAGACCGTGTCCGTCGGAGTGGACCTCGAACCGGCACACCTCCCGGTTGACCTTCTTCGCCCGCGCCGCGTAACGGAACGACAGCTCGGGGTCGGTGCGCTCGTCGTTCGTGCCGTGCGCGATCAGCACCCGGCGCCCCACCAGCTGCTTCACCGGCTCGGCCGGGGCGGCGACGTCCTCCTCCGGCAGCCAGGGAGCCAGCGCCACCACGGAGTTGACGGCCTCGTGACCGCCCACGCGCAGCGCCGCCCGTCCGCCCATGTCCACGCCGACCAGGCACACGGGCACGTCCCCGTACCGGCGTACCACCTCGTCGGCGGCCCACTCGGCGTCCGCCGCCAGATGCGCCTCACCGCCGTTCCAGCCGCGGTACCGGTAGCGGACGGTGTGGACGGCCAGTCCCTCGGCGCGGCCGGCGCGGGCGAGCACGCGGCCCAGGGCGCGGACGAGGGTCAGCGGCCTGACGGAGGAGGGCCGGCGGGCGGAGACCTCCTCCCCGCCGGGGAGCAGCAGCGCCGCCCCGCAGACCGGCGTCGGCGCCGCGCCGACCGCCCTTCCCAGCCCGGCCGTTCGCACCGGCGTGTCTTGCTGTCCCATGACAGAACAGTGTCAGAAGGCGCCGTGTACGAAACCCGTACGGCGGGTCACCGTTGCGTATCGACGGAAAAGCGCCGGACATCGGCCGTCACGGGGCCGTCGCGCGTATCCCTGCGCTCTACGCGCGTAGGCGTTACAGTGCGGAAATGACGAGCCAGACTGCATCGACGGGGGCCGTCCCGGCGCCCCTCCCGGCGCACGTCCCGACGCCGGACCAGATCCGCCGGGCGCCCAAGGTACTGCTGCACGACCATCTCGACGGCGGGCTCCGCCCGGGGACCGTCGTCGACCTCGCCCGGGAGGGCGGTTACACCGGTCTCCCCGAGACCGACCCGGGGAAACTGGGGATCTGGTTCGAGGAGGCCGCGGACTCCGGCTCCCTGGAGCGGTACCTGGAGACCTTCCGGCACACCGTCGGCGTGATGCAGACCCGGCAGGCCCTGGTCCGGGTCGCCCGGGAGTGCGCCGAGGACCTCGCCGCGGACGGGGTGGTCTACGCCGAGGTGCGGTACGCCCCCGAGCAGCACCTCGACCGGGGACTGACCCTCCAGGAGGTGGTCGAGGCCGTCAACGAGGGCTTCCGGCAGGGGGAGCGGCTGGCCCGCGAGGACGGCCGGCGGATCAGGATCGGCGCCCTGCTCACCGCCATGCGGCACGCGGCCCGCTCCCTGGAGATCGCCGAACTCGCCAACGCCTACCGCGACTCGGGCGTGGTCGGTTTCGACATCGCCGGTGCGGAGGCCGGTTACCCGCCCACCCGGCACCTCGACGCCTTCGAGTACCTCAAGCGGGAGAACAACCACTTCACCATCCACGCCGGCGAGGCGTTCGGACTGCCCTCCATCTGGCAGGCGCTCCAGTGGTGCGGCGCCGACCGGCTCGGGCACGGGGTGCGGATCATCGACGACATCCAGGTGCGCGAGGACGGCTCGGTCGCGCTCGGCCGGCTCGCCTCCTACGTCCGGGACAAGCGGATCCCGCTGGAGCTGTGCCCCAGCTCCAACCTCCAGACCGGGGCCGCGCCCTCCTACGCCGAGCACCCGATCGGGCTGCTGCGCCGGCTGCACTTCCGGGTCACCGTGAACACCGACAACCGGCTGATGTCGCACACCAGCATGAGCCGCGAGTGCGAGCACCTCGTCGACGCGTTCGGCTACACACTCGACGATCTCCAGTGGTTCTCCGTCAATGCGATGAAATCGGCGTTCATTCCTTTCGATGAACGGCTCGCGATGATCAATGACGTCATCAAACCGGGATACGCCGAGCTGAAGTCCGAATGGCTGTTCCGGCAGACCGCGTCCACCAGCGGTTCCGGCGGTCCGGAGGCGTAGCCGCCGGACACGTGCGGCACGGAACGCGGACGTGCTTTCACGAGGCGTCCGCATTTCGGTGTTTGCGGCGGATGGTCCGGCATGTCTACGGTCGTGGCCCGCTCAGCGTGTTCGCGCTCATCCGTCTCCGCACACGAGGACCCAGTCACCATGAAGCAGTCTGCCGCCAAGAGCCTGGGCGTCGCCGCCCTCGGTGCCGCCATCGCCGCCGTGGGCGCGGGCGCGGCCAACGCCGCCCCGGCCGTCCCGGACGCCGCGCAAGCCCTGGACACCGTCACCAGGACGCTGCCGGCCGAGAACGTCGGCAAGGCGCTGCCGGGTGCCACCGAGGCCCTGGCCCAGGGGCAGGGCGCCGCGGCCACCGGACTGGCCGCCGCCCGGCCCGCCGTCGGGAAGGTCCTCGCGGAGGGGCCGACCGCGCCGACCGCCGCGCTGCTCGGCGGACTGCCGCTGCGGAACACCGGCCTGCCCGTGCACGGGGTGCCGGTCAACGGCATCCCGCTCGGCTGACACCGCCGTACGCCGTCGCCGGGGCACCCCGGAACCGGGACCGAAGCCGGGACCGGGGGCAGGCCGGGCGCGTCCCGGTGGCTCCGTGCCCCGGTGCCCGCGCTCTACCAGGCGGCGGTGCGGGCCTTGTCCTCGGACGGCATCAGCAGCCACAGCGCTATGTACAGCAGGAACTGCGGGCCGGGCAGCAGGCAGGACACCAGGAAGATCACCCGCATCGTCGTGGCCGAGGTGCCGAAGCGCCGGGCCAGTCCGGCGCAGACTCCGCCGATCATGCGGCCGTGGGTGGGGCGGGCAAGGGCGCTCATGTCGGCTCCTCCGTGGTCGTCGGCTCGCTGTCGAGCCGGTGACGGGCCCCCGGGCGGGGCCTCGCGACTGACTTCCACGGTACGGAGACGAACGGGACGAAGCATCGCTCTACGGGGCGATCCCGACCCTGGGAATCGTCGGGGTCCGTCCCTGAGACAGCTCCTCCGGGACGGTGACCGCCGGCTCCGCACCGGCCTCCCCGGCGGGCCGCCGCCGCAGCCGGGCCCGGCCGGCCGGTACGACGGCCAGGTGGGCCAGGACGACACCCGCCGTGTTCAGCAGCAGCGAATCGACGTCCACCACCCGGCCCGGCACGCCGGTCTGCAACAGGGCGATGCCGAGGGAGGCCAGCGCGCCGGCCGCGGCCGTCCGGAGCAGGGAGGCGAACGGGGAGACGGCGAGCCTGCCGTGCGCCATCGGCAGCAGCACGCCCAGCGGCGCCAGCAGCGCGAGACCCTCGCCGAGGGGGCTGGCCGCCCCCGGCCAGCCCAGTGCCAGATCGGCCCGGACGCCGGCCAGCGGGCGCAGGTTCGGGGGCATCACCCAGGGGACGTCCAGCGGGCGCAGCGTCAGCCAGGCGACGAGGGCGAGGTGTGCGACGAGGAGGACACCCCCTGTCACACGGATGCGGGTCGCGGCACTGCCGCCGCCGATGGAGCCTTGACGCTGCACGACCCCCTAGACGCGGGGGCGGGGCCGATTGGTTCCGTGGTGGAAACGTTTCGCCGTGCGCCCCGCCCCAGCCGGCCCCGGTTCGCCCCGCCCCAGCCGGCCCCGGTCCGCTCCGTCCCACCCGGCCCTGTCCCGCCTCGGCCGGCCGACATGCTCCCGTCCCGGCCGGCCGGCATTCTCCCGTCCCGCCCGCGCGGTCCCACCGCGCCCGCCGGGACGGCTCAGGCGCCCGTCACCCCGCTGGACGGCGGCTGTGTGCTGCCCGGATGCTCCCGGACCTCGTCCGTGCACTCGTACCGCCGCAGCGGGCCCTTCTCCGGGCCGCCCAGGATGACCGAGCCGTCGCCCTCCGTCGCCGCCGAGTCGGACAGCGTGCACACCAGCTGGGCCAGGGCGTAGGAGGTGAGCCGCGACGGTGCGGCGCTCAGCCGGAGCGCGTCCTCGGGGTCCTTCGGGCCGGGCCCGCTCACCGCGAGACCGCCCGGCACGTACGTCGTGTAGCCGGCGGAGCGTTCCGCCGCCGACGGCGACGAGGCGAGCTGGTCCAGCAGCCCCTGTGCCACGATCACCCGGCGCCGGGCGTCCGGGGTGCCCTCCGGCACCCGCACGCTGCGGTCCACGGCCACCAGGGACGCCCCGCACAGCAGGAAGACCTGCACCGGCACCCCGCGCGAGGACTGCGCGGACAGATCCGGGCCGGTCAGCGAGCACGGCACCCGGGACGGCGCCGCCCCGAAGTCGGTCGGCACCTCCGTGGCCCGGATGCCGCAACCGGTGAGCAGCGCGCCCAGCAGGGGCAGCGCCACCACGCGTCGTACGGTCATGACCCCTCCTTCCCGCTGCCGTCCCGCTCGTCCCCGCCGTCGCCCTGGTCCCCGCCGCCGTCCCCGTCGTCCCGCTCGGTCAGCCGGGAGGCGTCCCGGGGCAGCAGGAGCGTGAACACCGCGCCGCCCTCGGGGGAGTTCGCGGCGCCGATCGTGCCGCCGTGGATGTGGGCGTTCTCCAGGGCGATGGACAGGCCCAGCCCGCTGCCCTCGGAGCGCGGGCGGGAGGCGCTCGCCTTGTAGAAGCGGTCGAAGACGTGCGGGAGGACCTCCTCCGGGATGCCCGGCCCGTGGTCGCGGACCTGGATCTCGATCGACTCGTCCGCCTCCCGCACCGACACCCGCACCGGCGACCCGCCGTGCTTGAGCGCGTTGCCGATCAGGTTGGCGAGGATGACGTCCAGACGGCGCGGGTCCAGGCGGGCGTGGAGGCCGCGCTCGGCCTCCAGCTCGACCGCGTCCAGCCAGGCGCGGGCGTCGATGCAGGCGGTGATCAGGTCGGCGACGTCGACGTCGTCCAGGACCAGCCGGGCGGTGCCCGCGTCGAAGCGGGTGACCTCCATCAGGTTCTCGACCAGGTTGTTCAGCCGCCGGGTCTCGCTGACCACCAGCCGGACGGCGGGCTCGACCATCGGGTCGATGCTCCCGGTCTCCGCCTCCAGCTCCTCCTCCAGCACCTCCGTGACGGCGGTGATGGCGGTGAGCGGGGTGCGCAGCTCGTGCGACATGTCGGCGACGAACCGGCGGGACGCCTCGTCCCGCGCGGCCATCTCCGCGACCCGCTGCTCCAGCGCCTCCGCCGCGTTGTTGAACGTCCGCGACAGGTCGGCGAGTTCATCGGTGCCGGACACCCTGAGCCGGGTGTCCAGCCGGCCCTCGCCGAGCCGGCGCGCGGCCACGCCGAGCCGGTGCACCGGCTTCAGCACGGTCGTGGCGGCGGCCTGCGCGAGCAGCGCGGCGCCGATCAGCGCGAGCCCGGTGGCGATACCCAGCGACCAGGCCAGCGAGTTGAGGTCCTTCGCCTCCGGCTCCAGGGACTTGGCCATGTAACCGGTCGGGCCGCCGCCGATCACCCGGGTGCCGGCCACCAGGAACGGCGTGCCGTGCTCCGTGACCCGCTGCCAGTACAGGTGGTACGGCTCCTTGTTGGAGTCCGTCACCGCCTGCCGCCTGGCCACGGCCGCGCGCAGCGACGGCGGCACGTCCTCCAGCGCGAAGCCGTTGATGCCGCCCGAATTGCCGTACACCGTCTTGCCGTCGGTGTCCTGGGCGACCAGCAGCACGCTGAAGCGCTGGCTGCTGGCGGCCATCTGGCCGGCGGCGCGCTGGAGCTGGTCCTGCGTGGGGTGCTCGGGCAGCGCGCCCGCGCGGTTCTGCATCTCCTGCCGGAAGTCGCGCAGCACCGCGTCCTGGGCGCGGGTGAGCACCGCCTCGCGGTTGAGCCAGTAGGCGATGCCCGACGCCGACACCGCGGCGGTGAGCGCCACCAGCCCGAAGACCAGCACGAGCCGCAGCCTGAGGCTGGTGAACCTGAGCCGGGACAGACTCCCCCCGCGCCGCGCGGCCAGGCCGCGCAGCGCCCCTCGCGTACCGGTCACTGAGGCGCGTCCAGGCGGTAGCCGACCCCGCGGACCGTACGGATCAGCGTCGGGGACGACGGCACGTCCTCCACCTTGGCGCGCAGCCGCTGCACACAGGCGTCGACCAGGCGCGAGTCGCCCAGGTAGTCGTGCTCCCACACCAGCCGCAGCAACTGCTGCCGGGACAGCGCCTGGCCGGGCCGCCGGCTCAGCTCCAGCAGCAGCCGCAGCTCGGTCGGGGTCAGCTGGAGGTCCTCGCCGTTCTTCGTGACGGTCATCGCGGAGCGGTCGATGACGACGTTGCCGAAGGTCGCCGAGTCGCTGGACTCGCGCTCACCGCGGCGCAGCACGGCGCGGATCCGGGCGTCCAGCACCCGCCCCTGCACCGGCTTGACCACGTAGTCGTCGGCCCCCGACTCCAGTCCGACCACGACGTCGATGTCGTCGCTGCGCGCGGTCAGCAGGATGATCGGCAGCTGGTCCGTGCGCCGGATGCGCCGGCAGACCTCGAACCCGTCGATGCCCGGCAGCATCACGTCCAGCACGATCAGGTCCGGCCGCTGCTCGCGCAGCAGCTTCAGACCGTCCTCGCCGCTGGCAGCGGTGGCCACCCGGTGTCCCTGGCGCGTCAGGGAGAGCTCCAGGGCCGTGCGGATGGCGTCGTCGTCCTCGATCAGCAACAGGGAAGGCACGGGCTCATTCTGGCCCATGGACGGGTGGTCGTACGACCTGCCGGTGCCATGCCTTCCCCGGCGCGGTCACCCGCGCGCGACGTACGACCCCCCTGGGAGGGACCCCTGTGACAGGTCTGTGACAGTCGGCAGACACGGTGATGAAGTCACCCCGGCAGTCTTTTGGGCACGGGCCGGACGGGGAGCCGGAACCGGCCCGGCAACACCGAGTCACCGGAAGTCCACGACGGGGAGCGCGAGATGAAAACGCTGCACGGCATCAGCACCAGCGCAGTGATCACGCGGCTGCACGACGTGCACCGGGGGCCGGAGAAGTCCGGTGCCGAGGGGGGTCCTTCCCGCACGAGCGTGTTCGAGCGCGCGGCGGGACGGGGGTGCGCTCGTGGCACCGGGCGTCAGCACACCGCCTACATGACGGTGGTCGACGCACGCACGGGGGAGCACGGGGGAAGCGCGTACGGGGAGGAGCAGGGGGAGCGCCGCTCGCTGACGGAGGCGGAGTTCACCGCCTACGTCCAGGAGCGCCGCGCCTCCCTGTACGCCACCGCCTACCACCTGACCGGTGACCGCTTCGAGGCCGAGGACCTGCTCCAGAGCGCGCTGTTCTCGACGTACCGGGCGTGGGACCGGATCAGCGACAAGGCGGCGGTCGGCGGATACCTCCGCCGCACCATGACCAACCTGCACATCAGCGCCTGGCGGCGCCGCAAGCTCAACGAGTACCCGACCGAGGAACTGCCGGAGACGCCCGGCGAGACGGACGCGATGCGCGGCACCGAGCTGCGCGCGGTCCTGTGGCAGGCGCTGGCCCGCCTGCCCGAACTCCAGCGCACCATGCTGGTCCTGCGTTACTACGAGGGCCGCACGGACCCGGAGATCGCCGACATCCTCGGCATCAGTGTCGGCACGGTGAAGTCCAGCATCTGGCGGTCGCTCCGCCGGCTGCGCGAGGACGAGGTCCTCAGCTTCGGCCGTGACGAGGAGGACGCCTTCGGCGAGCTGGTCGCCTGAGGCAGGGGTCGCCGCAGGGTGGCCCGAGGGGGGAACACGGGGGAACGGGGGCCCGCTGGGGGGCGGGCCCACCGGGACCACGGGGGAGCGGGAAGAGCGGGGCTGGCGGACCGGGGGGATCCGACCAGTCCCGTTTCGCGTTCCGGTACGGCGGTCGCGGTACGGCGGTCAGGCCGCCGTCCGCTGCCCTGCCTGCCGGTGCGCCGCCGTCGTCAGCCGGCCCAGGGCCTCGTCCCGGTCGCAGGCGTGCGCGCCGAGGGAGACCTGCCGGGAGACGATCGACCGTTCCGCGCGCATCAGCCGCCAGCCGCGGCGCAGCAGGAACGGCACCGACTTGCGGCCCTCCTTCAGATCGCGCAGGAAGCGGCGGCGGAAGGTGGTGACCGGGCCGCGGGTCAGGCACAGGGCGTCCGCGAGCACGCCCAGCTCCCGGCAGCGCTCGACGATCTCCGCGGCGAAGATGCCCTCCGCGATGAACAGCGGGGCACCGTCGATGTCCAGCGGCTCCTCGCCGGTCCGGGCGCTCAGCGCGATGTCGTACACCGGTACCGGCGTCGACCCGGTGGCGCACAGCCGGACGATGGCCTCGACCGCGACGTCCGCGTCCCACGAATCGGGGTGGTCCCAGTCGATGTCCGAACTCCCCTGCACCAGGGGCAGCGTCGGGTCGTCGGCCTCCTTGTAGAAGTCGTCCAGGCGCAGGACGGGAAGCCCGGAGCGGGCGGCGACGAGTGACTTGCCCGAGCCCGAGGGGCCGCACAGCAGGACGACGCGGGCGGGGGGCGGGGGATGAATGCTCACGGAACACCAGTTTGACGCATGGGGGCCGCAGTTGCCGACCCCGCGGGTCGGCTTTTGAGCGTGAGTCCCGCCTCAACTACCCTTCGTGTCGACCTCATCACCCTGCGCACCAGAAGGTGGCACCAGCGATGGCCCGACACACCTCCCCCCAGCACCCCGCCGCGCAGCGCGCCCTGATCGCCCTCGCCACCGCCGGAGCGGCGCTGGGCGCGGGCGCGGCCACGGCGCACGCGGACGCCGGCCCCCAGCTGCTGAACGTGCCGTGGCGGCCCACCTCGCTCGGCAAGGTCGACCCGCAGGCGGGCCTGACGGCCCTCACCGGCTCGGTCGGCTACGTCACCGGTCCGGTCGCCGGCCTCAAGCCCAACCCCCTGGCGGGCACGGGCGTGGACCCGCTCGACAACGGGCTGGGCACCCAGGTGGGCGACTTCAAGCCGGTGGGTTCCCGGACGGTGACGGGTCCGCTGGCCCAGGCGCGGTCGCTGGGCGGCGTGCCGGTGGCGGGCGGACTCCTCGGAGCGCCGGGCCGCTGAGAGCGGCGGACGGCGGGACCGCGCACTTGCGCGGTCCCGTCACCTGGGAGCGGCGGGCCGCGGCGGGCCCTCGGGCGGTGTACGGCCGCGGGCCCGCCGCGCCCCCGTCAATGCGACGAGCCCGGGCTCCCCGTGCGCCCGTCAGTACGACGAACCCGCCGCGCCCAGCGCGCCCGTCGGGTGCCAGACCGTCTTCGTCTCCAGGAACGCCGTCATGCGTTCGGTCCCCGGCGTCTCGAAGTGGTCCACAGCCTGTGGACGCAGCACCCGCTTCAGATTGTCGGCCGCCGCGATCTCCAGCTCCTTCGCCAGCTCCGCGTCGGCGCCCGCGAGGTCGATCGCGTTGACGTCCTGATGCGCGGCGAGCGGCGCCGCCAGCTCCGCCGTACGGCCGGACAGGACGTTGACCACACCGCCCGGCACGTCGGAGGTGGCGAGCACCTCGCCCAGGGACAGGGCGGGCAGCGGGGCCTTCTCGGAGGCGATCACGACCGCCGTGTTGCCGGTGGCGATCACCGGTGCCACGACCGACACCAGCCCGAGGAAGGACGACTCCTGCGGGGCCAGCACCGCCACGACGCCCGTGGGCTCGGGGGAGGAGAGGTTGAAGTACGGGCCGGCGACCGGGTTGGCGCCGCCGATCACCTGGGCGATCTTGTCGGTCCAGCCCGCGTACCACACCCAGCGGTCGATCGTCGCGTCCACGACGGCCGCCGCCTTCGACTTCGACAGGCCCTCCGCGTCCGCGACCTCCCGGACGAACTGCTCCCTGCGGCCCTCCAGCATCTCCGCGACGCGGTAGAGGACCTGGCCGCGGTTGTAGGCGGTCGCGCCGGACCAGCCGCCGAACGCCTTGCGCGCGGCCACGACCGCGTCCCGGGCGTCCTTGCGGGAGGAGAGGGGCGCGTTGGCCAGCCAGTTGCCCTTCGAGTCGGTCACCTCGTACACCCGGCCGCTCTCGGAACGCGGGAACTTCCCGCCGACGTACAGCTTGTAGGTCTTGAAGACAGTGAGCCGATCAGACATCGAGGTACGCCTCCAGGCCGTGGCGGCCGCCCTCGCGGCCGAAGCCCGACTCCTTGTAACCGCCGAACGGCGAGGTCGGGTCGAACTTGTTGAACGTGTTGGACCAGACCACGCCCGCGCGGAGCTTGTTCGCCACCGCCAGGATGCGCGAGCCCTTCTCGGTCCAGATGCCCGCGGACAGGCCGTACTGGGTGTTGTTCGCCTTGGCGACCGCCTCGTCCGGCGTGCGGAAGGTGAGGACCGACAGCACCGGGCCGAAGATCTCGTCGCGGGCGATGGTGTGCGCCTGGGTGACGTTCGTGAACAGCGTCGGCGCGAACCAGTAGCCGGAGGTGGGCAGTTCGCAGGCCGGGGACCAGCGCTCGGCGCCCTCCGCCTCGCCCCGCTCGGCCAGCGCGGTGATCCGGGCCAGCTGCTCGGCGGAGTTGATCGCGCCGATGTCGGTGTTCTTGTCCAGCGGGTCGCCGAGGCGGAGCGTGGACAGCCGGCGCTTGAGGGAGTCCAGCAGCTCGTCCTCGATCGACTCCTGCACCAGCAGGCGGGAGCCCGCGCAGCAGACCTGGCCCTGGTTGAAGAAGATGCCGTTCACGATGCCCTCGACGGCCTGGTCGATCGGCGCGTCGTCGAAGACGATGTTGGCGCCCTTGCCGCCCAGTTCGAGGGTGAGCTTCTTCTCCGTGCCGGCGACCGTGCGGGCGATCTCCTTGCCCACGGCGGTGGAGCCGGTGAACGCCACCTTGTTCACGTCCGGATGCGCGACCAGCGCGGCGCCCGCGTCGCCGTAGCCCGGCAGGATGTTGACGACACCCTTGGGCAGACCCGCCTGGCGGCAGATGTCCGCGAAGAACAGGGCCGACAACGGGGTGGTCTCGGCCGGCTTCAGCACGACCGTGTTGCCGGTGGCGAGCGCCGGGGCGATCTTCCACGCCAGCATCAGCAGCGGGAAGTTCCACGGGATGACCTGGCCGGCCACGCCCAGCGGCCGCGGGTCCGCGCCGAAACCGGCGTGGCCGAGCTTGTCCGCCCACCCCGCGTAGTAGAAGAAGTGCGCGGCGGCCAGCGGGAGGTCCGTGTCGCGGGTCTCCTTGATCGGCTTGCCGTTGTCCAGCGTCTCCAGGACGGCCAGCTCACGGCTGCGCTCCTGGATGATCCGGGCGATGCGGAACAGGTACTTGGCGCGCTCGGCGCCGGGCAGCGCCGACCACTTCTCGAACGCCTTGCGGGCGGCCTTGACCGCGCGGTCGACGTCCTCGGCGCCGGCCCGGGCGACCTCGGAGAGGACCTCCTCCGTGGACGGCGAGACGGTCTTGAAGACCTTGCCGTCGGCGGCCTCGGTGAACTCGCCGTCGATGAACAGGCCGTAGGAGGGCGCGATGTCGACGACCGCGCGGGACTCGGGGGCGGGTGCGTACTCGAATGCCATGGGGGATCAGTCCACCGTCACGTAGTCGGGACCGGAGTAGCGGCCGGTGGCCAGCTTCTGCCGCTGCATCAGCAGGTCGTTGAGCAGCGAGGAGGCGCCGAAGCGGAACCAGTGGTCGTCCAGCCAGTCCGCGCCCGCGGTCTCGTTGACCAGGACCAGGAACTTGATCGCGTCCTTGGTGGTGCGGATGCCGCCGGCGGGCTTCACGCCGATCTGGACACCGGTCTGGGCCCGGAAGTCGCGGACCGCCTCCAGCATGAGCAGGGTGTTGGCGGGGGTCGCGTTGACGGCGACCTTGCCGGTGGAGGTCTTGATGAAGTCGGCGCCCGCCAGCATGCCGAGCCAGGAGGCGCGGCGGATGTTGTCGTACGTCGACAGCTCGCCGGTCTCGAAGATGACCTTCAGCCGGGCGCTGGTCCCGCAGGCCTCCTTCACGGCGATGATCTCGTCGTAGACCTTCAGGTACCTGCCGGAGAGGAAGGCGCCCCGGTCGATGACCATGTCGATCTCGTCGGCGCCGGCGGCGACGGCTTCCCGCACGTCGGCCAGCTTGACGTCGAGGGCGGCGCGGCCCGCCGGGAAGGCGGTGGCGACGGAGGCGACCTTGACGCCGGAGCCGGCGACGGCCTCCTTGGCGACGGCCACCATGTCGGGGTACACGCAGACCGCGGCCGTCGTCGGCGCCGTGCGGTCCGTGGGGTCGGGGTGGACCGCCTTGGCGCCGAGCGCCCGGACCTTGCCCGGGGTGTCCGCGCCTTCCAGCGTCGTCAGGTCGACCATCGAGATGGCGAGGTCGATGGCGTACGCCTTCGCGGTGGTCTTGATGGAACGGGTGCCGAGAGACGCGGCGCGCGCCTCCAGGCCGACCGCGTCGACGCCGGGCAGCCCGTGCAGGAAGCGGCGCAGCGTGCTGTCGGACGCGGTGACGTCCGAGAGAGCGTGAGCTGTGGGTGCGGTAGTGGGCATGGTCACCAGACGAGCATATCTACGCGCGTAGCGGCTGTACACCCCGGGTGCTCGGGACGGATCGCGGGATCACGGATGAGCGCCGATGACCGGGCGCCCGGTCGCATCGCTCAGGCCGTCGGGCAGAATCGGGCCATGACCACCCCGGACCATCCGTCACCCGCGTCACAGCCTCCGGCGCCCGCCGCCAGGGACCGGATCTACCGCTCGCCCCTCGGCATGACGGGCGGTGTGCTGCTGCTCCTGCTCGTCTGCTGGCTGGGCTTCGACGCGCTGTTCAAGGGCCACGGCCGCACCCCGTGGCTGGCGCTGGCGGGTCTGATCCTGATCGTGCCGCTGATCATCGCCTTCACGCTCCGCCCGGCGGTCTTCGCGAACGAGGAGCGGCTGCGCGTGCGCAATCCGTTCCGCGTGATCACCGTGCCCTGGGGCGAGGTCGCCTCCCTGCGTTCCGGCTACTCCAACGAGGTCCTCACCAGGTCGGGCGCCAAGTACCAGCTGTGGGCCATCCCCGTCTCGCTGCGGGCCCGCAAGAAGGCGGCCCGCCGGCAGCAGCGGGCGGCGGCGGACGCGGCGCGCGGCGCCCGGCCGGGCGGTCGC
>NZ_JOCB01000071.1 GCF_000718775.1 Streptomyces sp. NRRL S-31
CCCCCGCCCCCGCCCACCTCGGCGCCGAAGCCCGGTCCGACCCCGACCCCGACCCCGCGGCCCACCCCGCCGCCGGCGTCCACCGTCTACGAGCTGAGCGAGCTGCGCTTCGACGCCGTCGGCGACGGCACCGAGCCGGAGATCAGGCTGGGCGCCGGCAGCTGGGTGTGGCAGCGGTACGGCCTGTCGATCGGCGGCAAGCGGTACGCGCGCGGGGTCACCGTGCGCGACGAGTCCTCCGTGACCATCGCCCTCAACCGGGAGTGCACCGCGTTCGACGCGCTGGCCGGCGTGGACGACATGGCCCTCGGCCTCGGCAAGGTCTCCTTCTCCGTCTGGGCCGACGGGGTCCGGCTGTGGCGGTCCGGCACGGTCGCGGGCGGTGACCGGGCCGTCCCCGTCCATGTCGACCTCGCCGGGCGGAGCACCGTACGGCTCGTGGTGCGACCGCGCGGCGACGCCCTCGACCGGGCGGCGCCGGCGGACTGGGCGGAGTCCCGGTTCACCTGCCGGTAGCCCCGCCACACCGACCGCACGCCTCGCCGCACCGACCGGTGGCCCCGCCGCCGCTGCCGGTGCCGCTCTCCGTCGGCCGGGTCTCACCGATCAGGTCTCACCGATCAGGTCTCACTGGTCGGGTCTCACCGGTCAGGTGTCCCCCGGGGGTTCCCGCCCGGTCCCGACGTCCACCGCCGTGGCGTCCAGTTCCCGCAGGACCTCCGGCACGCCGAGACCGGCGCCCCGGGCGGACTCGGCGGCGTAGCGGGCGGCCGGGAGGGCCGCGCGGGCGTCGGCGCGCACCCGGGTGGCCTCGGTGTGCTCCGGCTCGGGCCGCGGGCGGCCGTCGCGCCAGTGGTCCGCGGCGGCGAACAGCCGGACCGCGCCCGGCAGATCGCCGAGCCGGGCCAGCAGACCGGCCGCCACGTCCACCAGGCCGGCCGTGATCGACTCCGCGCACCGGTCCTCCACGGCCTGGCGCAGCGCGTCGGCCACGACGGGCAGCCCGTGCGCGGGGCCCGACTCCTCGGCCACGAGCAGCGCCTCGATCGTCCGCCGCACGGCGCGGAACTGCGGCGGCGGGGTGCCGTCCCCCAGCAGCGCGGAGGTCGCCTCGTGCAGTTCACGGGCGCGGGCCGGCTGCCCGTCCAGGAGGGCGATGTGGGCGCTGAGCAGCGAGACGAAGGCCCGTGCCTCCGGGACGGCGTACCGGTCGGCGGCCGTCCCGGCCTCGTCCAGCAACACCCGCGCGGTGGCCCGGTCGCCGGAGCGGTGGGAGATCTCGGCGAGCCGCGCGACGAGGAACGGTGACTCGTGGTAGGCACCCACCTCGTAGGCGAGGCGCAGCGCCTCCTCGTACTCGGCGCGGGCCTCGTCGAACCGGCCCCGGGCCATGGCCGTCTCGCCGGCCGCGCTGCACACCTGCGCCCACATCCAGCGGTCGCCGACGCGCCGGCTGAGGACCCGCAGCTCGGCCAGGTCCTCGTCCACGCCCTCCAGGTTGCCCGGGGAGTCGACGGTCACGTGGGCGCGGTACATCAGCGCCACCGCGATCTCCCACTCCCCTCCGTATCTGCGGCAGTTGGCGACGGAGTCCGCCATGTGCGGGCGGATGTCCACCGGACCGCCCAGGTAGTAGGTGGTCAGCGGCCAGACGATGCCCGGGAACCGGGCCGCCCGGGGGCCGCCGTGCACATATGCCTCCCGTACGTGGGCGAGGTACTCCGGGGCCCGTTCATCGGTCGAGAGGTCGGGCACCCCCGACTCCGAGACCAGGAACAGGTGGAGCATGCGCAGGTCCATCCGCAGCTCGGCCAGCGGATGCCGGGCCTGGCCCCCGGGGTCGGCGAGGAAGGCGCCCACCGGGTCGGCGGACTCGGCCAGGGCCGGCAGGTCGTCGGGCGACGCGCCGGCGGGCAGGGCGTCCAGGGCGACGCCCAGGCCGAGCACCAGCCGCACCCAGTCCAGCGCCTCCTGCCGGTGGCTGCGCAGCCACCAGAACCAGCCGATGGTCAGGACGACGGCGCCCGCCTCCGCCTCGTCGCCCGCGCGGACCGCGCGGTCCAGGGCCGCGCGGATGTTGTCCAGCTCGGTCTCCAGGCGGGAGAACCAGGGCAGCTGGGCCGCAGACCGCAGCTGGGGCCCGGCCTCCTCCACCAGCGACCGCACCCACGCGCTGTGGCGTCGCTCGGCCGCGGCGCGCAGGGCGGGGACCTCGGCCGCGCGCTCGGCGGCGTACTCGTGGATGGTCTCCAGCATGCGGTAGCGCATGCCGGTGCCGGTGCCGTCCGGGTCGTGCGGGGCGGCGACCACGAGGGACTTGTCGACCAGCGCGCCGACGAGGTCCGCCGCGGGGCCGGTGCACACGGTCTCGGCCGCCGCGAGGTGCCAGCCGCCGGCGAACACCGACACCTCGCGCAGCACCGTCCGCTCCCGCTCGTCCAGCAGGTCCCACGACCAGTCGACGACCGCGCGCAGGGTCTGCTGGCGGGGCAGGACCGTGCGGCTGCCGGAGGTGAGCAGGCGGAAGCGGTCGTCGAGGCGGTCGGCTATCTGCCGCGGGGTCAGCAGCCTGAGCCGGGCGGCGGCCAGCTCGATGGCGAGCGGCAGCCCGTCCAGGCGGCGGCAGATCTCCGTCACCGCCGCGGTGTCGGCGAGCAGCGCGTCGGCGTCGGGGCGGACGGCCCCGGCGCGCTCGGCGAAGAGGCGGTGCGCCTGCTCCGGGACGAGGGGCTCGACCGGGCGCACCGACTCCCCGGGGACGCCCAGGGGTTCACGGCTGGTCGCGAGGATCGTGAGCCCGGGGCAGCGGGTGAGGAGGGTTTCGGCGAGGGCGGCCGCCGCACCGATGACGTGCTCGCAGTTGTCGAGGACCAGGAGTTGGCTGCGCGCGGCGCAGTACTCGATGAGCAGGGCCGTGGGGTCGGCCTGCGGGACCGCCAGCTCGTTGGTCAGGAGCACGGTCTCGCGCAGACCGAGCGCGCTGACCACCGCGCCGGGGACCGCCTCCGGCCGGTCGAGCGGGGCCAGCTCGACCAGCCAGGCCGAGGGGAGCGCCGCGGCGGCCTCCTCGGCGAGGCGGGTCTTCCCGGAGCCGCCCGGTCCGGTGAGCGTGACCAGACGGGCCCTCCGCAAGTCCGAACGGATGGCCTCCAGCTCCGGTTCCCGCCCGACGAAGGACGTCAGGCGGGGGCGCAGATTGCCGGTGCGTTCGGCGTGCCGGGCGGTGTGCGGGGGCGCCGCGGGGTGCGCCGGGGGCGCGGGGGTGCCGGGGTCCTGCTGGGCCAGCAACGCCGCGTGCAGGGCGCGCAGTTCCGGTCCGGGGTCGGTGCCGAGGGTGTCGGCGAGGGTGCGGCGGGCCGACTCGTAGGCGGCGAGGGCGTCGGCCGGGCGGCCCGTGTCGCGCAAGGCGCGGATGAGCAGCACGTGCAGCGGCTCGTCGTACGGGTGGGCCGCGGCGAGCTCCCGCAGCTCCGGTACGGCCTCCTGGGCGCGGCCGAGGTCGAGGGCGGCGGCGGCGCGGGCGCGGGCCGCCTCCAGGCGCAGGGCCTCGGGGCGGGTGGCGGCGGTGCGGTCGGGGAGGTCGGGGAGGGCCGGGCCGGACCAGAGGGACAGGGCCTCGGTGAGGACGCGGTGCGCGGTGGCGGGGTCGCCGGTGGCGAGGGCGGCGGTGCCGGTGCGGGTGAGCCGTTCGAAGACGTGGAGGTCGACGTCCTCCTCGGCGGCCTCGAGGCGGTAGCCGCCCGGGGTGGAGGTGACGGCGTGTCTGCCGAGGGTGCGGCGGAGACGGCCGACGAGCGCCTGGAGGGCGGCGGGCGCGTCCCGGGGCGGGTCGTCCGCCCAGATCTCGTCGATGAGGGTGTCGGGGGTGGCGGTGCGGCCGGGGCGCAGGGCCAGGGCGGCGAGGAGGGTGCGCAGGCGCTGGCCGCCGATGGGTACGGGGGTGCCCTGGTCGTCCGCTGCTTGGGTTACGCCCAGGATTCTGTACCGCACCCGGCCCATTGTGGCGGGGCGCGGGGAACGGGGCACGGGGGTTTCGGCACGGCCGCCGGCGGGCGCGGGGAACGGTACGGCGCGGGGTGCGCCCGGCGGTCGCGCGGAAGCAGGCCCCCGGAGGGGTCGCGCGGAGCGGCCACCGGAACTTCCGCTCACCCGCACCGACGCCCATCAGCACCGACCGGGCACACGCGGGACCGAGTCCCCGGGGGCGCGGCGGACCGCGCGACCGGCCACCACGGACCCCCGTCCGAACGGCGGCGCCCCCCTACGCCCCGCACCCGAACGACGCCCCGGACCCACTGCGAACCCCACCCGGCGAACCGCACCCGACAAACCGCACCCGACAAACCGCACCCGAGCGACGATCGGCCAGACCGCGCCCCGCACCCGGACAGCGCCCCCGCTCACACCCCCGGTGTCAGCGCGCTCCTCCTCGGCTGGATGCCCGACGGGACGGCGCGGGAGCGGGACGGGGTGCCCGTCCAGCAGGTGCCGCGGCGGGCCAGGAGGCGCCGCAGCCAGAGTTCGAGGGAGACGAGGTCGGCCAGGCCGTCCAGGGGCAGGGGCTCCCCCGCCGCGGCGCCGCGCAGCGCCTTGCGGACGACGCGGGCCTCCACCAGTCCGGCGTCGGCGAGCAGGGGCGTGGCGAAGAGGTCGAGGAGGGGGTCGGCCGCCGCGCGCAGGCCCGCGCGCGTGGCCGCCGCCGTCGAGGCGTGCGAGGGTGCGCCCCAGCCGGGCGGGAGGCCGGTGACGCCGGCGCCCTCCAGGACCGTACGGAGGATGGCGGCGCGGGCGCCGGGCTGGACGCGCAGCGCCTCGGGCAGTGCGCGGCAGGCGCGGACGACCTGGTTGTCGAGGAACGGCGCGTGCAGGCGCTGGGAGCGGATCTCCGCGGCCTGTTCCAGGACGCGGAGGTCGGCGGCGTGCCGGGCGAGTGCCGCACGCGCGCGATAGTCGCCGGGGCGCTGTACGCCGGTGCCGGAACGGTCGGCCTCCGCCTGGAGCAGAACCGATACTTCAGCCAGGGCCTCACCTGTCAGCCACCGCGCGGCGGGGCCGGGTCTCGCCCAGGTCAGCGCGGCGAGGGACGCGCCGACCGCCCCCTTGGGCTCCTCGAAGCGGCGCCGCATCAGCCGCTCGGCCAGCACCTCCAGGCCCGTCCGGTAGGGGGCGCGGGCCAGGCGCCGGGCCGCGCCGTACACGCGCGCGGGCACCAGTGCGGAGCCGTCGGCGCGGGTCAATGCGGCGACCGGCCGGACCAGGTGGCGCCGCTTGCGGTCCAGCAGCAGGTCGGCGAGGCGGGCGGGGTGGGCGTCCAGGACCTGGCGGGCGCCGTGGCCGGTGAAGTGGTCGGCGCTGCCGGCGGCGAGCCGCGCCCGGTGCCGGGCCGCCTGCACCAGGGAGGGGCCGGGCTCGTCGGTCAGCGGGCCGTCGAGGTCGGCGTACGGCAGGGTCGCCTCGCCGCCGGTGACCACGACGTGGTGCAGGCGGGGGCCCGCGGCCAGGGCCCCGGCGCGTTCCAGTTCGGCCTCGCGGCCGGCCACGGTCAGGTCGTTGAAGGTGACGGCGAGGAGGCGCTCGCCCGCGCCCGTGCCATGGCCGAGGAGCGTGCCGGGTCTGCCGGGCAGCCCGGCGGCAAGCAGGGCGAGGGTCCCGGAGGCCGGGCCGCCGGACAGGTCGGCGCCGATGCCGGGGACCGGCATCCCGCGCGCGGCCCGCCGCTCGGCCGGTCCCATGCCGGGCACCGGTCCGGGGTCCAGGTCGGGCACGTGCCGGGGGGCCGACAGCCGGGTGCGGACCGCCTCCACCAGGGCGTCCCGTACGGCGTCCACGGCGCGGTCGGGATCGGCCGGGGGCGCGGCCACGGCGAGGGAGGCGACCGGCTCGTACCCGGTGACCTCGCGCGCCCCGGCGCGCAGCACCAGCGCGTGTCCCGGCGGAATGCGCCGCACGCCCTCGTACGGGGTGCCGTCGCGCAGCGCGGCCGGCACGTCCGGGGCGGCGAGCAGGGCGGCGAGGTGGGTGAAGTCGAGGTTGGCCTCGACCAGGTCGGCGAGGGGCAGCGCGGCGGTGGCGTAGGCGGTGCCGCCGGCCCAGGGGGTGTGGAAGACCGGCCGGGCGCCCGCGAGGTCGCCGCAGACGGTGATGCGGCGGCCGACCTGGACGACGACCGTGTAGCTGCCGGACCAGGCGGTCAGGTGGCGCAGCGCGCCCCCGCGCGCGGTGACCAGGCCGCGCCGCAGTTCCTCGTCGCCGGCGCCGCAGATGCCGAGGACGGCGATCCGGTGTCCGGCGTCGCCGTGCACCACGCGCACCTCGTCCGGGCGCCAGTCGCCGACGGCCCACAGCGGGTCCGGGTCGCCCCACAGGAGCTGGGAGCCGACCGGGTGCAGCGTCTCGCCGTCGTACCCGAGGGCGCCCGCGGAGCCGGTCCCGGCGGCGCCCGCGGCGGTGCCGCTCCACCCCACCAACCACCGCATCGACGCCTCCACAGGCTGTGGACCACCAGTGCACCGCACGAACCGGACCCCATGCTGCCATGAAGGGCACGTCGCGGAGGTGCGGTGGCGCCGCCTTCGATCGAGGGAAACCCAGGGAAAACGGCGCTCCGGTCCCGGGGAGTCGGCGGGTGGCCGGCGCGCGCCGAGCGGACGCGGCGGGGGTGGCACCCGACAGGTGCGGCACGAACGCGCCCCCGTCGCGCTCCCCGAAGACGCCCTTCACGCCCCCGAGTTGCATGGTCGCGATGGCAATTCATCAGACCACAGGGGGTCAATTTTCGGCCAAATCCTGGGCGGGGCAGCGGACATGAGCACGCTCCGTACAGGCCCGCGGAGCGGCGGACGGCACACGTACGGTCCGGGAGGCGGGTGACGCCTCCCGGACCGGTCCGCCACCCGCGGGGATGAAGGCGGCGGTGTCCCCCAGCCCACTGGATCCAGTACAGCGGGCCGACCCACGCAGGAGCCATGGAACCGCTCCCCGGGATGGCCGGAGAAGAGCGCACGGACAGGCGCACGGCCACACGGACGGGGGCACGCGGCGACACCCCGTGCACGGTGCGTACAGGCCCGCGCTTCCGCACGGACCACAATCCCGCCATCCGGAACAATGCCCCTTAACGCTTGGGATGCGGCGAACTACGCTGGGTTTACGAATGCCGCGTGGTTATGCCAGCGCGGCAGCCGTCTGTGTCGAGGGGTGGCGCATGTCCAGGGAGCAACGCGGGCCGAACGAAAAGCTCGGCGCCGTTCTCGCCCTCGCGGGAATCAGCAACGCCGGCCTCGCCCGGCGTGTCAACGACCTCGGCGCCCAGCGCGGGCTGACGCTGCGCTACGACAAGACGTCGGTGGCACGCTGGGTGTCGAAGGGCATGGTGCCGCAGGGTGCGGCACCGCATCTGATCGCCGCCGCCATCGGGCAGAAGCTCGGCCGTCCGGTGCCGCTGCACGAGATCGGCCTGGCGGACGCCGACCCCGCGCCCGAAGTGGGCCTCGCCTTCCCCCGGGACGTGGGCCAGGCGGTGAAGTCGGCGACCGAGCTGTACCGCCTCGACCTCGCCGGCCGCCGGGCCGGTTCCGGCGGCATCTGGCAGTCACTGGCCGGATCGTTCGCGGTGAGCGCATACGCAACGCCCGCCTCACGCTGGCTGATAACCCCCGCCGACAGCTCGGTCGCGCGGGAGGCGGGCTCCGTGGAGGGGACCGGCGCACCGATCAAAGTCGGCCACAGCGATGTGCGGAAGCTGCGGGAGGCCGCCGAGGACGCCCGGCGGTGGGACTCCAAGTACGGCGGCGGGGACTGGCGTTCCTCGATGGTGCCGGAGTGCCTGCGGGTGGAGGCGGCACCGCTGCTGCTGGGCGCCTACTCCGACGAGGTCGGCCGCGCCCTGTTCGGCGCCTCCGCGGAACTGACCCGGCTGGCCGGCTGGATGGCCTTCGACACCGGGCAGCAGGAGGCCGCGCAGCGGTACTACATCCAGGCACTGCGGCTCGCGCGCGCGGCGGCGGACGTCCCGCTGGGCGGCTATGTGCTGGCCTCCATGTCGTTGCAGGCGACGTACCGGGGGTTCGGGGACGAGGGCGTCGACCTCGCGCAGGCCGCGCTGGAGCGGAACCGGGGGCTGGCGACCGCCCGCACCATGAGCTTCTTCCGGCTGGTCGAGGCGCGGGCCCACGCGCGCGCGGGGGACGCGCAGGCGGCGGGCGCGGCGCTGAAGGCGGCCGAGGGATGGCTGGAGCGCTCCCGGGAGGGGGACAACGACCCCTCCTGGCTCGGCTTCTACGGCTACGACCGGTTCGCCGCCGACGCGGCCGAGTGCTACCGGGACCTGAAGGCGCCGCGGCAGGTCCGGCGCTTCACCGAGCAGGCGCTGTCGAAGCCGACGGAGGAGTTCGTGCGGTCGCACGGGCTGCGGCTGGTCGTCTCCGCCGTCGCCGAGCTGGAGTCCGGGAACCTGGACGCGGCGTGCGAGCAGGGCGTGCGGGCCGTGGAGGTGGCCGGGCGGATCTCCTCGGCGCGGACGACGGAGTACGTCAAGGACCTCCTGCACCGGCTGGAGCCGTACGGGGACGAGCCGCGGGTGGTGGAGCTGCGGGAGCGGGCACGGCCGCTGCTGATGACCCCGGCGTAGGGCCGGTCGCCCGCCCGGGCGCCGGGCCGGTCCGGGCGCGGAGGACGGCGAGGAGGGGCGGCCGGGCGCGCGGCGCCCCGCGTCCCCGGGCGTTACCGCCCCGTCCGGCGTTTGAAGCCGCTGTCAGTGGCGCAGTGCACTATCGATGGCGGAGGTGGTGCAGGTGTGGGCCGGGGCGTACGACTGCGACGTGCTGGTGATCGGCGGGGGGATCGTCGGGCTGTCGACGGCGTATGCGATCACCCGGGCCGCGCCGGGTACGCGCGTGACGGTGCTGGAGAAGGAGCCCGGGCCCGCCCGGCACCAGACGGGCCGCAACAGCGGGGTGATCCACAGCGGGATCTACTACCGCCCGGGCTCGCTCAAGGCGCGGTACGCGGTGCGGGGCGCCGCCGAGATGGTGAAGTTCTGCGCCGAGTACGGCATCGCGCACGCCGTCACCGGCAAGCTGATCGTCGCCACCGAGCGGGACGAGCTGCCGCGGCTGCACGCACTCGTGCAGCGCGGGCGGGAGAACGGCATCCCGGTGCGGGAGCTGGGGCCCGCGCAGATCGCCGAGTTCGAGCCCGAGGTGCGGGGCCTCGCCGCCATACACGTCGGCACCACCGGCGTCTGCGACTTCACGGCCGTCGCCCGGGAGCTGGCCCGGGCGTCCGGGGCGGAGATCCGGTACGGCGCGCGGGTCGTGCGGGTGGACCGGCGGGCGGACCGGGGCGTGGCCGTGCTCACCGCGGCCGGCGAGGTGGTCCGCGGGCGGGTGCTGGTGAACTGCGCCGGACTGCACTGCGACGAGGTGGCCCGGCTGACCGGGGACGAGCCCGGGGTGCGGATCGTGCCGTTCCGCGGGGAGTACTACGAGCTGGCGCGGCCCGAGCTGGTGCGGGGGCTGGTGTATCCGGTGCCGGACCCGGCGTTCCCGTTCCTCGGGGTGCATCTGACCCGGGGCGTCGACGGGGGCGTGCACATCGGTCCGAACGCGGTGCCGGCGCTGGCCCGCGAGGGGTACGGCTGGGGCGTCGTACGGCCCCGGGAGCTGGCCGGGACGCTGGCCTGGCCGGGTTCCTGGGCGATCGCCCGGCGGCACTGGCGGTACGGGGCGGGTGAGCTGCGCCGCTCGGTGTCGAAGGGGGCGTTCCTGAAGGCCGTGCGCGGACTGCTGCCCGGGGTGGACGCCGGGGACCTGGTGCCGGCCCCGGCCGGGGTGCGGGCGCAGGCCGTGCTGCGGGACGGCACGCTGGTGGACGACTTCCTGATCCGGCAGGGCGCCCGGGCGGTGCACGTGCTGAACGCGCCCTCGCCCGCGGCCACCGCCTCGCTGCCGGTCGGCCGGGAGATCGGACACCGGGCGCTGGACCTGCTGGGGGCGGGGTAGTGCCCGTCCCGACCCGTAAAATCGGTCGTACTGTGTCTGATTCCGTGAACGCCCCCGACGCCCCGCCCACGACGCCCCACGACCCCGGTGTCTCCGTCCGGCACACCCGGGCCAAGGGTGAGCCGCGCTTCCCGGACGGGCCCAGGGCGGACCCCGCCGGTTCGCACTTCGAGCGGCGCATCCGCAGCTTCCAGCCGCGCCGGAGCCGGGTGACGGCCGGACAGGCCGACGCGCTCCGGCGGCTGTGGCCCGCGTGGGGGCTGGACATCGACGGACAGCGGGTGCTCGACCTCGCCGAGCTGTTCGGGAACGACCGTCCCGTGGTCCTGGAGATCGGGTTCGGGATGGGCGAGGCCACCGCGCAGATGGCCGCGGGCGACCCGGACACCAACGTGCTCGCCGTCGACGTGCACACCCCCGGCCAGGGCAACCTGCTGGCGCTCGCCGACCGCAACGGCCTGTCCAACGTCCGGGTGGCCAACGGCGACGCGATCATCCTGCTCCGCGAGATGCTCCGCCCGGACGCGCTGGACGGGCTGCGCGTCTACTTCCCCGACCCCTGGCCCAAGAAGCGGCACCACAAGCGCCGGCTCATCCAGCCCGAGTTCCTCACGCTCGCCGCGAGCCGGCTGCGGCCCGGCGCGATCCTGCACTGCGCGACGGACTGGGAGCCGTACGCGGAGCAGATGCTGGAGGTGCTCACCGCGCACCCCGCCTTCGAGAACACCCGGGCGGACGGCGGTTTCGCGCCGCGTCCGGAGTTCCGGCCGCTGACCCGTTTCGAGGGTCAGGGACTGGACAAGGGTCATGTGGTGAACGACCTGCTGTTCCGGCGCCTGCCGCACTCCCGGGACCGATGATCCGGGACCGGCGATCCGATCAGCCCCTCGCCCCGTCACCGTTAGGGTCGATGCCGTGGCCACCAGTCCTCCGTCTCCTCCGTACCTCCGGCGCACCGGTGGTACGCACCGCCACCCGCACTGGTGGCAGCGAAGGTGGGTGCGGTACGCGGCGCTGAGCACGCTGCTGGCGCTGTCCGGGCTGGTGATCCTGGCGCTGGTGCGACGGCAGACCGGCACCGAGGGGTTCCTCGTCGGGCTCGGGCTGGCCGTGCTGCCGGTGCCCTGGCTGACGGCCGCCTTCCGGTGGCTGGACCGGGTGGAGCCGGGCCCCTGGCGGAACCTGGTCTTCGCCTTCGCCTGGGGGGCCTGTGCGGCGGCGCTGATCGCCATCGTGGCCAACAGCTTCGCGACCAGGTGGATCGCCACCTCGACCGCCGACCCGGCGAGCGCCGACACCCTGGGCGCCACGGTGATAGCGCCGGTCGTCGAGGAGTCCGCCAAGGCCGCCGCCGTGCTGCTGGTCTTCCTCTTCCGCAGACGCGACTTCACCGGGATCGTGGACGGGGTGGTGATAGCGGGGGTCACCGCCACCGGGTTCGCCTTCACCGAGAACATCCTCTACCTCGGTACGGCCTTCGGGACCGACCAGCTCACCGGCGACCGCGGGATCGCCTCCGTCACCGCGGCCACCTTCTTCGTGCGCATCGTGCTGTCCCCGTTCGCGCACCCCCTGTTCACCGTCCTCACCGGCATCGGCTTCGGCGTCGCCGCGCTGTCGGCGGAGCGGCAGCACCTGCGGCGCGTCCTGCTGCCGCTCGGCGGACTGCTGCTCGCGATGGGCATGCACGCCCTCTGGAACGGCTCCGCCACCTTCGGCCGGTACGGCTTCTTCGCCGTCTACGGCGCGTTCATGGTGCCCGCGTTCGGGCTGGTGACCTGGCTGGCGGTCTGGACCCGGCAGCGCGAGCTGCGGATCGTGCGGACGGAGCTGCCGGCGTACGTGCTGGCCGGCTGGCTGGGTCCGGCCGAGCCGTTGGCGCTCGGGTCGATGCGGGCGCGGCGGATGGCCCGGGACCACGCCCGGCACCACCACGGGCGCCCGGCGGCGCGGGAGGTGGCCCGGTACGAGGCGTACGCCACCTCGCTGGCGTTCCTGCGGCGGCGGGGCCGCGCGGGCAAGGCCGGGGCGGACTTCGTCGTACGGGAGCGGGAACTGCTGGACGAGCTGTGGAAGCGGCGGGGCGTGGCCCGGCCCGCGCTGGAGTACGCGAGCAGGGCCTTCCTTCCGGCACCGGTGTACTGGGCGGCGCCGTACGGGTATCCGCCGGCGGTGCCGCGGCCCGTGCAGCCCGTGTACAACCCGTACCGGTCGTAGTGCACCCCGTGTACAACCCGTACCGGTCGTAGCCCCGGGACGGCTTACGCGGAGGCCACCGTCAGCTTCGCCACCTCGTCCTCCGTCAGCTTCAGCTCCGCCACGCCGAGCAGCGCCGGGAGCTGCTCCACCGTGCGGGCCGAGGCGATCGGGGCGGTGACCGTCGGCTGGGCCGCCAGCCAGGCCAGGGCGACCGTGGCGACCGGGGCGCCGTGGGCGTCGGCCACCTCGTCCAGGGCGGTGAGCACCTTCCGGCCGCGCTCGGAGTCCGCGTACTGCGCGACCCGGCCGGCGCGGGCGCTGTCGACGGCCTTGCCCGGCCGGTACTTGCCGGTGAGGAAGCCCGACGCGAGCGCGAAGTACGGGACGGCCGACAGGCCCTCGCTCGCGACGAGGTCCTGGAGCGGGCCCTCGTAGGTGTCGCGGGAGACCAGGTTGTAGTGCGGCTGGACGGCGACGTAGCGGGCGAGGCCCTCGCGGGCGGAGAAGTCGAGGGATTCCCGCAGCCGCTCGGCGCTGATGTTGGAGGCGGCTATGTGCCGTACCTTGCCGGCCCTCACCAGCTCGTCGAGCGCGCCGATGATCTCCTCGACCGGCACTTCGGGCTGGTCGAAGTGGGTGTAGTAGAGGTCGATGTAGTCGGTGTCCAGGCGGCGCAGGGAGGCGTCGGCGGCGGCCTTGATGTTGGCGGCGGACAGCCCCTGGTACTCGGGGTGCTGGCTGACCTTGGTGGCGATGACCACGTCGGAGCGGTTGCCGCGCGCCTTGACCCACTTGCCGATGATCGTCTCGGATTCGCCGCCCTTGTTGCCCTCGACCCAGGCGGAGTACGCGTCGGCGGTGTCGACGAAGTTGCCGCCGGCCGCGGTGTAGGCGTCGAGGACGGCGAAGGATGTCTGCTCGTCGGCGGTCCAGCCGAAGACGTTGCCGCCGAGGGAGAGCGGGAAGACCTCGAGATCGGAAGCGCCGAGTTTACGAAGTGACGTCATACGAAATGGCAACGCCGGCGGCGGGTGATCGCATCCCGTCGCCGGCGCCAAGTTCGGGCAAAGGGCGGATCAGGGGGTGAGGCCCTTGTCGCGCAGCCAGGCCATCGGGTCGATGCCGGTGGGCTGGCCGCCGGGGTGGACCTCCAGGTGCAGGTGCGGACCGGTGACGTTGCCGGTGGCGCCGACGCGGCCGATGACCTCGCCGGTGCCGACCTTCTGGCCGGCCGTGACGCTGATCGAGGACTGGTGGCAGAACCACAGCTCGGTGCCGTCGTCCAGGGTCAGGACGGTGCGGTAGCCGTAGGAGCCGGCCCAGCCCGCCTGGGTGATCGTGCCGCTGTGCACGGCCTTGATCAGGGTGCCGGTGGGGGCGGCGAAGTCGAGACCGGTGTGGTGGCCGGAGGACCACATCGAGCCGGCCTGGCCGAAGGTCGAGGTGATCGTGTACGAGGAGGTGGGCAGCGCGTACTGCTTGGCCAGCTCGGCCAGCCGCTTGGCCTCCGCCGCCTTCGCCGCCTCGGCCTCCGCCTTCTCCTTGGCGGCGGCGGCCTCGGCCTCGGCCTTCTCCTTGGCGGCGGCGGCCTTGGCGGCGGCCTCCTTCTCGGCCTGGGCGGCGGCCGCGGCGGCCTGCTTCTGCGAGGCGGCGAGCGCGGCGGCGGTGGCCTTGCTGTCGGCCTGGCCCTGCTGCTGCTCGGCCTGCGCCATGATCCGGCTGCGCAGGACCTCGCCCGCGTCGGCGCCGTCCTCGCCCTCGGCGGAGCCGGCCGCGACGGTGCTGAGGGCGGCGGCCGCGGTGGGCTCGGGAGCCTGGGCGTCGGCGGAGCCGCCCTCGAAGAGGGAGCCGACGGAGGGCAGGTCGGGCAGGGAGATGGAGACCGGCGGCTTGCCGGTGTTGGCGCTGGCCATGCCGCCCGCGCCGACCGCGGCGATGACGCCGACGCCGAGGACGGTGGAGCTGCGCGCGAGCCCGCCCCGCTGCTTGGCGACACGGTGCCGGCCCCGGACCGGGGCGACGGACTCCTCGGTGGGGTTCCACTCCTCCCAGGGGCCCTCCTCCGCACGGGGGGCGACGTAGCCGAAGGTTTCGGTCTCGCGCTGGGCGGGTATGAAGGTCGCTTCGGGGACAGGGGGGTTCGACGCCACGCGGGCGTGCTCCTTTCCTTCCTCCGCCTACCGGGTTAGCTGACGGGTTCGGAGCAGGAAGGTCTCCTACGCGCGTATACCGGTCGTGGACTCCGCGAGTTCACGACGACATCCGCGTGATTCACCCCAGGGTGGTGGTTCCCCGGCTCCCTTGCGGGATTCGGCGCGTGCGCACGGAGCCGCCTTCGGTGACGGCTGGGACGACCGCGCTGCGTTATCGAACGTTAATAGACCCGCCAGTGACTTTCCAAGCCGTCCGACTTGATCATTAACGTTCCCGGCGGCGGAGTTATCGCCCACTACACCGCCAAACCGGGCGAGTTGACCGGGGCACCGGGAATGTTCAGCAGTCACCCAAGGTTTTGATGGTGACTCAGTTGTTATGCGCACGGCGCCCACACGATCACCGTGCGTGACGACCACCGTCGTGACGGGCGGGGCTCCCGAAACCGGTGTGCGAGCACCCCCGAACATGACGTATGCTGGTCTCACAACGACGCGGGGTGGAGCAGCTCGGTAGCTCGCTGGGCTCATAACCCAGAGGTCGCAGGTTCAAATCCTGTCCCCGCTACTGAAGACTCAGGGCCCGGAATCCATCGGATTCCGGGCCCTGAGTGCGTATGGGGGAGGCTCACCCCAGCAGGTGGGCGTTGGGCTCCCGGGCGAGGGCCGCCAGCTCCGGAAGGACCACGACCCGCGCTCCCGCGGCGGCCAGCACGCCCGCCCCGTCGGCCGCGCTGACGAACGTGTCGGGCTCGCGCCAGGCGGTCACCACCCGGCGCACCCCGGCCCGCAGGATCAGCTCGGCGCAGGGGGCGGGGCGGGAGGCGCGGCGGGCGCACGGCTCCAGGCTGCTGTAGACCGTGGCACCGGCCAGCAGCGGGTCGGCGGGGTCCGTCTTGGCGAGCGCCGCCTCCTCCGCGTGCACCACGGGGTCGCCGCCCTCGCGTGAGTGGCCGCGGGCCAGTTCCGTACCGTCGGCGGCGACCACGACCGCCCCGACGCTGAACGCCGTCTTCGAGGGCGGACACAGGGCGGCGAGTTCGCAGGCGGTGCGCAGCCAGCTGCGGTCGGCGGCGGTGGCGGCCGGGCCGGTGCCGGGGGCCGTGGGCGCGTAGCGGGTGAGGACGACGTCCCCGACCCGGCGGGTGTCGAGCAGCCGCAGGCGTCCGCCCTGGTAGGCACCCGGTCCGAACAGGCGCGGGGCCGCCGGGTCGCCGACGAACAGCGGGGCGAGGGCCAGCTGGAGCTCGTCGGCGAGGCCCTGCTGGAGGAGCTGGGTGTGGACCGTGCCGCCGCCCTCGACCATCAGGCGCCGGACACCGCGCTCGTCGTGCAGGTGCTCCAGCAGGGCCCGCCAGTCGAGGGCCGGGCCGAGCGCGACCACGTCGGCCGTGCCGCCGAGCGCGCGGGCGGCCCGCACGGCCCCCTGGTCCGTCGTGCAGACCAGCCTGTCGCCGCCGGTGTGCCAGAAGCGGGCCGCCGGGTCGAGGTCGCCGGAACCGGTGACGGTGACCTTCAGCGGGTACTCCGGCAGGCCCGCCGCGACCCGGGCCGCGCGCCGCTCGGCCGAGTTGACCAGCAGGCGCGGGTTGTCGGCGCGGATCGTGCCGGCGCCGACGAGGATGGCGTCGACGGAGGCCCGCACCTCGTCGACCCGGTCGAAGTCGGCCGGGCCGGACAGCAGGAGCCGTTCGGGACCGGTGTCGTCCAGGTAGCCGTCGAGGGAGACTGCGGCGGACAGCAGCACGTACGGCAGGGGCATCGGCGCCCTCTCTTCCGGAGGCGGACGGCTTGGTTCAAGTTTGAAACAAACCTACACTGGCGGCATGACGACCCGCTGGCTCACGCCCGAGGAGCAGCGCGCCTGGCGCGCCTACATCGCCGCCTCCCGCCTTCTGGAGGACGCGATCGACCGGCAGCTCCAGCAGGAGGGCGGCATGCCGCACCTGTTCTACTCGGTGCTGGCCAACCTCTCCGACGCCCCCGACCGGCGGCTGCGCATGACCGACCTGGCCGAGACGCTGAAGATCACCCGCAGCCGGCTGACGTACGCGGTGACCCGGCTGGAACGGGACGGCCTGCTGCGCCGGGAGGACTGCCGCCAGGACCGGCGCGGCTCGGTCGCGGTGCTGACGGACGAGGGGACGGCCGTACTGGAGCGTACGGCACCCGGCCACGTCGAGACGGTCCGCACGCTGCTGTTCGACCGGCTCACCCCGGAGCAGGTGGGGCAGCTGGAGGAGATCTGCGCGGGGGTCGCGCGGGGCCTCCAGGGCGAGGACGGCACCCCGGGGACGGGTGACGTGCCGTGGCGGCGGCGCTCGCCCTGCCCCTCGTCATGATTCAACTTTCAAGCATGAGATAGGGTCCCAGGACACCACTGCTTCAAATCTGAATCACTCCGGCACTCATCCGAAGCCACTCCGTCCGAAACACTCAACCGAGCACTCGTCCCAAGCACTCAACCGAAGCACCCTGAAGCGACACCCGCCCCGAAGGGACCCGCATGCCCGACATCCCCGCCGCCACCCCGCGCGCCCGCGTCCGGGTACCGCTGCGCTTCGCCGACGGCTACGGCGCCGACGCGGACCTCGTCACCTTCCACGGCCTGGCCGACGGCCGGGAGCACGTCGCCGTCGTGCTGGGCGATCCCGGTCCCGTCCCGCTGGTGCGGCTGCACTCCGAGTGCCTGACCGGGGACGTCTTCGGCTCGGCCCGCTGCGACTGCGGCCCGCAGCTGCGCGAGGCGGTCGAACTCATCGCCGGCCGCGGCGGGATCCTGCTCTACCTCCGCCAGGAGGGCCGGGGCATCGGCCTGTACAACAAGCTCGACGCGTACGCCCTCCAGGACGAGGGGCTCGACACCTACGAGGCGAACGCCGCCCTCGGCCTCCCGGAGGACGCCCGCGACTACACGGCCGCGGCCCAGATGCTCGCCGCCCTCGGCGTCACCGAGCTGGACCTGCTCTCCAACAACCCCGACAAGGCCGGGCAGTTGCGCGCACTGGGCATCGCCGTACGGGACCGGGTGCCCACCGGCGTCTTCACCACCGCGCACAACGTCCGCTACCTGCGCGCCAAGGTCCTCCAGACCCGGCACACCCTGCCGCTGGCGGAACTCCCGGAACCGGCGGCGCCCACCGGCCACCACCACACCGGACCTGTCACCACTGCACCCGTAGCACTCTCCCCGAAGTAAGTCCCGGACCTCACCCCACTTCCCGGAGACTCGGCCCGTGGCGCGACGGAACGACCAGCGGCGCGCGGCACTCGTCGACGCCGCGATCGGGGTGCCGGGCCGGGAGGGCGCGCGAGGGCTGACGTTCCGGGCGGTGGACGCCGAGGCCGCCGCGTGCCCACCGGTACGGCCTCCAACTACTTCACCAGCCGCGCCGACCTGGCCGCCAACGTCGCCCACCACGAGTCGGCGGGCCTCCCCGGGGACGCGACGGCCGTCGAACTCCTCTGCCGAACGCCGCGGCGCCCGGTCCGACCGAAGCCGTACCGGGCGCCGCACCGCAGGTCACCGGGGTCTCCCGGCGCCCGCGAACCGTAGGCCCTGTGGGACTCGAACCCACAACCAATGGATTAAAAGTCCTGGCCAAAGCTTGCTGGGTGGTTCCGGACGGTTCTTCGGTGTCCGGAACCACCTGGTCAGGACTGATGTGACTCGTGACCTGGTGCTTCTCCGTGATGGCCTGTGCGGTTCCATCCGCTCACGCATCGCTCACGCAGAAGGACGTGCTGACCAGTACGTTCGCCAGGTCCCGCACCCTCACTGTTCTGAACCGCTCCGGGATCGATAGAGGCTCTATCCGTTGACTCCAGCCGTCGGTTGGGGCTGGTGCTGAAGACGCGCCCTCTGCCCTTGAGGTCTTCGAGAAGGGTGAGATGCCCAACCGGGGCCTCTTACCAGTACTGGCTGGCCTACTCTGGGCGCTCAGGAGGTTACGGGGTGAGGGATGCGCTACTCAGAGAACTGGCCGGCAGAGTCAGGGACTTCGGTAACGGCGCGGCTCCGGATGTCGTACTCGACGAGGCGGGCGTCAAGGCCGCTGCAGAACTGATGGCGGTCGCGGGCGAAGCCCTGGATGAGCGAGGGGCGGTGGACACCGACGTCCTGCACACGGTCGCCGCGTACCACTGGGCACGGTCTCTCGCCCACGATGACGTTGCGCTGTCGACCGCCGACCACAAGAGGGCGATGCATGCCTTCGGCCTGCTGTATTTGGTCGATCACCGGCGTGTGCCTCGCGCGTTGTGGTCCGAGCTCACCGAGGAGACCGGTCACGACCCGTGGCAGGACCCTGTGGATCACGCAAGCGACCTGGTACTGGATGCAGAGGAAGGCGGCGATCCGTCCGCACTCGACGAGGCGATAGCCCTGCTCCACGGCTCCCCTGCCGACCTTTACCGCGACACCACCCTGGGCCTCGCCCTCCGCCACCGGGCGGCGGTCGCCGCCCGCCCGCTCTCCGACCGGCTGGCCGATGCGGACTCCGCTGTCGAACTGCTGTCCAATGTTGCCGCACTTCCCGAGGAGTCGCCTACCCGGCGGGCCCGACGTCGCGTGAGCCTCGCGGGCGCCCACATCCAGCGATTCGGGCTCTCCGCCGACCACGCCGACCTCACGGCGGCGGAGTCCACCGCGCGTACGGCGTTTACCGACGCCGCGGAAGACCCCACCGGGCAGGCGGACGCGGCAGCAAGCATCGGCGTGTCCCTCGGCCGTTGCGCCGAGGAGAAACCCCTTCCGGAAGCCATCACCCTGCTGCGGGAAGCCGTCTCCTGGTTCCGCGTGGCGGTCGATCTCGAGACGGCCTCGGGACGGGAGTCGGACCACCGCTCGAACCTCCGCAAGGCGATGCAGCTCCTCCTCGACCGTACGGTTGTGGGCCCTGAGGAGGAGCGGGAAGGTGAGGTGGCAAGAGCCGGCCTGCCGCTCGCGTCAGACGGTGCGCGCCAAGCCCGGGCCCTCGCCGAGCTGGGCTCGAAGATCGCCGCGCGGATCATTCCGGAGGATGAAGCGCTCCGTCGTGCCGTGGACCCGGCCTTCGCACTCTCGCGGGAGGCCGTCGACGCGGTGGTGGCCGGTGCCATGGGCCTCGTCGGCTCCGGTGCGCCTCAGGACGCGGTGCCCGCGCTCACCCTCGCTCTGGAGGCCGCCTCCGCACGGTGGGGAACGGTGCCCGAGAGCCCTTGGTGGAGGGCTGCCGACGCCTATGTCGAGGCCGCGCGTCTGAGCCTGGTCGGACGTCCCGACGGGATGCTGTTCCGCCGCGCCCACGACGCCGTGCGGACCCAGATCGAAGTACTGCGCGAACGCGACGAGACCGACGAGCTCGCCGAGACCCTCTTCGCCGCCGGACTGCTGCACCTCAGCCCGTATTCCGGCGAAATGCCGGGGATAGCCTTCGATAGCGCGCTCAACATCTGGCGGGACCGGCAGGACCGTTATCGGTCCCTCCACCCGGACGACCCCGCCCACGCCGCGGGACCGGACATGCCGTCCCCCGCGGAAGCGGCGGCGGCCGCGGTCGAGTACCTCCGGGACGCCGCGGATCTGTCGTCGGGGCATGCGCTCGGGCGAGTCCTCAAGTCCCTGGCCGAGGGGTTGTCCTTCCTCGCCGGGATGCGGAAGGAGTCGTACGACCAGGAGATCCTGCTAACCGCCCGGAAGGCGTTCGACGTCCTGGACCCGCGGCGCGATCCACTGGGCCGTCTGTACACACTCCGCATCCTGCACCTGTTCGGCGAAGTGTCCCTCCCGGACGGACTGCCCGGCCTGCTCCCCGTCCCCCTCTCGGCCGTCCGGGCGCGACAGGGCGAGCACGAAGCCTCATGTGTCTTCGCCGAGGCACTCACCCTCGCCGACGAGGCCCACCGGCGCGACCTACAGGCCCAACTGCTCGACGCGGCCGACCGTGAACTGCCGGATCTCTCGCTGGACTCCCACCGCCAACTGCGCTGGGCGCGCGAGGTGCACTGCCTCGCCGACGACCGGCTGGCCTGTTTCCCGGAGTCGGCGCCGGTGGACGTAGTCGCCGCCGAGGTACGATCCCGCGCAGAAGCCGAGGGGTGGTCCGCCGCCGAACTCGCGGCGACATTCATTCATCTCGCGGCCCATGCCGACCCGGCTGAGACAGATAACGCCGCCCGCGATCTCATCGAAGAAGCACGACGGTTGGAGCCGGAGCTCTTCCTGCGGCACGCCGACGCGCTGCATTATCTCGACGCCGTACTCGCTCACGACCTGGGCGTGCGTGCCGAGAGGGAACAGCAACCGGAGGCCGCCGCCCGTGATTTCGCATCCGCCGCCTTCCAGTTCGGCCTGTGCGGTCAGATCGATCTCGCCCTCGCCTCCCTCGATGCCGGGCTGGAGTGTGCCCACGCCTGCGACGGAAGGTCAGCCGACCGAGCGGCCCACGCGCTGGTCCCGGCGTCCGTGTTCCTACGTCACGGGACGGACGAGACGGTGGACTGGAAACTGCGGGACCTCTACCAATCGCTGACCTTCAAACTGACCGACACCACGGTCAACTTCTCCGTGATGTCCGCAGTGCACCAAGCCGCGAAAGGCATGGACTTCACCATCGCCGCGGGGCACCCGGGCCCGCTGGAGTTCACGACCGCTCTGGACCGGATCCTCGACCGCGCACAACTCGGCGAGGCGGCGCTGCCCGGCCCGCTCCCCGACTTCGAACTGCCCGGCGGGACCGAGACAGCCATGCTGTTCTACCTGGGTTCCGGCGAGGCTGAACCGGACAGCGATGCCGAGGCCGAAGTGCGCAACCTGCAGCGTGCCGCCGATCGCAGAATCAGCCGGGAACTGCGCACGTCCCGGCAGCCCGCGCACCTCCCACTACTGCACGTCGACGAAATCCAAGCCCTGCTGCCCGATGAGACGGTGCTGCTCTCGCTCTTCCTCAGCCAGGTGCGCCACCAGAGCTCGGCCAACCCCGTCATGGCCCTGCAAGGGCTGGCGATGACCCGCGAGGGGCTCTCCTGCCGCACGACGGTGTTCCCGGACATCGAGGGCGGGCTGTACCGGGTGTTCAGGGCCGGCCACACCCTCAACGTGTCGCACGCAGCCCCACAGATCGCGGAACTGCGCCGTGAGATAACCGCCGACCCCCTGCATCGCCAAGTGACCCGCACCGCGCAGCGGGTCCTCGCCCACGACTCCCGCACCTACCTGGCCGGGTTCACCGATGCGCTGCCCTCCTGGCTCACCGAGGGCAAGACCCATCTGTGCGTCTGGCCGAACGGCCCGCTCCACTATCTCCCCTTCCACCTGCTCTCCGCCGACGGCCGCCCGGTGGCCGACGACTGGACCGTCACCCAGGTGCCCAGCCTGTCCTTCCTCAGCCGCCCGGCCCGTCCCACCCCGCCCTCACCACGTGAGGCGTTGGCCGCCTTCGCGTTCGACAGCGGCGGCACGGACTCCCTGGAGGCGAACACCGCACGGATCGCCGCCTCGATGGGCGTCGGCGACCCGGTGGTCGGGGCGGCCGCCACGCGCCGTCGTTTCCTCGAAGCGCTGCCCGGAGCCCGCTACGTCCATGTGGCGGCCCACGGGTCGCACAACGAGTGGGCACCCTGGCACCAGTGCCTGTATTTGGCACCGGATCCGGAGAACGGTGACGACGGCCGAGTCTTCGCCCACGACATCCTCAGAACCGACCTGCGCGGCGTCGAACTCGTCACCATGAGCGCCTGCGAGTCGGCCCTCGGTCGCTTCGACATCAACGACAACCTGCACGGCCTGCCCGCCGCCTTCCTCTCGGCTGGTGCCGCCGCCATCGTCGGCTGCCTCTGGCCGGTCGCCCCCGACGTGGCTACCGGATTCTTCGGCACGCTCTACGAACAGCTCGCCGCCGCTCCGGACCGGCGCACCGCCTTCCGTACCGCCCAGTCCGCGGCCCGCGCCCGCCACCCCGCCTACCGGGACTGGGGCGCCTTCTGCTTCATCGGGGACTGGCGCACGACCACCGATTCCCCCAATGGAGCCACCGCATGACCGCCCTCGACCAGCCGACCAAATCGGCAGCACCGACCTACGACATCGACCTTGTGCCGACGCTCCTCCTGCGGACGCCCACCCCCCTGCTCCCTCTGACAGGGCGGATCTCGATGGGCACCCCCCTCGTGCGTCCCCTCACCGCCGCGCAGGCCGCCGAGGGCGACGGGGACTGGCAGGATTTCCTGGAATCGCAGGCCGGTCAGTACGACTACCTTCTCCTCAGCCTGGTCTGTTCGTTCCGCCCTTCTCCCGGCGGTGCTCCCTTCGTGGATGCGGGCATTGGTATCCGGCTTGAGGCTCCCGACGAGCCAGCCGATCGGCAGCCGATCGCGTGGTCCATCTCGCCGAAGAGGCGAGCCCTCCCCGTGACGCCCTCCACCCAGCTGAAGTTGACCGCCAAGCTCATGCTCGTCGAAGCCGGTGTGGAGTACACGCCGGAACAGGGCGGTCGTGAGGAGTTGTTCGTGGTCGGCATGGGCGAACGCGACAGCGACCCGGAGTGGCGGTTCAGCGCCACCACCGGCACGCCCCTGGTCGGCGACGAGTCGCTCGCCCTTATCGTCCGGGTCCCCGCCGATGTGCCGGCGCTGGCCCACATCACGATGGCCGCAACCGTCAAGCAGCGCCGTCTCGGCCTGATCCCGTACCGGGCCGAACTTCCTCCTACCCTACGGACCATCGACTTCCGGTGATCGCAACGAAGGGGGTCAGCATTGTCGGGCGCGACGGCGTGACGTCCGGCCGAGCAGTTGCAGGCCGGCCGCCCTCGACGCCGTGCATCAGGCCCTCAACACGGACGGGGCGAGAGCGGACACGACCCCCAGCACTCGCCGCGGCCGTCGCCGAGCGCGAAACGCAGCTCACTGCCCCCCACGCATCCCCACACGTCGAACCGGAGATCGAACGAGCAGCGCACGGCTTACGCGAAGAAGGCGCCTGGGGCGAAGCATCGGCATGATGCGCCGCCCCAGGCATGGGTCAGTCGGACTCTCGCCCGAGTGACAGGACCATCTCAGGAAGCTCCCGCAGGTCAATCGAGATCTGCGTCAGCTGCACAACGAGCTCAGCCGCACGAGTTTCCGGCAGCGGCCGACCGATGCCCGCTGCACGTGCGTGAGCGCGTACCTCATCCAGGAATTCGGGTACTAGTTTGACCCCTTCCTGCAGACCGTCGATCGTCGCACCGATCTCACGAAGGAGCCGCGCCACAGCGGCAGTGTCGGTCTCCGGCGGCGGAGCCGTGGCGCCCGGGTCAGCTTTGACCACGATGCGACCCCGGACAGCCGCGGCCTTCGGGAAGACCTCGTTGAACCAATCACGGCTCGCCTCTCCCTCAACGGTGTCACCGTCCGAGTCGATTCGGCGAGGCAGGTCGCGCCCCTCGTCCATCGTCGCCGCGATCTCTCGTAGCAGGCCCAGGGCACGAGTGCGGTCAGCCCGCATCGCCTTCAGGGCGTTAGCGGTTCCCCGCCGAATTCGCAGCGCAACCTCCTCGCCATCCTCGTCCTCGCTTGCAGCAGCGTGGACTCGCTGCGCACCCATGGATCCACGGTCCGCTTCGACGATGTCGAACGCTGCCAGCCAATTGGGCGCCCGGTACAGGAGCAGTTCGTCGAAGGCCACCACATCAGTCTCGGCTTCATCCAGGAGTTGCGTCAGCGTGCGCTCAGAGAGCGTGATCCCTTCTCTGGCCGTCTTGACGTCGAGTACGTCTGCGACGCGTGGGTTCCACGGAGTTGAGAAGCTGACCGAGGTGAGAGCGGACCACGCGCGCAGTCGCTGATTCACGTGATCGCGGCTCAGCTGTGAGGGCGGGGGCTCGCTGAGTGCGGCTCGAATAGCCCTGCGTCGAGCCGTCTCCTTCTCCGTCGGGAAGAACTCCGTGAGCAGCCGCATCGACCGAAGGTCTCGCTGTACAGAGATGGGCGCATCCGCGGGCATCCCGGGGAGTTCGCTGAGAGGCAGGTCCCCCGTCAGGACATCCGCGGTGACTGGGTCGAGGATGCCCTCGTTGGCGTACGCGCCGATAATCGTGCGCCCCAGCGCCCGCGCCCGGTCATTGGGCTTGAACTGCAGGGGCGGATGTACGTGATCACGGCGGTTGCTGGTCTGCACAATCTGGTACAGCCGCTTCGGTGTCGGACTGCCGATCACGAGGTCGGCATCCACCACGGCCACCATGCGGGCACGGTAAGCACGAGCGCTCACGTCGTCGTCAGCGGCAGCCCGGCGATATTCCTCATTGAACCGTTCGGAGATCTTCTTGGACCAGAACGACGGATTGACCGACACGTCGCGTCCGCCCATGCCGAGCTTCTCCATCGGAACGCCCGTCAGCACCTCCGCTGACGTCAGCCCGAAGAGGCTCTGCTTCGCCATAGTCCGGTTGTTGCCACGTACCGCAGCCCATCCCCAGAAGTCCTGCCTAGCCTCCTCGGACTCGCTCGCCTCCGCCAGCTCGGTGATGACAGCCTGCTGAGCCACGTAGAGACACGGCTCGATCTGCCCGTTGAGCGCCAGGTCCTCTTGCAGATCGTAGGGACGGTCCCCGTCACGCGTACCGAGTTCATTGGCGGCGCGCTCCACCACAGCAATGAGGTCAGCTCGACTGACGACCTCAGTGCGCAGGGCAGCGAACGACATCTCCTCCCCCTGGGCCGAGTGAACGGTCCAAGACCTGAGAGGCGGGAGGGCACGGGAAGGCCCGCTGATGGGGTTGGCAGGGGACTGCCAGGCAGTGCTCTGGCGCTCGTTCCGTTCCCAGACCATGCCGGCGTACCCAACCAACGGAATGGTCATTACGACCATGTTCCCGGCGTTGGTAGAGATCGAACGCACTCGTTCGGGGCGCAGGCGGGCCGGGGTGTCGTGTGATGCGCGGGTGATGAGGTCCTTCGGGCGGTTGACGAACGGAGCGATAGCTTCCACTGCTGGCCGAGGCACATTGACCCCAGGCGTTGCAAGAACCGCGTCAGTGAACTTCTCCTGCCACTCCTGGGTCGGCGGTGGAGGGAAAGGGGCTTCGTTGGCCGGTGCCATCAAGGCAGTGAACCTTCCGGAATCGGCGGCACGACGCGTGCACGCTTGGCGCGTCCTGATCACGGGCCGGGCCGCTATCAACCAGCGATCCCTTCGTCCGCTGGGAAGTGGGCCCCGACCATCGGAAGGTCTGGTGCCGCCAGGCTGGTCACAATCCGCCTGACTGGCGGCACTTGCCTACCTGGACGCCCTCTGCGCTGATGCCCCGCACGGTCTTTTCCCCTGCCCGTCCGCTCAACAACGGTGTGGGGTACGGCGACGGCCCTCCTGAGACTTCTGGCATGGGCCTTGCGGGCACACGCCAGCAACGGGCGCGCTCCGTGAACTGTTGTAGCACTATGCGTTGTTAAGCACACAGGGAATGCGCAAAGTGACGAGCGCGGGAATCGTGCCGTGCTAAACCCTAGTCAACGCCACCCGTCCAACGACACAGCCGACCCGCCTGAGAGGTACTGGTGAAGGGCGCTGGCGGTGGTGTCCACGAAGCTCTCAGGGATGGCGTCGGCGGCCACCCAGCGGACCTGGGCGTGTTTGCGGGGTTCGCGGTTCTCGGGTTCGCCGGTCCATTCATGTGCGGCGAAGACAACGGTGAGGAAGCCGTTGGGGGCTTCGACGCCCCAGGCACCGTGGATGATGTGGGCGACCTTCAGGGTCTCCGGCTTCACGGTCAGGCCGGTCTCCTCGTACAGCTCACGCACCGCCGTCTCGGTGATGGGCTCGCCGGGCTCGCTCTTGCCGACAGGGAGATCCCACATGCCCTGGGCGAACTTGGCGTTCTCGCTGCGCTGGAGAAGGACAACGCGGTTGGTGGCCTTGTCGTGGACGATGACGGCGGCGACCAGAAGAGTCATGGATTCGAGAGCGGGCTTGAGGGCCTTGGGCTGATCGTCGGTTGTCGGCTGAGCCACGGTTGTGTCCCTTCGTCGGCCGGTTGGTGGGCAGTTTAGGCCAGTGCTTCGCGTGCGCGGCGGGTGAGTTCGGCGGCTCCGGGCACTTTGCGGCGCTGGTAGATCGCGAGGGTGGAGCGAAGCGACGTGATCGCTTTACGGGTGCGGTCGGACGTCATGCCCTCCATGAGGGTCAGGGCCTGAGACCAGGCGGCGACAGCCTCGTCAGCGCGGGCCTGGGCGGCGAGGCTGTCGCCTAGGTCGGCGTAGGTGAGCGCGTGGACGCGCTTGTACTTCTCGGGGTCCCAGCGCACCAGGGCGTCGCGGTGCTGTTGCTCGGTGCCCACGTGGTCGGCAAGGTCGGTCAGCGTGCGGGCGGTGTGGCTGGCGACGGTGCCGGCGGCAGGGCCGCTGACGCGGGAGTAACTGGGCTGGGGCGCGTCGTCGCGCAGAAGAGCGTCTTCGGCGGCGAGCAGTGCGCGGGCCGCTGCCGGTTTCTCTCCTACCGCGGCGTAGGCGCGGGCGTGGGTGATGTGGAGGAGCGCTTCGGTCTGGCCGTCGACGTGACCGAGGCCGCGGGTGAGGGCTCCTTCGACGAGGTCGACGCAGTGGTGGGGCTGCTTGAGGCTCAGCGCCTGATGGGCGAGGGCGCGCATCATCCAGGCGGCGTGACCTCGCGGGTCGGCTTCGCAGGCGAGCTGATAGCCGACCTGGTAGTAGCGCTGGGCAGCGCCTTCCTGGCCGAGATCGTGGTGCTTCCACCCAGCGAGGTAGGCGAGTTCAGCGACGGATCCGAAGGCAGCCTGCCGTAGGGCTTCGTTCGGGAAGCGCCCGCGGAGCATGGGGGCGGCCGTGTCTGCGAGGTAGGCGGCGACCGTGGTCAGGCCGTGGCCGCCACCGAGGCGCTCGTCGGCGCTGCTGAACGCTGCGGTGATCTGCCGTACGACATCCACGTCCTCGATCCCGACCAGGGAGCCACCGGTGCGAGCTCTGAGCATGCGGGCGGTGGCTTCGTGGTCGTACAGAAGGGGCATGGAAACGCCGGCGGTGGTGAAGGCAGCGACGGCGAGGAAGCGTTGGCGTTCAACGTCGGCACGGCCCAGGTCGGTCACCGCCAGAACAGGGTCGGGCTCCTCGGACACGGTGTTTTCGGATGCGCGAAGGCCGATCTCGGCCAAGGTGATGGTGCGGCCTGCCCTGCGGGAGAGCGCCTCGGCGAGGTACTGGTCAGTGCGACCGGTCGGCTGGCGCGTGCCGTTCACCCAGTGTGAGACGGCTGACTTGTTGGTCTGAAGGATCTCGCCGTTCTCCGCTGCGATACGCCGGATATCCCTCGCCAGTGCGTCGTAGGTGCAGCCGATCGCTTCGATGACCTCACGCAGGCGGGCGTTGGGTCTTCTCTGGGCTGCCACGATCGCCTCCGCTCCGGAGCTGTAAACCGCGTATACCGCTTCAACTGGCTCCCACCGTACCCACTGTGCGTGACGGAGGGTTCACTAAACATCAGCCGCCCGGCTCGGTCCGACACAGTGACCAGGTTCCCCCCTTCGGTCGGGCGGCTCCCCGAAGTTCCGTACAACCGCTCCGGGTTCGGGCATCACCGTGCCCGAACCCGGCCGATCAGAGACGGAGACACGGTGACCACCATCGACACCACGGCCATCACGGTCGAATTGCCCGAGGCGTTCGACGAGCGCTGGAGCCGACTGCCCGGCGTCCAGGTCGACGGCCGGCGCATCACCATCGACCCCGCCGAGTACTTCTTCCGCTTCGAGTCCAACACCTGGCTCGTCGCCGACTGGGAGCTGGTCAAGGCCCAGCTCCTGGACGTGCAGGAAACCACCGAGAGCGCGGTCGAGCAGCTCGCGCTGGACTTCATCAAGGCCCACGCCGGGTCGACCTCGGACGCCACACGTGTGCTCGCCACCGCCTACGAGGTGTACGCCTACCTCTTCCGCGACGAACACCTGGACGGCCTCGGTCTGCCGCAGATCACCGCCGACCACCTGCGGATGCTGCGTGAGGCCGCGACGCTGATGGCCCTCAACAAGGTGGAGCTGGACGGGCACATCTCCAACGTCGGCCCGTGCTGGTTCTTCCCTGCCGCCACCTCCGTCGTCTTCGACCTGGACGACGAGATGGGCGGGATGCTCGACGAGGTCTACCACGGCGGCTGGTTCAACGAGCACCGCCGCATCGAGTCCATCAAGGCTCACGCCGCCCTCGGCGGCCGGCTCGTGCACGGCTGCCAGTCCGTACCGGACCAGACCGGGGGTGTCGTCGCGCCCTACGGTGCGTCGATGAGCGCCTTCCGCGACGACCTCGCGGCCTTCAAGGCCGGCTGGATCGAGCGGGTCTACGCCCAGCGCGTGAGCCCTGCCGCGTAACCACCGCACGCCAGGCTCCGGGGCGGGCCGGCACTTCTCGCCTGCCCCGGACGCCTCCAACCGCACTGGAGCTTCCCTCATGGACGCGACCCTCAACGCCGCACTCCTGGACAACCTGCTGACCATCGCCGGCCGGACCTCGCCATCGCGTGAAGAGGTGCGTGTCTGGTCCATGTCCGGCGTCGAGCGCCTGGCCTTCACCGACGGCACCACGGCCATTTTCAAGTACGCCAAGAGGCCCTTCGAGAACGAGGACCACGCCCTCCGCCTGGCCGACTCGCTCGGCGTTCCCGTGCCTGCCGTTCACGCCTCCGCGGTCCGGGACGGCTGGCTCGGGATGCTGCTGGAAGACCTCGGCCCCGCCATCCGTGAGGCGGACGACCTCGACGGCGCAGCCGCAGCCGTGGTCCTGCACAGCACCCACACGGCAGCCGCGCTGCCGGTCCTCGATCAGGAACGGCTGCGTAGCCTCCCGACACGAGCCCTGGATCACCTCGGCCTACTCCGGAAGGCCGATCGGTGGCAGGACACCCCCGAAATCGAGGACGCGCTCGACCGCATCGCTCAAGCTGCTGAGGCACGCTCGGCCGGTGCCACGATCGGCCCGTTCGGCTGGGTGCACTCCGAGTTCCATCCGACCAGCCTCCACATCGGCCGGCGGGGCTGGCGGCTGCTGGACTTCGCCCGTGCCTTCACCGGTCCCGGCCTGCTCGACCTCGCCAGCTGGCACGGCACCCTCGACGACCCCGACCCCGTGCGCCTGCGGGTCTTCCTGGACACCTACGTCACCGAGGGCGGCACCCCTGACGCCCTCGCCCAGCGGGGTGGGCTGCCCGCCGAGAAGTGGGCGCTGGGCTGGCACCGCATGTGGGCCGTCGAGTGGTTCATGGAGCAGGCCATCCGCTGGATCAACGAACCGGCCACCGACCCCGCGTACATCAAGGCCGTACGCCGCCACCTCACCGACGTCCTCCACCTCTTGGAGGTCTGACGTGCTCGCCCAGGCTTCCCCGTGGTACGTGCACGCCCTCCAGCGCACTACGGCCAGCCCTGCCGAACCGCTGTCCGTACCCGCTCGCATGGAATGGACCACGCGGCCCGGCAGCGGGCCCGGCGCCGAGATCCTCGGCCCGGATCTGCGCCGCAAGCGGCTGCTGGAGCTCGGCTGCGGCCCGGGTCACAACGCCGCTCATCTCGCCACTCGCTACGGCGCCCAGGTGACCGGCGTCGACCTCGTGGGCCTGCAGGTCCGCCGGTCCCGATCGCACTACGGCCGGCTGAACAACCTGGCGTTCGTCGCGGGCCACGCCCTGCACTACCTGCAAGCCTCCACCGAGCAGTTCGACGCGATCTACTCCGTCTTCGGAGCCGTCGGGCTCGTAGCCCCCGAGCTTCTGCTCCCGGCCATCGCCCAGCACCTCAAGCCCGGGTGCACTCTCGCCTTCTCCGTCCCGCACCCCCAGCGCGGTGGCCTGCGCCCCGCCCCCGACGACCGGCCTCGCCGCGACTACGTCACCCTCCCCGACCGCACCCGGCTTCCCATTGCCCGCTGGGAGTTCGACGCCGAGCGCTGGGAGAGACACCTCGCCCGCGTCGGCCTCTGGCTCGTCTCGGCCCAGGAGTTCCACGACGCCCGGCACAGCCGCTGGCCCACCACCCTGCTGATCACCGCGCGCAAACTCTGACCACCCCGCTCACTGGGAGGAACCGATGCGCCCGCCCTACCTGCTCCTCGACGTCGACGGCGTCCTCATACCCTTCCCGGACACAGAAGGGGCCGGCCCGCCGACCCACAACCGCCACGACGTCGTACCCACCGGCCGGACTGCCGACGACCCGGTCGCCGTCTGGCTCAACCCCGCGCACGGCCCCTTGCTCATGCACGTGGTCCGGACCGGCTTGGTAACCCCCGTCTGGTGCACCAGCTGGCGCAAGGACGCCACCACGCTCATCGGACCGCTCATCGGCCTCCCGCCCCTGCCGTGCGTCGACCTCCCACGTCCGCAGATCACGACCAGCCACCCCAACGGCTACCTGTGGAAACGCGACTACGTCGACACCTGGCTCGGCGACGCACCCGCCATCTGGATCGACGACGACTTCACCAACCTCGACCACGACTGGGCGACGGAGCGCACCGCCCGTGGCCTGGCGACGGCCCTGGTCCAGCCTGATCCCCACGTCGGACTGCTGGCCGAGCACCTGGTCGAGGTCCTGGCTTGGGCCGCGTTGTTGCCCGTCGCGCGGGCTGACGCCCCGGACGTTCCATGCGAAGCCGAAGCCGCCTAGCGCCGACAAACCGTGGGAAGCGCTGATGCCCTCACCACCTCGAATGGCGAAGGCATCAGCCTGATAGGCAGCACCAGCTGCCTCTGGCGCCTACCGACTCCGTCGGTGCTGATGTTCGGCAGTCATCGTCGCCGCAACCGCAGTCCGGTGATCACGACTCTGCTGAGTGGTGACCGAACCCGCAAGGGTCGAGCGTCGACGAGCAGCTTCGGCACGGCGGTTTGGCGCTGGGTTTCGACCGGTGTGCTGGATCCGGGTGATCAGGACGCGGGCGGGTTGACGGGCGGTGGTCAGCTCCCGCTGAGCAGCGGCTTCCCTGAGGAGGCGGTGGGGCTGATGACCGCGGGCCTCAGCGTCGGCGAGGACGGTGGCGAGTGCGGGCCACGCCGGATCGGCGGTGATCCGCTCGGCGTGATCAGGGACGGCTGCTCGCACATCACCGGCCAGAACGCGACGGGCTTCCTCCGCGGGTGGCCTGGCTGCGAGTGCATCGAGCGTCGGGGCGAGTGCACGCTCAGCGGCCGTCTGTAGGTGCTGGACGGCTTGGCGGGCAGCATCGGCCTGATGGGCATGGTTCTTCGCTTCGTGCCAGCGTCCAGCGACGACAGCGGCCCAGACGAGGGCTGCGACCAGCGCGGCGAGCGCGCTTCCGTCGGGGTCTGTAGCGGTGTGGACGATGTCGCGTGCCGCACGACGCAACGTATAGGCGGCTCGGTCTTCCGCCCGGATTTGGGAGCGCTGGGCTCGGCTGAACACCTTGGAAGCCGCTTCGAGTTCGGTGCGCAGATCGGCGGGGGCCTTCTGGGCGGTCGCTTCGAGCAGTTCACCGAGGGCGGTGATGTGGGCTTGGGCGTGGGTGTCGTCGGCGAGGTCGGTGTGGAAGGTGTCGAGGGCGTCGGTGGCCTGATGCCAGGGAGTGCTCGGGCGGTTGCGGCGGGCGGTGGGATGCTCTTCGGGCAGGCTGGATTCGAGGCGATCCTTGATCTTGGGTAGAGAGAGGTCAGGAGCGATCTTGCCGCCGGAGTGGAAGACCTGCTCGCCGTCCTTGTTGTGGTCGCCGGGGCGGCCGACTGCGTACCCGAGTAGGTCACCTGATGGGCCGCGCCGGGCCTTGACCTCGATTCCGTCGGCTTCGAGGTAGGCGATGAACTCCTCAGCGTTGGTCACGTGGGGGATGGCGGCGCGGATGCGGTCCTGGAGCCACTCGGGGCTGGTCTGCTCCCAGCCGAGACGTTCGGCCTTGTGCATCTCGGCCTGGGTGGGCCGACGGGTGCCTGTGCGGTCGCCCTTCTTCAGTCGGCGCAGCCCGTAGTCCTTCTCGATCTGGCGGCAGGCGTCGCCGACGCGGATGCCGCTGTCGTGGAGCTTGGGGCGGCGGCCGTCTTCGCGGACGGTGGTGGCGAGGATGTGGATGTGATCGTCTGCGTGGCGTACGGCGATCCAGCGGCAGGCCAGGTCGTCACCGGCGGGGGCGATGCCGGCCGCCTCGACGATCCGCTGGGCTATCTCGCCCCACTCGGCGTCGGAAAGGCGGCGGTCCTCCGGGGCGGCACGAACGGGGCAGTGCCAGACGTGGTCGGTGACCTTCTTGCCGAACTCGCTGTTGCGCAGCCGGACCGGCTCGTCGAGATGACGGGCGAGTTCCGTGAGGGTGGCGTTCTCGTCGCGGCCGGGGTCCGGCATGCCGAGCAGGGCGAACCCCGCCACGATGTGTGGATCGAGGTGTTCGTCGTGGCGACCCGGTCCGTAGAGGTAAGCGAGCAGACCGCGGGTGTTGGACCCAGCCTGTTTGATGGCGGCGATCACGCGGCCTGGTCCTTCCTGGAGTCTGCCGGTTCGCGCAGGGCCTCGGCGATCAGCTCCAGCAGGCGGAGGAGCTCGTCGAGTCGGTGGCGGATGCCGGGCGGGGTGAGGTCGCTGTTGAGAGCGCGGGCGATCTGGTTGACGTTGACGCCGATGCGGTTGAGCTCACGCAGTACCTGGGCACGGAACATGTGGGTGCGGCGACGGTCCTCGGACAACGGCAGGTTCGCGGTGAACCGACCGGATACGAAGGCGAGGACGATGTCGGCGGCGAATCCGGATTCCCCCTTGTATCCGTGCTCGGCGGCAGCCTCCTGGAGTTCGGCGTGCTCGTCGCCGGTGAAACGCAGCGGGCCGACGCGTATGGTCCGCTTGGTGCCGGTGAAACGGCGGATCGTTGGCTGGACGCTCTGCACCGCTCGCTCGTCGGCCGTCGGCTCGGTGGCAGGTGCGGGGTGCAGGATCTGCTGCTGGACGGCGTGAAGCTCGTCCGAGTCGGGGCCGCCCTCGGTCCCGGCTACCTGGTCCGGCGCCCCCTGGCGCTGGGCCGTCTCCGCCACCCCTGGGGCGGAGACCCCCGAAGACCGGCCTTGAGTCGGACTCGGGGTACTACTGGCTCCGCCAGGAGCAGCCCGTCCGAACGCACGCCGCAAACGTCCCAGCAGCGTAGGGAACTTCGTCAGAGGCAAGGGCTCGTCGGGAGTGTGGTCGTCGTCGTAGTGCGGGTCGTGCGTCACGGGCGGTTCTCCAGGGGGCGGGTGGGGCAGGCCGACTGCGGTGGAAGGTCTGCCGGAGTGGGAGCGATTGCTGCGTCGCCCACAGGTGTGGACAGAGGTGCGGTGAGTGGAGCGGTGACAGGCGGGCTGGTGACCAGAAGGGTTCCGGTCGCCCACCGAGTCGGGCGGTCAGTTGTTGTCCGGACCGGTGTCCGCCTCCCCTTCGAATTCCGGCCGGAGGATGCCCATCACCTCGGTCAGCCGATTGCCGCTGACCTTCAGCCCCTTGTCCTGTACGGCTTTTCGGACGATGGCCCGCGTCAGTCGCCCTTTTTCAGCGGCAGCGATCCGGCCGATCTCTGCGATCTCCTCAACCGTGGCGCTAGCCGGACGGCCCCCGCGCGGCTTGCTCTCCGAAGCCGCGACCGGTGGTTCCGGCGGCTGGGCGGACGTAGCAACCAGCGGGGCGGCAGGCTGTGCGGAAGAGGTGTCCGGGTAGGCAACTGGCCGGGCGACGAGTTGGTGGACCTGCCGCATCAGGACGCCGAAGGCCAGCAGCGCTGCGTTCGGGGGGACGGCGGCGACCACGTAGTCGAGCAGCGGTACAGGGCCGGTACCGCCGGTGCCGCTGACCCCGGCCACGTTCAGTGCGATGGAGCCGATCGATCCGGTTGCCGTAAGGGCAATGGCCCATCCGTCGGTGACGCGGCGCAGGCCCGCACGGAGCATGAGCAGTTCGCCGGCAATGATGAACGCGTCCAGGGTCGCGGGCCAGGCCCAGCGGCGGGCCGGCGACCTACCCAGCCCGTGTTGTCCGGCGACCTCGGCGAGATGCGCGTACGACAGCCAGAACGCGCCGATGGTGAGGACCACGATGACCAGTCCGGCCACGGCGAGCGCGTACTTCTCGATGGCTTGCCTGGTCGCCTCCGGCCGCTCTTCATCACGACAGTGGTCCCGGCAGGTGGGGGTGGAGTGGTGCGTCAAGCGGGATGCTCCTGGGGGTGGCGGTGTGATCCGTCTTGGCCGTCTTGGCCGTTGCAAGCGCAGGTCAGCGCGGGTACGGCAGCGGCTTCGGCTTGCCGTCCCAGCGCGTGTCCTCGCGTCGGTCGGGACGGGACTCTCGCCTCGCGCCGTCCCGACCGATGGAGCCTTGACCTGCAGTGATACGGCGGGGACGCCCAGGACGGCACGAGACGGATCCGGGCGGTTCGCTGGCGGAGGCAGCGCGGTCTTCGTGATCGCGCTGCCGTCTTGTCCCTGCTTGCCGTCTTACTCATATGCCGTTTGACCTGGGAAATCACGGCAGGGACGGCAGGGACGGCCACTGGGGGATGCGGGGACTCAGCCCACTGCAGCGGCGGGTTCGGTGTCCACCGGGTGGACGGTGGGGCAGTAGCGCCGCCATGCGTCGAGGAACTTGTTCCGCATGTAGCCCTTGCGCTGGGTCCCGTCAGCGAGGCGGACGTTGCCAGGCTTGATGCCGAACTGGTTCAGCATCCTTGCGAGGTCCCGGGCGGTCAGCCCGCTGCGTCCCCATTCCGCCCAGGGGCTCTCGGCGTTCTGCCGAAGGTGGTGCAGCAGTTCGTCCGTGGAGAGGCTGTCTACCTCCCGTTGGGCGACGAAGACCCTGCGGATGTCGGCGAGGATCCGTGCTCCGCCAGGCTGTTCTTCCTCCACCTCGACCTCCGCGGCCACCATCCGCGCACATGCCTCGCGAGCGCGACGGGGCCAGGGCCCGGCAGCGAGATCGGCGACGATCACCAGGGGCTCCCAGGTGTCGGCGGCGCGGTCCTCGACCGGCATCGCCGGTTCCGGGTCGGCGGCCTCATCGAGCAGCGGCCTGGCCCATGCGGCGATCCGGTCGCGCAGATCGTGGAGGGCTGGGGTGTCGCGGCGGGAGCGGAAGGGCTTGACGCTCTCGCCCTCGGCCCGGCGGCGCATGCGGATGACCACAGACCGGTCCATGATCGTGTCGGGCAGGTCGCCGATCCCGGCCAGGGCGGCCATGGCGAAGGTGGCGAACTTGTGGGGCGTGTGGTCGTTGCCGACGACGCGGGTGACGTACCGGTTGCGCTGGTGGCCGGCGTTGAGCAGGCCGCGCATCTCCTCGTTCTTCTCCGCCATCTTCGGAGTGCCGAAGATGGTGTCCGCCTCGTCCACCAGCAGAGTGGGTGGTTCGTCGGTGATGGAGCGGAAGACCGCCGCGGGCGTGGTGTTGATGGTGAGCATCGGCTCGTGGACCGTCTCGGTGAGTACGTCCAGGAGCCGTGACTTGCCGCACCGCTTCGCCGGCCCGACGACCGCCAGACGTGGGGCGTGCTGCCAGGCGGGCTGCAGGTGGGTGGCCGCCACCCAGAGCGTGACGGCGTCCAGCGCCTGCTCGGAGGGCAGGATCACGACCTTGGCTATCTGCGCACGTAGTTCGTCCAGCAGCGCGGAACCGTACGTCGGCTCTGGAGCCGGCACTGCCTCCTCGGAGGGATCCGGCAACGGGGCAGATGCCCTGTCGTCAGTCGCCGGAGCGACTTCGGGCGGGTAGCAACCGGGGCGACCAGGCACCGCGGCCGTCGGCCATACGACTTCGGCCGGTGCGGAATCCGGCTCGGGTGTCGTAGGTTGCACAGGGCAGCTCCTATCCGGTGACTTCGGGCATGCAGGCCCAGGTCACGCAGGTGGTTCGTTGGAATGCGGGCAGTGGAGTGTGCTGAGCCTCCGGCGTTGGCGCGCCGGGGGCTCTCGCGTCCGCGGCCGGGGCGAGGGACCACGGACAGTACGTCCACGCTCGGTCACAGTCCAGCGTTTCTGTGTCAGCTCAGCGCAGAAGCGTCTGCTAAGTTGCCGCCCATTCACGCTGCCAGGCCGAGCAGATCCAGCAGGTCGGCCGTCACGACCCGGTACGCGTTGCCCAGCCGCAGGACCTTGCACGGGTACTCGCCGCGCTTGGCCAGCGCATAGCCCTTACTCCGCCCCAGGCCCAGCGCCCGATTGCCGGTGTCCAGGTCAACGGCCACGGGTAGGGTCAGCAGCTCCTCCCGCGTCATGCCCTTCGACTCCCGGTCGGTCTCGTCATTTCGCATACGGCGCTCCGTTCTTGAGTGAGCCATCGGCGAACGCAGCGTCACGTCCGGCTCCAGGCCATGAATAACCATCATCGGCGAGCTAATGTGTCTCCATGACACAACACGGTTTCGATGCTGGTAGGGACGAGGACGACGTCCCGGAGTGGGCGGATCAGGTGACGGCCACCGTGGCCGCCGAGGTCCGCAGGCGGAGAAAGGAACTGCGCATGAGCGCCCAGGACTTGGCCGACAAATGCGAGGAGATCGGCTATCTGATCCCGCGCAATGTGATCGCCAACATGGAGTCCGGCCGCCGCTCAACGCTGCCCCTGGTCGAGGTCATGGTGCTGGCCGAGGCCCTGCAGACCTACCCGGTCTGCCTGCTCTATCCAGTCGGCTATGTCGAGAGGGTTCAGCGGCTACCACTCCGGGACGACGAGGCGACATGGGACGCCTTGCACTGGTTCACCGGCGACAGCGAGGGCTTCGGCATGGAGGACGACATGCTCCGCGCCTTCCGCGCCCATGCCAGCCACCAGCGCTCCGCCCTGGCCGCCTTGAAGGGCGAGAAGCACGAGCGCTGGAAAGCCGAGACCGCACCCAACCAGGCCGAACGCGAGGAGGCCACACTCGCCCAGGCCGCCTACGCCGAAAGAGCCCTGGACGCCAAGTACCGGCTGCGCAGCGCGCGTGCCTTCATTCGCGCCGACGGTGGCACTCCCCCCTCGCTGCCGCCCGAACTCGCCGATATCGACCCGCCCCGAAGTGACGCCAACGCCAACGAGGAGAACGGTTTTTGAAGGGTTCCACCCACCGCCGCTGCTACTGCCGTGACGCTGAGACCGGCAAGCCGCTCGGCAAGTCCTGCCCCAAACTCTCCAGTCGCAAGCACGGTTCGTACTCCATACGCCAGGAGCTCCCGCCCCATGAGGACGGCACCCGCCGCTCCTTCAGCCGCGCCGGCTACGAGTCACTGAAGGACGCCCAGGCGGACCTCGATCACGTCCGTTCGCTGCTCGCCCTGGCGGACAAGGACGACCCCGACAGCCTCCAGCGCCTCGTGGACATGCTGGAGGAGGTCGGAACCGAGAAAGCCCCGCTGCCGGCCCTCGAGGAGACCCGACGCCGTCTGCGGGCGGGCCTGGCCCTCCGTGGCAGCCTCACCGTCGGCGAGTGGCTCGACCAGTGGTTCGCCGCGAAGAAGCGCCGTAAGACCACGCTCAACGGCTACGCCTCCCACATCCGCGTCCACTTGAAGCCGCGCATCGGCCGCGTACGCCTCGACCGGCTGAACGTCGGTCACCTGGTGGAGATGTTCGACGCGATCGCCGATGAGAACGAGGTGATCGCGGCCGAGAACGAGGCCCGCCGCGAGCAGATCGCGCGCTGCAAGCCGAGCAAACCCGGCCGCCCCATCGCCACCGAGCGGCAGCGGCTCGCGACCGAGCGGGCCAAGCTGGAGGAGATGAAACCGTTCCGGAAGATCACCGGCCCGGCTACCCAGCAGGCGATCCGCCGCACCCTACGCGCGGCCCTGAACGCGGCGATCGCCCAACAGCTGATCACCTTTAACCCCGCCTCCCACGTCGAGTTGGAGTCTGGCAGGCGGCCCAAGCCGCTCCTCTGGACGGCAGAACGGGTCCGGCGCTGGCGCGAAACGGGAGAGATCCCAGGCCCGGTCATGGTCTGGACTCCGCAGCAGTTCGGCGCCTTCCTCGACGCTGCCGAGGGCGACCGGCTGTACGCGATGTTCCACCTGATGGGCACTCGCGGTCCCCGTCGCGGTGAGGCGGTCGGCCAGGACTGGCATGAGATCGATCTCGACGCCGGCCTCATCACTCCTGCCAAGGAGATCGTGGTGGACGGTTGGGACCCTTACGAGTCCGAGCCGAAGACGGACGGCAGCGCGAACACGATCGCGCTCGACAGCGTGAACATCGCCGTGCTGCGCGAGCACAAGGCCCGCCAGGACAAGGAGCGTGCTGACTGGGGCGATGCATGGCAGGACACCGGCAAGGTCTTCACGAAGGAGGATGGCGCCTGGCTGCACCCGGAGACGGCCTCGGAGACCTTCCGCCGCATCCTCGCCACGACTGGCCTGCCTCCCATCACGCTGCGGGACCTACGTCACGTCGCCGCGACGCTCACGCACGGAGGCGGCGGGGACATCCACGCCGTGAAGGAGACCCTGCGGCACTCGACCATCACGCTGACCTCGGACACGTACACGAGCCTGCTCCCGGAGTTGGACCGCGAGATCGCCGAGAAGGCAGCCAAACTGGTTCCTCGCTCTACGGCAAGGCAACCGCAGAAGGCGTGACCGAGCAACGGCCGATCGGGTCGGTCAGAGGACGGCGATCTCCGCACCCTCAGGTTCAGTCGAGGTCGCCCGTTTGCACAAGGTGCTCCATGAAGGCGGCGGCGATGCGCGGGCGCGTGGCATCCGGGACGGGTGCGTCCGGGAGGTCGGCCTCCAGACCCCACTCCGTGTTGAACATGACGGCCATACCAGCCGGCACCACGATGTTCCTCAGCCAGAGGACGAACCTCGCCGCCGACTGTGCGGTGCAGTCCTTGACGGAGACGCCTTCGGGAGACAGCAGCGCCATGCCGTCCAGCTGCTCGTCGTCCAGGGCGATCCCGAAATGCATCGACGACCCGCTGATGGGACCGTCAGTTCCATCGTCGACACGGATGAACCCGTCAGGGTTGCGTTCCCGGAGCAGGGATTCCAGGCCCTCGTAGGTCAGTCCCCAGCTCTGCCCGTTCGGCGGGGTGAAGATGTACATGGTGCGCAGTTCCGCGATCTGCTCCGGTTCCATGGGGGTCTGCTTCCTGTGCGAGGGGGCGGAGTCAGGGGACGTAGCGTGCATGGCCCTTGACGCCGTAGGCAGCCATCATGATGCGCCAGTACTGGACGGCTTCCTGGTTGTTGGTGACCGTCTCCACTCCGCGCATCTCCTTGTTACGCGGGTCGCGGAGCGCGGCGGCGTACTTCTTCAGTTCGTCACGATCCGACCGATAGAGGAAGTCCTTCTTTCCGCTCTCGTGGTTCACGCGGAGTTCGTCGAGCGAGCGGTAGCACCGCTGGTTCGGCTTGTTGACGTACTTGGCCTCGATGGCCATCCCGTCGGCATCACGGAACCCGTCCACCATGAGCGTGTTGTTCACGCTGTGCCCGGTTGGGATGGGCACTTCGTATTCGGGATAGCCGGCCACCCGCATCTGGTAGGCGACCTCGGCCGGCCTGCCGCCTGAGAAGTCCCCCGTACGCAGGGAGTTCAGCCAGGTCTGGAAGTTCTTCTGTTCGCCAGGCTTGAGTAGCGGGAAACGTGGGTCCAGCGGAATCTCCGGTGAGATCGGCTGGACTCGTGGGCCGTTTGCCGGGCGGTAGGCGGCCGGCACCAGGGTCGGTATGCGGATCAGCGGACCGAGGAGCGGCGGCACGCCAGGCGCGAATCCACCGCTGTCCGGCTGCGGCATCGGCACCCGTGCCTTGGAGCTGTCCAGGGCCGGCGGGATCTTGCCGAGGGCAGCGATCCGCATGTCCCCCGCGACGAGCTCGTGCAGCCCGCCGTCGTGGCCGTCTCCTCCGAGACTCGGCTGCTCCCACGGCCAGAGATTGTCGAGGGGTGAGGTCTCCTCGTAGGGCAGCCGCCGCTTGGCTGTCTCTATGTGATCGGCGTAGGCGTCGCAGGCATTGGCGAGCATCTTGCAGGCGACGGGAAGATTCGCCATGAGGGTCTCGTGCTCGCCGACCTCACTGGGTGGCGGATTCTTGCCGACGAACTTCTTGAAGAAGCCCTCGACCGCGCTCGCTGTCTCACCGGCCTGATCCAGCGTCGCGGTCCTCCACGCGGCCTCCGAGTCCCAGTAGGCGTCTTCCAGAATCTTGGACGCCTGGCGCCACGTCTTGGCCACAGCACGAAGCTTGTGGGGCTGCCCCAGGAAGCGTTCATTGAAGAGGTACTGATCGACGCCACTGGTCTCGCCGACGACCTCAGGCAGGTCCTGCGCGTTGTGGCTGGCCCGCGGGTTGCAGTCAGGGCCGGACGGCTGTGCGCCGATCCCCATGTCCAGCGGGCTCTTCCCCAGGAGTTCCGCCGCGATCTCGCTCTCCTGCTTGAGGAGCTCCTCCGACGACTTGAGCAGAGCACCGGCGCCGTTGGCCATCACTTGATGAGCGAAGCCGGACTTGTCGAACACCGTCGCGACAGCTTCCTTATACACCTTGGCGAAGGCCCGGCCCGCATCGTTGTCGCCGGCCATGCCACCGTGCTCGCTGAGTTCCGTGAAGAGGAGACTCAGCATCTCGTAGATCAGGTCGCGCAGCCCCACCATCGACCAGGACGCGTTGACGAAGTTCGCCGTCTGATGCCGAAGATCCAACGTTTCCCCCGCTGACCGCCGTCGATACCCCAGGGAACCGTACACGCTTGCGAACTCGGCCAGTCCTGGATGCACCCGATCCGCAGGACATGCGGACGCCCGCTCACGCATCGCTCACGCAAGAGCCCGGAAACGAACCAGCGCCCGAGCCAGCCGAAGCCGACCCGGACGCTGCGCAGCAGGTCAGAGGGGTGAAGTCCTCCCCCGCACCGGTAGGCCCTGTGGGACTCGAACCCACAACCAATGGATTAAAAGTCCACTGCTCTGCCAATTGAGCTAAGGGCCCAGGCGATGTTGCCAGTCCGAGCATAGCCGGACGTGGCCGTGGAGCCGATCGGGTATCGGCGACACGGCCGCGTCGGAGGGGGCCGGACGGGGGCGAGGGTTACTTTTCGGCCGGGACGGGCGCGGGGGCGGGGGTGCGGGTCAGGAACCAGTGGCGGGCCGAGACCAGCCACCAGGTCGTGGCGGAACCGAGCACGACCAGCACGGCCACCGGGGCGTAGTTGAAGGTCTTCCAGGTGACCGGGGAGACCTGCGGGAGCATGAAGAGAACCGTGATCACGGTGACCCAGCCGACCGAGAGCACGCCGATCGCACCCGACCAGCGGCCCAGGTGCCAGGGGCCGCGCTCGAACGCGGACCCCCTGCGGACCCGCAGGAAGGTCGGGATGACGTACGCGATGTAGAGGCCGATGACCGCGATCGAGGTCACCGCCGCGTAGGCAGTCGTGTTGATCAGGTAGGGCAGGCCGAGGGCCAGCGCGCCGAGCGCGGCCAGCCAGACCGCCGCCACCGGGGTGCGGGTGCGCGGGCTGACCGTGTGCCAGAGACGGGAGAGGGGCAGCGCGCCGTCCCGGGAAAAGGCGTAGATCATACGGCTGTTGGCGGTGACGGAGGCCATGCCGCAGAAGAGCTGGGCGCCGATGACGACCAGCAGCAGGAGTTGGCCCGCCGTGGCGCCGAGGGCGTCCAGCAGGATCTGGGCGGGCGGGACGCCGGTCGGGGAGGCCAGCTCCGCGTCGTAGGACTGGATGGCGAAGGTGAAGCCGAGCAGCAGTACGAAGCCGGCGATCCAGGAGGTCCAGATCGAGCGGACGATGCCCTTCGGCCCGGCGGTGGCCGCGTCCCAGGTCTCCTCGGTCATGTGGGCGGAGGCGTCGTAGCCGGTGAAGGTGTACTGGGCCGTCAGGAGGCCGAGGAGGACCACGTACGGGCCGCTGCCCCAGCCCGTCTCGTTGACGAAGTGCGTGAAGACGAAGGACGCCGACTGGTGGTGGTCGGGGACCAGCGCCAGCGCTGCGACGATCCCCGCGACCCCGAGGACGTGCCACCACACGCTCACGCTGTTCAGGAAGGCGACGATCCGGACGCCGAAGGTGTTCAGCAGGCCGTGCAGGACGAGGATCGCCGCGAACAGCGCGACCGTGCGGCCCGGGGTCACCTCGAAGCCGAACCGGAGGTTCAGGTAGGCGCCGAGGAAGGAGGCCGCGCCGAAGTCGATGCCGGCGGTCACCGCCACCTGGCCCAGCACGTTGAACCAGCCCGTGAACCACGCCCAGGCCGCCGCCGAGCGCGGGGGCGCCAGGCTGTGGGCCCAGAAGTACAGGCCCGCCGAGGTGGGGTAGGCCGAGCAGATCTCGGCCATCGAAAGACCCACGAACAGGGTCATCAGACCGACCGCCACCCAGCCCCAGACGATCACCGCCGGGCCGCCCGTGGTCATGCCGAAGAGGTAGAGCGTCAGGCAGCCGGAGAGGACCGAGATGATCGTGAAGGAGACGGCGTAGTTCGAGAACGCCGACATACGGCGGGCGAGGACCTGGGTGTAGCCGAGCTGGGCCAGCCGTTCCTCGTCCGACGGGCCGGGCGCTTCCCGCTGTCCGCTCGCTCGCGCGTCATCTGTCATGCCCCCAGCAATTCCCTGCCCGGCGATGTGATAAGCGTCACCCAAAGGAAGGCGAAAGGGCCCGTACGAACGGTGTCGTACGGGCCCTCTCCGGCGCCTGTCAGCGCCTCACTGCGTGTCAGCCGTTGCGCTTCCAGCGCGGCTTGTCCTCGCGGCGGCCGAAGGAACCGGTGCCACGGTGGTCGTCACGGCGGCCGTAGGGGCGCTCGTGACCGCTGGTGCGGAAGCCCGGGCGGTCGTCACGGCGGTCACGGTTGAACGGACGGTCGCTGCCCCGGTGCCCGCCGCGCTCGTCCCGGCGGAAGCCGCCCCGGTCGTCCTTGCGGAAGCCGCCCCGGTCGTCGCGGCGCTCGAAGCCACGGCCACCGCGGTCACGGTCGAACGGACGGCGCTCGCCACGGTCGTCGCGGCGCTCGAAGGAACGGCCGCCCCGGTCGTCACGGCGCTCACCGCGGTCGTCGCGGCGGTCGTCACGGCGCTCGAAGCCACGGCCACCCCGGTCGTCACGGCGGTCGTCACGGCGCTCGAAGCCGCGGTCGCGGTCGCGGTCGAACGGACGGCGGTCACCACGGTCGTCACGGCGCTCGAAGGAACGGCCACCCCGGTCGTCACGACGGTCGAAGCCGCGGTCGCGGTCACGGTCGAACGGACGGCGCTCGCCACGGTCGTCGCGGCGCTCGGCGCCGCGCTCCCGGTCCCGGTCGAAGCCGCGCCGCTCCCGGCGCTCGTACGGCGCGGCCGCCGGACGCTCCTCGCGCTGGACCTCGCGCACCACCGTCTCCTCGGCCACGGCGAGCTCCTCCGCCGCCGTCGCCTGGGCCTCGGCCACCGCGGCCTCGGGGTCGTCACCGCGCTCACGGGCGACCCGGGCGACCAGCCGGTCGGCCTCCTCGCGCAGCTCGGTGGCGCGGCGCTGGGCGCGCTCCAGCTCCTTGCTGAGCTGGGCGACCTCGCGCTCGGCCTGCTGCGCGGCGTTGCCCGCGGACTCGGCCTGGACCTCGGTCATGGAGCGGGCGCCGGTGATCTCGGCGACCTCCGGGTCGAAGGCGGCGCCGCCCTGGATGATGTGGCGGGCCGCGTCGACGCCGGCGTCCTCCATCAGGCGGAAGATCTGGCGCCGCTGGTGCGGCAGGGACAGCGAGACGACCGTGCCGGTACGGCCCGCGCGGGCGGTACGGCCGGCGCGGTGCAGGTAGTCCTTGTGGTCGCCGGCCGGGTCCACGTTCAGCACCAGGTCGATGCCGTCGACGTGGATGCCGCGCGCGGCGACGTCGGTGGCGACCAGGACGTTGACGTAGCCGTCCTTGAAGTCCGCCAGGGTGCGGGTACGGGCGCCCTGGGTCATGCCGCCGTGCAGCGCGTCGGCCTTCACGCCGGACTCGCGCAGCTGCTCGGCGACGCGGTCGGCGCCCAGCTGGGTGCGGACGAAGATGATCGTGCGGCCCTTGCGGGAGGCGATCGCGGCCGTGACCGGCGCCTTGTCCTTGGGCTTCACGATGAGGATGTGGTGCGACATGGTCGTCACCGCGCCCTGGGCCGCGTCCACCTCGTGGGAGACGGGGCTGTTCAGGTAGCGGTCGACCAGGGTCTGGATCTCGTTCTCCATTGTGGCGGAGAAGAGCATCCGCTGGCCGTCCGCCGGAACCTGGTCGAGCAGCTCGGTGACCTCGGGCAGGAAGCCCAGGTCGGACATCTGGTCGGCCTCGTCCAGCACGGCGATCCGCACGTCCTCGAGGGAGCAGGCGCCGCGGTTGATGATGTCGCGCAGCCGGCCCGGGGTGGCGACGAGGATGTCGACGCCGCGCTCCAGGGCGTAGATCTGGTTGCCCATCGACGTACCGCCGCAGACGACCTTCATCTTCAGGCCGAGGACGTCGCCGTACGGCTGGAGGGCGTCGGCCACCTGCATGGCCAGCTCACGGGTCGGGGTGAGGATGACGGCGCGGGGCCGCTTCTTCTCGGTGTGGCCGCCGGCCAGCTGGGCCAGGGTCGGCAGACCGAAGGAGAGGGTCTTGCCGGAGCCGGTGCGGCCACGGCCGAGGATGTCCTTGCCCTCCAGGGCGTCCGGGATGGTCGCGGCCTGGATCGGGAAGGGGGACGTCACGCCGTTCTGCGCGAGCTTGCGCACGATGCCCTCGGGGAGGCCGAGGTCGGCGAAGGTGATCTGGGGGGACTGGGGGGTGTCAGCGGCCTCGGGGGCCTCGGTGACCTCGTTCGTCACGTCGACGAGTTCGTTCTCGTTCTCGTTCTCGGACATGACGATCTGGTCTGTACTGGACACGGACATGCGAATGCGAAACCTTCCGGAGTCTCTTCGGCACGCGCCCGTCAACTCCGTGATTCGCTCACGACCGCCTCGATGCGGTCCGCCACGGCAAAGGAGAGTACGCGCCACACGGCGCGCTGAATGATGGCGCCGGGCAAATGGGATTCAAACGATCTGCCACCATACGCACTTACCGCCCCCAAAGGCAAACCGAGCCCTGGAACCGCACGTCAGCGCGGTCCCGGCAGCGGCGGCCGACCCCTCCCGCACGCGGTCGGCCACGTCCGTCGCGCCGGGTGCGTGCCGGTGCCCGGGGACGTCCGCGCCCACGACCGGTGTCACACCGGCGCGCCCGCCGCCGGTGCCGGCTCGCGCTGGACGAGCTGCGGGCCCGTCTCCTCGTGCGCCGACGAGGACGGCTCGGCCGACGGCGGCTCCGGGTCGGGCGGCGGCGGGGTGGAGGCGGGCGGCTCGGGCGGGGCGGAGCTGGCC